>SIAN01000002.1 GCA_009691715.1 Planctomycetota bacterium
CCGTGACCGAGGACGCCATCCGGCGATTGTCGATCGACGTCCTTCGCGCCAGAATCCCCGCTGCGCGAGGATGGCGGAACTGGCAGACGCGCTGGCCTTAGGAGCCAGTGGGGCAACCCGTGGGGGTTCAACTCCCCCTCCTCGCACCAAGGCGGGCGTCGCCGGTGCGAGCCGCCGCGCGCGATCGGGGTGCTAGCGCGCGGTGCGCAGCCGGATCGCGAGCACGTTCGACACGACGGCCTCCGGCGCGCCTTGTGCTCGCAGTTCCGGCGTCGCCAGCAGTTCCAGCACCACGAAAACGACATCGTCGGGAAAGCGGTGCGCGATTTCGCGGAGCCACGGCGTGCCGATGCGAGCGCGCTGCACTCCGGCCGGCGGCGGCGCGCGACCCGGCAGTTCGGTGACGAGCTCGATCCGGTCGCTGACGCACGGATGGACACGGTTCAGGAAGAAGAAGCGCGGAGAGCCGGCGGGCACGACCCCATACGCCGCGAGCACGATCGAGCTGTCCGCGGCCACTTCAACCAGCGGTGCGTCCGCGAGATCGAAAGGCGCCGGCGCCACACCATCGAGATCGGCAAGGAGCTCGATCGCCGCGAGCGGCGGCGACGGTCGCGGCAAGGCCTCCACGACGACACGCTCCCGACCGTCGACGATCGGGTAGCGGCAGGTGAGCGGCTCGAGCCAGCGGGAGGCGGCCAGCGCATCGAAGGCCGGAGCGCTCACCCACGCCGCGAAACCGTCGAGCTCGCGCTGGAACAGCGGATAGGCGAAGCACTCGGGATCGTGCAGCGGCGGACGCAGCGCGTTCGGAAGACCGAACTGAAGACAGCGAGTGCCGGAACGGCCGCTCCGCTGCACCTTGGTCGGGACTTCGACCACCAAGTACCGATCGGGCGCGCCGGCCGGCTGCGCGTCGGCGCGCGCTGCGACGGCTGCGACGATGTCGGTCGACCACTGTTGCGCGCGCGCGTGCTCGTCGCGGATCGGTGAGCCGTAGACGACGAAGAGTGCGACCACCGGCAGCGCCAAGACGAGGCTGGCGCGGTCGTGCGGCCCGTTGGCGAACCCGAGCCACCACCCGACCGCGAGCGCGGCCGCGAGCGCTGCGGGGTAGCTCTTGTAGGCCTGCACCAATTCGTCGGGAACGGCACCGCGACCGCCGACGAAGAGATCGGGCGCGTAGCCGAGCAGCCCGACAGAGAGCAGCAGCAGCGCGCCGCCCTGACGCAGCGCCACGCTCGCGGCGACCCGCGCGGCGGGCGGAATTCCGGAGCGCGCCGCCACCGCCACGATCAGCGCCAACAGGCCGATCGCAGCGAGCGCGAGCGACATCGCCGCGCGCGGAGAGCCGTGCTCGGCGAAAAACGGAACGAAAAGGCGCCCGGTGCAGAGCACGAGCCGACGCGGGAACTCGAGCAGGGCCTCTGACGTGAGCGGATAACCGTCGAACGCCATGCCCACCGCACACCAGCGCAGCAGCAGCAGGAGCGGGAACACGGCAACCACCGGCCACGGCACGCCGCGCTCCGGCGCCCGTTCACTCCGCGGCAGGACTCGAGCCACGACGACGATCACGATCGGCAGGACGATGGCGGCGTCGTACGCCAGCCCGGCGAGCAACGTCGCGAGGCAGAGCGGAGCCGCGCCGCCGACACCGTCGCGCCAACGCCCGAGCGCAACCAACGCAAGCAGCGTGCAAAGCGCAACGATCAGGGTCGAGGTGCCGCCATCGAGGTAGGTCACGACGGCGCTCGACCACGGATGCGCCGCCGCGACCAGGCTGGCGGCGAAGGCGGCCCCGGCCGAGAGCCCGAGCAACCGGCGCCCGGCGACTCCCACGAGCCCCGCCGCTGCCAAGTGCAGCATCGCCAGCGCCAGTTGCACCGCCGCCGGCCACGGCTCTAGCGTGTGCGCCAGAAGCCACGTCACCGAGTCGGAAAGCGGTCGCCAGTAGCCGAAAAGCCGCATGTCGAGATGCGGGTGCGACCAGACGTCAAGGAGATCCATCCTCGAGTAGGCCTCGAGCGCGAGCCAGTCCTCGCTGCGGAAGCCTCCGGCGAGCGATGGCAGCCCCGACCACGCCACGATGGCGAGCAGCGTGAATTGCAGAAGCCGGCGCGGTGCGACCACGCGCCTACAATAGTCGCCGACCCACAGCCTCGAAGGCGCCACGATGCCGTCCCGCGACCGACCGCCACGAAGACCTGCCCGATCGCCGCGTCGCCGCGAGGCGCCCGACGATGAGCTTGCGCAGTCGCAGCGCGAGGCGCTTTCGACCTCGGATTCGGGCACGCCCAACTCGCTGGTGGTCGGCCTCGACTGCCGCTCGATGAACCTCTACCGGTTCCTGCGGGTGCGATTCCCGGCGCAGCCCCACGGCGCCATCCGTGGCTGGATCACTGATCGGCATGTCCGGGTGAACGGCGAGGAGGTCGTCGACTCGCGGCCGCTGCGGTTCGGCGATGTCGTCGACATCGAAGCGAACGTCCTCGCGAAGCGAAAGCCACGCGAGCTCGGCGATCTCGTGGAGCTCCACCGCGACGCCGCGATGATCGCCGTCGACAAGCCCACCGGATTGGCGACCGCGGCCGAACGCAGCGTTCGCCAACCCGACCTGCTGACGATGCTCAAGCGGGCACAGACCGAGGCGCACGTCAAACTGGTCCATCGCATCGACAAGCACGCGAGTGGCGTGGTCGTGTTCGCGCTCGGGCGTGAATCCAAGACCGCGTTGACCGCCGAGTTCGGCGCGCGGCGGGTCGTGAAGGACTACCTCGCGCTGGTATCGGGGCAGGTCGACGAGGCCCCGCAGGTGATCGACGCGCCGCTGACACCACGTCGCGGACGCGTCCAGCGGATGGTGGTGCTCCCAGGGCACGGCAAGCCAGCGATCACGCTGGTGCGGGCGCTGCTGCGCTTCCGCGGCTACACGCTGGTGCACGCCCGGCCGCTGACGGGGCGCACCCACCAGATCCGTGCCCACCTCCGCCACCTCGGCCATTCGCTGTTGGGCGACGGCGTCTACGACGGCGAAGAAAGCCTGTTTCTGTCGAAGCTCAAGTACGGCTACCGACCGCCGCGCGGGGAGACCGAACGGCCGTTGCTGGCGCGGCTCGCGCTGCACGCGCATGCGATCCGCCTCCGAAGCCCCGCCGATGGCCAGGACGTCTTGATCCGGTCGCCGCTGCCGAAGGACCTGCGCTCAACCATCAAGCAGCTCCAGAAAACTGCGGCGTTGCGCGTCGTCGACGGCCTCGACGCGCTGCTCGACGCGCCGATCGGGCCGCCGGGCGCGGTCGATCCGTTCGCGGAGCTGATGGCCGAGGCGCTCACTCGGCTGCCACCACCGCGCGCGACGAGTTGACCCGACGGCGCGCGGTCCTAGACTGCTCCCCCTTCTCAACTAGGAACCGGCATGAGCAAGCCCAATATCCGCAACTCCAAGACGAAGCGCGCGAAGATGGTCGGCTTTCGTACTCGTATGAAGACCAGGGGCGGCCGCAAGGTCCTGCGCCGTCATCGGAAGATCGGGCGCCAGATGACGCCCAAAGACTCGGACTGAACAGCGCCGCAGATTGAATCGAGTCGCCGCTTCGCGCGAGCGACTCGGAGTTCAACGTCCTCCTGAGTTCAACGTCTTGACGTCGCGCCGGATGGCGGCTCGCCTCCGGCGCGCGTCCGTTCCCAGAGCTTCGCGTACTTCAGGAAGACGTAGAACGCGCCAATCGTCGCCAGCACGAAGCCGCGCCCGCCATCGAGGAATCCTCGCCGCACGAGGTACATGCGGACGAAGCGCGCCGCCGGCCGGAACAACACGTCGCTCCAACCGAAGCGGGTGCCGGCGGCCGCCATGCCGCGAGCCATCGTCGTCGTGTAGCGGTTGACCTTGTCGAGGTGGTGCTCGAGGTCGCGGTAGGCGTAGTGCCAGAGCGCGCCGTCGAGGCGGGCGATCGGGCCGGACACCTCGACCCGATCGTGGGGGTCGCTGCCGGTCCAACCGCCGCACCGCCGGTCGAACAGCCGCAGCCTCCACTCGGGCCACCATCCGGAGTGCTCGATGAAACGGCCCGCGTACCAGGTCTTTCGCGCGAGCGCGAAGCCGATCGGGTGGCCGGGTGCTGCCGCGGCGGCGAGCGCGCGCGAGATCGCGGCGGCAAGCTCCGGCGAAAGCTCCTCGTCGGCATCGAGGCAGAGGACCCAGTCGTGGCGCGCAAGCTCGACCGCGCGCGCCTTCTGCAGCACATGTCCGCGGAACGGCTCGACGAAGGTCCGCGCCCCGGCTCGGGCGGCAAGTTCGACGGTCCGATCGCCGGAACCCGAGTCGAGCACGACGACGTCAGCGGCGAACGGCACCGACGCGAGGCATCGCGAGATCCGCGCCTCTTCGTCCTTGGTGATCACGCAAAGGCTGAAAGGCGTCCCTAGGCTCGGCATCGCGGCACATCTTCGCGTCGGCGGCAGTACTCGGCAAACGGCACGGGCTTGACCGCGCCCGCGGACGCGGTCGGATCGGTGCCCATGCGCAAGTTTGCGATCCCTCGATCGCCGCGCTGAATCGGCGGCTCTGCGCTCGTGGCGCCCCGGAAGTTCCGGGTGAGCGGCCAGACAATCGCAGCGACGGTCGTCTTCGCCATCACCTACGTCCTCATCTCGCTGCCGCGCGTGCCGATCCTGCGGCTCGAACGGCCGGCCATCGCGCTGCTCGGCGCGGTGGCGATGGTGGGCTGCGGCGTGCCGTCGATGGACGAGGCGCGCCGCGCGATCAACTTCGACACGCTCGCGCTGCTGCTAGGGATGATGATCGTGATCGCGTACCTTCGACTCGCCCGGTTCTTCGACGCGGTGGCAGCCGCGATCATCCGCATCGCGAAAACGCCACGGCAACTGCTGGTCCTGCTCGTCTTCGCTTCCGGATTCCTCTCTGCGCTCTTCGTCAACGACACGATCTGTCTGCTGTTCACGCCGATCGTGTTGACGGCGACTCGCGGCGCGGCGCTGGCGCCTGTCCCCTACCTGTTGGCGCTGTGCCTCTCGGCGAACGTCGGCAGCGTGGCCACGCTCACCGGCAATCCGCAGAACATGCTGGTGGGGATCGCGAGCGGCATCTCCTTCGGCCGCTTCTTCGCCGTGCAGTTGCCAATCGCCATGACCGCTCTTGGCGCGACCGCCTTGCTGTTGCTCCGCCTGTTCCGGCGTCAGCTGCCCGCAGCGTATTCGAAGCCGCCTTCGACTCGCCGCCGGGTGCACGGTGCCCTCATCCGCCGACTCCTTCTTGTCGTCACGCTGGTGCTCGCCGGATTCCTGCTGCCGGTCGAACGACTGATCCCCGGCCTCTCCGCGGGACAGAAGTTGCCATTCGTCGCGCTGTTGGGCGCGTTGCTCGCGATGGCGGTCGGCCGCTACCGGCCCGCCCGCGCTTTCGCCAAGGTCAATTTCGGCGTGCTGCTCTTCTTCAGCGGATTGTTCGTCGGCGGCGGCGGGTTCGCCCGAACCGGGCTGCTCGATCGCCTGCATTCGGCGATCGCGCCGCACTTCGGCGACAGCGTCGACCAGCAGGTCGCGGTCTTCACCGGACTCACCATCGTCGGCAGCAAGCTGGTTTCGATCGTCCCATTCGTCCTGCTGACGCGCGACTGGATCGACGGCTTCGCCCGCCCCGAACTCATGTGGATGGTGCTGGCAACGGCGTCGACCTTCGCCGGCATCCTGACGGTCGTCGGTTCGGTCGCGAACCTGATCGTGCTCGAGCAGTCGCGCAACGCGGCGCCGATCGGCTTCCTCGCCTACTTCCGCGTCGGTCTTCCCGTCACGTTGCTGACGACGGCGCTGGCGATCGGGCTGCTGCTCGCGCTCGAACGCTTCACGACGATCCTCCGACCGCGGCGGCCGCCGCGGTGCCGACTCACTTCTTCTTGCCGCGCTCCAGGAACTCGGTCATCCGGCGCACCTTTTCGTCCGACTCGAACAGCACCGCCTGCGCCATCGCCTCGCCGATGTAGCCGGCACCCGGCCGCGCGGAGCCATCGAGGCGGAAGAGCAACTTGGCGAAGCGCACGGCGAGTCGGTCCTGCTTCACAATGTCGTCGGCCATGCGGCGCGCCGCGGCCGCGACCTCGGCGTCCGCCACCACTTCGTTCACCAGGCCGATCCGCAGCGCCTCGGTCGCATCGAGGATCCGGCCAGTGAAGACCAGCTCACGCGCCTTCGCGGCACCGACCACGCGTGGCAACCGGTAGGTCGCCCCCGCTCCCGGAACGATTCCGAGCGACACCTCAGGCTGACCGAACTTCGCTGTCTCGCCAGCGACGCGCAGGTCGCACGCGAGCGCCAGCTCGGAGCCGCCGCCAAGGCAGAACCCGCGGATCGCCGCGATCGTCGGGTAGGGCGTCTCCTCGATGCGCTGGAACAGGCGCGAGTTGATCGACTGCAGCGCTTCGCGGCGGCGACGGTCACGCAGTTGCGCGATGTCAGCGCCCGCGGCGAACGCCTTGTCGCCAGCTCCCGTGAGGATCATCGCCCCCACCGACTCGTCCTCGGCCAGCGCATCGATCACGCCATGCAGCGCATCGATCATCGCCTTGTCCAGCGCGTTGCGCCGCTCCGGGCGGTTCAGCGTCACGAGCGCCAGCGCGCCGTCGCGCTCGAGCTTCACGATCGGTTCGTCCACGGGTCGGTTCCTTTCCGCGCCTCTCAGCGATTCTCGAGCACCACTTTTCCGATCACACGCCGTTCCTCGAGGATGCGGTGCCCTTCCGCCACCTGCTCCATCGGCAGCACTCGATCCACCACCGGCTTGAGCGCGCCACGCTCGAAATGCTGCAGCACCGTGTGCAACTCGCCGAGGCTGCCCATGGTGGAGCCGAGGATCGAAAGGCTCTTGAAGAAGATCAGCCGGACGTCGGTCTTGAGCTCGGGGCCGCTCGTCCCGCCACAAGTGACGAGCCGCCCGCCCTTCGCCAAGCAGCGCAGGCTGCGGTCGAGCGTCTCCTGTCCGATGTGGTCGATCACGACATCGACCCCGCGCTTGCCGGTGATCCGACGCACCTCGTCGAGGAACTCCTTCTCCGAGTAGTCGATCGTCTCGTTCGCGCCGAGCTCGCGCGCGCGTGCCAGCTTGTCGGCGCCACGCGCCGTGACCAGGATCCGCGCACCGATGAGGCGCGCGATCTGGATGGCGGCGACTGAGACCCCGGAACCGGCGGCGTGCACCAGGATCGTCTCATGCGGCGCGAGCGCGGCGCGGCCGACCACCATGTGCCACGCGGTGAGGAAGGTGAGGCCGATGCTCGCGGCTTCCGGGTAGGTCAGCGCCGTGGGCTTGGGCAAGAAGTTGCGGGCCGGCGCCACGAGGAAGTCGGCGCAACCGCCGTCGCGACTCTCCCCGAAGATGCCGTAATGGCGGCAGAGGTGGTCTTCGCCCGCCGTGCAGCGACCGCAGCCGGCGCAACCGATCCCGGGCGCGAGCAGAACCGCGTCGCCGAGCTGATGGGTCGTCACGCCAGGACCGACGGCGTCGACGACGCCCGCCGCGTCGCAGCCGGGGATCATCGGCAGCGGATACTTGACACCCGGGATGCCGCGACGGATCCAGGTGTCGAGGTGGTTCAGTCCGGCGGCCTTGACGGCGATCCGCAGTTCGCCGGGGCCAGGCAGCGGATCGGGTCGCTCCTCGCGCAACAGGCGATCGAACGAGCCGTGCTCCCGGATCACCACGCAACGCATCACGCACTCCGTCGCACCGCCGCACCGTCGATAGAGTCGCGGTGCGAGGGCCTCGCTTGGAACCGAATCCGCTCGACGATCGCTTCAGCCGCCAGGTCCGTTTCGCGCCCTTCGGCACGAAAGGGCAGGAGCGTAGCGCTGCGGCGACGGTCGCGGTGGTCGGCCTCGGCGGGCTCGGCAGCTGGATCGCCGACCATCTCACGCGCGCCGGCATCGGCACCCTGCGCCTGATCGACCGCGATCTGGTCGAGGAGAGCAACCTGGCGCGCCAGGGCCTCTACGTTGAAGAGGACGCGCGGCTCGGCCGTCCGAAAGCGGAGGCGGCCGCGATGCGCCTCGCGGCCATCGGCGGGCCGACGCGACTCGAGCCGCTCGTCGCGGAACTGACCCGCCGTTCGATCGACCGGCTGCTCGGCGGATGCGACCTCGTCCTCGACGGTCTCGATCACTTCGCGGGCCGGTTCCTGATCAATGACTGGTGCCGTCGCGAGCGGTGCGCCTGGGTGTACGGCGGCGCTGTCGGCGGCGTCGGCACCGTGCTGCGGATCGACGCCGAAGAGGGGCCGTGCTTGCGCTGCCTTTTCCCTGCGGCCGCGACGGCTGCCGGCGTCGAGACTTGCGACACCGTCGGCGTGCTCACGCCGCTGCCGGCCTTGATTGCCGCACTGCAGTGCAGCGAGGCGCTGCGCTGGCTGGCCGGGGACCGGCGCGCCGGACGGCTCTGGCATCTCGAGCCGTGGGAAGGCCGCGCGCTCGCCCTCAAGCCCGGCGAGCGATCGGGCGACTGCCCGGTGTGTGCGCGCAAGAGCTGGCCGGCGCTCGACGCGACGGAGGACGATGTCGATGCCAAGCTCTGCGGCCGCGACACAGTGCAGATCGCCGCGCGCGACGGCACGGCCGAACTCGATCTCGATTCGATCGCGACGCGCTGGCACGGCCTCGGCACGGTGGAGCGATCGCGCTACTTGGTCCGTCTGCGCCGCGACGGCCTCACGCTGTCGCTCTTCCGCGACGGCCGCGCGCTGCTGCAGGGCACCGATTCGACGACGATCGCTCGCGCAACCTACGAGCGGCTGGTCGGGCGCTGAGTCGCCCCCCCATCAACGAACGCTCCCCGCGAGCGGCGAGTCCGCTCGCGGGGAGTTGATGCTGTACTTCGATATCACCGCGTGATCCGCGGCTGGTGTGCCACGGCGCGCCCCGCTCCCGTTCACGCCGGATCAGTTCACGTCGGTCGCGTAGACCTGGATGAAGCCCGAGAACGGACCGCCGCCGACGGATGTCGTGCCGACTTCGTGGGTGCCGTCGTCGAAATCCTGGTCTGACGTCCCATTCAGAGAGAAGTAATAGAAGCGCGCGTCGCTGGCGTTGTCGACGCCCGTGTTGCCGATGCCGACGAGCAGCGCAGGCGGTGCAGCTCCGCTCGGATCGTTCGTCGTAGCCGTTCGCACCCAGCTCCACGCATCGAGCGTCACCGACGCGGTGAACGTCGTCGTCGTGAGCGGGTCGATCAGACTGTCGCGGAAGTAGAAGAGCAGGTCCTGGTACTGGATGTTCGCCAGATCGGAAGTCACGCGGTTGAAGGACCACGACAAGCCGAGGTGGTAGGGGCTCGCCGAGAGAGAGTCGACGTTCTGCGTCGCGGTGTCGGCGGTGATCTGGATCGCCGCCGTCGGGAAGTTGGCGTCGAAGAGCCAGACGTTTTGCTGGGCGGTCGCCGCGGCTTCGAGTTGCGCCGAAAAGGTGCAGAGTGACGGGTAGAGGCCGCCCGCGTAGCTCAGGTGCCAGTTGAAGTTCTCTCCCGCGACACCGCCGTTCTCGGTGTCCGCCGTGGTGGCACCCGCGAACTCGGTTCCAGTCACGTTGAAGCACTTGATCGTGGTCGTGTCGACGCCAACCAAGTTGGTCTTCGCCGTCGTCGAGGTGAGGCCGCGAGCAAAGTAGAAGTAGCGCCGGTTGGGCGAGAAGAAGATCCCCTCCGGCAGGATCGTGCCTGCGGTCACGAATGGTGCAGCACCACCGCGCGTCACATTGGTCAGGACCTGCGTCGAAGGCCGCCAGTGGAAGAGGTCCATCAACTTGTCAGTGGCCGACGTGTCGAAGCCGTAGAAGAAGTAGAGGTCGTCGTCGCTTGCCATGTACAGATCGACGCCGTCGTCGAGGCCGACGCTGACCGCCGTTCCGATGCGCGACAGCAAGGTCACCTGACCGTCCACGAAGAGCGAGTCGCCGGCGTCGTCGCCGACCTTGTTGCCGTCGCTGTCGGCCGTGCTGCAGACGTAGACCTCGTCGTCCTCGCCCGCCGTCGAGTTCTCTTCGCTGTGAATCGAGACGAAGGCGAGGGTCGATCCGTCTGGCGAGAGGCTCGCCTGACCGTTGACGCCGTTGTAGGTCTCACCCACTGAGCACATCTTCGGCGCCGTTCCGGTTAGCAACGGGTAGAGCCGGAATGAAGTCAAGTTCACAGCGACTGCCGGATTCGATTCATCAATCGCGTACCAGTCACCCTTCTGAATGTGGTCGGGAACCGTGGCGGACGCGGCGACAAAGGTGTCGCCGGCAAGGAAGACGATCAGCGACGCATCATCGCGAGCCCGCAGGAATGAGCGATCGGCGACGGTGTCGACGACGGCCGAGGCGGTGGAGGTGTTGTAGCCAGCGTTTGCCGCGATCGACACCTGTGTGGCCACTGGCCGCGTGGCACGGAAGTCGACCGAGAACACCTGCTGCACGACCGGTGCGCCCTGGTCCCGCGTGTAAAAGAAGAAGTTGCCGCTGAAGGCGGCGGCGCGCAGCGTGTTCGAGAGGCTGAAGTTCGTCGTCCCAGCGGCGGTCACGTCGACGATGTTGGTCGGATTGCTCAGCGCGTCGAGGTAGGGCGTGCTGCCGTCGGTCGTGAAGAGGAACAGCTTCGGGTTGATCGACCCACTGCTGTCGTCGTAGATCGCTGCGGCCCGAGTTCCGTCGGGGCTGACCAAGATCCCACCCTTCCAGGAGTTGGCCGTCGGCGTCACCGAGTCCTTGAACCGGGTTCCGGGGACCGCGAACAGGTCGATGCCGACCTTGTTCGGGTTGTCGCCCTGGTTCACCACCAGGAAGAACGCCTCTTGCGTGACGTTGTCGAAGCAGCGCATGAGCACCCGGGCCGAGACCGCGCCCGCGGCCGGAAGGTTGAGCCGGGGATACTCGTGGTTGTCGTTGTTCAAGGTCGGGCCGAACGTCGCGTCGAAAAAATCGACCTCGCGCGCCTTGTCGGCAACGTTGCCCAATTGGTGGGTCGCCCACTCGTTGATGTCAGCGAGGGCGATGTTTTCGACCTTGATGTTGGTGAACGTCGAGTCGGCGGTGAACGTCGCGCCGGTCGGGCTGCCGCCGCTGAACTGAAGCACGCCGAAGGCAGCCGCGTCGACCGATGTCGTGCTGCGCGAGACGATCATCCGCGCCGCGTTTCCGGGCGCGGCGTAGGTGACTGCAATCGCGTTGCTGAAGTCGGTGGAAGTGCCGGAACTCTCGAGGACGGCGGCCTGCAGGAACTGCGTCCCGGTCGAGCCGACCGGAACCTTGAAGGTTAGGGTGACCGAGCCGCTGCCGCCGAGCTTGATGCGCGGATTCGCGCTGCGGTCGGGCGTGATGTCGAGCGGCGGATAGTCGGCTTCGACGACGCTGGTCGCGACGCCCGTCAGCATCGGGAACGGGTTCTTGTCGGGGTTCGGCACGGTATTGGTCGCGAGGTACCAGCCGGTGCCGGCGCCGGTGTTCGCGGTCGCGCCGAACAATCCGTAGGGCCGGTTCACCATCGCAGCGTTGGTGATCGTCACCGACAGCGTCGTGCCGGCCTTGACCGTCACCGTGCCGGAGTTGTCACTCGCCGTCACTCCGTTGACGGTAAGCGTCGTCGTCTGTCCTAGCGCTGCGCTCGACAGCGCCGCGCCCATCACCAACGTCGCCAGTGCGCAAAAGGGCTTCAAAGTGCTCTCCTTGCGAGCGTTGCTCGGCATCGCTCTCGTTCTGCTTTCAGCGCCGTCCCGGACTCACGCTCGCGTCCAGCGCTCGCCCGGAAAACCGCGGGAGGATAGCAAGGCAGCCCACCTGTGGTCACGGGGGAGCCGCCGGGTAATGCAGGTTCACGGGTCCGCGACCGACTCGATCGGACGCCGTGCGCCGGACGCCTCGCAATCGCTGCGCCGGGTGAAACGCGGCGGCCCCAGGGGTCAGCGCCCGGGCACGAGCGGGTCGCCCCACTTCAGCCGCTCGCGGAGCGTGCGGAAGCGCGTCCGCTGGACCACCGTGGCGACGTGGAGATCCTGTTCCGACTCCGTCACCTCGATCACTGTGCCCGACTCGACTTCGAGAGTCTCCTGACCGTCGATCGTGAGCGCGGTGCCGTGGCGCGCCTGCTGCACCAAGAGCTCGACCCGTCTTGAGCTGCGCAGGACCAGCGGTCGGTAGGTGAGCGCCTGCGAATTGAGCGGCGTCAGCAGCAGACATCGGTCGGTGCGGTCGACGATCGGCCCACCGGCGGCCAGCGAATGGGCGGTCGAGCCGACCGGGGTCGACACGATCATCCCGTCGCCGCGAAACCGAGTCACGTCCTCGCCGTCGATGCGCAGCGTGAACTCGACTAGACGCGCCACACGCGCGGCCGTGACGACGGCCTCGTTCAGCACCGGACCGAACTCGCGAACTCGGCCTCCTGGCGCGCGCACGCGGACTCGCAACCGCAGCCACTTCTCGACGTTTCCATGGCCCTCGACCAGCCGCGTCAGCTCGTCCTCCCAATCGCCCGGTTCGAGCTCGGCGAGGTAGCCGAACGAGCCGAGCCGGACGCCGACGAGAGGCCCGGCCGCGCGCCTGAGCGCCCGGGCCGCACGCAGGAACGTGCCGTCGCCGCCAAGGGCAATCGCGAGATCGGCTGCACCAACGCGGCGCGCACCGCGTTGCAGGTCGGTGCGGCTGACCTTGATCGATCGCGCCGCCAACCACTTGCCGATCCGCGCCGCTTCGTCGAGCGAACGCGGGTCGCGGCCGTCAACCAGCAGCAATGCGGACGTCGGCGGTTTCACGCATCAATCCGAGAATGGTGTCGCGCACGCCGGTTGGCGTGAGCCCGAGTTCGGCCAGCAGCTCCGGCCGCGTGCCATGGGCGATGAACCGGTCGGGAACCCCGAGGCAGCGAATGCGCGCGCCGGAGTCTTCGCGCGCCGCAAATTCGAGCACGGCCGATCCGAAGCCGCCGTTCAGCGCCGCTTCCTCGATCGTTGCCGCGAAGCGGTGCGACGCCAGCATGCCGCGGTAGAACTCGCCGTCGAGCGGCCTCGCGAAGCGCGCGTTCACCACCGTCGACGACACGCCAGCCGCGTCGAGCAGCGTTGCCGCCTCGAGTGCCATCTCGCTCATCGGCCCGTAGCCGATCAGAGCGACATCGTCGCCCTCCCGCAGCACTTCAGCTCGGCCGAGCTCGATGGCGGCGATCGGCCTTCCGGGTGCCGTGGTGGCGGCCTTCGGGTAGCGGATCGCGATCGGGCCGTCGTGATGCAGCGCGAACCGGAACATCGCTTCGAGCTCGGCACCGTCTCGCGGCGAAAGAAGCGTCACGCCCGGGATCGCGCGCAGGAACGCGATGTCGAACAAGCCGTGATGGGTCTGGCCGTCGTCGCCGGCGAGCCCGCCATGCGACATCACCAAGATCACCGGGTTCCTCTGCAGCGCGACTTCCTGGAACACCTGGTCGTAGCCGCGCTGCATGAAAGTGGAGTAGATCGCGCAGACCGGCTTTCGGCCGCCGATGGTGAGGCCCGATGCAAACGCGACGCCATGCTGTTCGGCGATGCCGACGTTGAAGAAGCGGTCGGGAAAGCGCTCGGAAAATGGGCGCAGGCCAGTGCCGTCAGGCATCCCGGCGGTGATCGCGCAGATGCGCGGGTCGGTGGCCGCCTCGGCCAGGATCGCCTCGGAGAAGACGCGAGCGAACTCGGTCTTGGCGGGCGCCGCCTTTTTCGGCGGCGCTGTGGATCCCGCCGCCGCCGGGATCTCGACCTTGTCGACTTTGCACGCCGCGTCGCACTCGAGCGTGAAGCTGTCGCCCGGCTTCGCGCCGTGCAGCGCGAGCGGATCCTCCTCGCAGCCCTTGACGCCCTTGCCCTTCACCGTGAGCACGTGCAGGAGCTTCACGCCCGGCTGGGCGCGCATCGCTTCGAGCACTTCGACCATGCCCGGAAGGTCGTGGCCGTCGAACACGCCGAAGTAGCGGAACCCCAACGCGTCGAGGATCTTGCCCGGCGCGATCACGTGGCGCAGATGCTCGGCGAAGTCGTGCACGCCCTTCTCGACCCGCTCGCCGATCCGCGGGATCTTGGCGACGAGCTCTTCGAGCTTCTCGACCGCGTGGCGCGCGCTCGCATAGAGCTTCGACATGCGCACCTTGGAGAGGACGCGCGACAAGGCGCCGACGGTGCGCCCGATCGACTGCTCGTTGTCGTTCAAGATGATGAGCAGATCGCGATCGAGATGGCCGGCGCTGTTCAGCGCCTCGAGCGACATCCCCGACACGACGCTGGCATCGCCGACGACGGCGATGGTCTTACGGGTGTCGCTCGCGAGCGCATCGCCGATGCACGCGCCAAGCGCCATGGAGACCGCCGTGCCCGCGTGGCCCGACGTCATCAGGTCGTATTCCGACTCATCCTTGTTCGGGAAGCCGGAGATGCCGTTCTTCTGCCGCAACGTGTGGAAGCGATCGAAGCGTCCAGTGAGAAGCTTGTGCGGGTAGCACTGGTGACCGGTGTCGAGGAAGAGCCGGTCGCGCGGGAAGTCGTAGACCCTGTGCAGCGCAACCGTCAGTTCGACCACCCCCATCGACGATCCGAGGTGGCCACCGTTCGTGGTCACGGTCGCCAGGATCTTGCGGCGGATCTCGTTGCATAGCTCCGCGAGCTCGTGATGGCGGAGGCTCTTGACGTCACTCGAGCGTGTCAGTTGTTCAAGGATCATCACGGGTCCTAGGCGATTCGTTCCTGAAGCCCGAACGCGAGTTGCAGCAGGTCCTCTGGCCGTGGAAATGAGCGCGCGGCCGCATGGGCGCGCGCCGTGATCTCGATTGCACGCTGCCGGGCGGCAGCCTCGCCGAGGGCGGCAGGATAGGTGAGCTTCCCCCGCTCGTCATCCTTGCCCACCGGTTTTCCCGTCCGGCGTGGGTCGCCGCTCTTGCCGAGCAGGTCGTCAACGACCTGAAACGCCAGCCCGAGGGACTCGCCGTAGGTCGCCGCCGCAGCGATCAGCGCCGGCGACGCCTCGGCGCAGCGGGCCCCCATCGTCGCTGCCGCACGGAACATCGCCGCGGTCTTGCGCAGATGAATCCAGCGCACTCGCTCCTCGGTCGGGTCCTGGCCTTCGCCGAGCAGGTCGCCGGCTTGGCCATTCACCATTCCGGCGACGCCCGCGGCCGCAGCGAGGTCGGCCACCGCGGCCGGCACGACCTCCGCCGGCATCCCAAGCGCAACCACCTCGAACGCGCGGGTGAGAAGAGCGTCTCCGGCCAGGATCGCGATCGCATCGCCGAACACCTTGTGGCAGGTCGGTCGACCGCGGCGGAAGTCGTCGTCGTCCATGGCTGGCAGGTCATCGTGCACCAACGAGTAGCAGTGCACGAACTCGAGCGCGGCGCCCGCAGCGAGCGCGGCGCTGCAGTTGCCGCCACAGGCCTCCGCAACCAGCAGGGCGACCAGTGGTCGCAAGCGCTTTCCACCACCCAGCACCGCGTACTCGCAAGCATCGCGCAGCGCGGGCACGACATCGCCGTCCGGCGGCAGAAGCCACTCGCGCAAGGCCGCTTCGATCCGCAGCCTGCGGTCGTCGAGGCGTGCCTCGAACACGGCCACCTGCGACGAAGTCGCTGCCCCCGTGATCCGATTCTGCGAGCTCATGTCCGCCATCGAGACGCGCTCAGCGCGCGATCTCGGTCACCTTGCGCTCGCGGATGAGGGTGACTTTGATCTCGCCGGGGTAGGTGAGCTCGTCCTCGATCTTCTTGGCGATGTTGCGCGCCGTCAGCAGCGCCATGTTGTCGTCCATCTTGTCGGCATCGACCAGCACACGCAGCTCGCGGCCGGCCTGCACCGCGTACGCCGACGCTACGCCCTCGAACGAGGTCGCCGTCGCCTCGAGCTTCTCGAGCCTCTCGACGTACTGTTCGACGGAGTCGCGCCGTGCGCCGGGACGGCCGGCCGAAATCGCGTCACCGACCTGCGTCAGCACCGCGTAGGTGGTCTCGTAGGGCATGTCCTCGTGGTGCGCGCCGATGGCGTTCCAGATCAACCGCTGCTCGTCGAATCGGCGGGCCTGATCGGCGCCGAGCACCGCGTGGCTGCCGTCGAGCTCGTGGGTCATCGCCTTGCCGATGTCGTGCAGCAAGCCGCAACGCTTGCCGATCAGCGGGTCGAGCTTCAGCTCGGCGCAGATCGAACTCATGATGTGCGCGATCTCGATCGAGTGTTCGAGCACGTTCTGGCCGTACGAGCTCCGGTACTTGAGCCGCCCGACCAAGAACTGGATCTGCGGGTGGACCTTCTGCAGCCCGAGGTCGGCACACACCTTCTTGCCAGTGTTGCGAATGTCCTCGTCGATCCCCTTCTTCTCCGCCTCGATCAGCTCCTCGATCCGCGCCGGATGGATTCGGCCGTCGCTGATCAGCTTCTCGAGCGCGCGGCGGGCGATCTCGCGCCGCACCGCGTCGAAACAGGAGATCACGATGACGCCTGGCGTGTCGTCGACGATCACGTCGACGCCGGTCGCCTTCTCGATAGCGCGGATGTTGCGGCCCTCGCGGCCGATGATCTTGCCCTTCATCTCGTCGCTCGGCAGGTCGATCACCGACACGACGGTGTCGGAGACGTAGCGCACGGCACAACGCTGGATCGCGGTACCGACGATGCGCTGCGCGATCTCTTCCGACCGCTCCTTGCGCTCCTCCTCCTTCTTCTCGAGATACTTCGCCAAGTCGCCCTGACACTCCTCCTCGAACTTCTTCATCACGACGTCGCGCGCTTCCTGCGCGGTGAGCTGCGCGATCTCGAGCAGCTTCTGTTCCTCCTGCTTGAGCGTCGCCTGCAGCTGCTCGTCCCTGCTCTTCACTTCGACGAGCTGCTTCTCGAGCTTCTCCTTCTCGGAGCTGATCTCCTTCTCGCGCACCTCAATGCGCAGCTGCTCCTTTTCGGCCTCGGCTTCCTTGCGTGCGAGACGTCGCTCAACCTCGAGGACCTTGTCGCGGTGGTCCTTGGCCTCGGCCTGGATCTCGGTATCGAAACGCTGCCGCTTCTCCCGCAGCTCGCTGTCGATGCGCGCGCGCTCGCGCTGCGCGGTCTGCTCCGACTGCTGGCGCAGCTGATCGCCCTGTTGGCGCAACTGGTCGTTGTGCTGGCGCAGTTGATCGGACTGTTGACGGACCGCAGCAGCCTGCGTTTCCGCTTCGGCCCGAACTCGCCGCGCCTCGACCTGCGCTCGGTCAATCTCCTCCTGACTCGCAGGAACGTGGATGATCTTTGCAGGGGGCGGCGGCGCTTCGATCGGAGGCGCAGCCGGAGCGGCGCGACGCGCGAAGTAGAACGCGGCCGTGGCGGCGGCGGCAGCCGCGACGACCACGATCAGGACGACGACCCAAGTTTCCATCGCGGCGTTCCCCTGCGGCGGCGCGCACGCGCAGGACAGCGAAGTCCCCGCCTGCGACGCTGCGGTCACCAGGACCGCACTGCCGTGTAGTCGATCCCGACCGCGAACGAGCCCCTCGACGCACCTGAAAGCAGGTCGTCGCAGCGCGCGACGCCTACTCGCCTCTGCACTTGCAACCGCCGCGCTTCAGCCGTTGCGCTCCAACTGCTGCGCGGAAAAAACGCCACTCCGCCAAGTGGTGGGACCGCTCGGCTCCGCCGAATCCGTTCAATGAGCGGTGCACCGTGTCCTGCAACGATCAAACGCCGGCGACGCATGGCGACGCAGCCGGCGAAGGGGGTCTCGTTCGGGTCCTGCTACCCCGGTCGCCGAGCGATCGAGGCGCTGCAACTATAGGCCCGGAAAAGAATTGGACCAAGTAACGAGTCGAAGCGTCATTGCCCGATCACGCGATGAACGCCTGGGACCCCTTTCCAGTGCTCGGGGGTCAAGTCCCGCAGGGGGATGCGCAGGTGGCCGCGAAACAGCGGACGCTTCTGGCCCTTCTCGATCATCACGCCGCCTTCGCAGCAGAGTTCGCCATAGCGTGCCGCCGGATCGAGCTCGAACCAGGCTTCGTCGGCCAGCACCGTCTGCCGCGCCTTGCCCTCCTCGTCGAAATCGAGGTCGATCACGGCTTTGACGAATCGCTCGCCCTCGAACTTCTCGATCTCGCGCAGGCGCAGCACAAACGCTTTTTCAAGCTCGAGGACGCGGTTGACCAGAGCGACGGCGGCGCCACGCTCGAACGCGGCACCCGCGGGGGGTGGTGCCCCGAGCGCGAATAGCTCGCGCAACTCGGCCGGAACAAGCTCAACCGGTAGCACGCCGGGGATCTCGATGCGGTAGCGGCTGCCCTCGTAGTGGACTTCGATCCCGTCCTCGATTCCGTGCGCGCCGGAGGCCACGAACGCCGCGACGCCGGTGATCGGGTCGCGTTCCAACATCAGCCGTTCAGCCACCAGCGATCCGGTTGCCGTTCCGCGTACGCCGCGCACCGCCAGGGTGACTGCGCCGAGCGCATGATCGGCGACCAGAGGCTCCGCTGAGAGCAGATACCAGCGATCGAGTCCGGCGTCCTTCAGCAACGCATTGAAGGCGTGGGTGACCGCTTCAGGATCGGGACCCCTTGTCGCCTCCGCGGCGGCGTCCGCGACGCTCGGAATGAGCGCTGCGTTCACCGGCTCCGAACCGAATCCACCGCCGCCGGAAGCGGCCGATGCCGCCGTTGGACTTGCGATCGGAAGGTGCGCTCCGACCTCGCCAAGCGCAGCCGAAAGGCGAGACGCCTTGTCGAGCGCGCGCGCCATCACCGATTCCTCTACCCCTTCGCGTCGGCGCACCGCCGCATCGTTCTCCTCGACCGGTTTTCCGCCAAGCGCGCCCGCGCTACCGGCGTGATAGGCCACGGCATCGGCTCGCAGCGGTGTGACCCCTTCGGGCCTGCCCTTCGCCGCGCCGAGCGTCGCACCGCCCTCGGTGGCAAGCCAAGGCAGGTTCGCCAGCGTGCGCTGTTGCGTCTCGATCGAGATCAGTCGCGCTTCGAGCGACTGCAGCCGCGCTTCGCTCGCCGCGAACCCGTCAGACGGCGCCCGCCGCCATTCGATCGCTGTCCACACAGCCCCGGCGCCGACGAGGATGCCAAACGCGATTCCGCCGATTCCTCCGCTGCGAGCCACAGCTTCGCCCTCCGTCGCCACGAGCGCAGCTTCACCGTCCGTCGAAACCGTCCGTCTGGCCATCGTTGCTGCCCTCTACTCGGCTCGCTCGAGTCGGTCCACGCGCGCCACCGACGAGTTGCTCGAACCGCGTCCGACCCGGTTGCGAGCGGAACTCGTCCCACGCCACTGCGCCGACCGTCGCCGGAGCCAGCGTGACGACGCCGCCCGCGCCCCCCAACTCGACCGCCGTGCAATCGGCGAGCTCCCACCCCGACGGCACCACGACGAGCAGTCGGAGCGACTGGCCTGCGGACAACTTCGGGACCCCATTCGCGCCGAGCGCCGAAGCCAGCAACTTCGCGTCTGCGGGGCCCGTGACTGTGGCGAGCACCTCGGACGGAGCGAGACTGATGCATCTTCCCGGCCCGCGCTGCAGCGTGATCGGCGAGTCAGGCATCGCCAACACGAATGCTCCTGCGTCGCCGAAGCGGAACAACGACAGCGCAAGGCAACGACGTGCGACAGCATCACCGGTCGCCTGCGTCACGCTCTCCTGCAGCCAGCGGTCTCGCGCGTCAGCAGCGTGATAGGGCGCAACGACCGCGATCGTGTCGGCGTCGCACCAGCCCCAGAACAGCGCCAAGTCGCCTTCGGTCCGCGACTCGACCTGTGCGCCGCGCAGCGTGTAGGGGTCGCGGGGTTCCGCACACCCTCCCGCAGCAGCCACCAGCGCCGCCGCCATCAGCAGCCGGAGGCTCAATCGTCCCAAGAGCCGGGATCGCTTGGACGCGGCCGAAAGGTCACGAGCCACCACCCGCAGCGGTCGGATCGGGCCATTTCTTCGACTTGTTGTCGTTGAACCACTTCTGCGCCGCCGGGGCGTCCTTGAAATCGGACCCGGTCAGCTTGAGCAACGCTTCCTTGAATGGTTTCTCGACCACGTTGAGGCGCTCTTGGGCGACACCCTTGTCCTTGTTTGAAGCCTGCGTGTTGGACGCCGCCGAAGCGTATTGCGAGTAGTTCTTGATCAACTCCTCGACGATCGGCTTGCGTGACTTTTCGGGCTGCTCGCCGTAGTTCGACAAAGCGGCGGCAGCGCCGGCGACGACGCGCGGTTCGTTGTGCACCAGATAGTCGACCAATGCCTTCACGTTCGCAGGGTTTTTGTGAAAGCCGAGTGAACGCAGCGCTGCCTCGAGGACACCCGCGCGCTTGTCGACGTTTGGCGCTTTCAGCGACTTGAGCGTCGCCTTTTGACCCGGCTCGCCGCAATTCGCGAAGGCGTTGACGACCGCCTCGAAGAGCTTGTCGTCACCCTCTTCGCGCCGGGCGTTGAGGCACTTTTCGAGCGCCGCGACCGCTTTCTTCTTGTCCTCGTCGACCATCCCGGCGAACGCCTGCGCGAGGCCGTCGATGACGACTGTCGCTTGGTCGTCGCTCTTCTTCTTGACCAGATCCTGCAGGCTCTCGATCCGATCGTCGACGGACACTTGTGCCGCTGCCATCGACGCCATCGCTCCCGCCGCAAGCAGGGCGGCGCCGGTCGCCACCAGCGCACGCAGCGACCTCAACACGGTCCGCATCATGGGCTCCATCCTCCGCACGCAGACGCCGCCAAACTTCACGGATCGAGGGGAATCGTCGCGTCGGCTCGGGATCGTATCACCCCCCGGGAAACAGCCGGACGTGCAGCCGCTGGACGCGTGCGCGACCGTTCGGTGAGCCGACCGGCCGACCGTCACACTCAGTGACCGGGACGATGCCGATTCCGCACCCCGTCAGCACCAAGGCATCGCAGGTGACGAGATCAGCGGCGGTCACGGTGCGCTCCGTCACCGTCAGTTTGAACGCCGCGGCACGCTCGCAGAGTTCGGCCCGTACGACGCCCGGCACGAGACCGTACGCCACCGGCGGCGTGATCAACTCGCTGCCGACGAGCACGAACAAGTTGCTGTGCGTCCCTTCGAGCAGGGAGTGCGCGTCATCCCAAAGCAGAGTCTCGTTGGCACCCGTGACCGTGAGTTCCTCGATTCCGCGGCGATCGGCCTGCTTGTGGCATCGCCGCGCCTTCGGCTCAGGTCGCGGCTTCGGCGCGAGCGCGACGCACCAGCGCGCGGGTGGTGGCGGCAGCGGTCGACGGGTGACGCTGACCTCTGCCGACTTGCCGCGGACGGCGACCAGGCAGGCGACACGAACCAAGCCTCGACCGCGCTTCGTCGCAGCAATCGCCGACCCGGCGACCGCAGCCAAGTCGATCGCCGCGCCAGTGAACCAGCGCGACCAAGAGGTCGCCAGTCGCTCCTGGTGGCGGGCCAGAAACGGCGCCGCGCCATCGACGCAGCGCACCGTCTCGAGCAGGCCGCGCGCTTGGGATCGAACGAGGACGCCCTCCCGAAACTTGCGCGCACCAGCGGTCACCGGTTTGACACGCGCGAGGGCGATCCTACCGTCCGCACTGACGTGTTCGGCCACCTCGACGCATTCATCGAAGAACTGAAGCTGCGCGCTCGCTCCCCCCACACGCTGCGGGCGTACGAGCACGATCTGGTGGATTTTCTCGAGCTGATGCGCCACCGCGGGGTCGTCGAGCCGCGTCAACTGACGCTGCTCCACATCCGTCACTTCGTGCAGCACCGGCGCGAGGGTGCCGGTCACGACAGCGAACGCAGCTTGGCGCGCCGCCTCGCGGCCGTGCGCGGCTTCCTGCGCTTCCTCGAGAACAACGGAGCACTTGAAGGCAATCCGGCTGCGGGACTGCGTCTTCCGCGCCGGCGGAGGACGTTGCCGAAGGTCCTCTCGGGCGCTGATCTCGGCCAATTGCTTGGCGCGCCGGCAGGCGACGAGTTCCTCGCCGTGCGAGACCGAGCGATTCTCGAAGTCCTCTATTCCGCCGGCCTGCGCGTCTCCGAGCTCACCGGACTCCGGCTCACTTCGCTGCAGACGGACGGCACGCTCTTGGTGCTAGGGAAGCGGCGCAAGGAGCGAATCGGCCTGCTCGGAGGTCCCGCGCGGCTCGCGCTCGATCGCTACCTCGCGTTGCGCGGGGCAAGTCTGGCCAAAGCGAGACCCGGCAGCGACTTCATCTTCCTCAATCGACGCGGAGGCCCGCTCACGACCCGGAGCGTCCATCGCTTGGTTGTGCGCCACCTCGCCGCCGCTGGAGTGACCGCGACTGCCAGTCCGCACACGCTTCGCCACTCCTTCGCCACCCACCTGCTCGAACGCGGCGCCGACCTGCGAACCGTGCAGGAGTTGCTTGGCCACGAGCAGGTCACGACCACCCAGATCTACACCCACCTTTCCGCCCGTCGCCTGCGCGAGGTGTACGACGGAGCGCACCCGCGGGCTGGGAAAGGCAAGCAACCCTGAGCGGTTTTCCTTCGTCGCGCCAACTTCCGGCGGCGTCGAAGGGGGCGCAACGGAGACCACTGCGCGAGGTCGGGGCGGGCGGAGAGCCGTGGTTTGGAGCACGACGCGGCCGATCGTGAGGACGTCGAGGAGGCGCGCGCGGGCGACCGCGCGGCGTTCAAGCGTCTCGTTCAGCGGCACGATCGGGCGTTGCTTGAGCTGACGACGCGACTCCGAGGCGATCGGCGTGACGGAGAGGACGCGCGACAGATCGCGTGGCTCAAGGTCTGGCGGGGGCTACCCGATTTCGACAGCCGCGCGAGCTTCCGCACTTGGAGCTGGAGGATCGCCGTGAACGCGTGCCGCGACCTGCAGCGCGGATCGTTGCGCCGAGGAGGCGACGGGTCCGGACCGCGACTCGAACCAGTCGCGGGAACGACTGTGGAGCGGCAGCTTGTCGGGTTTGACAACGCGCCCGATCGTGCGCTGCTCGAGCGGGAGCGCGCCGCGCTGGTGCGCGTGGCGCTCGCGCAGCGGCCTGACGACGAACGGGAGGGCCTCGTCCTTCGCCACTACCACGACCTCGAGCAAAACGAGATCGCGGCGATCGTGCAACGGCCGCGAACGACGGTGCAGAGCTGCCTGGCGCGCGCGTTGATGCGCCTGCATCTCAAGTTGCGTGCGAGTTTCGCGCCAGAACTGCCGGCGCTGCGGGCTGACCAGGAAGGGTGATCCGATGAACGGTGAGGGTGATCCGATGGATTGCGACGATGTGCTCCCGCTCCTTCCGCTCGCGGCACTCGCGGCACTCGATCCGGACGCTGCTGCGGCAGTCGCGAGCCACGCGCTGCGTTGCGCCCGCTGCGCGATGCAACTCGCCGAGCTTGCACGCACGCGCGCCGCGCTCGGAGCGGACACGGTGGCAGCTGCGGCGCCCACCGACGTCGATGAACTCGTCGAAGATGTCATCGGCGCCACCCCGAGACGGGAGCAGGGCGGTTCGCGTTTCCCCCGCCGCGCCGCCGCGGCGGCCGTCCTGCTCTTCGCGGCGCTCGTGGCCGGCTTCTCCGGCGGCCGATTCGCGACGGTGACCGTATCGGAATCGCATGCAGCGCTCTCGCTCGATCCCGATGCAGTCGAACATCTTGCCCGCGCCGTGCTGCGGCTCGACGATCGCCTGACCGAATTCGAGCGTCGGCACGAGCGCGACTTGATGACGCTCGCCCGCACGATTGACCAGACGCAGGAGGAGCGCGACCGCGGGTTCACGGAGCAACTGACGACGCTCGCGGCTCTCACCGGTCGTGAGATCAAGAACGCGCGTGAGGCTGTTCACGTGATCTCGCGGCAGCTTCCGATTGCAGCGGTGGCCGCCGATCGAAACAAGTGACCGAGCAGGCATCCCCCCAGCTCGCGCCTTCCCCCTTTCGTTCCGTTCCATTCCGTTTCATTCCAACGCCGCCCGCCCCGGTGACGATTCGAGCAGGAGACCGCCATGTGGTGCGCGACCGCCATGTGGTGCGCGACCGCCATGTGGTGCGCGACCGCCATGTGGTGCGCGACCGCCGTGATGGCTTGCTGTTTGTTCCAATCCGAGGCAGAGAAAACGCCCGCTGCCACGACACCGTGGCAACGAGTCGAGACGCTGCGCAGGCTCCTCGATCGGAAAATGCGTAACCAAGCGCCCGCGATCGCGCCGTCACCGACGCAGGACTGGCGTCGATCCCACCTCTTCGGCCCGGGGGAGTCGATCGTCTCTGCCGATCCGGCGGCAAGCCGCCCGCCGTCCGCCGATGCCGATGTCTCGTAGCCAAGCGATCCCTACGAGTCCGGACTCGATGGCGATTACCGTCGCGCCTCGACGTATGGCACCGTGACCAACGCCTTCTTGAATGCGCAGAACCACCTCTCCAGCAGCAGTCACGCCGAGTTTGTGCCCGGGATCGGCGCAGTTTTGAGCGCAACCGTCGCGGTGCGCTGCGATTTCGTCGCCGCCGAACCCTCGAATCCTGCCGCCGCCAAGCCAACGCCGGCGCTCGACGCATTCGCTGAAGCGGAATGGAACGCAGCCGCGACGGGCGACCCGACGGAATCCGAGTGGGTGCGCGCCGCTCGCAGTTGGGACGCAGAGTCTCCGGTGCGCCAGTTCGCGTTCGATCCTGCAGCGCTCGGATCGCTGAAGCAGGCCGCACTCGACACTGCCTGGCGCTTCGGAGCCAAGCTCGAGTTCGCGCGTGGCGAAAAGCTCGCCATCGTGGTGGTCGCGACGCCGTCGGTGTCGCAGCAACAAGTGCTGTCGGGCTACGTCACGCAGTCGAACGGAAACCCTGTCCCCGGAGCCGTCGTCGGCCTCGCCGGTGCTTCGGAACCACCAGTCGCAACGCTCTTCGGTCGGCTTGGTCGGACGTCGCGCCAAGCTCAACTCCCAGATTCGAAGCGCCTCGTGATCCTCATTAGCAGCGAGGATCTGAAGGCCTTCCGGTCCGGGGATGTCGAGCCGCAGGAGATGGAGTCGGCCTGCAGCGGCGACTTCGGAACCGTCCGCGACCGCTGAGTTCAGGCGAGCAGCGCCACCAGCCGATCGCAGTCGACGTTGCCGCCGGAGAGCACGGCCACCGTGACTCCTCCGGCGGCAGCGTCGTCGAGCGCGAGCCAAGCGGCGACGGTCGCCGCACCCGAAGGCTCGACCACCAGCTTGCAGCGCTCGATGAGGAGCCGCATCGCGGCACGGATCTGCGCGTCGCTCACGGTGATCACGCGCGCCACGAGTCGCGACGCAACGGCGTAGTTGAGCACGCCAACCTGGACCGGCTTCAAGCCGTCGGCGATGGTCGAGCCGACGTCGATCTCGACCGGTGCGCCCGCGCGCAGCGCCGCCGACATCGAGGCGGCGGCATCGGGCTCGACGCCGATCACTTCGACGTCGGCACGCCGACTGCGAACCGCCAGCGCGATGCCTGCCAGCAATCCTCCGCCGCCCACCGGCACCAGCACCCGCCTGACGTCGGGCGCCTGCTCGAGCAGTTCGAGCCCGCACGTCCCCTGACCGGCGACGATCCACGGGTCGTCGAACGGGGGCACGATCGCGCAGTCGCGTCTTGCCGCGTCCGCCTCACAGGCCTGCTTGCGATCGCGCGACGTGCGACCGGCGACGATGACTCGCCCGCCGTAGCCCTCGATCGCGGCACGCTTGCCGACCGGGATGTCCTCGGGGACAAAGATCGTCGCCGCCACGCCAAGTTCGCGCGCAGCCCACGCCAGCGCCGCACCGTGATTCCCGGACGAATAGGTCGAGACGCCACGAGCGCGCCGCCCCAAACTCAACTGCAGCAGGTGGTTCAGCGCGCCACGCGCCTTGAAGGCGCCGACCTTCTGCAGGTTCTCGCACTTGAGACGCAATTCGCACCCGGCACGGGACAGGCTATGCGCGGTCACGAGCGGAGTTTCGTGGATCCGATCGCCCAGCCGCGCGCGCGCCGCCTCGATATCCGCGAGCGTGAGGTCGAGCGCCGCACCGCTCACTCTTCACCGCTCTTCTTGGACAAGCCGTGTCCCAACATGAAGATGCCGGCGCCGGCCGCGAGACAGGCGAGTTCGGTGAACATGGCAATCTTTGGATTGCCGCCGTTCAGCGTCGACATGCCGAAGAACAAGCCGACCAGCGGCAAGGTGAGGCCGAACAACATGAGCACTTTGGGGAGCGGCATGGCAGGCTCGAGGAGCGGGACGGCGGGAGGTCGCGTCACGGCGGGTCACACAAGAGCGACGGAGCATATCGGGGCGCCGCGGCACCCGGCCGGTCGCTCGAACGCACAGCGCGCGCATCGGCTGCAAGTTCGTCTGGTGGCGTCGCTCTTCGCGCTCGCGCTCGCCGCCTGCCAGATGCCATCGCCCGAACCGCTTCCGGTGGATGCGAACGATGTCGCTGCCATCGAATCCTTGCTGGCGGCGCAGACCGCGGCCTGGAATCGCGGCGACCTCCACGCATTCGTCGCCAGCTACGCGCAGAGCCCGCGAATGACATTCGTTGGCGCCAAGGGCGTGATCGTCCGTGGTCGCGCAGCACTCGAAGAGCGCTATCGAAAGAGCTATCCAACCGGACAGACCGGTGCGCTCACCTTCGACGACCTCGACATGCGACGACTCGGATCGGACGCGTACCTGGTGCTCGGTCGCTGGTCACTCGCCCGGCCGCCCGACGATCCTCATGGCCGATTCACCTTGGTGCTCGAACGCGGACCGAACGGGCTGGAGATCATCCACGACCACTCATCCGACTCGAACTAGACGATCGCGTTGGTTGGCGCGCACGCTGCGGCGAGACGCCGCCTGCGCCGCCGCGTCGCTGCTCCTCGGGGTCGCCGGCTGCGGACCGAGCTCGCCGGCCACTGCCGCAGCGTCGGGCAACACGTTGCTGATCACCCTCTGCGGCGTGCGCGCCGACTTGCTCGAGCAGGTGGCCGCTGAAGGCGACGCGCCGGCGCTCGCGAAGCTTCGGGCATCCGCTCCATCGTCCGTCACATTCGCTTCGGCCGGCCACGATTGCGCGACGCTGCATTACGCCATCTTGCTCGCCGCGGTCCACCGCGCCCCGCCGATGTCGAGCGCCGTGTTCCATTCGCGTTCGGACTTGTTCGGGATCGGCGTGGCCGCCGGCTGCGCAACTGAGAGCGGGCCGCTGCTTGAGCGGTTCGGCTACGACATCGATGGGCCCGACGCGGTCCCGACGACGCTGCAGCGCGACGCGAACGCGACAGCGGATGCCGCGATCGCCTGGCTCGCGCACGCGACGACGCCGTTCTTCCTGCTCGTCCAGCTCGACCCCAAATCGACCGGATCCGCCGTGCACACCGCGACCGACGCCGAGCGGGGAACCGAGGCTCGCGCCGCGCTGCGCGCGCTCGATGTCGCGGTCGGGAAGCTGATCGCGGAACTGTCGCGAGCGGGGCGTCATCGCCGGACCGAGGTGATCGTCGCGATCGACAACGACGCCGCCAACGCCGCCCGCCCAGGATCACCGGAATCCGGCCGCGCGAGACCCCTACCTCAGTTGTGGACCGAGCCACCCGAGCCACTGGTAATCTGCGGCATCCCCTCGTTTGAGTTCGCGAACCTCGAGAACGAACGCAGCCCTGCGCCACGCCTCGATCCGCGCGCGGCGACGCTCGCCGCGCGCGGCGAAGACGGGTCGAAGCTCGATACGGTGCAGCGTCTTGCCAAGGCCGACGAGGCGTGCCGGGTCGCGCCCTGGTACTTCCCGGCGTTCCGCGCCGCTGCGGCGTTGCGCCAGCAACGAGGAGATGTCGCAGGCGCGCTCGCAGTGCTCGACCGTTACGCGCAGACCGCGCCTCTCTCGCCGGAGGCTCGCGCGGCGTTCAACAAGCTCCACGCATCGACGCGCGCGCGGCTTGTGTCCGAACTGCCGCGCGAGGCGCGCGCACACTGACTCAGCGGCCTCGCGGTGCCGCGCCGTCGGGTACCGACTGCAACAGTTGGCCGATGAGGTCGAAGACCGCGGCCTGCAGGTCGGGACGCGTGTCCTGGAAACTCGCCCGCTCGATCAGCGCTCGGAAGATGGGCAGTTCGCGGCGGGTGAACTGAAGTGTCATCGCCGGCTCGCCCGTCGCCGCGCATTCGATCTTCATCGGGTCGCTCCTCAGCAGGGGGTGCCGTACGCTACCGGGTGCTTGGCTCGGTGATGAACCGTGCGCGAGTCGACGACGTAGGACGCGCCGTTCCAACCGAGGAGGCTGCACGTTGTTTTGCCACCACTGCGGATCGCAGATCGAGGATCAGGCGTACGTCTGCATCCATTGCGGCGTCCGCGTCGCAACCTCGCAGGATCCGGTCGAGCGGGCGCTCTTCCCGGCGGAAGGCCACAGCTGGCTGATCACGCTGCTGCTGGCCGTGACGGTCGGGCCACTTGGAATCCACCGCTTCTACGTTGGCAAGATCGGGACCGGGCTCCTGCTGCTCTTCACCGGCGGCGGCTTCTGCGTGATCTGGATCATCGATGTGATCCGGATCGTGCTCGGGGGGTTCCGCGACAAGGAAGACCGGCCGCTCGTGCGCTGAGATCGCAGATTCCGCGCTGCGACGTCGCAACCCGCCACTCGCGACTATCCTTCGCGCCATGTTCGCGTCACTAGGCCACGCTGTCCTCGCCGCCGTCCTCGCCGCCTGCTGCCCTGCGCCGCTCGCGGAGCCGCAGGAAGTCGTATCGACGCGTGCGACGTTTGGCGAGCCGATTGCCGCCTGCGACTTCTTCGACGTCCGCTTCACGCGACAGACGCTCTCCGACTTCGGTCCGTGTCACGCCTTCGTGCTCTGCTTCACCCGAGTCGATTGCCCGCTCGCCCCACGACAGTTGCCATGGCTCGAGCAACTGGCGCGCGAGTTCGCGCCGCTCGGCGCCCAGTTCGTGGGAGTCGATGTCGGCGGCGACGACACCGTGGTCGACGCAGCCGCGCTCGCGCTCGACCACGGCACGACGTTCCCGTTCGTGCTTGACCACGACCTAGCGACCGCGCGTGCGTGCGGCGCGACGCGCGCCGGCGAAGTCGTAGTCCTCGACGGACAGCAACGTCTCCGCTACCGCGGTCGGATCGATCGTCGCCACCGGGTTGGCGGCGAGCAGGGCGAGCCTGGGCGGGCCGACTTGCGGCTCGCGATCGAGGCGGTGCTGGCTGGGCGCACGCCCGATGTCGCGGAGACGCCGGCGGAAGGCTGCCTGATCTCGCCAGCGCCGATCCCCAGCACCGGCATCACCTGGAGCGAACACATTGCGCCGCTCCTCGCCCGCCACTGCGTCGAGTGCCACCATGCCGGTGGCGACGCGCCGTTCGCGCTTCAGGAGGCCGCAAGCGCGGCTGCGCACGCCGCGATGATCGCGGAAGTGGTCGCGATCGGCCGGATGCCGCCGTGGGACGCGGCGCGAGCGCATGGCCGCTTCACGAACCAGCGCGGACTCATCGCAGGCGAGCGGCGCTTGTTGATGGATTGGGCGCGAACCGGCGCCGCGATCGGGGCTCCCGATGCCCGCGCTCTGCCGGCTCCCGCTGGTGCTGCAGTGCGCGCGGCGAACGGCGGATGGCGCATCGGACCGCCCGACCTCGTCCTCACGACACCGACCGAGATGCAGGTGCCGGCGACCGGCATCCTCCCCTACCAGTACGCCATCCTGCCGCACGTCTTCGTCGAGGAGACCTGGGTCGAGGCGGTCGAGATCCGTGCCGAGAACCCGCGCGTGATGCACCACTGCAACCTCGCCCACGTGCGCCTCGGCGAGGCATATCGCACGGAACACTTCATCACCGGTCAGGTGCCGGGCGGTGATCCGCTCGAACTCGAGCCCGGCGTGGCCGTCCGCCTGCCCGCGGGATCGCTGTTGGCGCTCCAGATCCATTACGTGACTGCGGGCAAGGAGGAGCGCGATCGGATCGCGGTGGCGCTTCGGTTCCCCCGCACCCCGGTGCAAAAAGAGCTGCACCATTTCGAGATCGCGGACCAGCACTTCGCGATCCCTCCCGGTGCGCCGGCGCATGCTGTCGCAGCGAGTGCGACGTTTCCAGTCGACGCGGTCGGGATCGGCATGTTCGTGCACATGCACTTGCGTGGTCGCGACATGCGCTTCGAGGCGATCACGGCCGACCTGTCGTCACGTGAGACGCTGCTCTTGGTGCCGACCTACGACTTCGACTGGCAGCAGTCGTATCGCTGGATCCCAGGCGAACAGCGGTTCGCGGCGGGAACCCGCGTCGAGTGCCTCGCCCACTTCGACAACTCGCGCTTCAACCCCTGGAACCCCGATCCGACGGCGACCGTCCGCTTCGGCCAGCAAACGGCTCAGGAGATGATGTACGGCTTCCTCTTCTGGACCGCGGTCGACGAGAAACTGAACCTGGCGGTCGACCGGGCGACCGGACGCGCGAGACGGTGAGCTCGTGACCCGCTGAGGTGCGGTGGCTCTGATGCCGCAGCGACCCACTGCAGAAAACCAACCCTGCGGGGTGCGATGGCGCGCACGTCGGAACGGGTAGGCTTCGGATGTTCCTGAACCCTCCTCCTGAACCCTCCAAACGACAGGCGCGAACGGGCGCCCCCCATTTCCACATGCTCGAAACCAAGACGGTCGAGGTCCACGCCCACCACCTGATCCACTCCGACGTCGGTCCCGAGAAGGGACAGATCGAAGGCGCGTGGATCAAGGAGTTGAAGCTGTGGCCCGACGATCGCGGCCATTTCGGCGAGATCTTTCGCGACAACGAGAAAATCGTCTCTGGGTTCGCCGTGAAGCAGAGTTCTCTCACGCTCACGAGGCCCGGCGTGATCAAGGCGTTCCACTTCCACCTCGAGCAGGATGACCTCTTCGTCCCGCTGCGCGGCACGGTGCGCATCGCGCTGGTGGACTGCCGCGTGCAATCGAAGACGTTCGGTGTCGCCAACTCGATCTTCGCGGGCGCGCAATACCCCAAGGCCGTTCGAATCCCGTCGGGCGTCGCGCACGGCTACGAAGTGCTGCCGGGCGACGATCTGCTGATGGTCTACTACACCAACCAGCACTACAACCCGAAGGACGAGTTTCGATTCCGCCACGACGATCCCACGATCGGCTTCAAGTGGTGGGGCATCGAGAACCGGTGAGCGCTGCCCGATGAGCGCGCGCCGAAGCGCCGGTGGATCGAAGGCCGGCAAGAAACGCGGCGCCGAAAAGCGATCGATCGATTCGGCCTCAACCGCCGCCATTTCGGGCGCCTCGGCGTGGACGGACATCGTGGTCGGCGTGGTCCGCGACGGCGAGTCCGTGCTCGTCACGCGCCGCCCGGTCGGTGCGCACCTTGGCGGATTCGACGAGTTTCCGGGCGGCAAGCGGGAACAGGACGAGGCGCTCGACGCTGCGTGTGTGCGCGAGGTGAACGAAGAGACCGGGGTCATGGTCGTCGTCGAGAAACTGCTCGCCGTGGCGTGGCACGAAAGCGACGGCAAGCACCTCGCGCTCACATTTTTCCAATGCCGCTGCGCCGGCGCCAAAGAGCCCTCCGACGCTGCGCGGAAAGACCACCACGCCCGCTGGGTCAACCGCTCCGAGCTCGCGGCGATGAACTTCCCACCCGCGAACACGAGCGTCGTGCAGCAACTGATGGCACCGGCGGAAGAGCTCCCGTGACCGAACGGCCGGGTGCCGACGCCGTGCGCTCGGCGGTCGCTACCGGACGGCTGGTCCTGTTCGGCTCGGGTCACGAAGCGCTCGGGCTGTCGGTGCTCACCGTCGCGGTCGACGCGCTCGTCACGGCGACGATTCGCCCCGTAAGCGATCCGCCGCGCCCTCCGACCGCGCTGCTCGCGGCGACGCTTGAGACCCTCGCAGCGCACGGAGTCGTTTTCGCGATGAACCACGAAGTCGTGATCGAGCACGCCTTCAAGGAGCGCTTCGATCTCGGCAATCGGGCGGCGCAGGTCGTTGCGCTGCTGCGGTTGCTTTTGATCGGAGAGGATGCGACGCAAGCTCGACTGCGCGAGCCTCGTCGCCTCGCCGAACTCGCCCACGAAGTTCTCGGCGTTGCTGCGACGCCGGCGCCGCGCGCGGACACCCTGACGTGTGCTCTCGGCGGATTGCACCATCTTCAGTTCGGACCGACGCCGTTCGTGTCGACGTTCGCGGTCCCGCTCGGGTCGATCGTCGTGGCGACGCTTGCCGAAGACGAGGGGCTGCTCGATGCGGAGGCTGCGCTGTTCGAGCGCACTGCCGAAGTCATCGCCGATCTGCGCGAGGCGCGGCCCGAGCTCGACCTCGAGCGTCTCGCATACGACGACGCGTGGAACCTGCTGCTCGATGCGCCAATGGGACGATGCGACGCCGCGACGCGGGAACGGCTGCTGTTCACCGTGATGCAGACGCGCGACCTGCTGCTCGCCGCCCACCAGTTGCTGTCAATCCCGAGCGAGTTCGACGCGGGGCGACGCGCCCACCTCGGAGAATTGCTCGATCGCGATCATGTGCAGCGGGCCGAGGCACTCCGCGCCTCGGCTCCACGCCATGCGGCGCTGCGTCTTGCTCTTCAGGCGACGGGCGCGCTCGGAGTCTGGCGCCATGGACGCACGGTCGCGGCCCTCGCACCCACCGGCGAATCGCCGGCGATCGCGGCCGCCGCCGCGCTCCACGGCGCCGAGACGATGACGCTGCTCACCTCCGCGTGACGCGGCCGTTCAGCGCAAGCGGATCCTTCGGGCCACCACAGGTCGCGCAACCGCAGAAGGAACGCAGCCGCTCGTAGGTGTAGATCCCGGTCGCGTGGCCATCGCTCCACTGGACTCGCAACCCGTAGTTGCCGACCGGCTCGAGTTCAAGCGGGCGCACGTCCGCCGGGATCAGCTCGGGCTTCACCATCACCTCGCCGGTCCACTCCTGGATGCAGTGCGCACACGGACAGGCGAGTCGCAGATCGCGCACCGCGTAGCGACTCTCATGACCATCGCTCCAGGTGACGCCGAGCGTGACGTCATCGGCCTGGAACAGGTTCGTCGGCGCGAGTATCGGCTTCGCCATCGCGAGCTCAGTGGCCGTGACTGCAGCCAGGGCCGTGCTGGTGGCCGCTGTCGTGGCTGTGGCCGTGGTCATGGTCGTGGTCATGGCCGCTTGGCTTCGGGCCACCACCCGGCGCCGCCCCGCCGCCTGCAGCCGCACTCCCCGCGTTCCAAAACAGCTTCACGTTGTTCTGCGCCGGCGCCTGCGCGTTCGCAATCGACAATTGCGCCGCCATCGCACCCGCCACCTTTCGGTAGGCCTCGGCGACCGCCGACTTCGGATTGCGCAACAGGATCGGTTGGCCGCTGTCTCCACCGAGCACGACTTCAGGATCGAGCGGGATCTCGCCCAGGAACGGCACTCCCAAGCGGACCGACTCGCCCTGGCCACCGCCGTGACGGAAGATCTCGGTGCGCTGGTGGCAGTGGCCGCAGATGAAGAAGCTCATGTTCTCGACCAGTCCGAGCACAGGCACGTTGACCTGCTCGAACATCTTCAACCCCTTGCGGGCGTCGAGCAGGCTCACGTCCTGAGGCGTCGTGACGATGATCGCGCCGGCGAGCGGCGCCTGCTGGCACAGCGTCAGCTGGATGTCGCCGGTGCCGGGCGGCAAGTCGATCACGAGGTAGTCGAGCTCGCCCCACTCGACGACGCCCAGAAACTGCTGAATCAGCCCGGACACCATCGGCCCGCGCCAGATCACCGGCGTGTTGTCGTCGGATAGGTAACCCATCGACATCGTCGCGAGACCATGCGCGACGACCGGGAGAATCTTCTTCTCGGGAGTCATCTGAGGCCGCTTCTGCACGCCGAGCATCATCGGAATGCTCGGGCCGTAGACGTCGGCGTCGAGCAGCCCCACCTTCGCACCGCGCTCCCGCAGTGCCAGCGCGAGATTGACGGCCGTCGTCGACTTGCCGACACCGCCCTTCCCCGAAGCCACCGCTAGGACATTCCTGACACCGCTCATCGCCACTTTTCCGGCGAACGCGCGGCCGGTGGTCGTCGCCGTCATCGTGACCGCCACCGCCTTCACGCCCGGCAGCGCTGCGACCCGCCGCTCACACTCCTCCTTCAACTGCTCCTTCACCGGGCATGCCGGCGTCGTCAGGTCGACGTCGAACTTCACCTTGCTGCCGTCGATCTCGAGGTTCTTGACGAACCCAAGCTCGACGATGTTGCGGTGGAGATCGGGATCGATGACGCCCTTCAACGCGTCGAGCACTTGGGCCGACGTCACGCTGCTTTTGCTGCCGAACATGGTGCTCTCCTGCTGCGGCGCACGCTTGCGCGCGTGGGCCACCGCGCCGAATCGGGGCCGGAAGTCTAGCCGGCTCAGCACACGAGACACGCGCGCCTGCCGCAGCACTCGGTGCAGAAGTTCGGCCGAATCAGCAGAGTTCTCGAATCAGCCGAAGTCAGCGGACGCCCGGAACTGCGTCGAACCGTTCGATCGCGGCGATTCGGAACGCGCCATCGACATCCTCGACGAGGCGGAGGATGGCGTGAACCTGGAACGGTGTGCGGCCGACGCTGCCGAGCGTCGCCCACGTGCTGCCACGGACGTCGACGCGAACTCCGCCCTCGTCCGCAACGACGAAGGAACAGGCGTCGCGAGTGAGCGTGAGCTCCTCGATCCGACTCAGTAGCGTCCGTAGCGCCGTAGGCAGAGCCCCTCCCTCGCGGAGACATCGGACCCCGCTCGCGACGATGACGTCGTCGGTGCACCACGCCAGGATCGCGCCGGCATCACGCGCCTCGCACGCGAACATCACCCCGTCGAGGGTGACGTCGATCCGCTCCTCGTCGGTTTCAAACAGCAGATCGACGGCGACTGGAGCCATCACCAGAAATGCGACCACCAGCAAGAGCGCGCGGCGCGTGCGTTGAACCAACGCCTCAGCTCCGAATCGTCCGGATCGCCGCGAGGACGGCGGCATGGAGTGCCCCGTTGGTGGCGACGATCCCCTGATTTGCCGTCAGCTTGCGCCCGCGAGTGAAGTCGAGCGCGCGTCCGTCGACGTCGGTGACTCGCCCTCCCGCTTCTTCGATCACGAGCGAGCCAGCAGCCTGATCCCAGAGATTCTCGCGGTACTCGACAGAGGTCGGCATGCGCAGATAGACGTCGCCATCCCCGCGCGCGAGGACGGCGTACTTTGCCTGGCTGTCAAGCCGCACGCTCTCCGTCGTGCAGCGGAGCGTCGCACGCACGCGGTCGTGGCTCCCGTGGTCGCCGTGCGCGGCCTCGACGCTTTCGACGATCCGGGCGAGCGCTCCGTCGGAAACGGGCGAGACGCGAGCGGACGCGGCTTCGATGCGCTCATCGCCGGGCCACGGGAGCACTCGCGTACCCCGACCCCGCACTGCCGCCACGATGCACCCCGGCGCCCCACCGAACGGCAAGTTGGGGCAGGCAAGCGCCCCAACGCGGACGACGCCATCGACGAGCAGTGCCAGCGCAACCGCATATTGCTCCCCGCGTAGGAACCCCTTGGTGCCGTCGATCGGATCGAGGCACCAGAAACGGCCGCCCCCGCCATCGCTCGTTGCACGATCGATGTGATCGAGCACGGCGCTCGCCGTGACCTCAGGCACCTGTTCACGAACTTCGCCGACGACTTCCGTCGCGATCGCCGCATTGGCGCTGTCGCGCAATTCGGCAGCATCCTCTTCGCCCATCACGGGGTCGTGCGGGAACGCCAGTTCGAGCGCACGGCAGACCACGGCTTGCGCGCCGAAGTCAGCCACCGTGACTGGACTTTTGTCCCCTTTCGTGAGCGCTGCACCGAAGACGCGCCGACGTTGAACCCGCTGACAGAGGTGAGCGGCAGCAGCGACGGACGCGATGGCAACCGCACCTTCACGATCGAATTCAGCACTGCTCGCGCTCATTAAGCCCTCTTTTCGAGCTCCGACCGCCCTCTTCTTGACTCACTTCCCCGGCGGAGCCCTCCGGGAGCGACATATCTTGGCTACGATCCTCCCCAGTTTCTCCCCCCTGCCCGAGCGATCGGGTCGCACTTCGCGGGGAACGGGTGCGGCGGCCACGCGGCGTTTGCGTGTGGCGTCAGAGGGGATCGGCGGGCATCGCCTCCGGGACTCATCCCGGCGGCGCGGAGAAAAGGGATTCCCATGGCTGATGCAAAGTCGGGTACGGGCAAGGCGAAGGCGACTCCGGCGGTTCTGATGATCCCGGTGACGCCGGACGAACTCCTCGCGAAAGTCGTCGGTGCAACGCCGCTCTCGCGGAGCGAGGTGACCAAGAAGCTTTGGGACTACATCAAGGCCAAGAACCTGCAGGATCCGAAGAACAGGCGAATGATCAACGCCGACGATGCGTTGAAGGCGGTCTTCGGCGGCAAGTTGCAGGTCTCGATGTTCGAGATGACCTCGCTGGTCAACAAGCACATCAAGGCGTGACCTTCCGAGGGGCTCCTCCGGGCGCCCCTGGGTTGTTTCGGCGACTCCGGCAGGGCGCTCCGTAGGTGCCCGGTGCCAGGCGTGGTCGCGCCAGGGCGGCGTACTGAGTCGACTGACGAGTTACGAGATGAAACGGGCCGCGCGGCAAGTCCGCGCGGCCCGTTTCGTTCGTGCTTCCGAATCACCGAGCGGCGACTCGCGGATGAAGTCAACGCGCCGCCCGAGACGTCACTTCATGTCCTTCATGTAGGACTTGAGCCCGTCGAAGTTGGGCTTCATGGTCTTGGCGCCAGCCTTCCAGTTGGCCGGGCAGACGTCGCCGTTTGCCTTCGTGAACTGGAATGCTTCGAGCAGGCGCAGCGTCTCTTCGACGTTGCGGCCGACGCTGAGGTTGTTGATCGTCATGTGCTGCACGACGCCATCAGGGTCGACGAGCAGCAATGCGCGGAGAGCGATTCCGGCATCCGTCAGAACGCCGAGCGCACGCGCCAAGCTGCCGCCGAGATCGGCGATCAGCGGCATCTGGATGCCCTGCACTCCACCATCGGCTCGCGGCGTCATTTGGTAGACGCGATGCGCGAAATGGCTGTCAACGCTCACGCCGAAGACCTTCGCGCCGAGCTGGTCGAACTGGGCGCCGGCGTTGTCGTAGGCAACGATTTCGGTCGGGCAGACAAACGTGAAATCGAGGGGGTAGAAGAGCAGGATCGACCACTTCCCCTTCAAGCTGCCGTTGTCGATCGACGAGAACTCGCCCTTGGTCGCGGCGTTCAACTTGAACGACGGCAATGACTTGCCAACGATGCTGTCCATTCAGTCTCCTTTGAGTCGTTTTGCAGATAATTGGCGAGTCGATCGCCGGTGCCCGGAGTCGACCCGAGCCCTGAGACGCGAGCCGCCGAGTCACCGTCTTGCGGTCGCGCAGCCCCCATGCTGCAGCTGCGACACCGCCAGACCAAAGACGCGCGGGACGGCGCAAATTACGGATGATTGGCGCCGATTTCCATGTACTCCGCGGCCCGGTAAGCCGGCAGTCTCTCGACAACTGGCCGCGCTTTCGTTTTCCTTTGCGCCCTTCTGCCGGGAGCTGCCGCGTCGCCGCGCAGCGACGGCGAATCTGGAGGCGTCCGGAGTTGCTCACCAATCCTGAAGTCGGCATTTGGGGCAGCGAGCAGAGCGACCGGCTCTATTCGCTTTCGGCATGGGGCCGCGGCTACTTCCGCATCAACGAGGGCGGCAGCATCGAAGTCCACCCGCGTCCTGAGAAGAGCAAGGCTTCGATCGACCTGAAGCAGTTGATCGACGACCTCCGTCGGCGTGGCATCCCGCTACCGGTCACCGTTCACTTCGACGGCATCCTCGAAGACCGCGTCGAGCACATCTTCGGCTGCTTCAGCCGCTCGATTGGCGAGTACGGCTACAAGGGGCGCTACCGCGGCGTCTATCCGATCAAGGTGAACCAGCATCGACAGGTCGTCGATGTCCTGCTGCGCGCCGGCAAGCCGCTCGGCCTCGGGCTCGAGGTCGGCAGCAAGCCGGAGCTCTTGGCGGTCCTGGCACTGATGGACAATCCCGACGCCTTGCTGATCTGCAACGGCTACAAGGACCGCGTATTCCTTGAGACCGCGCTGCTCGCGACCCGTCTCGGCCATCAGCCGGTGATCGTCATCGAGCGCTTCACCGAGCTTGTCGACCTGATCCAGATCGCGCGCGACCTCAACATCCGGCCGGTCGTCGGACTGCGCGCCAAGCTGATGTCGAAGGGCTCGGGGAAGTGGGAGAGCTCCGGCGGCGAGCGCAGCAAGTTCGGCCTCACCGCCACCGAGATCACCGAGGCGGTGGAGCTGATGCGCCGCGAGGGCATGCTCGACTGCCTGCAGCTGCTGCACTTCCACCTCGGCAGCCAGATCACCGCGATCGCCAATCTGAAGACTGCGTTGCGCGAGGGTTCGCGCCTCTACGCCGAACTCTGCAAGCTCGGCGCCAGCATGAAGTTCCTCGATGTCGGCGGCGGGCTCGGCGTCGACTACGACGGCTCGCGGACCAACTTCGTTGTCAGCAAGGACTACTCCGACCAAGAATACGCCAACGACGTGGTCTGGATCGTCCAGGAGATTTGCGACGGGGCCGGAGTGCCCCATCCGGACCTGATCTCCGAGTCCGGGCGCGCCCTCGTCGCCCACCACTCGGTTCTGGTGGTCGACGTGATGGGTGCCAACGTGATGACCGACCGTCCGCCGCCGGGACCGGCGCCCGCCGAGGCGCACCCCGTCCTAAAGAACCTCTATGACGCCTTCCTGAACACCACCGTCCGCAACTGCCGCGAGACCTTCCACGACATCGCCTCGACCAAGGATGAGATCCACACGCTTTTCATGCACGGGATCCTCACGCTGAAGGATCGCGCCTACGCCGAAGAGCTCGACATCGCGACGCGCAACAAGGTGCTGAAGCTGGTGCGCAAAATGGACGAGGTGCCTGAGGAGTTCGAACACCTCGAACGCGACCTCGCCGACACCTACTTCTGCAATTTCTCGATCTTCCAGTCGCTGCCCGACACCTGGGCGATCAAGCACCTCTTCCCGACGATGCCGATCAGCGGCCATAAGAACCGCCCGTCGCGACACGCGGTGCTGGCCGACATCACCTGCGATTCGGACGGCAAGGTCGACCGGTTCATCGACCTGAAGGACGTCAAGGAGACGCTGCTCGTCCACGCGCTCGAATCGCAGCAGGGCACCTACGAACTCGGTTTCTTCCTGGTCGGCGCCTACCAAGAGATCCTCGGCGATCCGCACAACCTGTTTGGCGACACGTCTGCCGTGCACGTCGACGTCGCCGAGGACGGCACCTACGACATCCGCCATCTTGTCGAAGGCGATCGCGTGAGCGAGGTGCTCTCCTACGTCGAATACAACAAACGCGACCTGATGGAACGGGTGCGACGGGCTGCAGAGGCGGCGCTGAAGAACGGTCGAATCACGTTCGAGGAGTCGGGGCGACTGCTCAAACGCTACGAGGAAGGGATGGAGTCCTACACCTACCTTTCGAGAAGCTGACGAGCTGAAGGCCGCAGCTTCCCGTGGCGGTTTTGGTGCTGACGAGCTGCGCTCGCAGCACAAAACTGCCCAATGCGGCGTGCGGAGTCGGCGGCGGGGCCGTAACTGCTGCGCGGCTCGGACAAGAGGGCGCGGTGGCGCGACTCGAGGAGAACGCGAGCGCCGAGAGCTGCGACTCGCCGGACTTTCTTGGCGGGGCTATTATCCGGCGCTTCTAGCCCCGGCGCGGCCTCGGGTGAGGCGGCGGCGGGGTTTCCGTTTTGGCTAGAGCATCGGCATGAGCGTCTCGAAGAACTTCTCCCTCGCGCCAGGCAAACGGGTGCTGTTCCTGACCAAGGACCCGGACCTCATTCGGCGGCAGCTCACGGGTGACCTCGATCTGACGCTCGACGACGTCTCGGTCAGCGACCTGCTCGACAACGTCAACACCGATGCGATGACGCCGGCGTGGGTCTGCTTCGACTGGGATCCTGCCGAGATCGCGAAGAACGCGTACGCGGGCCTGATCGTCGACAGGAAACGGCTCGTGCCGACTGAAGCCCTGCGCAAGGGCAACTTCGAGGTGATCGTCAGCGGCTACCGCAAGGGCACCGGTTCGTCACGCGAGACTGCGGTGCAGGCAGAAAAATGGTCGGGGATCCGGATGGCGGTGGCGGCGTCGTTCGCACCGATCCATGCCCGCAACAACATCAACCAGGGCGTCCTGATGGGCGACTACGCGATGCTGCGACGGCTGCAGCGCGGCGAGTCGATCGAGCTCTCGGAACTCACGGCCGACAAGGACCCGATCACGAAGCTCCTGATCGAGAATGGCGGATTGTTCAAGTTCGCTGCGTCGATGAAACGCGGTGAGGTGAACTTGCCGCCGCTCAAGACGGCATGCCGCCCGATGACGATGGCAGAGAAGATCCTCGCGCGTCATGCGGTGGGAAGCGCTGACGGAGCCGCCGACGAGGTCTTCGTCCAGCCAGGCGATGCGCTCCTCATCAAGGTCGATGCGGGCTACTCGCATGAGTTCACGACGGCGCAGGTGCACGCCTTCCTCGCCGAGGAGTTCGGGCCGGACTACCAGGTGCAAAATCCGCGGAATTTCGCGGTGTTCGAGGACCACCTGATCTACGCCGACGGCGTGGCGGCGATGGCTCCCTACTCGGCGAAGATCGAGACGCTGCGGCGGATGCAGCGCGAGTTCCAGGCGCATACGGGCGTGCTCGACTTCTCGGCGAAGGACGGAATTTCACCGGGAATCTGCCACCAAGTCGCGCGCGAGAAGCTGATCGGCCCAGGCGAGATCGTGAACGCGACCGACAGCCACACGTGCATGGGCGGCGCCAGCAATGCGCTGGCGTGGGGCTGCGGCTCGACCGAATACGCAGGGCTCATCCAATCCGGGTTCACGTTTGTGCGCGTGCCCGAGTCGATCCGGTTCGAGCTGTACGGATGCCTCGCGGCAGGAGTGACGGCGAAGGACTTGATCCTCGAGCTTCTTGCCACGTTCGCCAAGGAACAGATGACGCTCGATCGTGTGATGGAGTTCGGCGGACCGGGGCTTTCGACGCTCTCGATCGACGAGCGCGCGACGCTGACGAACATGGCGACCGAGTGCTCAGCGTTCACCGGCATCACCGAGTGCGATGAGCTCACACTCGACTGGCTGGTGAAGCGGAGGCCCGGCGCCGATCGCGCGAAGCTCAGGCAGGCGGCCGTGCAACCTGATCCGGGCGCTGTCTACGTCGGCGGCATCCATCGGATCGACCTCGCCGCAATCGTCCCGATGGTCGCGACGCCTGGCGATCCCGATCGCGGAATCCCATCGGATCCGACCAATGGAGCGCGCGTCAAAGAGCTCGCTGCGACTCCGATCCAGATCGCATACGGTGGCTCTTGCACCGCCGGCAAAGACGACGACATGGATTACTACGCGGAGGTCTGCCGCGAAGCTGACCATGCCGGCCGCCGCGTCGCGCCAAGCGTCGAGTTCTTCCTGCAGTTCGGATCGATCGACGTGCAGGAAGGCGCGCGCCGGAAGGGCTACCTCGACCTCTTCGCTCGCGTCGGAGTGAAGGTGATCCACCCCGGCTGCGGCGCCTGCATCGGCTGCGGGCCTGGCGTGTCGACGGCGGGCGAACAGGTCACCGTCAGTGCGATCAACCGAAACTTCAAGGGCCGCAGCGGCCCCGGGAAGCTCTGGCTCGCCTCGCCGCTCACCGTCGCCGCCTCCGCCTTCACCGGCCGGATCGTCGCCTTCACCCCAGGCATGTTCCGCGAGCCCACCGCCGCCATTCGCTGAGCCCGCTTCGCGAATGGGGCGCCGAGGCTGCAGATGCAAGGAGGAGAGTCCCGAAGCTGTGTCCGAAAGGACACTGCGATGGGCGCTCCGACGTCGCGAGTACTCGAGCGCGTTTGTAGCAGATGCAGCCTCGCCGCCCTGTTCGCCTCAGCGGACCTGGCCCTCGACGAACGGCACCTCGTGCACCTTGGCGTGCATGATCGGGCCGTGGCCGAAATACCCATCCTCGCCGAACAATTCGCCGTGGTCGGCGGTGATGGTGATGAAGGTGTTCTTCGGCACCATGTCGAAGAGCTTTTCCATCACCGTGTCGACGTACTTCACCGTGTTGATCTGACGCTGGCGCAGCTCGTCCATCTCGCTCTGCACGAAAAAGCTGTCGTTCTTGTGGACGAGCTTCCCCTCGACGACCTCCTTGTCGAGGCCCTTGAGCACGCCGTTGATCCCGCTGATGCGCGGGAACTTGTTCGAGTCCTCTGTCGGCAGCGCGAACGGGTAGTGCGTCTCGCCGACGTTCAACATGTAGAAGCTCGGCCGCTCGTCGCTGAACTTAAGCGTCGGCAGCATCGCCGCCATGTCGTTGTGCTTGTCCATCAGCTGGAACGTGTCGAAGTCGCGATTGATGCAGGTCGACGGGTTCAACACCGGCAGCGACACGCGCGCATGCGTCGAGAAACCTAGCTCCTTGCGCAGAAACGTCGGCATGTAGAGCGACGGCACGAGCTTGCCGAACTCCATCCCATCAGTGCCGAAGCGCTTGTTGTAGTTGAGGAAGTCCTCTTTGTAGTACTCGGAGGCGAAAACGCCCGGCGGCGACGTGTGCGGCATGAGGCCCATGAGCAGGTTGTAGTGCGACGGCGCGGTCCAGCTCGCGTAGCTCCAGCGCCGCTCGACCTTGCCGAGCTTCATCATCGTTTTCGGCTGCGCCGCCATGAACGAGTCGAAGCGGCAGGAGTCGAGCGTGATCACGATGTAGTTGTTCTTGCCCTTCGGGTCGGGGCGCACGAACTGGCCGATCTTCGGTGGCAGCGCCTTCGGCGGCAGCTGCTTCTTCGGCGTTTCCTTGTTCCCGAACAGTCCACCGAAGATTCCCATGTCGTCGTCTCTCTCTCTCGCTTTGTTCGCTGGCGATCTACCCGACCGAGGCACGCGCCTTCGGGAAACGCGCCGGAGTAGCCGGGAACGCGGGCGGCGTCAAGGAAGCGCGCGATCATGGTTCGGCTGCACGTCACCGTCGGCTGCAGGCCGCACCAGCGCCGGAACTGATTTCCCACGCACCGAGCTCCACGCGGGGAGGGTGGCGAGGAACGCTTCCGTTCGCGGACACGGCGCACGGCCGTGGACCGCGTGCTGGTTTGCCGGGTCGAGTTCGGAGCGCAGCGCAGCCAGGTCGTCGGCGGTGTCGACATCGAGCCACGGTCTCAGCGTGAACGCGCGCAACTTCGCGTTCGCCGCACGGCGCATAGTCTCGTCGAGCACGGAACGCGTGCTCATCGCGAATCCGCGGAACAGTTCGGGGTGCGCCGATCGCAGCCCGACGAGGTAGTAGCCGCCGCCACGATCCGGTCCGAGGACGAGGTCGGCACCGCCTTCGAGCGCATCGAGCGCTTCCGCAAGAACCAATGCCGGCAGCGTCGGGCTGTCGCTGTTCCGCATCACGACCGCGCCGAAACCCTCGGCGAAGCACTCCTCGAACGCCGCGATCATCCGTTCGGACAGGGTCGGCCCGCGTTGTGGCCGCACACGGAATCGCGCCTCACCGATCTCGTCCAGTCGCGGGAGTGACTCCGGCGGGAATCCATAGATGAACCGATCGGCCCGGATCAATGCGGTGGCATCCAGCACGTCCTGGAGGAATGAGCGATAGAGGCCTGCCGCTGCCGCGGCGCCGATGGCCGGGATCAAGCGCGTCTTTGCCAGACCCGGGCGCGGGTCCTTGGCCATGACGATCAACGCGCGCCGCATCGCCCGACTCCCCGGGAACGCCCCGGGAGCGAGCGTATCCGCGCGCCGCCTCTTTGTGCGGTCGCGACTTGAGCTAAGATGATCTTGAGACCGAGTCTTAGAATCAGGTACACCATGAGCGTCAAGCTGACCACCCTCCTCCCGTTGGCGACGGTCGATCGCGGCGAGACCGCGACGATCGAATGCCTCACCGCCAGCGCCGTGCTCCGCGCCAGGCTCGAAGAACTCGGCTTGGTGCCCGGCGCCCGGTTGCGCGTGGTCAAGAGCGGCTCGCCTTGCATCCTCGATCTCGGCACCTCGCGCCTTGCGCTTCGCGTCGAGGACGTCGATTCGATCCTCGTCAACGTGAGCTGAGGGTTTGTGACGACGCTCGATCAGCTCCGGCCCGGGCAACGGGCCGAGGTCCTGCGCGTCGCGGCATCGACGTCGCTCGCTCAGCGCCTCGCGGAGATGGGTCTGCTGGAAGGCGCTTCCGTCCGCATGGTCCGCTCTGCGCCACTCGGCGACCCGATCGAGATCGAGCTCGAAGGTTGCCACTTGTCGATCCGGCGGGCTGACGCGCGCGGCGTCGTGCTCCGCGACGATTGACGCCGTGGCGCTCGCGTCCCCCCCCACCGCGACTCGTCCGTTCCGCGTCGCTGTACTCGGCAATCCCAACGCTGGCAAGAGCACGCTCTTCAACGCGCTCACCGGCTTGTCGCAGAAGATCGGCAACTACCCCGGCGTGACCGTCGAGCGCAAGGCCGGCACGCTGACCGGGAGCGACGCCGCGATCGAACTGATCGACCTGCCGGGAACTTACAGCCTCGCCGCTCATTCGCCGGACGAAATGGTCGCGGTCGACTTCGTGCTCGGCCATATCGAAGGAGAGGCACGCCCCGACGCACTCCTCGTCGTCGCCGATGCCAGCAACCTCGAGCGCAACCTATACCTCGTGACGCAACTGCTTGAGGCCGACCTGCCAGTCCTGATCGCGCTCAACATGGTCGATGTCGCGGAGGCACGGGGGATCAAGATCGACGCCACCGCGCTCGCACAGCGGATCGGCGTGCCGATCGTCGCCACGCGCGCCGACCGTGGCCGCGGCCTGCCGGAGTTGCGAGTTGCGCTCGGTCGCCTGGTCGCAACGCGGAGCGTCCCGCGACCGACGATCGCCTACGTTGAGCCAGCCGCTCTGACCGCCGGCGTCGCCGCGCTCGCAAGCGGCGCGGCGCCGGCCTTCGCGCGCGCTCTCGGACGGCCGCTCCATCGAGTGGAATTGCTGCGGACGCTCGTCGATGTCGACGGCCACGCCGAAGAGCGCCTGCTGAAGCAATTCGATCGCGCGACACTCGCCGCGTTGCTCGAGCCCGCTCGGACGGCCGCCGGCGCAATGGTGCCACTCTCGGCGATCGAGGCCCAAGGTCGCTACCGCTGGATCAAGCAGCTCACCGCCGGATGCATCGAACGACCCGCGACGCCTCTGCCGAACTGGACCGACCGCATCGACGGAGTCCTCACGCATCGGGTGATCGGGACGCTCGTCTTCGCCGGTGCGATGCTGCTGCTCTTCCAAGCGATCTTTCGCTGGGCGACGCCGGCCATGGAGGCGATCGGCAGCAGTTTCAAATGGCTCGCCAGCACAATCTCCGCGGAACTGCCTGAAGGCGCGCTGACGAGCCTGCTGGTCGATGGCGCGATCGGCGGTGTCGGGGCCGTTGTGGTCTTCCTCCCGCAGATCCTGCTGTTGTTCCTGTTCCTCGGACTGCTCGAAGATTGCGGCTACATGGCCCGCGCCGCCTTCCTGATGGATCGCCTGATGACCCATGTCGGGCTTTCTGGGAAATCGTTCATTCCGATGCTGTCAGGATTCGCCTGCGCCGTGCCGGCAGTCATGGCAACAAGGGTGATCGAGGATCGGCGCGATCGGCTCGTCACCATCTTGGTCACGCCGCTGATGACCTGCTCCGCGCGGCTGCCGGTCTACGCGATCCTGATCGCTGGTTTCGTGCCGGCGCGACGCGTGTTCGGCGTCCTCGAACTGCCGGCGCTGACGCTGCTCGCGCTCTACGCCCTCGGCATCGTCACGGCGATGGCGTGTGCATTCGTCTTCAAGCGCACGTTGCTGCGCGGGCCGCCACCGCCGTTCGTACTCGAATTGCCCTCCTACAAATGGCCATCGCCGCGAATGCTCGCGGCGCAGCTGCTCGATCGTGCGAAAGCGTTTCTCCAACGCGCCGGCACCGTGATCCTTGCGATGAGCCTGGTGATCTGGGCCGCCGGCTACTTCCCGCGCGACGCCGCGATGGCGGCTGGTTTCAACGCCGAACGCGCGGCGATTCGAGCGCACCCGGCCGGGTCGGGCGCCGATGCCATCGAACTTGATGCCATTGCACTCGCCGCCATCGACGCGCGCGAGGCCGCGCTCCACCTCGAACAGAGCGCGCTCGGCCGGTGCGGTCACGCGGTCGAGCCGCTCTTCGCGCCGCTCGGCTGGGACTGGCGCATCACGGTGGCGGCGTTGGCGGCGTTCCCAGCGCGCGAAGTTGTGGTTTCGACGCTCGGCACTGTCTTCAGCCTCGGCCACGGAGTCGACGAAGGGTCGACTGACCTTCGTGATGCGCTCGCATCGGCGCAGCGCACCGACGGCAGCCCGCTCTTCACGCTCCCCGTCGCTCTCTCCGTGATGGTCTTCTTCGCGCTGTGCTGCCAGTGCGGCGCGACGATCGCGACGATTCGGCGCGAGACGCAGTCGTGGAAACTCGCGTGGTTCACGTTCGGATACATGACGGTGCTCGCATGGGTCGGTGCGTTTGCGACCTTCAAGGTCGCGGGCTGGTTCGTCGCGTGAGTCGCGTGAGCCAGACGCGCCGCGAAGCCTGGCCGCGCCGCCAAAGCCGAGCCGCGCGATGACTGGCCAGGAGTGGGCTGCCCTCGCGATCGTCGCCAGTGCCGCGGTGTGGCTGGTGCGCGCCTGGCGGTCGAAGCGGTTCGACGAACACGGCGTCAAGCACCCAAACGACGGCTCGAGTTGCTCGAACTGCTCCGCTGGGGACGAACGATCGGCCCCGGTGGCGCCCCAGGCGAAGGGGCCCCCGACCACGTCGACGCCGCGACCGGCATCCGCGGCTCCAGAAACAGGAGAGCCGCCGACCCGCCTGTGATGGCGGATCGGCGGCACTCGATGTCGTTTGTTGACCGCGGCGGGCGGCAGCGTGGCGCGGCGGCGCGCCTCACTCACTGCAGGTCATTCACTCCTTGTCGCTCAGTTCAGATCCTTGAAGCTGAACTTGCGCGCGATCGACTCCTTCGCAGATTCCTTGCCGTCGACCTCGCAGTAGGGGTAGACGAAGAAATTGCGCGGGCCGCTCGCGGCAGCCGGCACCAACGGCACATCGCGTCCGGTGGTGAACTCAATCCGGTCCTTGGTGAGGCCGCCGAAGTAGGAGCCCACCATTGCCGGGTCCTTGTCGGCCTCCGAGATGTCGACCGGCATCCAGCCCTTGCCGTCGGCGAAGAACTCGGCCCAGCAGTGGTAGCCGGCGACCTCGCCCTCGCTCTTGTCGGTCGGGATCGACGCGCCCATCAGGAAGCGCGACGGCACGCCGTTCGTGCGCGTTAGCGACATGAAGTAGGCGTGGAAGTCGGTGCAGTTGCCGTAGCCAGCCGAGCACGCCCACTCGGTCGAACCGGTGCCCCAGCCCGTGCCATCCTTGCTGTAGCGCATCTTTCCGAGCACAAAGTCGTACGCCTCGCGCCCGATCGCGACCGGGTCGCTGCCCTTCGGCTTGAAGCCGCCGGAGAGCGCCGTGACCGAATCACCGACCGGCACGAGCTTGCTGCCGGCGAGGAAGCGCGCGCGCGCCTCCGCTGACAACTTTGCGCCCGTCGCGGCCGCGGCGAGGTCGCGCTTCTCCTCGAGTCGCGTGACGTCGAAGGTGAGGCGAACGGTCGTCGGGAGCTTCGACGCCGGGACGCGCACGTGGAAGATCTGGTTGCCGAGCGTCGGCTCGGTCGCGATCGAATGGCCCTCTGGTGCCTCGACGTTCTTCACTACGACCGTCTGGAACGGCGTCGTGTGAGCCACCGGCAGCCAGAGATCGACCTGCGTGGCGCCAACCGGCGCCTCCTTCACGGTCGCCTCGTAGACGAACTCAAAGTGGCGCGACTTCGGGTTCGCGACGGTTGGAGCCCGCCGCAGCGGTGCGACCTGACCCTCGACGGCGCATGCCACGAAGACGCTCAAAGCGACGAGCGACGATGCGATCTTTGTTCGCACGGTTCGTTCCTCGATGCCATGGAAACCGAATGTCTGCCATCGTAACGACGACTTTATGGCCGCGCTCTGCACGAATTGCGCTTCGCCGATTCGGTGAATCAATCACGGGCACGGAATCGCCCGCCCCTAAGGTTTGCATTCCGAACGTCACGACTTAGAGTTTCGTGCGGAATCCGGCCAACGCGATGGTGGTTACCGCAGTACGAGTGCGCGCTAGCCGAGACATCCTCACGGAACCAGCGCATTCAATGCGCGTATCTCGTCTGGCGCGGGCGGCGCCCACCGGTCCTTCAGGACCCGGCGCGCGCGCCGCGGCGAGGCTCCCCCGAGAGATTCACTGCGATGAACGAAGTGCCTGCCGTCTCAGCCACCGTGCGCGCCGCCACTCTGGAATTGCCGGTCCCACCCTTCCCATGGACCGAGAACGTCGAGTTCGTCCTCGCACGTTACGAGCGCCAACTGATCAACCACGCGCTCGCCAACGCCGACCACGTCAAGCGGCGCGCCGCGATGCTGCTCGGCATCTCGCGCTACGCCCTGGAGCGCCGCCTCATCCGCGTCGCCCAACTGCTCGACGGCACACCGGCGCCGAAGAACAAGGCCGCGACGGGCGGCACTCAGTCGAGCTGAGCGCTGGGCAGTTCGATCGGCAAGCTGCGCGCGCCTCGGGGGGCGCAGCCGCAGCCGCAATGTCGCGCTCCTTGATCACGCTCGCACCCACCGCTTCAATCCGTAGCCTCGGCTGATCCGAGCGGGTGTAACTCAGTTGGCAGAGTGTCAGCTTCCCAAGCTGAATGTCGAGGGTTCGAACCCCTTCACCCGCTCCAACCGGACTGGCGCAGATCGCGGCCATCTTGAGTTCGAGCCCTCGGTCGCGCCACGGCCGCTTCTGGAAGGGCGTGGCGACGAGTCGGCCGCGATCGCGATTTCGACCGGTTCGTCGCGAACATGGCGATGAAGACCGACACGCTGTTTCGGCGCAATCCCGACAGCACCCTCAGCGATTGGACTGACGCGATGGGCCTCGGGTCAGAATCGCGGTATCTCCGCGGCGACAACTCACGCGCCATCGTCCCGCGCAGCAAGTGCATCACCGGTGATCTGCGCTAGCTCAAAGAGGTGGGCGGATCCGCGTCCTACACCGCTTGGAGCGACTCCCGAGTCATCTTTGGGCTCGGCGACTGAAGAGCGCCGGTAACTCTCGTCGTGCGCTGCCAGACGGGACGCGTGACGAGCGGCGTGACGTCGCCGTCGGTGCCTACATGCGGATCGTCCACGGACTATGACCGTCGCGGACGTTCCGCACCGAGCTTACCCACCACACGCATCGGTCGCCTTCTCGGTCGCGGCTTCGGGCGCATCGTCAGCGGCGTCGTCTGCCGAGTCTTCGCCAACCTCGTGTTCCGGATCGACCGCGGGAGCGGAATCGTCTTTGGGCTCGTCGTCGACGTATCCCAGGGCTTTCAACTGCGCCTTGATCTGGGCTTCGGCCTCCGGCGACAGCGGCGTCCCGTGCCGCACGCCGCCATAGAGATCGAGGTTGCGCTGGCGCTGTTCTGCGATCAGCACGATCAACTGGCGATCGAGCCCGTTGGCGATTTCCGGATGCTGCAACCGGACATCGTTCAGCTCGAACGGATCGGAATCGAGGTCGAACAGCACGTCCTTCCCGTTCGTCCGGTTGATCCACTTCCAGCGGTCGGTGGTCAGTGCGAACTCGGGTTTGTTTTTCGGCGGCGACATCGAGAACACCGCCCGCTCCTCGAACTGCGGATCGAGCACGTTCCGGCCGCGTGCTTGCGCGACGAAATCGTCCGCGGGAAAGCCTGGCGTCGCGGCGATGGCCGTGACCATCGTGTCGATGGTCGACACCACCATCGGGACTCGTTCGGCCGCACGACCGGGGATTCGCAGCAGGAACGGCACATGCAGCCCTTCACGCCACACCGGGCCATGCAGTTTCACGTTGTGCTGGCTCAAGCCCTCCCCGTGATCACCGACGATCAGCACGGTCGTGCGTCCCCACGCGCCACGCTGTTCGAGCTTCGCTCGCAGTGCCGCGAAGTGATCGTCGATCAACCGAATGCCGGCGTCGTAGCGCGTGATCTCCGTCTCGACCAGCGCCGCTTTGCCGGTGGGCTGCTTGCCCTTCGCCACGGGCGGTCCGATCCGGCGCTTCGCGATGTGCTCGCGCAGCGCTGCATCGGGCGCGAACTCCTCGAGGTGATGCCGGTTCTCGGCTCGCGGCGGCGCATGCGCATCGAAGAAGTGGGCCCACAGGAAGAACGGCTCCGGCACCTGGTCGAGCCAGGCGAGGGCCTCTTGCAGCGCTTCAGCGCCGGGACGAACCTCCTGCTCCGGCTCACCCCACGCATCGAAACCGGCACCGAGGCCTGTCACCTTTTTCGTGGTGGCAGCGGTCACGAACCCGCCGGTGTGCCAGCCCTGCGCCTTCAAGATCTCGGCGATCGTTCGCAGTTGCGGCGTCGTCGTGAGCGCGAGCGCCTCCTGAACGTTGTCCGTCGCGCGGAACGAGCAGGCGAGCACGCCGTGTTCGAGCGGATAGACGCCGGTGAAGATCGAGGCGTGGCTCGGCGTGGTGTGCGTCAGCGCGGTCTGGCAGTCCTCAAACACGATCGACTCGGCAGCGAAGCGGTCGATCTGCGGAGTGGTCGGCCTCGGATAGCCGTAACAGCCGAGATGGTCGGCGCGCGTGGTGTCCATGGTCACGAAGAGCAGGTTCGGTGGAGCTGGGGCGGCGGTCGCATTGGACGCCGCTGGCACGGGCGAAGCCGTTGGTACCGGCGCGTCCTGAGCCGCGCCAGCGAGTGCAATCGTCGCGAGCGCGCTTCGGATCCCGATCATCGGCCGTCGCCCTCGCCGCCCACGCGATCGCGCTCCGCGATCGGCACCAGCGGAGAGTCCACGGGACTGAACATCTCGATGAACACCCCCGCCATCTCATCCCAGATCTGCGGGCCGTTTCGCACGCGGGCGGTCGGATCGGGATTGAACGGATTGGCCTTGCTGTTGTCGAACACGTGGATGCCGCGGATCAGCGTGCCCTTCGGGATGAAAAGCGGTTCCATGAATTCGTACGAGAATTGCCAATCAGGGAGCCATTGCGGCAGTTCGATTGGCGTGGTCACGGCACCGTCTGGTGCAACGATTTCGATGCGAGCCGACTTGCCGCGAAGGTGCATGTGCGGCGTCAGCCGGCGAATGTGCGTGTCCGCCGGGAAACGGAATTCGTAGCTCACTTCATGGTTCGCCGCTCCGGGCGGGATCGACAGCTTGCCGCCGTGGTCGAGGATCCGACATCGGACGCGCTGCTGCGGCGGCCCTTTCGCGAACTTGAAGCCGATGCTCGTCCGTTCACGGTGCGCGACACCGTCAGGCGTGTAGTGGAGGTCGAACTCGATGACCGCTCCCGGCCGCAGCATCATCGCCATGCCGTCGGGATAGATCGTCGGCACGCTTCCCGGCAGATAGAAGTCGACGAATTCCTGGTGAGCGGTGCCGGGATAGCTGACGCGCGCGAGCACGTGGTGGCAGATGGTCGGGTGCTCGCACAGGATCTGGATCGCCTGCACCCAGACGACACGGTCGAGTCCGGTCGGCGCGGAAACCTTGAGATAGTCGACGACTCCCGAGGGTGGAATCGCGACGGCCTCCGCGATCGGCACCACGAGGTCGGGCTCGCCAATGCCCCAACCGCGCTGCGGCACGAACGGAACCTCCGGGGCGGTCGCGACGCCGACCGGGCAGCCCGCCTTCAACCAGGTCAGCAGGTCCTGCTTCTCGTCGGGGCGGAGTCTGCCGTCGTATCGGAACGGGCCTGACGCAGCGCTCGCCACCCACGGCGGCATGATCCCCGACTCGACCGCTTCGCTGATCATGGTCGCGGCACCGGAGAAGTCGTCCGGCGTGAGCAAGGCGAACGGTCCCGCGCCCCCTTCATGGTGGCAGCGAGCGCAGCGCTCGCGGGAGATGGTCGCAATCCGGTTGTGCCAAGTGACGGAGACCGCAGTCGCGGGGGCGGGCGCGGCGGGAACCACCGCCTCCTGTGAAATTGCAGCCGTCTCCACGGCCATCGCGCCGACGAGTCCAGCGAACGCGCGAGCAATCCGGGGTCTCATCCTTCCGTGCATCGTGCGCCACCTTGCTCCACGTCTTCCGCGTTCCTCCGAGCGAGGAGACCGGGACGATACCCTTCGTCGCCGATGCCCTGTCGGCGCGAGACACGCCGACTGACGGTTTTTTCCGTTCAGCGCGAGATTCGGCAGCCGATGCGGAGCACCGGCTAAGAGGCGTGCCTGCGCATGGGGCAAATCACGCGCAACTACAGAGGCTCCCTGCGACGCCTGAGAATCCGGCGCCGCGCCGCGCTCTTGTGCACCTCGATCGCCGTCACGCTGTCGGGCATCGGCTCAGCGGAAGGTCGTGCGACTCCGCGCGGCCCCGTAAGGCCGCAGTCGAAATCAGCCGCCGCCGTCGCCGACTCCTGGGGTGCCGACGTCAATCGCGGCGCAGGCCCGAAGCTGATCGATGCGGTCGACGGCGAGTTGCTCACCTTCGTCCGACTGGCACCGGCCGCGCGCACCAAGCGCGCGCCAGAACTCGCGAAGAAGCGCGCAACCGCCGCGATCGAGGGCTGGAAGCGCTTCCGCAATCCTGAGCTGATCGAGTTGGCGCGCGCCTGCCTCGACCACTCCGACTGGCACATCGTCCATCGCGCACTGCATTGGCTGGTGGCGCTTCAGGATCGAGCCAGCCTGGCCCGCGCGCTCACTCTCATCGACCATGCGCAGCCGCTTCTGCGCGAGCGAGCGCTGCTCGCGACGCTCGACTTGTGGGACGACGAGCGGGGAAGCGTGACGCTCGGCGGCGACCCTTCGGCGTACCTCAGCGCCCGCAGGGACCGCGAGAAAGACCCCCACCTGCGCGCGGTCTACGCCGCCCTGCTCACCCGAATCGACGGTTCACGGCCGCCGCAGACGCTCGCGCAAGAGGTGCGCCAGACCCGAAAGGACCGTCTGGTGTGGACGCCATTCCTTTCGGGGGCGAGCCAGATCGGGACGATCGCGGTCGACGCCCCGATCAAGCCGACGATTGGCGAGGAGCGCGCGACGCCCGCTTCCGCCATCTCCGCCAGCAAATTCATGTGGCCGTTGCTGCAGCACGAACGCGAGGAAGTGGCCAACCTCATGCTGCAACCGTTCGGCAAGCCGCGGCGCGAGGGCGCGCTGTTCCACACCGGCATCGACTTCGGCGGTTGTCGCGACGGCAGCGGCTACTACGCCATTGCCGCGGGCGTCGTGCGGTCGGTTGATTCGGGCGGCACCGCCGGAACACGTTTCGTACTCGAGTTTCGGCGCGACGATGCCTCGCCGTCTGGATCGCTGGTGAATGCGGTCTACATGCATGCGAGCGCCCGGGTCTTCGTGCAGGCGGGCGAAACCGTTCAATGCGGCCAACTGCTCGGCACGATGGCGGAGAGCTACTCGTTCGAGAACGGCGGTCACTTCGCCCACCTGCACTTCGGGCTCTATCCCGGGCCATACAACCCGAATCACAACCACGGCTATCAGCCGGCGGCGTTCGGGCTCGACGACTGGTTCGATCCGTCCGTGGTGATGCCGCAGTGGGTCGACGCCAGCAAAGCGGACGCAGACAACGGCCCGAGAAAGTAGGCCGGCGCCATCTCCCGCTCTTGCGGGTTCGTTGCAGTTCCGCCAGCGCTCGGCGCGAGTTCGAACCGCCCCGCGGCCACGACGGCGACCGATGCGCGCCCGGCAGCCGGCGATCGCGTGACCGAGGCGCCACCGTCCGAAACTCGAGTGGTAGGCTGGCGGCTCACGTTTGCGCGCACGTCACTGGAGGAACCTGCAATGATCCCGATCTCGCCTTCGCGACGATGGCACGCCTTCGCGCTCGCCATCTTTGTTGCCACAGCGGCCGCGGCAGCGGCGACTCCGCATCGACCGCAAGCAGGTGCAGCGAGCGACGCGAAAGCGACCGCACCGCAGGGAAGAGCCGTCGAACGCGACCGCCGCGCCGCCGACGCGCTCGGTTGGCGCCTTTCGACCCAGGCTTGGACCTTCCGCGATCGCACGGCGTTCGAGGTCATCGACGTCGCGGCGCGACTTGGGCTCGACTGGATCGAATTCTTCCCGGGCCAGTCGCTTCGCCCCGATGCGCGCGACGTGAAGCTCGGCCCCGACATGCCGGCGACCGAGCTCGCGGCGTTCCGCGCCAAGTTGAAGGAGGCGGGAGTGCGCGCCGGCGGTTTTGGCGTGGTCGGCTTCAACAACGACGAGGCGAGCGGCCGCAGGCTGTTCGCGTTCGCGAAAGCACTCGAGATCGAGAACCTCGCCACCGAGCCCGAACCCGACGCGCTGGATTTGCTGGAGAAGCTGGCGGACGAGTACGACTTGAAGATCGCCTTCCACAACCATCCGAACCCATCGCGTTACTGGAAGCCGGAGGTCGTTCTCGAGGCGGTCAAAGGTCGCAGTCTCCGGCTCGGCTCCTGCTCCGACACCGGCCACTGGACCCGCAGCGGCCTGAAGCCGGTCGACTGCCTGAAGCAACTCGAAGGGCGCGTGCTCGAACTCCACTTCAAGGACTTGGAAGCGTTCGGCAAGAACGAGGCGCGCGACATCCCGTGGGGCACCGGCAAGAGCGACGCCGTCGGCATCCTGCGTGAGCTGAAGCGCCAGGGCTTCCGCGGCCTCATCCATGTCGAGTACGAAGACGGGGAAGGCGCCGTACTTGAGGCGAACGTCGCGAAGTGCATCGCCTTCTTCGACGCGACGGCGCGCCAACTGCAGGAGGCGAAGAGCGAGTGAACGAGGCGGATCGCGGCGAGGGTGCAGGCGAGCTCTTGTTCGCCGGCCGCTTCGCGCGCGACGCCGTCCGCGCGACGCTGCTCGCGACGCCGCGGCCGACCACACCCGACCTCGAAGCCTTGATCGAGCGCCGCTGGCAGGCCGCGGTCGAGCGTGCCGCACGCGACGGGCGCGAGCTGTTCGATGGAGCGCTGCTGCGCCTCGCCGAGCTGCCGATCGTGCACTCCGCGAGTTCGTCCGTCGAGCTGAAGGTCGCGAGGAGTTCCTACCGCGAGTTCGTCGGCACCAATCTCGCTCGGGCCGAATCGACGACCGAGCCGACCGCCGGAGAGTCGACCGTTGGGACCGTCGCTCGATCGACCGCGGCGCGCGCATCGCGGCCTGCCGATCGCGGCGGTCGCTACTCGTGGCAATGCTTCGGCAACGCGATCGGCACGTCGGCGCTGCTCCTCACCGCGGATGGCATCGTCGTGGCCGGTCGCCGCAGTGAGCGGGTGTTCGGATTGCCCGGCTGGCTGCACTGCTTCGGGGGAATGCTCGAAGCGGTCGATTCGCACGCGGATTGCCCGACCGTAGACGTCTTCGCCAGCATGGAACGCGAGCTCGTGGAGGAGATCGGCCTCGCGCCAAGCGACCTCTCCGAGCTTGTGCTCCTCGGCGCGCTGCGCGAGCCCCGCTGTGACCAGCCGGAGCTGCTTTTCGGAGCGACGACGCGCCTGACACGCGCGATGCTCAGCACACGCTTCGTCGGCGCGCCGTCCCGCAGCGAACACTCCGCGCTGGTCGACCTGCCGCGCGCCGCCGCGGCGAGGACGATGGCTCTCGACCGGCTCGATCGCGTCAGTCCCGTCACCTACGCCTGCTCGCGCCTGCTCGGCGACCGCTGACGGTCGGCGCTTCGCTCAGCGCCTTTCGCCACGGTCCGATGGCGGCGGTGAGGGCGGCGGCGACGGCAGCCCCTTCGACGATCCTGGCTTCGACGCGGGGGTCTCCGCCTCCTTCGGCTTCGCCTTGAAGAAGACGACGTGCTGCCACGGCAACTGGTCGAACTCGCGCGCAACGACGTAGCCGTTGGCGTCGAGTTCCTTCACCAGCTGCACCTTGGTCATCTTGTGCTCGAGCTTGATCGGGACTTCCGGATCCTCGAGGCGAAACTCGACGATCGCTAGCTGGCCGTCCGGCTTGAGCGACTTCTTCAACGCGGCCAGCACTGCCGCCGGGTCGGACAGCTCGTGGTAGACGTCGACTAGCAGGGCGAGGTCGATCGATGCGTCGGCGAGCTTCGGGTCAGTCTCGGTGCAAAGCACTGGAACGACGATGTCGCCAGCGCCTTCGTGCTTCTTCGCCTCGCCTTTCAACAGCTCGAGCATCTCGGGCTGGATGTCCGTGGCGTAGACCTTGCCCTTCGCGCCGACCAGTCGCGCCAATGGGAAGGTGTAGAAGCCGTTGCCGCAGCCGAAGTCGCAAACGATCTGCCCCGGCTTCACGTCGAGCGCGGCGAGCAACTCGCTGCAGCGCTCCTCCTTCTCACGCGTGGCACGCATCAACCACGGACCGCCCTCCCAGCTCATCGTCGGCGCGATCGGCCGACCCATATAGAGCTTGCGCAGCGGCGCGACTGATGCGGGCGCGACCGGCGCGACGGGCACCTCCTGCACCAGTTGCGCTTGCTGCAGCAAGCCGAACACCAGAACGAACCACCCCTGCTGCCTCATTGTCGTCTTCCTCGCAACTTTGATGCTTCGACATCGTTGCCACGGCGACTGCTCGACTCCTCACGATCGAACCACAACCGCCTGAGCTCGCGAAGCAGTTCGATCAGGAATGCGACCCAAGCCTGTGGACCGAATTCGAGGCCGAGTTCGTCAGCACCGGCACCGCCGCCACGCCCCGCGCAGGGTGTTCGCCGCACGCGCTCTCTCGCCGCCACCGCCTCCGCGCGCTCAATCGCGTCGCGACCGCCGTCACGCAGGAAACCGAGCAGTTGCGCGAGTTCTTCATGATCGAACCAGAGCCCGTGCTTGGCACAGACATCGACGATGACGCCGGCCGCGCCACCGAAGTTTCGCCGGTTCATCCGTTGCGCGCAGTCGGGACAGGCGAGGTAGCGCACGACGCCATCCTCGTTGGATCGAGTTGGGCGTCTGGCCCGGCCAAGCGCCTTGTGGGCGACGCCTGCCGCTTCGGCGCGACGGCAGAAGTGATCGAACAGCGCGGGGGACAACCACAACCCACCGCAGTGGGCGCACTCGACGAGCGTGCCGCCGCCTTGCGCGCGCCGGAGGTCGCGTTGCTGCAGCGTCCCCTTGCAGCGCGGGCAGGCAGCGCGATCGGGCAGCGGCGTGATCGACTGCTCGGGGACGGCGACGCCACAGCCGTTGCAGTACCGCGCCTTGCTCGACAGACGATGGCCGCACTCGACGCAGACACGATCAAGATCGAGCGACCTCTTCGTGATCGGGCTCTTGCAGTGGCTGCAGCTGCGCACGCCTTCCGCCAGCGGCGCGCCACAGGCCGAGCAGTGATAGACAACCGCCTCGACCCGCTTCCCCACCCCAGACTCCTCGAACCGCAGCCGCACCGGCGCGAGCGTGATGGCGCGGGATCGTATCGTGCGGCGCCATGCTGGCCCGCCGCTTCATCCGTCGCGTCCCCGCTCTCTCCGCCCTGCTCGCCTTCGCCCTCCTATTGAACCGCTGCGGGCCAGATGCAGCGCCCGCCGATCCGAGCGACGGCAACGGGGTCACGCCAGCCGCAACCTGGCGCCCGAACGTGTTGCTGGTCACCCTCGACACGATGCGCGCCGACGCGCTCGGCTGCTACGGCGCGGCGCACGGGTGGACACCGACGCTCGATGCGTTCGCAGCTCGCGGAGTGCGATTCGCGATGGCACGCGCGACCGCGCCGATCACGCTGCCGTCACACGCTTCGATCTTTACCGGCACCTATCCGTTCCAGCACGGCGTGCGCGACAACGGGACCTTCGTCCTCGGCGAAGGTGCGACCACGCTGGCCGAGCGGCTGAAGGCCTCCGGCTGGCAGACCGGCGCGATGACGGCGGCATTCGTGGTCGATTCGGCGTTCGGACTGGCGCAAGGATTCGACCGTTACGACGATGTCGGCGACGTGCAACTGGCGACCGGCGGCGAAGGCGAGGATCGTCCAGCCTCCGCCGTCGTCGATCGCGCGCTCGATTGGTTGCGGTCCGTCGATCGAGCCCGACCGTTCTTCCTCTGGGTGCACCTGTTCGACGCGCACTTCCCGTACGCGGCGCCTGCTGACCTCATGGCAGCGCATCCCTACGCCGACGATCCGTCCCGCAAGGGCAACGCGCGCGACAAGCAGCGCCACCTCTATCACCTCGAGGTCGCGAACGTCGACCGGCAGCTCGCACGCCTGTTCGCGGGCCTCGCGCCATTCGGCGGGGCCGAACAGACACTGATCGCAGTGATCGGCGACCACGGCGAGGGGCTCGGCGAGCACGGCGAATCGTCGCACGCGGTGTACGTCTACGACTCGACCCTGCGCGTTCCGCTGCTGCTGGCCCACGCGCGCCTGCCCACCGGCCGCGTCATCGACGAACCCGTCTCGACCGTCGACCTCGCGCCGACCCTCCTCGATCTACTCGGCCTGCCGCACGATGGCACTGCGGGCCTGCCGCTCGCCCCGCTCTGGCAAGAGCGGCCGTTCGCCAGCGCGCGAACGCTCTACTTCGAGAACTGCGCGACCTGGTTCACCTCGGGATGGGCGCCGCTCTACGGCATCGTGCAAGGCGGCAAGAAAGCGATCGTCGGACCGCAAACTCGCGTCTTCGACGTCATGAAGGACCCGGGCGAGAAGCGCGACCTTGCTGATCGCACGCCGGATCTTGTCGAGACCGCCCGCACGACGCTCTCGAACTACGCCGACCTCACGTTGGCAGCGACGCGACACACCCCCGATTCGGCGGAGCTCGCAGCATTGAACCGCCTCGGCTACGTGCAGAGCGCTGCATCAAGCGGTCGCGAAAGTCTGGCGCCGCCGGGTTGGCAGCCGGAAGGAGTGCTCACGCCGGAGCAGGGCCAGGAGAACATGCGCCGCTTCTCGCAGGCGAACCAGATCTGGCGACAGGGTCAGAAACTGGAGGCGATCGAACAGTTGCTGGCGCTGACACGCGAAGAGCCGCAGAACTCGCACTACGCGGAAATCGCCGCGGCGCTGCTCCACGAGCTCGGGCGCACGGTCGAGGCGCTGCCGCTCGCGGAACGGGCGGTCGATCTCGCGCCGAACACCGGCAACTGCTCCACGCTCGCGGCGTGCCTCCTCGCGCTCGGCCGCCGCGATGACGCGCTGCGCACGATGGCCGAGACGGTGGACCGTTTCCCGAAGATCGCCGCGCCACGCATTCACTACGCGAGCGCGCTCCTCGACGCCGGGCGCAGAGAAGAGGCGAAGGCGACGCTCGCGCCGCTGCTGGCCGAACTGCCCGCCGATTCACCCATTCGCTCGCAGGTGCAGGCGTTGCTGACCCGAGCGGACGGACCGTGATGGCGCGTCAGGTTGCGAGCAGATCCAGCGCGCCCTTCGGTACCTCGTACGAGACCTGCTCGAACGCTGAGAGCTCGTAGGTGAGCGTCCGTAGCTGATCACCACGGCGGCTCGACTTCACCGTGGTACGGACGGTCAGCCCCTCGATCATCCCGGCGGCGTCGAGGCGGAGCTCGATCGTCGCAGTCACCGGACTGTCGACGCCGCTGCGCCCCGATTGCGCGGCCATCCGGTTCAATCGATCGACGCCCGCGAGCTCCTGAGCGAACTCCGGTGTCGCGACCGCGTCGACGATCACCTTGCCGTCAACCTCGCGCCGCTTCACGTCAACGACTCCGTTCGCCAGCTTGGCTAGGAGTTCGTGCGGCGCGCGCAGGGCCGCAAGCGCCATGACGTTGCGCATCTGCATCATCCCGGTCGCCGCTCGGCTACCGGCCACCATCGCACCGCCGCCCGCGCCGCCGCCAACCGGAGCACCGCCCGCGGGCGTCCCGCCCGAAGGAGCACCCGGTGCAGCCGGTGCACCACCCGCGTCGGCGCCGCCACCCGCGCCGCGTCCACTACGCGGCATCCGGTCGCCCAAGGCGATCTCATCGAAGCGTTCCCAGGCGAACTCAGCTCCATCACCCTTCCGGTAAACCAGCTGATCGTCAATTCGAAACGCCGTGAGCGCCCCTTGCACCAATCGCGTCGGTGAGCCGGCTTGCCAAGATCCTTCGCAGCGCGTCACCCGATCGCCGCCGCCGCGGCTGCCACCGCTGCGCTCACCGCCACCCGCACGCTCACCACTGCCGCCGCGCTCGCCGCCGCCCGCCGAATCGTTGCCTTTGCTTTCGCTGGTCGCGACGAAGGCGTAGCTCTTGGCCGCGCGCGTCTTCGCCAGCCAACCGACCACCATCGGATCAGGCTCGCGAACCGCGGTCGATGCGACGGGTGCATCTGGCACGACTGGCACATCCTGAGCTGCGCCAGGGTCCGGAGTTGCGATCCCACTGAACAGCAGCGTCGCCATCATCGTGAGCACCATCGTTCGCTCCTTCACTGGCGGAATCGTCCGCCCCTTCCTCGATCGACCACGCGCGCGCTGCGGTTCACGCTTGACTCAGCCGACGATCCCGCCGGCGCTCCCTCGTCGCGACGCCGGCCGCCGATCCGCGCAGAGCGCCCGCCAACCGCTGGCACGATAGGCGCCGACTGGATCGATCGCCCCGCCCGATCGCAGCCGCGCCATCCCGAGCAGAGGCCTTACGTCCGTCTCGTAGGCGTCCTTCAAGGTCGTCAGCGCCAGCAGCGCGTCGTTGCGTGCCTGACACTCCGCGAGGCGCGCGCGATCCACCAGCAACGCCTTCACAAATGCGCGCTGCACCTCGTTGGCGCTGCTCATCAGCGATTCGAGCGGATCGGTCACGTTGTGCGACTGGTCGAGCAGATACGCCGGCGCGAAGCCCTTCACCTGCTCGACCTCGGCACTCACCAGTTCGTGAAAGATCAGGAAGAGCTGGAACGGCTTGATCGAACCGGAGTCGAGGTCGTCGTCGCCGTACTTGCTGTCGTTGAAGTGGAAGCCGCCGAGCTTCCCCAACTGGATCAGCCGCGCGACGATCAGCTCGATGTTGACGTTCGGGGCATGGTGGCCGAGGTCGACCAGGCAACTGCACTGCGGGCCGACGGCCGACGCGGCGGCGTAGCTCGTGCCCCAGTCCTGGTTGACCGTCGAGTAAAAGGCCGGCTCGCAGAGCTTGTGCTCGAGGAACATGCGCCAGTCGGACGGCAGCTTCGCGGCGATCTTCCGCAGGCTGTCGAGGTAGCGGTCGAAGGCGTGGCGCAGGTGGATCTGACCGGGGAAGTTGCCGCCGTCGCCGATCCAGACCGTGAGCGCCGCGCTGCCGAGGGCCTGCCCGAGCTCGATGCACTCGACGTTCAAGGCGATCGCCTGCTCGCGCACCGCTGCGTCGACGTGGGTGAGGCTGCCGAACTTGTAGGAGCGTTCGCCCGCCGTGTGGTCCTCGAACGTATTCGAGTTCATTGCGTCGAACGCGAGGCCGAGCTCCGTGGCGTCGCGACGCACCCGCGCGGGATCGGCCGGCCGGTCCCACGGGACGTGCAATGACACGGTCGGTGTCACGCGCACCAACTGCTGCACGACCGCGCAGTCCTCGAGCTTCTCCTGCAGATCGCGCGGCTCGCCCGGCTGCGGGAAGCGGCCGAAACGGGTGCCACCGGTGCCCACGCCCCACGACGGGATCGCGACCGCGAACCGCTGCGCGCGCGCGACCAGCGCCTCGGCATCGAGGCCACGCCGCGCGAGCTGACGCGCCAGCGCCTCGTAGTCCTGTTCGAGCGCGGGACGGAGCAGCGCGTTGTGCTCGGCGAGCCATTGCGGATCGAGGACGGCGCGCGCCATCAGCGGGCTCCAGCGCAGGACGATTGCGACGACGGCGACAGAGAGTAGCGCGCTGCGCGGCGTACGATCGGCGCCGTCGCCAAGGGAGGTCGCTCGATGGGGTTCACCGCCTGCCTGCTGCTGGCCGCTCGCGCGGGATTCGCCGAAAGCACCGATGGGGAGAGCGCGGCGGAGCTGCTCGCGGCGCAGCGGTTCGCCGAAGCGCGCGCGCTGCTCGAGCCGCACGTCGCCGCGCACCCCGACGACACGCTCGCGCGCTGCCAGCTCGCTTTCGCGCTGGTCACGCTCGGTGAGTCGATGGGCGCGCTCGCGAACGCTGACATCGCCGCCCAGCAACAGCCACTCTGGGCCGCTCCGCGCTACCACCGCGGTCGCGCACTGCTGCTCCAGCACGACTTCGCCGGCGCAGATGCCGCCTTCGACGCCGCGCGCGATCGCGATGCGACCTGGTTTGCCGAATGGCGCGACCATTTCCAGGCGCTCGCCGCGCTCGGACAGGGCGACGAGACGCGCGCGATCCGGCTGTTCACCGGCTCTCCCGACTCGAAACCTCCAGGCGGCCCGCCCTTCCTGTTCGAGCGGATGGCCGCGCTCTACTCGATCGTCCCCGAGCCCGAGCCCGCGCGCGCGTGGTACCGGCGAGCGGCCACGGACTGGTTCGACGCCGAAGTGCCCGGCCGGGTCCTTCCGTCATTCGACCTCGCCCCGCCGGTGCGCGGTGAGTGGCGCGTCATGCAGGGTCACTTTGGCGACGAGTCGCACTTCGGCATCGCCGGCTCATTCTCGCTCGACCTGATGAAGGTCGAGCACGGCAAGCTCACGCGACGAAACGGTGATCTGCGGGAGGCGTTCTTCACCTTCGACGCGCCGGTGTTCGCGCCGGCAGATGGGCGCATCGTGCACGTCATCACCGACTTGCCCGATCACCTGGCTCGCGCTTCCGACATGGCGTGCTTGGCCACTCCCGCCGTGCGCAACCAACCGCTCGGCAACCACCTCGTGCTCGCGCTCGCGCCGGATTCGTTCCTCCTGCTGGCCCACCTCCGACAGGGATCGATCGCATGGAAGGTCGGCGATGACGTCGCAGCCGGCAGCCGGCTCGCGACCATCGGGATGACCGGCGTGACCTACGCGCCCCACCTGCACCTGACGCTCTGGTCGCAGCTCGAGCCGCCGGTCGGGCGACCACTGCGATTCCTCGGCGCGCGTCAGCGGCGCGCCGACGGATCGCTCGCGCCGGAAGCCCCGTTCACGGCCGCGGTTGGCGAGGCGTTCGTCGTTCGCTGAACGGCCGGTCCAGATCTTGGACCGCGGCGCCACGCCGCGCCGCGCGCCCGCGAGATTCTCCAGGGTCAGTTCTTCGGACAGCGCGTTGCCTCTCCGAGCGAAGACGCCGAACGTCGGCGAGATCGGCCGACTTTCCGGCCAATGGAGGCTTCGCGATGAACTCCGAGTCGAGCAGGTTTCGTTGGTTCGCCGGCTCGATTGCTCTGGCCAGCGCGGCCGCGTGCGGTGGCGGTGGCGGTGGCGGTGGCGGGAACGGCAGCTCCACCAAGGTCGAACTGCTCGTCGGTGATGCCTCGGTCAATGACTTGTCTTCGTTCGAGTTGACGCTCACCGGCCGGTTCCTCACCGACGATGCCGTGGTCGAATCGGACAACCTGCTGCCCTCCGCACGCGCGGTCGACTTGCTGCAACTCGCGACGCAGAGTTCCCTGCTCGAGATCCACTCGATCCGGCCCGGAACGTACTCGAGTGCACGCTTCGTCTTCGACGACGGTTCGATCGTCGCTCGCGACTTGAACGGCGGCCTCGTCATCGTCACTGCGCTCAACAGCGGCGCGAGCGCCGACTTCCCCGCCTAGCTGGTGATCGATCGGCGTGGTCGGAGCCGCGTCCATTTCGACCTACCGCTCGACTCGGCGCTCGCCGACGACCTCGCGAACCCAGGACAGTTGACCTACCTGCCCGAAGTCGTCGTCAGCGACCGCAGCGGCAGCGACGAGCCACTCGACGAACTGCATGGCGTGATCACCGACAAGACTCCTGCGGACCATCGGCTCCGCGTCACCATCGTGAATCGCGACACCGGATCGACCCACGGCTCGTTGACGCTGCGACTCGGGGCCGGATCGACGGACCACGTTCGACCTCTGGACGGTCGACGCCACGGGCGGCGCGCCGACGCTCACCGGGATGACCGCCGCGCCGACGTTGATCCGCGGCGGTCCGGCGACGAGCCCGGTCAATCTGGCGATTGTCACGACGGCGTTCGGCAGCGAGATCTGGAAGCTCCCCGACACGCTTGCGGCAGGACCAGAGCAGATCGTCGACGCGCCCGGACTCGCGCTGCGTGGCGCGGCGCTTCGCGCCGATGGTGCCGAGGCCGCGTTCATCGCTTCGGCCGGGCCAGGGATCGAACAGGTTTTCGCGGTCGATCTCGTGACCGGCCGCGTCAGGGTCCTGACTCCGGTCGCCAGATTTGCAGGGGCGACGACCAGTTACTCGCCTAGCCGGCGCGTGCTCTTCACCTGGTCGACCACCGGCACGTCGCAGCTGGCTGCGTTCGCCGAGGCGCCCGCCGGAAGCGGGCTGGTGCGCCGATTGGCGAAGACGGGCCGCCAGCCGCAGTTCCTCACCCGCTGAGGCGACGGCTCCGCTACGAGCTGAGAGCTTCGCGCTACGACTCGTCGAGCGTGTAGGTGACAGCTTCGATGCCCGGCCGACCGACCATCTGCTTCTGCTCCCAACGGATGAAGTCGGAGCGCACGCCCATCACGTTGCTGTAGCGGATCGTGTAGTGGGTGAGGTCCTTCTCCATCAGCTCGTCGGAGAGCTCGCGGTCGTGGCGCAGCAGTTCGTCCTTGCGGCGCATCCAGGTGGCGCGGTCCATCGCCTCGACTTCGCGCACGAGCTCCTGGTAGATCGGCGCGCTCGGCCAGTCGGTGCGTGCGTTCACCCACCAGGGGCACAGCTTCCCGAGCTTCTCCAGGAACAGATCGTGCTCCGGGCTGAAGTTGAGGCAGCTGCCGTCGAAGTAGTTGCCGAGCCCCTTCATCTTCGATTCGTCGATCAGGGGCTTGGCGATGTCGTAGCCGACCGTGCCCTTGAACGGGAAGAAGATCGCCCAGCGGAAGCGGCCGAGCTTCACCTTGGCGCAGAGCTCGAAGGTATCGAGGATCTCGGCGCGTCCCTCGTGCGGCAGGCCAAACATGATGAAGGCCGAGGTGTGCAGGTCGTACTTGTGCGCGTTGCCGAACGACTCCTCGATCTGCTGATTGGTCATGTAGCGGTGCAGGACGTCGCGGCGGATGCGGTCGTTGCCCGACTCGAGCCCGAACTTGACGATCATGCAGCCCGCTTCCTTGAGCTCGCGGGCGGAGGCGTCGTCGAAGCAGTTGACGTGGCCGTTCACGACGAACGGAAGGCCGACGCCGGCGTCGCGGTAGGCCTTGCAGAACTTCTTCACGTAGGGCTTGTTCAGCGTGAACAGGTCGTCATCGAAGATGAACGTCTTGATCTGCGGGTAGCGATGCCGCAGTTCCTTCAGCTCCGCGATCTGACGATCGATCGGGAAACTGCGGAGGAACTCCTTCGGCCCCTTCGCCGCACCGTCGGCAACGTACTGGTCGACGATCTCGAGATTGAAGCAGTAGGTGCACTTGTAGGGGCAGCCGCGCGAGGTGAGGATTCCCATCCACCCCTTGGTCGACTGCAGGATCTTCGGCATGTCGAAGACTTCGTAGTCGAGCGCAGGCAGGGTGTCCAAGCTCGGGAACGGTGCGACCGGCTTGATCTTCTTCTCGCCGTCGACCCAGCTGCGGATGCCCTTCACCTCGGTCGGATCGCCGCCCTTTACGAGCGCGTCCATGACCTCGACCAGCGTGTAGTCGCCCTCGCCGATGCAGACGTAGTCCCACAGCTTCGAGTCGTGCAGTTCGTCGGGCACCATCGTGCAGTGGACGCCGCCGATGATCTGCTTCAGCTCGGGGAACGCCGCGCGGATCGCCTTGCCCGCCGCGACGCACCAGTCGTACTGCATCGAGAGCGCCGAGAAGCCGATGAGTCCCGGCTTGGTCTCGCGCACGTACTCGACGATCTGTTCCAGGGTGGGCACCGGCTCGAGCTTCTCGCAGACGTGCCAGAGGTCCATCTCGTGGCCGCGTGCCTTCACCACTCCGGCGAGCGACGCAATGCCGTGATTGCTGCCGGCCGGTGCGTCGAGGCTCGGATAGAGGAGGAGGATCTTCATCCGGCGGTTGCTCCGGCCGCGCGCAGGGACGGATCGGCCGCGAACGAACGCAGCGCGAACGCCCGAGCCGTGCGGCCCGGGAACCCGTTCCCGAAAAGAGGACCAGACTTATACGGATTCGCTGCGAGGCGGCCAACGGGGCGCGGGCGCGGCGGCGCGTCGCGTCCATCCAATCGGGCGCGTTCCGTCAACGCCACCTTCGCCGCGTCGCTTCGTCGGAGACTGGAGACTCACGATGCACTTCAACCCGCTCTTCCTTGCCGCGCTTGTCGGTGCCGCGTTCGTCCTACCGCCCCAAGCCAAGCCGAAACCGGCGGCGCCAGCGCCCGTGGCTCCCGCGAGCGCGACCGGGCCCGAGGCGCTGGTCGGCACCTGGCTCTTCGCCGGCGACCTGACGCCCGACGTCCCAGCGGAGCAGCGTGGCACCAACTACGGCAACACCTTCATCATCCGCCTCGAGGACGCCACGCTCCTGCTGCAGCGGCCGCACGGGAACGACCCGACGCCGAAGCGCTTCGCGCCCGATGGCAGCGAACGGACCGAGACGAAGAACGACACGAAGACGACGCTCATCGGCCGGTGGCGCGACGGCGCGTTCCACGCCACGATGCACACCGACGCGCCGGGCAAGGAGAAGCGCGTGGTCTCAACGTCGAGCTACACCTTCACGCCTGTCGCGGACGGCCTGCGGGTGGCGTTGAAGGAGCGCGATTCGGACGCGATCTCGAGGCTCTGCCTCGACCGCCGCAAGGAGCAGATCGAGCCGCGCGAGCCGGTCGCGGCGAAGGCGACGGAGATGGCGTGGCTGGCCGGGAATTGGAGCGGCGCGAAGGGCAAGAGGTCGCTCGAGGAGCGCTGGAGCGAGCCGGCCGGCGGCGCGCTGCTCGGGACGACGCGCTCGATCGGCCGCGGCGTCGCGGCGCGCCCGCCCTCCGGCACGTCGCGCAGCGACCAGAAGCGGCGCACGGGCGGCGCGAGGTCGGGCGGCGCTTGCGACTCGGCGTATTGCATCGACGCTCGCCTTCGCCGCCTAGAGTCCTGGAACAGAAGTTCGCAAACATCGCCTCGGTCCGCGTTCGCAAACTTCTGTTCTAGGACCCTAGCCGCGCCGCTTCTTGAGCGGCCGGCCGTCGGGTCCCGTCGGCGGGGCGACCTTCGGCACGCCGCCGCGCTTCCTGCCTCCGAGCGGCGGGATGCGACCGTCGGCCAGCGCCTGCTCCACGAACGCGACCTCAGCAGCGAGCGTGGTGTCGGCCCGCTTCGGGCTTTCGGCTGGATTGAGGCAGAAGAGATCCCACGCCTCGCCGCGCTCGCCGCGCTGCCGCACACTCCATTCGCCGCTCTTCTTGTCGCGGGTTAGCGGGAACGCCACACAGCGCCACGGCTTGTACTTGAAGCGGTCGCCCTCGGTCGCGCCGACCTTGTGCAGCACGCAGCCTTCGTTGAAGAAGACACACCACCCCTTGCTGACCTTGAGCGTCGGCAGACCCTCTTTCTCCTGATCGGAGAGGAAGCCCGACCGCTCGACCAGCGCGCGCGCCGCCGGCAGGAGATGCGGGACGAACTTCGGCAGTTGCTCCGCGATCAGCGCCTGCTCGCGCGGTTCGACCGCCGGTCGGCCGTTCATGCAGCAGATGCCGCCGCAGGTGGGATAGACGCAGTCGAAATGGGCGGTCGCAAGATTGACGACCGGCAGATCGGCTGGTTTCGGAGTGGCGTCGTTGCGCTGGCTCATAGGACACGCGGCGCCTCCGTTGCCATCGAACCGCTCGATTCGTCGGACCGGTGCTGCAGAGCGACGCCGTCGAGGCGACGCGCGTAGATCACCTTGTCGTCTCCCGGCCGGAAGAAGTCGGGCAAGCGCGCGATCTCGACGTATCCGATCCGCTGGTAGAAACGGCGCGTCGGCGCGTACGACGCCTTGCCGCCAGTCTCGACCAGGATCATGCGGCCACCTCGGGCCGCGACATCGGCCTCGGCGGCGGCCATCAGCGCCTGGCCGGTGCCTCCGCCCTGCAAGGTCGGATCGACCGCGATCCAGTAGAGGTCGAAGACGCCATCGCTCATGGGATTCTGCCCCCAGCAGACGTAGCCGATGACCGGCGCAGTTCGTTGCACGGCGGCTTCCGCGACAGCCGAATCCACCACCGCGCGCGCCGGCAGAGCGACCAGGAATCGATAGTCGTCGGGCAGCGGCGCCGCCTTCACGGCGGTCTTCGCCAAGGATTCGTCGATCAGTTCCAACGCGACGGTGATCTCGTTCTCCGGAAACGAACCGGTCGCGCGCAAGATCGCCTCGAGCGGCGCGCGGTCGGTGGCCTGCAGCTCACGGAGCCGGACCGGCGTGCGCTTGCTCGAGGATGCGGGCGAGGAGCTCGTCATAAGTGGCTCCGGTGCGGCCCCACGCCAGCGCGAAGCCGGCGTCGGGTGTCAGGTCGGGATTCGGATTCGCCTCGAGGACCACCGGCGTGCCGTCGACATCGAGGCGCAGATCGACGCGACCGTACCCGGTCAGGCCGAGTGCCTTCCACGCGCGCAACGCGACGTCGCGAACGCGCGCTTCGGTCGCGGATGGCAGGTCGGCATCAACCACATTCGTCCCGTTCCAGTCGGGGCTGCCCGCGACCCACTTCGAGTCGTAGGTGACAAGCGCCGGACGTCCTGCCGGGAAGTTCGCGAAATCGATCGCGCGCAGCGGCAGCACCTCCGGCGCAGCGTGCGGGCCGAGCAAGGCGACGTTCAGCTCGCGGCCCACGATGAAGCGTTCGATGATCGCCGCCTGGTGGTATCGCAAGGCGATCTGCGTCGCACGGGCGCCGGCTGCGGCGAGATTGAAGACGACGCTGCCGGCGTCGATGCCATGGCTTGCGTCCTCCGCGGCGGGCTTCACGATCCACGGAAACGGCACGCGAGCGGCGAACTCGGCAAGCAGCGCGTGACCAGCGTCGCCAGCGGAGCTGCCGGCTGCCAGCGCGTCCTCACGCTCGACCACGACCCCCGCTGCCACCGGCACGCCGGCTGCGACCAGCAGCGCCTTCGCGATCGATTTGCGAAGAGCCAGCGTGCATGCCAGCGAGCGATTGCCCGTGAACGGCACGCCCACGAGCTCGAGCAGCGCCACGACCGCTGGCTCGAGCGCCGCGTCGCCGCGATAGGACTCGATCAAGCTGAACACAACGTCGGGGCGCGCCCGCTCGATCGCGGCCAGCAGTACGCCCGGCTGCTCCGGCGCCGGCAACAGCAACCCGTCGTGGCCGAGTCGACGAAGGCCTGAAACGACCGCGTCAGCGCAAGCGCGCACTGCGACCACGGCGAGTGCATCTTTCGCATCGCCCTGCTCAAGCGTCTCTTCGGCGTTGTGGAGCACCACGACGCGCATCAGCGGCGCCCGAGACGACGCCCGAGACGCCGTAGCGTCTCGTCGAGGATGGTGCCGACCAGCGCGTCGTGATCGATGCCGATCCGCTCGGTCATCACGCAGAGATCACTCCAACCCGGATTAATGCCGGGGAGGGGGTTCAGTTCGATGAAGCGCGGCACTTGATCGCCGCCCATGCGCACGTCGACACGGCCAACGTCGCGGCACTGCAGCGCGCGGTAGGCGACGAGTGCCAGTTGCTCGACCGCTGCGATGACCGCGGGTGGGCGGCGCGGCGGCACGTGGTACTCGACCCGCTCATCCCAGATCCGCTTGACCTCGACCGAGTAGACGAAGTCGGCGGTCGCATCGCCCTTCGGAAAGATCTCCATGGACGCGAGCACGCGCGCGCCGTCGCCCTCGCCGAGGATCGCGACCGTGAACTCCGGTCCGGTCAGGAACTCCTCGACCAGTGCCGGCTGCGAATAGCCGACGACGACCCGTTCGACCTCGCGCGCGAGCTCTGCGACGTCGCGGCTCTTGCTGCTGGCGCGCACCCCCATGCTCGAGCCCTCGAACATCGGCTTGGCGATGCACGGGAACGGCAGGTCGAAGGCGGCGAGGTCAGCGGCGCTGCGCACGACACGGTCACGCGCGACGGCGACGCCGGCGGCCGCCACCACTCGTTTCGCGAGCGCTTTGTCGAGCGCGAGCGCGAGCGTCGCCGGATCGCTGTGAGTGCACGCGACGCCGACCATCTCGCAGGCCGCTGGAACGTGCGCCTCGCGCGAACGCGAGCCGCGCCCCTCCGCAAGGTTGAACACGAGGTCGGGCGGTTCGGAGAGCAGCAGAGCGAGGAAGCGCTTCCCGCCGCCCATCCGTCGCACGCGATGGCCGCGCCGCAGGAGCGCCACCTCGATCGCGGCGACGGTCCGCTCCGAGTCGTACTCCTCGAGCGCATCGTCCGGAGCGCCGGCCGGCGCGACGAAGTCGCTCTTCAGGTCGAACGCGATGCCGATGTCCACGGGTGTACCGTCGCGGAGCGCGACGCTCCGCTCAGGTCTGGTCGCGTCGCGCGCGACCGCGATGCGCCCACTTGCTCTTGCCCACCACGAGGCCGGGCGCCACCGCCGCCGATTCAGGTTCAGCGGTTGCGCCGGTGGCTCGCCCATTCCCGATCGTGCGAACCTTCGCCCCGCCGCTCATGCCACCACGGTCGCCGTTCGAGCCGTGGCTGGGGGTGATCACGATCGGGCCCGCCGTCGGCGCCGGCAGGCGCTCAGCGACGAGCTTGCGGCGCAGCAACTCCTCCTCGGGCACCTGCTCGTAGTACTCGAACACGCGGCCCTGATAGTTGCGGAGAAGCGCACGCTGCTTCTTCTGGTCGTACTCGAGCAGGTAGTTCGGGTTGATCGGCACCTTGCCGCCGCCGCCGGGCGCGTCGATCACGTACTGCGGGATCGCGAGACCTGACGTATGGCCGCGCAGCCCCTCCATGATCTCGAGCCCCTTCGCGATGGTGGTCCGCATGTGCTCGCTGCCGCGCACCGGATCGCAGTGGTACACGTAGTAGGGCCGCACGCGCATCTTCATCAGGCCGTGCACCAGCCCCTTCATGACCTCGAGGCTGTCGTTCACGCCCTTCAGGAAGACGGCCTGGTTGTTGAGCGGGATCCCGGCGCGGGACAGCAGGTCACACGCGCGCGCGGCCTCCGGAGTGCACTCACGCGGGTGGTTGAAGTGCACGTTCACCCAGAGCGGGTGGTACTTCTGCAGCATCTCGCACAACTCGGCGTCGACGCGCTGCGGCAACGAGACCGGGATCCGAGTGCCGATGCGGATGATCTCGAGGTGCCGGATCGCGCGCAGCTTGGCGAGGATCGACTCGAGCTTCGGCGTGGAGCAGGTGAGCGGGTCGCCGCCGGAGATGACGACATCGCGCACTGCGGGCGTGCGGGCGATGTAGTCGACCATGCGGTCGATCTCGAGGTCCGGGACTGCGTCCTCGTACATGATCCGCTTGCGCGTGCAGTAGCGGCAATAGACCGCGCACGAGTTGCTGATGACCATCAGCACGCGATCGGGATAACGGTGCGTGATGCCCGGCACCGGCGAATAGTGCTCCTCGCCGAGCGGGTCCTCGTCACCGACATCGCGGTAGGCGTACTCCTCTGCCAGCGGCACCGCCTGACGCAGGATCGGATCGTCCGGATCGTCTGCGTCGATCAGCGCGAGGTAGTAGGGCGGGATCCCCATCCTGAAGTCGCGCAACACTTCGCGCCGTATCCCGCGCTCGCCTTCCGGAATCGGAATCAGCTTCATGAGCTGTTCGATGTCCGTCACGCGATGACGAAACTGCCACTTCCAGTCATTCCACTCCGCGTCCGTCGCTTCGGGGTAGTAGTGCGCGCGCCCGCACTTCTGACGCGCCTTCGTTGCAGCGAAACCGCCGCTTTCGCTCACTGCGAATCTCCGCTGGGTCGCGCGCGGCGAAGGGCGCCGCGAGACGATTGCGCACCGCTTTCGGCAGGGCGCGCGACCCGGACTGTTCGATCAAGCGCTCGATCAAGCGCACCGCCGCGACGAGACGCCGCCGTGATGCACGAACGTTCTGGAGGCTCTGGATCGGCGCCGGATTCACTGGCATCCACTGGCCGTGCAGACACCCGGTACGTGCCGCTTCGCGGCGCAGCGTTCTCCCCAACCAAGAGGAGCATCAGCGTTCAATCCACCGTTCCCATGCGAGCGGTCGAGCCGCTCGCGCGCCCAAGAGCCGTCGCTCGACATGTCGGCGGCTGGTGGCGCGGCAGAGTTAGCGCGGGAACATAGGGGCGCCTTGAAGCGCTCGCAAGGCGAGGTTCCCCGGGGCGTCAAAACCGTGGACAACCCAGCAGCGACCGAAGTCCGATAGATCTCCGAAAATGCGCCGCTTGAACCGGACTCGCAACACCCCGAAACTCTCACGCTTCGCTCCCCCTCGGAACCGACGATTGATGAACGCGCTGAAAGCGGGCCGGACCGCCCTCGCATGGGGACTCGTGCTTGCCGCCTTGGCCTGCGGGTCGTTCGCTTGGCGCTACCCGACTTTCTTCGCTGGCGGTTTTGAACTGCTCGGCGTCGCCCTGTCGATGGCGCTTACGGCAGCTCTGCTGGCCACGGTGATCGGGCTCATCGCGCCCGCCCCCCGCCTCGCCGCCGCGCTGGGTCTGGCGCCACTTTGCGCCGCGCTTGCCGTCGCAGCGATCGCGCTCGAACGGCCCGTGGTGACGCCAACCTGGCTCGCCTGCGCCGCGCTCGCCGGTGCCGGCGTTGCAATCGCGCTGTCCATGCTCCGGGTTGCCGCGAAGCCACGCTTCCTCGCCGTCGCGACCGCTCTCGTTGCGGCGACCGCCGCAATCGCTCACGCTCGCCGGCCGCCACCGATCACTGCCGCGGACGAGCGGCCGAAGGTCTTCGTCTTCGGCCTCGACGCCGGCACGTGGACGATCCTCGACGAGTTGATGGCGGCTGACCAACTGCCCGCGCTGCGGCGCCTCCGCGAGGAGGGCGCGAGCGGCGTGTTGCGCTCCGAGGTCGAATCGGCTTCGCCCCGCGTCTGGACGACGATCGCCACCGGCAAGGTCCCCGCAAAGCACGGCGTCGTCGACTTCTTCTGCACCCAGAACCAAGACCTCAAGTCGCGCCGGATCTGGGAGATCCTGCAGGCGCGCCAGTCGTGGAGCGTCGGCCTGTTCCAGTGGCTGGTGACCTGGCCGCCCGATCCGTTCGACCCATTCGTCGTCCCCGCCTGGATGGCGCGCGGGCCCGAGACGCACCCGGCCGGACTCACCTTCATCAAGCAGCTCGAGATCGCGTTCCAAAACGGCGAGTTCGAGCAATGGCGCAAGGACGGCGACTGGCCGCGGCTGTTGACGGAGCTGCGCAACTGGGGCACGGGCTACTTGGCGCACGGACTGCGGTGGAAGACCGCGGCCGCCGCCGCCGCCCAGGCGTACGTCGCGCTCAACGATCCGCGCTGGGAGCTGCAATACGCGGCGAAAAGAACGCTCCAGCTGCTCCTGAACGGCGACGTCTACCTCGAGCTCTACCGCCGCCACCAACCCGACTTCAGCTGCTTCATCTGCTACGGCACCGACAACCTCGCCCACAAGTTCTGGCAGTACCACTACCCCGACGACTTCGGCATGCCCCACTCGGAGGCGGCGCCCTACGCGCGCCTGGTCACCGATTACTACCGGGCCTGCGACGCGCTGCTGGCCGAGATGCTGCCGCTGCTAAGCCCGAGCACCACGGTGGCGGTCGTCTCCGACCACGGCTTCACGTCGGTGGGAGAAGGCGGCGAGTCGCACCAGCGCGAGTTGCGGCCGAAGATGAGTCGCATTGCGAGCGAGCTCGGGATGACCGAGAGCGAAGTGGTCTGGTCGTCGATCGCCACGCGCGGCTATTTCCGGCCAACGACCAGCGCGGCGGGAGCCGCAGCGCTGTCGAAGCAGATCATCGACTGGCTCGACCATTGCGACGCGATCGGCGGCGCCAAAGTCTTTCTCGTCGACGCGAAGGAAGACGGCCAGATCGAGGTCGCGGTGAACAACGCGGCGGCGTTCGAGCGCGACACGCCGATCGCGACACCGACCGGGCAACGCTTGTTCGGCGATTTGGTCGACATCGAGGACCGCACCGGCAATCACTCGACCGAGGGGATCGTGATCCTGCGCGGGCCGGCGTTCCGGCGCGGCGTGCGCATCGAGCCGGCGCGCCTTGCCGACATCACGCCGACGCTCCTTCACCTGCACGGCCTGGCCGTCGGTGCCGACATGGACGGCTGGCCGATCGAGGAGGCGTTCACCGAAGAGTTCCGCGCCTCGCACGAGATCGAGCGGACCCCGTCGTGGGACGATCTCGTCGAAGTGACGCGCCAGGACGTCGGCAGCGGCGACGACAGCGCGATGCGCTCCTACATGAACGCAACCGGCTACATCAGCGACGACGGGGATGCTCCCGCCGCCGACAAACTGAATCAGCCGACGAATCAGCTGCCGAAGCGTTCGCCGCAGGAGTGACCCGCTCCGCGACTCAGCGCATCCGCCACGCGTACGGCAGGATGGCCAGCATCCGGGCGCGCGAAGTGCCGTCATGCGCGTCGAGGAACGGCGCCAGCGCCTCGACCACGCTGCCGGCGCCGAGCTCTTCGGCCAGTTTCGTCAGCGGCGCGCGCACCGACGCGAACTGCTCGAACTGCTCGCTCAACTGCTCGATGAAGTCGGGCGCCTTCGGCAGTTCGCGGATCGGCGTAGTCGTCGGGTCGAGCTTGGCGAGGAAGCAGGCGTAGGTGATCGCTTCCCGCAGCCCGCCGAAACCGTCGATCAGACCGATCTCCTTGGCCGCCTTGCCGGTCCAGACTCGCCCGCGCGCATGGCTTTCGAGCTTCGCTGCGTCGAGCTTCCGGCCCGCGGCCGCCTTTGCGACGAACTCGGCGTAGAGCTCCTGCATCGAAGTTTCGAGCTTGCCGCGCAGCAACGGGGACAGGCCGTCGCGCATCACCGACATCTCTTCCGCATGCGGCCCGTAGCCGACCACTTCGACCTTGACGCCGATCTTGTCGAACACGGCCGACAGGTTCGGGACGGCGGCGACGACGCCGATCGAGCCGGTGATGGTGCCCGGTTGCGCCAGGATCCGATCGCAACCCATCGCGATCCAGTAGCCGCCCGAAGCCGCCACTCCGCCCATCGACGCGATCACCGGCTTCGCTCCGCGGCAACGCTGCACGGCGCGCCAGATCAGGTCGGACGCGAGCGCGCTGCCGCCCGGGCTGTTGATGCGCAACACCACGGCCTTCACCTGCACGTCGTCGCGCGCCGCATCGAGCGCCGCGACGATCGTGTCGGCGCCCATCGTCTGGCCGCCAAATCCAAGCGAGCTCTTACCGCTCATGATCGCGCCGGTGGCGTAGACGATCGCGATCCGCGGCTCGTCCGAAAGCGCCTCCTCTTGCGGCTCCAGCGCCTCCGTAAGCAGCGAGAACAGCGCGAGCGGGTTGTCGAACTTCTTCTTCAGCTCGTCCGCCGCCGAGTCGCCGTACTCCGCGACCATTTCGGGCTTGGCGCCGATCAGCGCCTCAACCTTGGCGTCGAACTCGTCCTCGTAGCCGACCGCATCGATGAGCCCGAGCGCCAGCGCCTGCGTCGGTGCGATCAGCACCTGCTCGAAGCCCTGCTCGACCTGCGACGGCGCCACTTCGCGGTGGCGCGCGATCGCCTCGACCGCACTCTCGTACTGCTCCTTCAGCAGCGCCGTTAGCTCGACGCGCTGCGGCTCGCTCATCGTGGAGCGCGCCATGTCCTCGTACGCCGTCTTGAATTCGCCGACGTGGAGCACGTCGTAGGCCACGCCGACTCTGGCCAGCAGGTCCTTCATGTAGAGGACTTCGATCGACGGGGCCGACAGCTCGATCTCTCCCGATGGCGGCACCATCAACAGGTCGGCGAGCGACGCGAACCAGAGCGAGCCGCGATCGAGCGTTTCGGCGAAGCAGACGATCTTCTTGCCGGCGTCACGGATACCCTTCAGCTCGCGCACGACATCCTGCGCTCGGGCGCTGTCGAGACTGTGGCCCGGCTCGAGCCGGATCGCACCGACGTCAGGATCCCGGCCGATCTCGCGCAACCGGTCGAGCTCCGCCAGGAAGTTACGCCCACCGTCAGCGAACAGGCCATTCGGCACCGGATCCTCATCGCCGAACGCCGCCAAGTCGACCGTGACGAGCTTCACAGCAGGCGCTTGCGCTGGCGTCCCACCGTCGACTCCGATGTTCGGCAGCAACGTGCCAAGCAGGCACGCGGAGCAATGGAGCAGATGCACGCGATTCTCCGGGGATGGGTTGTGACTCGATCCAAGGCGGCGGCGACTGGCAAAACCAGGGCCGCCAGTGCGCCAAACAGCGCGCGAACCACTTGACGATCCCGCAACGCCCCGCGACGCCCCGCAACGCAGGGGGGCGGGTGGCAAGGTGGCCAACGAGGAAAGCGGAGCAAACCTACCGCCGCGGTCGCCACAAACGATCGATTCGGGGTGGTCTGAAACCCGAACGCGTGGAGCGGGTGATGAGGATTGAACTCACGACAACCACGTTGGCAACGTGGTGCTCTACCACTGAGCTACACCCGCAAGAGGGCGAGGAAGATAGGGCGACCCCCGAGTGATGTCAAAGGGCGCGCCGCTCGAGCCACCTGCAAGCTTTTCGCAAGAGTCGGCGCGCCGCGCTCACGGTCGCGGCAAACCCAGATACGGGCGCCCCGATCCGATCGTCCGCGCCTGTGCGCGCGCCACGGCGAGCCAGCGCTCGGCTCGCTCGATGGCCGAGACGAGGCCACGACCCCGTGCCAACGAAGCGGCGATCGCGGACGCCAAGGCGCAGCCGGTGCCGCGCGGCGCAACGCCCGCCTGCCGGCGCTGCACGAAGTCACGCGCGCCGAACCGTCCGCGCAGCCGATCGATCACCGGACCGCGCGCTGCGAGATGACCGCCCTTGAGCAGCACGGCTGCCGGCCCGAGCGCGAGCAACTCAGTTGCCACCGATTCGGGATCGCGCCGGACGCGCGCAAGCTCGACGCCGAGCAGTTCGGCCGCTTCGACCGCATTCGGCGTCAACAGCGTCGCGCGCGGCACCAACCGGCGCCGATAGAGGTCCAGCACGCGCGTTGGCAACGCCCGCGGGCCGCTCGTCGGCGCAAACACTGGATCGACGATCCACGGCACCTCGCGATCTTGCGCGGCAAGCCGTGCCAGCCGCTCGATCCACGCGCTGTCCGCCACCATCCCGACCTGAACGACGCAAAAAGACGCCGATAGCGCCAGCGCCGCGATCTGCCGGTTCGCGTCGCGCACCGAACGCGGCGCCACCGCGAGAACGCGCATCGCTGTCTGCACCGTCTGGCAAGTCGCGATCGCCGCCGCGTGCACCCCGAACAGCGCGTGCACTTTCAGATCGAGTTCGAGCCCGGCGCCGCCGCTCGGATCGGAGCCGGCGAACAGCACCACGAGCGGCGTCGTGCGCGCGCGCGCCACGCTCAGCCTCGCTCGCCACGCAGATGGCTTACCGCCGCCAGCAGCGGCCCTGGTCCCTGGAACGGATCGCTCCGCACCGACACCCAGACCGAGGTCTTGAGTGCGCCGAGCACCGCTTTCAAGTCGACTTCGCCGGCGCCCGCCGGCAGCCCCGAGTGCGCGCCGACGGCGTCCGTCGCATCCACGCCGACGCAGCGCGCGGCGAGTGCATCGAGCCAGTCGCTGGCGCGCGGCCCCCCCTGCGCCGCCCATGCCTGCGCGCGCCCGCTGTCGTGCCACCAGGCGACCGCGCGCCGATTGCCGAGGTCCTCGAGCACGTCGCGCACCCGCGCCGGAGTGAGCCAGTCGACACGCGCCCGCGGCAGCGCGAGCGCGATGCCGACGCCGGCGCCGCGCAGACTCGCCGCATGCATCGCGCGACAGAGTCGGTCGAGCGCGCGGTCGACGGCGGACGTGCTCGTCGCATCGATCGGGCGGCCCCCCGCCGGCGGCGCGAGTTCGACGATGACCCACGGCGACCGGATCGCCGCGGAGTATTCCAGCGTCGCGACCAGTTCCTCGATCGCGGCACCTGCGCTGGATGGCGCCTCTTCGAACAAGGAGACGACGGCAGCGGCGCGCGGGCGATCGGAGCCAGGGTGGCGGACCGCCGCCGTCGCAACACCTGGCAGGTCACGCCGTGCCACGTCGGGCGGTGGGAGCCGACCCGCACCTCCTGGTAGCCACGAGCGCACCTCGAGTGCTTCGAGCCAACCCGCGACCGCTTCGAGCGCCGGGAAACTCGCCCCTTCGCCCTCGATCGACAGCGTCAATCGCCGCATCACCTCTCCTCGCAGCAGTTAAGACGGCGCCGAGGGTGCAGTTCCCGTGGCGTTCCGCAGACTTTTTTCTAACAGCCCCTCGGATACCCCGGTACAAGCGCGTTTCTCCGGCCCCACCCGGAGCCATCGATTTCTTGCGATCGCCGTGCCTCGCACGGCCCGCTCCCGAAGAGAGGGATCCGCATGCAGCAGCTTGTCACGAGTTCCTGGAAGACGGCGCTCTTGCTCGCCGCGATCACCGCGACTCACGCGCGCGGTCAGGGCGCGCCGCCGCCGGTTCCGTCGAGTCCAGGCACCGAGACCGCAGCGCCCGCTGTCGGCAACGGCTACCTCGGCGTCTACATCGAGGGCGCCGCCGAGGGTGGTGGCGTCGCGCTCGCCGAGATCGTTGAGCACAGCCCCGCCGCCAAGGCCGGGCTCAAGGCTGGCGACGTCATCGTCGCGCTCGGCGACCGGACCATCGCCTCAGAAGAAGATCTCCGGAGCGCGATCGCCTCCATCGGCGCCGGCGCGAAGGTGAAGGTCACCTTCCTGCGTGACGGAGAGAAGCGGCGCACCAGCGCGCGGCTCGGCTCGCCGCCGGACGAGGCGGCCGAAGGCGGCGAGATCGTGGACCAGGCGCCGGTCGAGATCGTCCGGCTGAACGACGCGGTCGACGGCGAAGCGGGTGTGGCGGTGCGACGGGCACCGGAACCTCCGGCTGCGCCGAACAGCGGCGGACCGGGTTGGCTCGGCGTCCAGCTCGAGCCGACAGACGGCGGTGGCGCCAGCGTCCTGAGCGTCGTCGGCGGATCGCCGGCGGAGGCCGCCGGCCTAGAGGCTGGCGACGTGATCACTCGCGTCGATGGCGACGACATCTCGAACATCGAGGCGCTCGTCAGCGTGATCGGCTCGCACCAAGCCGGCGACAAGGTCCGCCTGGTCCTGATCCGCGGTGGCGAAGAGAAGAAGCTCAAGGTCGCGCTGGGTGTGCGGCAGGCCGTTGCGGAAGCGATGGGCGGCGGCGACGGCGGCATGGTCGCTGTCGAGCCCCCGGCCGTCGCCGACGCGCCGAAAGCCCCCGCGCGCATGCGATTGGCGCGGCGTGCAGCGCAGGCGGCCGCGGAGAGTCAGACGCATGCCGAAGCGGTTCGTGCCGAGCTGGAGCAGGTCAAGGCAAAGCTACTCGAAGAAGTGCGGCGGACGAACGAGCCGGCCGATCTGAGCGATCTGAAGCAGCAGTTCGACGGGCTGCGACTCCAAATCCAAGAGCTGCGCGCGCGCTGCGAGCAGCAGCAGAAGATGCTCGACGCGGTCCGCGCGGCGCTCGGTCGCGAGCCGGAACCGCAGCCGCCGCAGATGCCGGGTGCGTCGATCTCGTTCGGCACTCCTGGCGGCATGGTGATGCCGACCGGCAACAGCTTCGTCCTGCACGGCGATGCTTTCCGCCAGATGGGCGTGATGACGGCCACAACGTCTCCCGACGGCACCTTCGTCCTCGGCTCCGGACAGGCGATCGGCGAGGGGATCCAGTACACGCAGGCACTCGATCCGATCGCCGGCCTGGTAGGCGACGGCGGGACGTGCCAGATCGAACTGAAGTTCGAGAGCGCCCCCGCGGCCGGCGACGGGACCATGAGCTTCCAAATCGTCGGAGAAGACAGCGGATCCGGCGTGTTCCAGCTCTTTGGCGGCGACGATGCGAGCGGCACGGAAGCCGAGGCATGCGAGGCTGCCGAGTGCTGTGAAGGCGCCACGCTCAATGTCGGCGGGATGCTCACGCTTCAGTGCGAGCCGCAAGGCGGCGAGTGCGTCATTCAGGGCGCAACCTGCACCACTGGCGCCGGCGCCGAATGCACGCTGACACTGCAGTGCGAGGAACAGGGCGCGGGCCCGGGTGAAGGTGTCACCGAACTCCAGATTGTCACCTCGCCGCACGGCTTCGTGCAGGTCCACGGCGGCGACGCTGCGACCGCGGAAGATGATCACAAGGTGGTCGTGAAGGGAGTCAAGGCGAAGCCGGCCAAGCCGGCCAAGCCGGCCAAGGCGGCAAAGGCGGTCAAACCGGCCAAGGCCGCCAAGAAGGCGAAGGCCTACCAGCAGGTTCAGGGCTTCGAGTGGAAGCTAGATGCGGCAGCCCCGCAGGTGCGCGACGGCTTCAAGGTCGAGGTCGCGCCCGAAGCGAAGTGGATCGAGCCCGAAGCGAAGTGGATCGAGATCGTCGAGGCCGACGGCGAGGGCGCGATGCCGGCCGAGTTCGGCCGCGGTGGTCGCACGATCCGCGTGCGCACCGAGGCGCCGAACGGTGCTTGGACACACGAAGCGACTCCGAAGCAGAAGCTGAAGGGCAAGGCGAAGGTCAAGGCGCAGGCGAGCAGCAGCGACGAATGCTGCGATCACTGCAGCGAGTGCCCGATGCTTCAGCACACCGGCGGCGCTGCCGGACACGGCGGCGCGATGAACCTCCGAAAGGTCCCCGGCCGACGTCTCGGCGGCATCAGCCCGCGTGTGATCGTGCTGGACGGAGACGCCGGACACGGACTCAACCGGCTCGGGCACAGTGGCCACGCTGGACAGGGCGCGATCAGGCGCTTGCACGGCCTCAAGGCGCTCCATGGCCTCCATGCCGCGCACGGCCAGAAGGCCCTTTCAGGCATGCCTGGCTTGCAGTTTTCGCAGTCCGGAAGCGCGAGCGGTTGCCCGGCCGCGCAGGAGTGCTGCGAGGAAGCTGAAGACTGCTGCGAGGCCGAGGAATGCGACGATTGCGATGCCGAAGAAGCATGCGAGGGCGAGTTCGAGATCGCGTTCGAGGGTGACCTCGGCAGCGCGGACGGCACCTGCATCTTCGACTTCGACACTGACGGCGACCTCAAAATCTTCATGGTGGACGAGGACGACGGCGACGAAGACGGCGACGACGATGAAGATGAAGATGAAGGCGAGGACGGCGAAGGCGAGGACGGCGACGACAGCCCTCGCTGAGCCACGGAGCGGACCGGAGACGCGTCATCGCGACCGCTCCGAACACCGAATGTGAGGGATGTGCCGGAAGCAAAACGACGAGGCGCCGGCGGGCCAAAGGGCTCGCCGGCGCCTCACGCGTTCAGGACCGCAGCTTCGCGCCGTCAGCTCAGACGCGCAGGTCCTCGAGTCCCCGACGCCCCGTCTTTCCGCGGAACGGCGCGAGCGCCGGCGCCACGTGATCGGCCAGGAACTCGTCGACCTGCTCCGGCGCGCGGCCGACCATTCCCGAGCCGGTCGCGAGTTCCGGCAGCGCTGACTTCACCGCAGCGAAGGCCGGATCGGCTGCAATCCGCGCGAAGAGGTCGTTGTCGGATGCGCCCGCCTTCATCCGCTCGACCGCAGCGCGCGAGTGCACGCGGATGCGCTCGTGCAGGTCCTGCCGGTCGCCACCCGCCTTCGCGGCGCGCATCATCACCTCTTCGGTGGCCATGAACGGCAGCTCGCGCTGCAGATGAGCGTGGATGCGCGCCTCGTTGACGATGATGCCGCGGAAGATCGAGTGGTAGATGCGCAGCAGCGCATCGGCCGTCAGGAACGCGTCCGCCAGCACCACTCGCCGATTGGCTGAATCGTCGAGCGTCCGCTCCAGCCATTGCTGCCCCGCCGTCTCGGCCGCATTGGTCGGCAGATGCATCAGGTAGCGGGCGAGCGAGACCATCCGCTCCGAGCGCATCGGATTGCGCTTGTAGGCCATCGCCGAGGAACCGATCTGCTTGTCCTCGAAGGGCTCCTCGATCTCCTGCTCGTGGGCGAGCAGGCGCAGATCGTTGCCCGCCTTGGCGCAGCTCTGCGCGATCCCCGACAGGACCGCGAGCACGCGATAGTCGAGCTTGCGCGGGTAGGTCTGGCCGGTGACCGCGACCGTCCGCGCGAAGCCGAGTTTCCGCGCGAAGCGACGATCGAGTTCCTTCACCTTCTCGTGATCGCCCTGGAACAGCGTCAGGAATGACGCCTGTGTGCCGGTCGTGCCCTTGAGTCCGCGCGCCGGCAGCTCGCCGAGCAGGCGACCGACGTCGGCAAGATCCTGCAGCAGATCCTGCAGCCAAAGGCAGGCGCGCTTGCCCACGGTGGTCGGCTGCGCGGGCTGGAAGTGGGTGTAACCCAGCGTCGCAAGCGCCCGCGTCCGCGCAGCAAAGGCGGCGAGCTGCTCCACCACCTCGACGAGCGCGCCCTGCAGCATCACGAGCCCGCGCTTCATCACCACGAGGTCGGCGTTGTCGGTCACGGTGCACGACGTCGCGCCGAGGTGCAGGAAGGGCTTCGCCGGCGGGTGAAGCTCGGCGAAAGCGTGCAGATGCGCCATCACGTCATGGCGCAGTTCCTTCTCCAACACGGCGGCACGGTCGAGATCGATCTCGTTGATGTGTTGCTCGAGCGCGTCGATCTCGCGCTCCGGCAGGTCGAGGCCGAGCTCGCGCTGCGTGCGCGCGAGCGCGATCCAAATCTCGCGCCACAACCTGGCGCGCGTCCGCTCGGAGAAGAGCTCCTGCATCTCCCGGCTGGTGTAGCGCGAGGCCAGCGGGCTGCGCCAGACCGCCCCCTCGCCAGCATCGCCGCCGTCGTTCGCACCCATCGCTTGCTCGCCCTCAATGTCCGCGGCGTCCGCTGCGCCGCGCGCGTTCAGCCTACCGGCCCCCATGCGCGCCACGCGTTCAGCGCCGCGACGCACGCGCCGATCGCGGTCGCGCGGCCGAGTGCCGGCCAGAACCGACCCGGCCCGCGCACCCCCCACCAAAGGCTCACGGCGGCAACACCGCCAAGCAGGTCCACGCAAACGTCGAAGGGGTCGGCGTGGCGCCCCAGCGTCCTGGTCTGGTGCCACTCGTCGACGAGGCCGTAGGTGACGGTCAGCACCAACACCCCGAGCAGGGCGTCACGCCCCCACCCACCATCCTTGCGCGCCACCTCGAGCAGCAACAGCGCCAGCACCCCAAACAGCGCGAAGTGGATCGAGTTCGAGGCGAAACCCCAGAACGGCCCGCTCTTGCCGGCGAACGTCTGCGAAGAGAGCCACCAGATCCAGCCACCGTGGCAAAGCGCGAGCAGCGCGGCGGCGACGCGCCACGCCGCGACGTGCGATCCGACGTCCGTGCGCGCGGCGCTCGAGGCGGTGCCGTCAGCGCCGCTTGACGAATCGGACACGCGTGCCGCCCCCCTCGCGTGGAACGAAATCGACCTCATCCATGGTCGCGTGGATGAGAAACATCCCGCGCCCCGATTCGGCGTAATCGTCGGGCAGCGCGGCCGCCGATTTCGCGTGGCCGCCGCGCGCCACGAACTCGCCGCGGTCGCGCACTTCCATCACCACTCGATCGAGGTGCACCGTGACGGACAGTTCCACGGTCGTGCCCTGGATCGAGGCGTCGCCGTGCCAGCACGCGTTCATCACGACCTCATCGAGCCCGAGCAGGACCGCCTCGACCTTCGCCGACTCGAAGCCGTGGTCGACCAGGAGGGCGCGCACCTGTGCGCGGACCAATCGGACCGCCTTGGCGTCCGGCGCGATGAGGTATTCGATGGCGAGCAGTGCGGTCGGGTCGGGCGAATCCACACGGCCGAAGTTAGTCGCTCCGGGGAGAGCGGACAAGGCGCACCTGAGTGGCCGTCGCGCGTCACGCCTTTGCGGCGCCCTCGAACTGCAGCGACAAGTCGAGTGCCGGCGCCGAGTGGGTGATCGCGCCGATCGAGATGCGTTCGACGCCCGCCAGCGCGAACGCGCGGACGTTGCTCAGATCGATGCCGCCCGACGCTTCGAGCAAGACCCGCTCGCGCGGAAAGCGTGCGCGCACCTTCCCGACCGCTTCCGCCACCGCGACCGGCGAGAGATTGTCAAGCAGCACCAAGTCGGCGCCGGCGGCGGCTGCGCGCACCGCTTCGTCGGCGTCGAAGACCTCGACCTGCAGTTTCATCCCGGCCGGCGCCTGCTCTCGCGCGGCCGCGATCGCCGCTTCGAGCGGGCGCTGACCATGCGGCCACGGCCGCATGAACGCGAGGTGATTGCTCTTGATCAGCACCTGGTCCCAAAGTCCATGGCGGTGATTCATGCCACCGCCAGCGACCACCGCCCGCTTGGCGAACCAGCGCATGCCCGGCAGCGTCTTGCGCGTGTCGAAGATGCGCGCTTCGGTGCCGGCGACTGCGGCGACGAAGCGCGCCGTGTGCGTCGCGATTCCTGACAGATGCTGGGCCAGGTTCAGCAGCGTCCGTTCGGCGGCGAGCAGCGCGCGAATCCCAGCTTCGATCCTGCCCGCCGAGTCGCCGGGCGAGACCGGTGTGCCATCGATCGCGACCGCAGTCGCCTCCGCCGAGGGGTCGAGCAATCGGACGATCGGCAGTGCGAGGTCGGCGCCGGCGATCACGCCGTGGGCCTTCGCGGTGAGCGTCGCTGCGCAACGCGCCTCCGCCGGCACGAAACAGCGCGCGGTGACGTCGCCCGAGCCGAGATCCTCGGCCAAGAACGCGCGCAGCCGGGCATCGAGGTCGAGGGGAAGGGGGACGCTCATCGGCGGTTCGATCCTCGCTGGCATCCAGCTCGAAGCAGCCTCACTGCCCGAACGCGACCAGCCCGTAGAGCGTCCTCGCGAGCCGGGGCGCGAGGCCGTCGACGCGCTCGGACAGGTCAGCGAAGCCGGCGAAGAATCCGCCGACTGCGCGCTCCGCGACGATGCGCTCGGCCAGCACGGCATGAATGCCCGGCAGCCGCTCGAGCGCTGCGGCATCGGCTCCGTTCATATCGAGCAGCACGCTCGCCGACGACAGTCTGTATTGCGTTGCGACCGTTCCGGAGTAGAGACGCGCCAGGCCCGCGACGAGCGCCAGGACCGCCAACCCGAACAGCATCGACCCCCCACGTGGGCCGCGCTGGATCAAGTGCAAGCGGATCCGGCGGCCGGCGCGTGCGCACCGTTTCGCTGCGGGCGAGCCAACGAGAAGTAGCGCCGCACGACTTCATCGAGCAACGCATTCAGCCCGCCGCGATCGGCGATCGGTCGCGCCGTCTCGTCGCTGTCGCCGACCGTCGCCATCAAGCATCGATCATCCCGCGTGACGGTCGCCAGCACCTGATCGTGGAACCGGAAGCTGGTCGTCGCACCGACGACTTCTTCTTCGATCCGCTCGTTGAGGTGCAACACCTTTCGCTTCAGCTCATCGAGCAAGACTGGGGCCTGCCCGACGGAAGCTGCCTTCGGCGCGACGGTCGCTGAGACGTTCGGTGTGCCGCTGGCGACAGCCGCTGCCGTGATCGGCGTGCGCACGGACCGCGGCGACGAGTCCGAAGCCGGGGACGCGTCGGTATGCGCCACGCCCCCGGCCGGGACCACCACCAACCGGTGCTTGCCGTCGACACTCACGAGGCGGGCTTCGACGAGATCGATGGCGCAGTCCGCCAGTCGATCGCGCAAGCCGTGAAGCGCGTCGGAGAAGCGTGCAGCGACCACGATCACGCGAGGATCGTCGTCGAAGCGCGCTCCTTCCCGCTGGAACAGTCGCTCCAGCAGGCTCCGCATCCGCCGCACTTCGGCGAGGACGCACCAAGCGCGACCGAGCAGACCCGCTTCGCCACCGCTCCCCTCCCCGAGGACGATGACTGGCCGCGCGGCCGCGTCCTGCATCCACGCATCGACCACGAGCTCCGGCGTGAGCCGGAATCCCGCTTCGAGCAGACGCAATCCGCGACCCAGCGACTGCGGTTCTTCCGCGAGCGCGCGCATCAGCGCCGACATCTCGCGGTCCTGCAACTCAGCCTGCAGCATGACGCGCCCCTCCATTCCGTGAGGTTCGCCCGCGTTCCGGCGTCGACTGGGAGAGCGTCCGCCGGCGCGCGTGCTCGCACCGCCATTCCTCAGTGAACGGCGACAGTCTACGTTTGCGCGTCGCCCCCACAACCAGTCGTGCTACAGAGACTCCCCTACCACCAGCAGTCCGGTAGCACGCCGCGATCGACCGGAGCGGTGCGCGATAAGCTCCGCGGCCGCTCCGCAGCGCACTACCCGCTACCGAATCGCTGCCACGGTGCCGATGCCCCACCCCGCCACCTACCCGCTGCGCGTCGAGCGGATCCTCGTTCGCAGCGAACTTCTGCGCGACAACCCCCAAGGCGACCCGGCCGACCGGGAACTTCTGGTCCTCCTGCCGCCGGGCTACGACCACGGGACGCGCCGCTATCCGGCGCTGTTCCTCCTCGCTGGTTTCACCGGCTTCGGCGCGACGCTGATGGCGAGAGCGTGCTTCGAGGAGGCGATCGACCAACGCCTCGCGCGCCTGTTCGCCGAGGGCTGTCCGCCCGCGATCGTCGTGCTGCCCGACTGCTGCACCCGGCTCGGCGGCTCGCAATACGTCGACTCGACGGCGCTCGGCCGATACGCCAGCCATCTGATCGACGAACTGGTGCCGCTGGTCGACCAGCGCTTTCGGACTCTCGGGCGTTCGAGCGGCCGCGCCGTCGCCGGAAAATCGAGCGGCGGCTTCGGCGCCCTCCACCTCGCGTTCGAGCGACCGGGCACATTCGGCGCCGTCGCCTGCCATAGCGGCGACCTCGGCTTCGATCTCTGCTACACGCGCGACTTTCCAGCCTGTGCGAACGCGGTGCGCCGCGCCGGTGGCGTCACTCCATTCCTGACGCAGTTTTTCACCAGGCGCAAGCGCAGCACCGAGGATTTCGCTGCGATCAGCATCCTTGCGATGGCGGCAGCGTACTCGCCAACGCCGGAGCAGAGCGAAGGCCTCGCGTTGCCGTTCGATCGCGACACCTGCGAGATCGATGCGGCCGTGTTCGCCCGCTGGCTCGCATTCGACCCGGTGCGGCGAATCGAGCGCGAATCGGCCGCGCTGCGTGGCCTCGCCGCGTTGTGGATCGATTGCGGCGAGCGTGATGAGTATCACCTCCATTTCGGCGCGCGCAGGTTTGCCCGAGCGTGCCAAGCGCACGGTGTCGCGCTCCACCACGAGGAGTTCGACGACGGCCATCGCGGGACGAGCTGGCGTTACGACCACTCGCTGCCGTACCTTCTCCGCGCGCTGGCGAAGGCTTCCGGATGAACGGCGGGCCGGCGATCGCGCTCGACCGGCCGCGCGCACCCGATTCGCGGCCGGTGCGGTATTACGACTCCGAACAACTTGCCGACCTTCTCCGTCCATGGTGACACCGACAAGATCCCTCCTCGCGCCCAGCGAAACGCGTTCGTAGCGCTTGCCAAGGCGTAAGGGCTGCGATGGCGATACAGGAAGCTCTACGGGTGTTTTGATTCTTGCGGCGCCGCGCACCGTCACGTGCGCTGACGCGCCACTGAAAGGCCCTGGATGACTGCTGCTTGGATCGCTCCGCTGGCCTGCGTCGCGCTTTTCACCTCGGTCGCGCCGCCTCCCACCGCGCCGCCTCGGCCGCGGTCCACCGCCGCGTCCGCCGACTTCCTGCTGGCGCCGACCAGAGTCGAGGCGTCGCTCGACGACTCCGGGGAGCTGTTCGAGTCGATCGCGATCGATGGCGGTGCCGGCGGCAAGGAGTGGCAGCGCGCGCGACTCACGTTCGCTCTTCCGGCCGTGATCGAGACGGGCGCCTGGATGCTCGCGGTTGGCGGGCCGGACCTCGCGGCACAGGTGACACTCAATCGGCAGGCGCTCGGGACAGTGCCCGATGTCTACGCCGACGAACCAGTCTTGCGCTTCGGTCCGCGCTTCACGCTCTCGGCAGCGCGATTTCCGGCGGGAAGCGTGACGTTCGAGGTCGCGTTCACCGGCGAGCGTAGAGGACGTGGTCTCGAACGGGGCCCGGCGTGGCTGGCGAGTCCGCTGCCGGCCGATCGCGCGTTCCAGTCGGCACAGGTCGATGGGCAGGTGTTCGGTCCGGCAAACTTTGCGAGCGCCGTGACCATCACGAGCGATGGCCTCGCGCTCGAACGCATCTGCTTCAAGTCGATCGAGGATGGTGACCTGCTGCGCGCCGCAGGGCAGCTCGACTTCTCGCTCGTCGATCGCGATCGAGGAGGCGAGGTAACCGCGCGAAAACTGGCCATGCGACGCGGCACCGCCATCTTCCCGACCAGCTCCGTCACCTGGGAAGACGGTCGGTTCGCCGCGTTGCAAACGCAGGTCGCGATCACCGCCGGCATCGCGACCAGTCCGCTGCGATTCTGCGACTCGAAGGTGATCGTCGTCGAGGTCACCCAGACGGTGCTACGCACCGCGTTCCAGCACTTCTGGAACATTCGGTTCATGCCGGGAATCGGCGGGCCGCTGCGGGTGACGCGCGAGAAGGGGATGATCCTGCTCGCCAACGAACGGGTCGGGTTGGTGGCGACGGCCGGCCTGCCGATCGGCGACGAGAGCGCTCCCTGTGGGATCGAGATCGAGCTCACCTCCACCGGTGGCGGCGCACCCGACGACGCCACACCCAAGTCGCGCCCCGCGTCGATGTTGCTGGCGGTCGTCGGTTTCGAACCGGCGGGCGACCCATCGCAAGCTGACTCGATGCTCGACTTGGCGCGCAGCGTGCTCGCCGACTGCGAGGCGAACCGCGCTGCCGCCGGGCTGCTCGCCGGCTCGATCGCGCTCGAGCCATCGATCGGTGCTGCGACCCTCGGGACCGGCGCACGCAAGGCGGCGATCGCGACGCTGTCGGGCGCCGCGCGGCGCGGCACGCGGTACATGTTCGCGCCCGGCGGTTCGACCAGCAGTCCCGAGGCCTTCTGGGGCGACACCTTCAGCCTGCTGCACTTCCCGAACCACGAGCGCGGCGCGGTCGAACTGCTGCTCGCATCGATCGACGACGACGGAGCGTTGCGGCTCGACCAACCCGGTGACGCGGGCGACGTCGAACTCGCCGCAGCCGGCGGCTACGCCGTGCTGCGCGCGTGCCGGTGGTTGCGCTGGACCAACGACGGTGACCGGTTCAAGCCAATGTTGGCGCCGATCGAACGCGCGCTGGGGTTCGCCGATCGCTGCGATCTTTCACCAGCGCCAGCGAGCCGCGACGTGACACCGCTGCATGCGGCACTCGTACGCGCTGCTGCTCACCGCGAGCTCGCGGCGACGCTGAACTCGATCGGCCTCGAGGCCGCGGCGAGCGCTCGCCATGGAGCGCGCGCGGAGCAGGAACTCGCGCAACTGCTCGCGGCGCCGGGCGACGGCGGGCGCCTCGATGCCGAAGGATTCGCGGAACTTTCCGGTGGCGACGCGCGCGACGCGGCCGTCGCCTTGGCGCTCGAACTCGTCGACGGATCCGCTGATGCGGCCGTCGCAAAGCAGGTGGCGCCAGGCAAGCGGCCGTACGACGAGACCGACTGGCGCGACGCCCTGGTGGCGCGCGGGCTGCTCGTCGCGGGCCGCACCAAGACGCTCGGCCGCTGGCTCGACACCGTTGACAACCGCTGGAAGCAGATCGCGCAGCCGGAGGGCGCTGGAATCGCGAGTTGGCACGGCGTGCTGCTGTTCGGGATGCTCGGCGCGCGCAGGCACGACTTCGGCACGTTCGAGCTGCGTCCACGCATCCCGGACTACCATTTCCTGCGCACGACGATCCGGCTTCCGGAAGGCCCGTTGCGCTTCAACGTGTCGGTGCCCGATGGCCAGTTCGAGCGGCAGGTGATCGTCATCAACGACTCGAGCAGCGATCTGCTGGTGCGCCTCGGCATCCCCAACGGTTCGGCTGCGGGGGAAAGGGTCACGCACGGCGACCTCGTCCACGCGTTCCACGGCGAAGTGCTCTCGCCGAAGGAGACTTGGCGAACACGGTTGCGCTGAGCCACGCGGCGTCGCAAAAGCGGCTCCATTTGCGGTTGCGAAACGTCCGAAGAGCCGGACATCCCGTCTTTTCGGAGCAAGTCTTGGCAGCGCAACAGATGGATGCGAGCCGCGTTGCATCGGCACACGCCAACGGCACCACCCTCTTCGCCGTCGCGGCAGGCGATCCCGCGAAGCAACTGGACGAATCGACGCTGAGCCATGTCTTTTCATGCCGGAGCTGCAGCGCGACGGTGCGCGAGATCCGGTCGGGCCTCTCGGCCATCGCAACCGACCCCGAACCGAACGCCCTCCCCACCCTCCGCGAGCCGGTCGACGACGAAAGCCCACGTTCGCGGAGGATGGTGATCAAACTCATCGCGATCGGAGCACTTCTCGCCGGCGCACTGCTTTGGATGCGGGCGTTCGCAGCCGGTCTCCACTGAGCCCTCGCGCGCTTCAGCTGCGCTCGACGAGCTCGAACTCGCGCGCCACCAGCCGGTAGTGCCGCGGCACGGTCGCGTAGCGGACGCGCAGCTCGACGCAGGTTTCGCCCGCTGCGATCGAGACGACTCTCAGCCACTCGACCACTCCGGGTGCGCCGTCCCACGGGCCGAGCAGGTTGGTCGCCACGACCCCGCGCGCGCATAACTCGTGGCGCGCCGTGCGCAGGCGCAGCGTCGCGATGGCGACGTCGAGAGCGACCGTTTCGAGAACTTCCTCCACCACGAGCACAGCTCCAGTGGCGAATGCCGCCGGCGGCACGCGATCAGAGACCGCCATCGTCACGAGCCTCGCGCCGGCGCCACCAGCGCGGCTGCAAAACGGACTCGATACCGCTCCGGCAGCGGTTGCGGCTTCAGCGTGTCGAGTGCGACGCAGACGACCGTCACACGCGCGCGCGCGCGCAGGTCACCTTGTGCCCCGAACAGTTCGTAGCGGAAGCGCGAGGAGCTATTGCCGATCTCCTCGAGAGCGACCGTCAACCGGAGCAGTTCGCCAAACCGGGTCGGCTTGACGAACTCGACCTTGAGGTCGACCGCGGGGAAACCGAGATTCTCGCGCTCCAGCACGGTCACGTAGGGCACGCCGACGAACCCTTCCCAGAACTCCTCGAAAGCGACGTGGAGCCAGTGCACGACGCGCGGGTAGTAGGCGATGCCCGCCCGGTCGACATCGCTGAAGCGAACCTTGATCGTCGTCTCGAACAAGCGCAGCTCCGTTTCAACCCCCCGCCGGCGACGCCACGGCCAGCAACTCCTCGGCGAGAAGTTCGCCGAGCGTCGCGATCAAGGAACGACCGACAGCGGGATCGGCCGCACTCGGCTGCCCGAAGTAGGCCTGAAGCCCGCCCGCTTCGACAAAGGTCTTCCTGCCGGCCGCAAGTTCGTCGGCCAGCGACTTCGGGTTTGGCGGGAGCGCGCGCCGTGCGCCTTCGCGCACGAGTTCCGGCCGTGACGCCAGGATCATCGACCCCTCGAACGAACCGGCGTGGCATGCGCCGCTCCTGAATTCGTCGCCGAGCCGCTCGGCGTAGATCCGGCGCACCAGGTCGGGGCAACAAGTCGGCAAACCTGCGGCGGTCGCCGCTTCGGCTGCCGCACGAAGCGTCCGGCGATGCTCCGGCTCGAGATGGCAGTTGGCGATGCCGAGACGACCGCAACCAATGCGCTTCAGCGCCACTGCCAGATCGGCGACGAGGCCCTTCAGCGTCGCCGGGGAGATCGAGAGCGTGCCGAAGAAGTCGCGCGCGCACTCCGTCACTCCGTAGTGCAGCGACGGCAACAGCATGACGACATGCGACGCCGCCTCGAGCCGCGCCGCCGCCGCCTGCGCCATCGACTCCGCCAGGATCGTGTCCGTCGCGAGCGGCAGGTGCGGGCCATGCGCTTCGACCGAGCCGACCGGCAGCAGCGCGATGAACGGCCGCCCGGACAGCGCAGCCGCCGCTTCGCTCCAAGGCAGTTCGGCGAGTCGGATCATGCTCTCTCCGCCGTGTTCGCCCGCGCTCGCAGTTCGTTGCGGGCGATCTTCCCGCGGTCGTTGCGCGGCAGCGCGTCGAGGAAGCGCACTCTCCTCGGGGCCTTGTAGTTGGCGAGCTTCGCTCGAGCATGGGCCACAATCGACTCGGCAGACGAAGGCGTCGCCGCCTCTCCGTCGTGCAACGCCACCCACGCCAACGGCGTGACCAGCCCGCGTTCGTCCTCGCAACCGACCACACAGCACTCGCGCACCGCCGGATGCCCGAGCAGGCACTCCTCGACCTCGCGCGGCGCGACCCAGATTCCGGCGACTTTCAGCAGTTCGTCGCCGCGCCCCTCGTACCAGTAGCGTCCATCGCGATCACGCCGGAACAGGTCGCCGCTGACGCAGGTGTCACCCTTGAAGGTCGCGCGCGATTTCTTCGCATCCTCGAAGTAGCCCTGCGCCACGGACGGGCCGCTCACGTGCAGCGCGCCGACTTCTCCGTCGGCGACGTCACGCCCGTCATCGCCGACGATCCGCGCGGAATAGCCCGGAACCACTCGCCCGAGCGAACCAGCGACCACATCGCTGGGTGCGTTGCTGATGTAGATGTGGAACATCTCCGCCGAGCCGATGCCGTCGAGGATGTCGACCCCGAAACGCGCACGGAATGCCGTGGCGAGCTGTGGCGGAAGGGCCTCGCCCGCCGAGAGCACGAGTCGCAGCGACGTGAACGCGTCGGCGACACGAACCGGATCGAGTTCGAGGATCCCGCTGAGCGTGGTCGGCACCGTGGCCAGCAGCGTCGGCCGGTGGCGTGTCGCTTGCTGCAGCACCACCTCAGGCTTGCTCGGTTCCGGGAACAGCGCCGTCGTCGCGCCGACGGAGAACGGAAACATCAGGTTGGTCCCGGTGGCGTAGCCGAAGAAGAGCTTGCTCACCGCCATCGTGACGTCGCTCTCGCGCAGACCGAGCAGTTCCTTGGCGTAGTGATCGATGTTCCAGGCGAAGTCGGCGTGGTAGTGCATCGCCGCCTTCGGCTTGCCCGACGTCCCCGAAGTGAACAGCCAGCCGCACAGATCGTCTCGGTGCGAGTCGAACGGCGCCGCGGCCGCCGTCTCGGCGGCGATGGCTGCCGCAAAGGGCACCGCAGCGAACCCGCCACGCGACTCGACGCAGGCGTCGGCGCCGGCTCCCACCACCACCGCCGCGCGGAGGAATCGCGCACCACGAGCGCCCTGCACGAACGGCGCCCAGGCGTCAACGTGGACGAAGGCGACCGGAGCGCGCGAATAGTCGAGGTAGTAGGCGTATTCCTCGGCCGACAATCGCGGGTTGACCATCGCGAAGACGCCGCCCGCGCGCACCGTCCCGAGCCAGCAAGCAACGAACTCGATCCCGTCGGGGAGCACCAGCAGGGCGCGCTGCTCGTGCTGGTGGCCGAGGCGCTTCAGCAGCGCGTGAACGCGCGCCGCCGCGTCCGCGACCTCGGCGTAGGTGCGATCACCGGCATCGGCGCGCACCGCCACCTTCCCGGGCCGCACCGCGACGTTGTGATCCAGCAACCAACTCGCGAGATTGAACCGATCGGGGTACTCGACCATCGCACGCTCCGCCACAAGGCCCTCCGAGCACCGGTCAGTACGCCGCGCCGCCCTGGTGCTTCTCGAAGGCGCGAGTCTTCACGATCTCGACGATCTGGTCGAGGCAAAGTCGCAGCTCGTCGTCGCTGTTGTAGAAGTGCGGCGAGACCCGGATGCCAGCGCCCGGCCGGAAGTCGACCAGGATTTCGCGCTGCGCCAGGGTCTTCACCACCGCGGCTCCGAGGCGATCATCGAGGACTGCCGTCGCGCTCGATACGGTGGCGCGCGCGCCGGCGCCGCCACACTCGAGCAACGGCGTCGGATCGACGGTGATCGTGCCGCCGCGGCGGGCCGGGTCTTCAGGCGAGGTCACGCGCAGGCCGCGCTCGGCGGCTTCGCCGCGCAGCAGTTCAGTCTGCCGCTGCGACTTCCGCCGGATGGCGGCGACGCCGATTTCGCGAATCGTCTTGTAGCCCGGCAGTGCCGCGAACATCGCCGGCACCGCTGGACTGCCGTGCAAGAAGCGGTAATTCGTCTCGGCGTACTCGATCGGTCCGGGCACGAAGTCAAACGGCGCGCGGTGCGCCATCCAGCCGGTCACGCGCGGCTCGAACTTTGGGCGCAGGTCGGGTCGGACATAGAGCCAGCCCGCGCCCGGCCCGCCGCAGAGCCACTTGACCGAGCCGCCGCAGGCGAAATCGACCTCGAGATCGCGCAGCGAGAATGGCACCGTACCGGCCGATTGGTAGCAGTCGAGGACGACCATCGCCCCCACCGAATGGGCCTTCGCGATGATCGCCTTGGCATCCTGCAGCCAGGCGCTCTTGTAGAGCACGTGGGAGATCGGAACCAGCAGTGTCTGCTCGTCGATGGCGTCGAGCAGCAGCTCCGTCGGCACCGTCATCCCGTCGGGCGAGGCGACTTCGCGGATCACGGCGCCGTCGCGCGCGCGCGCCTCCCAGACGTACATCACGGTCGGGAAGTTGAGCGAGGTGTAGACGATCTTGTTGCGCGGTGGTCGGTAGTCGAAGCAACTCGCCACGATCGACTGGCAGAGCGATACGTTCTGCTGCATGACGATCGAGCCGTGCGGCGCATCGAGAATGTCGCAGAGCACGTCGCCGGTCGATCCCGGCATGGCCCACCAGCCCTCGGCCCACGACCGGATGCCGCGCTCGGCCCACATCGTCGCGTACTCGCGCATCGAGTCGAACACGCCGCGATGCATCGCGCCGAGCGAATGGCTGATCAGGTAGGTCGACTTCGCAAGGATCGGGAAGTCGGCGCGCCGTGCCAGCAGCGCCGCCTCGTCCGTCCGCGAGTCGGGCGGCAGCGCGTTCATCGCGAGACTCCGCAGGAAGGGCCGCTCGCGCCGCCGCCGCCAGCCGCTGCCTTGCCGGTCAGCTTCGTATCCGGGATGCGCAGTCGATCGATCACCTTGCCGGCGACGAGCGCCTCCACGATCTCCGGCACGTCGGCGACCGTCACTCCGCCGTACCACACCTGCTCGGGGTAGACCACCATCGTGACGCCGAACGCGCACTGGTCGAGACAGCCCGCGCCGTTCGCACGCACAAGACCCTTCTGCCCGCGCTTCTCCAGTTCGTCCTTGAGGCGCGCGCGCACTTCCGCGGAGCCCTTCGCCGAGCAGCAGCCGCGCGGCGACTCGGGTGGCCGCACGTTCTCGCAGACGAACACGTGATGCTCGAACCGTGCCACGATGTGCTCACCCCTCGCCGGCCAGTGACCCTTGCAGCAGCTCGCGCGCCAGGATGAGGCGCTGGATCTCGCTGGTGCCCTCGTAGATGCGTAGCGCGCGCACTTCGCGGTAGAGCCGCTCGACCACGCTTCCGTGCATGACGCCCTGCCCGCCGTGGAACTGCACTGCGCGATCGACGATCACCTGCGCCGCCTCGGTGGCCTCGAGCTTGGCCAACGAAGACGCGGCAGCGGCCGCCTTGCGGTCGGCGGCTTGCGCATCGCTCCCCTCCGCCGCGCCGTCCGCGCGGTCGGTGAGCCAGGCCGCGCGCAACACCGCCAGATGCGCCAGTTCGAGCGCGACGAAGCCATCGGCGAGCTGCGCCTTCAGCAGCTGGAAGTCCGCCAGCGCCTTGCCGAACTGCTTGCGCGACTTCAGGTGCGATCGACTCTCGCCAAGCGCGCGCAGCGCCAATCCGAGTGCGGCCGCGCCGACGCTCGCGCGGAAGCGGTCGAGCGTCGAAAGCGCGAGGTCGAGACCACCCCCCTCGGCGCCGATCCGTTGGCTCGCCGGCACTCGGCAGCCCCGCAGCTCGATCCTTCCGATCGGATGGGGCGCAAGCGCCCGATAGCGCTGTGCCACCGTCAGGCCCGGCATTCCTGGCTCGATCACGAACGCGACGTGGCGCCCATCGTCGGCCATCCGCGCGAAGAGACAGTAGTAGTCGGCGATGCCCGCATTCGTGATCAGCGTCTTCTCGCCGTCGAGGACGTAACCGTCGCCGTCGCGGCGTGCGACCGTGCGCAGGTGGCGGGCATCCGACCCGGCCTCAGGCTCGGTGAGCGCGAACGCAGGGATCAACGCTCCAAATGCCGCAGGCTCGAGCCAGCGCCTCTTCTGCTCCTGCGTTCCGGCGATCCGCAGCGGGCAGCTGCCGAGCCCCTGCAGCGCGAGCATCGTGTCGGCGAACCCCGAGATCCACGCCACCTCGCGGCGTGCGACGCAAAGACTGCGCGCTTCGCCGAGCACGGCCTCGTGCAGCAACCGGGTGCCGGCCATCGCCTTCACTGCCGCGCGCGCCGCCGCATCCTCATCGAGTCGCCCGGCGGCGAACTCGTCGTCGATGCGCGTCAACGGCGCCGCCAGCTCCTTCCTCGCGAAGGCGGCGATCTCGTCGTGGCGCGGCTCGAGGAATGGAGTCGGCAGCAGCGGCACGCGCGGGATCACGCGCCGCCTCCCTCGCGCCGGAACTTCGGCGCACGCTTCTCCACGAACGCGCGATTCGCCTCGCGGAAATCAGGGTCGCGCATGCACAGCGCCTGCGCCTGCGCCTCGGCCTCGATCGCGCTGCCGAGGTCCATCGAGAGCTCGCGATTCAGCATCTCTTTGGTCATCTGCAGACCGACCTGCGGCCCGTCGGCGAGCTCGCGCGCCAACGCCGTCGCACGAGCCATCAGCTCGCTCTCTGCGACCACCTCGTGATAGAGCCCGATCCGCAGCGCCTCGTCGGCGGCGAGGAAGTTGCCCCGCATCAGCAAGCTGGTCGCGTGACCCATCCCGATGAGCCGCGGCAGCAGGAAGCCCGCGCCCATGTCGGCTCCCGAGAGCCCGACCTTGGTGAACAGGAACGCGATCTTCGCGGTCGTCGCGGCGACGCGGAAATCGGCGGCGATCGCCATCACCGCGCCCGCGCCGCAGGTCGTGCCGTTCAGCGCGGCGACGATCGGCGTCCGCAGCTGGCGCATGTGGAGGATCAGCTCACCGGTGAGGCGCGCGAACTGCAGCAACTCGACGGCGTCCATCGCAAGCAGCGGCTGGATGATGTCGAGGGCATCGCCGCCGGAGCAGAACGCGCGGCCGGTCCCGGTCAGTACCACGGCTCGCACTGCCGGTCGGTGCTGCAGCATGCGGAACGTGTCGGCAAGCTCGCGGTAGCTGGCGAAGGTCAGCGCGTTCAGCCGCTCGGGCCGATCGAGGCGGATCGTGGCGACGCCGCGGTCGTCCTCTTGGTAACGGAAAGTGGTCGGCTGCGGGCGTTCCATCGCGCCCGTTTTACGGCGCCGCAGGTCGCGGCGGAGCGACCGTGTGGTCGGGCGGGTCGGGTGGCAGCGCGGCAGTCGCCTCGATCTCGACCTTCGCGCCCGGCTCGACCAGCCCCTTGACCTCGATCAGCGTTGCCGCCGGGAACACGCGGCCGAGGACTGCCCGGTAGCGCTCGCCGACCTCCGCGAGCGCCCCGACGTACTCCGTCTTGTCGGTCACGTAGTAGGTGAGTCGCAGCAAATGTTCGGGGGCGCCGCCCGCCGCTTCGAGCACGGCGCGGACGTTTTTCAGCGCCTGCCCGAACTGCGCGGCGAAGTCGCTTCCGACCAGTCGTTCGCGCTCGTCCCAGCCGACCTGCCCGGCGATCGTGAGCAGGCGCGCGCCGGCCGGCGCGAGGCGACCGTTGCTGTAGCCCTTCGGGCGCGGCCAACCCGGCGGTTCGATCGATCGCGGCACCGCGCCAATACCGGCGCGTCGCGGGCGGCTCTTCGCGGCGCCGCTCTTTCCGTCGCCGTTTTTCCCGCCGCCGCTCATCCGGAGAGCTCTCCGCCATCGAGAGTGAGCGCGGCGCCGTTCACGGCGCCTGCGGCTTCGCTCATCAGGTACGCGATCGACGCCGCAACCTCTTCTGGCTTCACGAGCCGCCGGATCGGGACTCGTGCCAGGATTCGGTCGAGCGCCTGCTCCGCAGTGAGCCCGGTCTTCGCCGCGATGCGCGACAGCGAGCGACGCGTCATGTCCGTGTCGACGTAACCCGGGCAGACGGCGTTGACGGTGATGCCCTTGCCACCGTGCTCGACCGCGGCCGCTCGCACGAGCCCGAGCACCGCATGCTTGCTGACGGTGTAGGCGCTGACGTACGCCGCGCCGACCAGCGACGCGATCGATCCGACCACCACCACTCGACCGAAACCTCGCGCCGACATGTCCGGCAGCGCGGCGCGGAGCGGCCGAAACGCGCCCCAGAGGTTCACGGCCAGCATCCGCTCAAACAATTCGTCGCTGGTCTTGGCCAGCGGCGCACTCTCCGCGACACCGGCCGACAGAACGAGTCCGTCGAGCGGCCCGCAGAACTCCGACGCTGCCTGCATTCCGGTTGCCACCGATGCGGCGTCGCCGACATCCATCTCGACCGTGCAGATGCGCAGCGGGCCGTGGCCGACGCCGGCGCGCTCGACCACGATTCGCGCCGCCGCCAGCGCCTCGCCCTCGCGAGCGGCCAGCACCAGCGCCAACTCGCGCCGTGGACCGGCCGCCAGCGCCCGCGCGGTGGCCAGGCCGATCCCGCGACTGCCTCCGGTGATCAGGATCGAGCGTGCCGCCAGCATCCCGCCTCCCGACGCTGTGCGCGCGAAAGCGAAACGGCCCGCGGACGAGAACTCGCCCGCGGGCCGCGCTCAGAACGCGTTCAGTTGCCGATCGTCTTGTTCAGGTTGAAGATGCGGATCGGGTTGTCGAGCCGGAGCGCCAAGTCGTCCAGGTACTTCTGGAATTCTTGCGCATCACGCAGACCCGACGCCTCCTGGTCCCACGCAGCGACGGTGTAGAAGGTCAGGTTGCGCGAGACGTTGTCGAATGCGACACCGATCGTGTCGGCCGGGTTCTTCAGGAATCCGGTCGCCGTGCGGCCGCTCGCGAGCAGCCCGAGCCCGAGCGAACCCGCCACGCCCGGCCCGACGTTCGAGGCCCCGAAGCTCGACACTCGCATCCAGCTCGACTTCGCGGTCGGCTGCTCCAACTTCGCGGCGTCGGCGTTCATCGCGAACGCCAGTCCGTGGCCGGTGCGCGACACGTTCACGTCGTGCCGGATCATGCGGTTGCCGGCGAAATGCGTCATGCGCCAACGCAGGTCGTAGGAGCCGCGCCCGAGCTTCGCGCCGAACAGCACCATTTCCGCCTCGATCGCGGCAGGACCGTCCTTGATCATGCGGAACTGCGCCGAATCAACGCCCGCCATCGGCACGATCGAACCATCCTCTTGGTAACCGAAGGCGCCGGCACCGAAGCCGGCGATGTCGCCCAGCAGCGAGCCGCCCCAGGGCTGGGTCGATTGCGAGAGGTCGAGGAAGTCGCCGACGAAAGCCTTGTTCTTCGGGCTGAAGTGCATCTCCCGATCGCGCTTGCCGATGACATCGAGGCAGAGGCGCGAGTCGAACACGAGGCGCCACGCCGACGCGTCGGTCTCGAACAGCGGGCCGTCGCCTTGGTAGAGGCCGTCGCCCTTTGAATGTTGCGCGTCGAGGACCGCGTTCGCTACTTCGATGTAGCCGCCTTCGGCCTTGAGCGTGCCTGCTTCGCGGCGCGTCGTCTCGCGCACCCAGAGTCCGCCGCCGACCTTCGGTCCCGCCGACTTCGCCATGCGTGAGAAGAGCGGCGAGGCGATGGCGAGGAAACGCTTCTCGCCCGGCTCGAAATCGCAGATCACCAAGAGTGTGTCGGGGGTTCCGTCGAAGTCCTTGTCGATCACCTGCGCCGGGATCATCGGCGTCGGGTCGGTCGCCAGCAGCGCATCACCGCGGTCCGGGTACCAGTTCGACGGAAGCATGTGGACCGAGAAGTCTTTCTCGTCGAATCGGCGGAAACGCGCGCGCACCTCCGACAGCGGGATCTCGACCGGCTCGTCGTACCGCTGCATCGACAGCGGATTGGTGAGCTGCATGGTCGTGTACGCCTCGCCGATCGACGTCTCGGGCATCGCGCACGAGGTCGGCAGCGCCGCGGCTGCAACTGCGAGCATCGCCACGCCAAGCGCGCGACCTCTGGCCATGAAACCCCGTCGTTCGAACGACCGATCCAACGCCATCGCGAACCCTCCCCGCCACGCGCGCGCGATGCCCGATCGTCAAAGTGCGATCGTCACGATTCGCGGGATGCGCCACACACCCCTTTGCGAACACGAAAGCCGCCGCGCGCAAGCGACTGACATTCGGCCGGATCAAGGCCGCTTCGTCAACGGCCGACCTAGGGGACCGCTCGCCGGCTCCCCACCGTCTCCCCGACTTTCCCACCCGAACGGCGTCGCCGATCGAGCCGCGCGCGCGGATCAATCCGGCGGGTCGGGGATCGCGGCCGGACGGTTTCCGTGGTAGGCGAAAACGCGGGTGTGAATCCCCCCTCTGACGTTCCAATCGCCCTCGATCCGCATCCACTTTGGCGCCAGAGCCGCGACCAGATCGTCGAGCAGCTGCTGGGTGACCGCTTCGTGGAACGCGCCCTGCTCCCGGAAGGACCAGAGGTAGAGCTTGAGCGACTTCAGCTCGACGCAGGTCTGGTCGGGGACGTAGCGGATCTTAATCGTTGCGAAGTCGGGTTGCCCGGTCTTCGGGCAGACGCAGGTGAACTCGGGGCAGTCGATGGCGATGAGGAAATCGCGTCCCGGCCGGGGGCTGGCGAACTTCTCGAGGACGCGCGAGGGGCTGGTGGTCATCTTGGTCTCCGGATGGCGCGAAGGTTAGCGGGCCGCCTTCAAGGGCTCGCTCCGCGCCGGTCAAACGACGATCATGCCGCAGCCAATCGGACCCGCGCGGTTGCATCCACCCCCTTTTCGGCCACGCGTTCGGAGCTGCTCGCGATGGGATTTGTCGCCGTGATCGCCTGCCTCGCTCTCGCTTGCCAGGCGGACGACCTCGACAACGGTCCTCCGGGAGAAGCCGGCGCCGCGGTCCCTCCTCCGTTCGTGCCGAGCGGGCCGCCGCCGTTCATCCTCACCGAGGTCGCGAAGGCGGTGGGCATCGACCTCACCACGAACTGCGGCGAGCCGGGAAAGCCGCGACTGATCGACCAGACTGGGACCGGCCTCGCGTGGTTCGACTACGACGGCGACGGCTGGATCGACCTCTACTGCGCCAACGGCTCGACGCTCGCGGCGTGGCAAGGCAGCGAGCCGAACCCGCGGCGCCCGCGTCTCTACAAGAACCAGGGCGACGGCACCTTCGCCGACGTGACCGAGAAGGCCGGACTCTTGAGCGATCGCTGGGGCGCCGGCCCCGCCGTCGGCGACATCGACAACGATGGCGACTCCGACCTCTACGTCGCCTGCGTCGGGCCGAACCTCCTCTACCGCAACAACGGCGACGGCACCTTCACCGAGGAGGCGGCCGCCAAACCGGTGGCCTTTCCAGGCGTGACGCCGGGTGCCGCGTTCGGCGACCTCGACCTCGACGGCGACCTCGACCTCTATGTCTCCGCCTACCTCAAGTTCGACTTGAAGATCCCGCCGAAGGCGTACGGGCGGCGCGTGCGCGAGCTCGACGTCTCGCTGGCGCCCAACGACCACACCGGCGCTCCCGACCGCTACTTCCAGAACGACGGGCGGGGCGTGTTCTCCGACGCCACGCGGAAATGCGGCTTCCTCGCCAACGAGGCGGAGCACGGCTTCACCATCGTCTTCACCGACATGACCGCGGACGGCTTGCCTGACATCTTCGTCGCCAACGACCGCACGCCGAACCTCTTCTATCGCAGCAGGAAGCTCAACTCGGTCGAGGAGGTCGCCGACGAATGCGGCATCGCCGTCTCGCCGATCGGCAAGCCGCAGGCGTGCATGGGTGTCGCGACGGCCGACTTGAACGACGACCTGATCCCGGACCTCTTCGTCACCAACTTCCAGGGCGAGCACAACGCCGCGTACATCTCGAACGGCGACGGCACCTGGGAGGACTGCTTCAAGGAGTTCCAGCGCGCCTGCCAGAGCCGGATGTTCGTCGGCTGGGGCACCGTCTTCGCCGACCTCGAGTGCGACGGCGACGAGGAGTGCCTGATCATCAACGGCCACGTGAACCCGCAGCTTGAGACCGAGGTGCCGCAGCGCTACCTCTACCTGCAGCGGCCGCTGCTCTATCGCGCCGAGCACGTGAACGGGAAGCGCACGTGGGTCGAGTGCGCGCAAGAGTGCGGCGAAAAAGTCGCGGAGCGTCACTCGGGTCGCGGCGCGGCGATCGCCGACTACGACGAGGACGGCGACCTCGATGTCGCGCTGTCCGACGTCGACGGCCCGATCCGGCTGTGGCGCAACGACACGCCGCGGACCAGCCACTTCTTGAAGGTCAAGGTCGAGGGCGTCGCGCCGACCAACCGTGACGGCTACGGCTCGCGCGTCACCATCGAAGCGGGCGGCAAGCGGCAATCGCGCTTCATCCTCGGCGCCGGCTCCTACATCTGCCACAACGACGTGCGCGCGCACTTCGGGCTCGGTGCCGCCGAGACGGTCGATCGCCTCACCGTCTGCTGGCCGGGCGGCAAGCAGGAAGTGATCGAGGGGCCGATCGCGGTCGACCGCACGCTGTTCGTGCGCGCCGGCTCCGGCATCGTGGCCCAGTCCGTCGCCGGCAAGCGCACCGAGATCGCGCCGCCCGCGAAGCAGTGAGACCGACCCCATTGCGCAAGTCGCTCATCGTCGTCCTCGCGGCGCTCGTCGCGGCCTGCGCCGGCAGTGGCGGAGCGCGCGATCGGCGGCTCGATCCGACTCCGATCGACGTCACGGTGCTCGCAACGGCCGGTTGCGGCCAGACCGACGCGGCCACTCTGCAGGTGACGAACGTCGCAGCTCGACTCGGAGTCCTGATCCGGGTCGAGCATCGGCTGGTCGAAACCGAAGCCGACGCCGTTCGACTGCACCTGCTGGGCAGCCCGACGATCCTGATCGCCGCGCGCGACATCGATCCGTCCGCGCGCGAACGCACGGACTACGGTTTCACCTGACGCATCTACGGCGCTTCGGCCGTGCCGCCGGAGGAGATGGTGGAGCGTGCGCTCCGTGAGGCGTTCGCGACGAGCGGCCAGACGATCGTCGTCGAAGCCACAGGCTTTGGCTGAGGCGCGGTCGCGGGCCTCGGCTGAGGCTCACTGCTCGCGCCCGTGCTGGCGCAACTCGAACAGATTCCGGGTGTGGTCGAGGCGCGCGTCGACTGGAGCGGACAGCGGTTCCTGCTGCAACTCGACCGGTCGCCGAGGGCGGAGACGGTGATCGACGCCGCAAGCGAGGTCCTCGGACCGACCACGCAGCGATTGGCTTCGGTTCTGGAGCAGGGGCAAATCGCGACGTACATCGCGGGATCGCCGTGGCTGCGCGAAGGGGAGACCGCGCGTCTCTCCGAGCATGAGGCGCAGGTCCTGGCGCAGCGCGTTTCGACCGAGGCCGCAACACGGGCCAGCCTCGACGACGAGCGTGCGACTCGACTCTGCGCGCTGGTCGATGCGGAGCTCAAGGCGCTCTTCAAAACCTACGAAGGGTCAGGTCTTCCCGACCGCGGCGCGATGCTGAAGGACTGGAGCGCACTGGTGGACCGCGTCGCGACCCACAGCGCCGCCTTCCTGACGGCGGCTGAAATCGAACCCGTCGTCGCCGCACTGCAGGAGTGCTTCGCGAAGTAACGCCGGCGCGGCAGGCGCCGTCAGCGACCGCCCACTGGTGCCGCCGCGGGCGCTCCGGTAGTCGGCTTCGCGGCCGGCGCGGCTCCCTGCGCGTCGAGCTTCGCCTTCAGCTCAGCGAGCTGCTGCTGCAACTGCGCGATCGTCTGCGCCAGTTGTTCGACCGTGGGCGTCGCGGCCGGCACGGCCTCGGCCTTGGCCGCGGTCGCCGCCGCCGCTTTCTTGGCCTCGTCGATCTGCCGCAGCGCGCCCGCCACCGTGAAGCGCAGTCCGCGCGGGCCGTCGGTCTTCTCCGCCAGCTTGCGCAGCAGCGGTTCAGCTTCCATGGCCTTCAGCTCGCCGAGACTCGCGATCGCGCCCCGTTTGGCATCGCTGTCGCCTTCCGCAAGTGGCAGGAGCAATGCGATCGCCTCATCGCGGCGGTGGCCGAGCAATTCGGCCGGGATGGCGCCGAGCGACTGGATGCCGAGCGTGCGTCGCGGCGCACCCGGCGCAGCGCGCGCGAACGCGAAGACCTCGTCGACCGCCATCTGGTCCTTCAAGGCGAGGCGCGCACGCAACGCCGCGCTGCCGACCCGATCGTTCGGCGATGCGAAGTCGGTCGCCGCGCGCACTGCCACCAACGCCGCGTCTCCACCGAGCTTCGCCAACGCGTCGCACGCCGCCGACTGCACCGAGTAGGAGAGGTCGGTGTGCAGTGTTTCGGCCACCGCCGCTGCCAGCGCCTCGCGCCCGCCCGTGATCTCTTTCTCGAGCGTCGCGAGTCCCGCCACGCACGCGCGCCGCACGCGCGACTCCGGATCGCGCGCGCCGGCTGCGAGCGCCGTGACCGCCGCCACCCCACCGAGCTTGCCGAGTGAGCTCGCTGCGGTAGACCGCAGATCGCGCCAGTCACGCCCGCCGAGCACACCGATCAACGTGGTGCGCGCCAACTCCTTGTCGTCCGCAGTCGCGAGCTGCTCGATCGCGACGATTCGCGCCGCCGCATCACGGTCGCCGCCCGCCGCGATGAAGGCGAGCTCGGCCGTGCTCTTCTTCCAGTCGACTTCCTTCAGCAACGCGCTGCCCTGGTCGAAGGCGACCATCGTCGGCGCGACTTGCGCTGGCAACCGGATCTGCTGTTCACGCTCGTTGATCCAGACGGTGTGGCGCGCACGCGCGTCGCCGCAGACGACCTCGATCACGCACGGCCAGCGGAAGACCGGGACCATGTTGGCGGTGTTCTGCGTCTGCTTGACGTCGAGGACGACCTCCTTCTTCTCCGCGTCAAAGGTCTGCGCAATCGCGAACTTCGGGTGGCCGCCGAGGTAGACGAACTGCTCGAACAGCCAGTGCAGGTTCTGGCCGGTCGCCTCCTCGATCGCGTCCTCGAAGTCGCGGCTGTCGACCAACTGCCCGGCGTGCTTGGTGCACCAGTGGTGCATCGCCTTCCACCAACCCTCGTCGCCGAGCTGCGCCCGGATCATGTGCAGCATCGACGCGCCGCGCACGTAGACGTTGTTGTGCCCGTCGCCTTGCGGCCCGCGGTTGAAGAAGCTCTCGACCAGCGGCCGCGGCGCGCCCGCGTCGGCGTTGATCGCCGACTGCTGGCTGCCACGCACGCTGAGAGCGAAGGCGTCAGCGCCGTTCACCTTTTCGTTGTAGAGCGCGTCGAAGTACTGCGCGAACCCCTCGTTCAGCCAGAGGTGGCGCCAGGTGCGGCAGGTCAGGTAATCGCCCCACCACTGATGCGCAAGCTCATGCGCGACGAGCCCCTGGCTGTCGCGGTCGAGGTGCTCGCGTTCGTCGTGCAGCGTCGAGTCGGTCTGCGTGGTGGCCGAGATGTTCTCCATCCCGCCGGCGATGAAGTTCTGCACCGCGACCTGGCTGTACTTCGGATACGGGTACGGCACGCCGATGCGGTTGGAGAAGAACTCCAGCATGTCGGGCGTCTGGCCGAAGCTGCGCCGCGCCTTCGCCTCGCCGACGCCGCGCTGGACGTAGTACTCGACCGGAATGCCGCGCCAATCGTCGGCGTAGCGCTCGTAGTCGCCGACGCAGAGCGAGATCAGGTAGGTGGCGAACGGGAAGTCGAGCACATACCGCCAGGTCGTCTTGCCGTCGCCCGCCGGCCGCTTCTCGGCGAGCTTGCCGTTCGAGACCACCGTGAGGCCGTCCTTGACCGTGAACTCCGCTTCGTAGGCGGCGCGATCGCTCGGGTAGTCCCAAGTCGGAATCCAGTGGCGATTGTCCTCGGCCTGGCCCTGGCTCCAGCATTCAGGCAACAGCGTCGGCTCCTCCGCCGTCGGCTGGATGAACCAGAGTCCACGCCGCGGGTTCTGCCCGACGTAGCGCACCTCGACCGCGAGCGCCTGGCCTGCGTTCGCGGGCGCCAGCAGCGTCGCCTCGAGGCGCGAATTCTCAAGCTTGAACGGCACCGCAGCACCGTCGACCGTGACCCCTTCGATGGTCAGGTTCTCCGCGTCGAACCAGAGCGACGCGGTGGCGCCGTTCAACGCGACCACGTGGTTGGTCACGCTGCCGGCGAAGCGCTTCGCAGCGAGGTCGATGTCGAGCTTCAGATGGACCTTCACCAAGTCATACGGCCGATTCGCCGTGCCGCGGTCCTCGCGCATCGCAGTGAAGTTCGGCTTGACCTCGGTCGGTGCCGCACGATCGCCAGGGAACTGCTGCGCTGCGACGGCGAGGGGCGACGCCCCAACCAGCAGTCCCGCCACGATCGACGACCGGAACGCGAGACGACGCGAGGCACTCGGCGACATGACCTTCTCCGCGGGTGCACGGCGGTTGCGCCACGCACGAAGGAGAGGCTTGTACCGCCGCCGGACGCGGGTCGCTACTGCCCGCCGCTGCTCGGCCGATCGACCTCGAACGTGAGCCCGCCCGACGCGCGCAGCGTGAGGCGGTAGACCTCGCCCGTGCGCACCTTCATCGACGGTGCTTCGCCGTGCGCGGCGCGCACGCCGAGCGTCGCCGCCAGCTTTGGATCGTGCGCGAGCTGCCAGAAGCGCTGCCAGACCTCGCGCTCCAGTTCGCTCAGCGACTCGACGTTGTCGCCGCCGCCGCCGCCTGGATCGTTGCCTCCATACGCACGCGGACGGGCACCATCGACATCCAGCGCAACGCCGGAGCTGGGCGCTTGCGCTTCGCCGAACAGTCGTCGGAACAGCACCAACGAGCTGCCCCGCAGCGGATCGCCGGCTTCGACCAACGCGTCCTCAAACTTCACCACCTGCGCGTCGACGTAGACCTGCTCGCCATCGAGCGTCGCCTCGATCGGCTCACCAATCGGCGCGCTGTCGCTGTCGAGTTCCTGGAAGCGCACGCGCGTTCGCGTCACACCGGCCGCTTTCTCCTTCGACTGTTCGAGCACCACCAAGCGCGCGACGCGACGCTCGACCTTCAGCAGCTTCTGCGCCAGCACCAGCCGCTCGATCTCCTTCTGCTTGGTGGCGACCTCGGCCGCGAGGCGGACGTTGTCGCCTGCGAGCCGGGAGTTCTCCGCAGAGGCCGCGCCGAGCTCGCCCTTCAGCCGATCGACCTCGGCGCTCTTCTGCGACAGCTCGCGCGTGCGCCGTTCCCCGCCGTCCTTCAGCTCGATCCCGAGCCAGACCGCGACGCCGCTCACCACGACGAAGCCAATCTTCGCAACGTTGCCAAGCAACGCGTTCGCCTGTCCGATCGCCGACATCGCCCCCTCCGCCGCAGCGCGCCGCCGCCCCGTCTCCCGACGCCGAACATAGCCGCGCGATGGTTCGCATCGACGCCCCGGCTATGGTCGCCGCAGCGTGCATGAGTTCGGGACTGGAGACGCGCGTGTCTCGCCACGAACCGCTCGCGTTGGGAGACGGCAATGCTGAAGACCGGCGACAAGGCCCCTGACTTCACTGCGACGGACCACCTCGGTCGTTCCGTGACGCTCGCGGGACTGAAGGGCAAGACGGTGGTGCTGTGGTTTTATCCCAAGGCCGACACCCCTGGCTGAACCAAGCAAGGCTGCGGATTCCGTGATCGAATCCGCGACTTCGCGAAGTTGGACGCCGTAATCCTGGGCGCGAGCTACGACAGCGCCGACGACAACAAGAAGTTCGCCGAGAAGTTCACCTTCCCGTTCGTGCTGCTGTGCGACGGCGACAAGAGCCTGGCCAAGGCGTACGGCGCGTTCGATGCCGGCTCTCCCGACTATCCGCGTCGCGCCGCGTTCGTCATCGGCAAGGACGGAAAAGTCCTGCACGCTTGGGAAAAAGTGAAGGCCGCCGAATTCCCGGGCGAGGTACTGGCGCTGCTCAGCGGCAGCTGACGCGTGCCAACGCGCGTCAGCAGGGCGCAACGCGCGCCAACGCGCGTCAGCAGGGCGCAACGCGCGCCAACGCGCGTCAGCGGCGCCGCACGCGGATTGGGCTCGACCACACGGTCTCGCCGTCGGCTTGGATGACGCGGACGTAGTACGTCGCGGTCGTGCCGGCGGCGAGCTCGTCGTCGCGCCACTCGTGCGTGACTTCGGCGACGCCAAGACCCGTTTGCTCCGCGACCGCGAGGTCGTGCCGCTCGATCACGCTCAAGCGCCACTCCGTGCTCAGCGTTTTGCCCGAGATCCCTTCGCGCTGCGCCTTCGCCAGCGGGATGGACTGTTTTGCGCCGCTGCCGGCCTGCACCTGCAGCACCGCGTCGGCACTTGCACGCAGCCGCCCGCGGTAGCCGTCACGAACGCCGTTGCGCACGCCTTTCGGCCAGGTGAATCGCAGCACGCCGTCTTCGTTCTCGAGCGTTGGCCGGGTCGGATCACGCTTGCGATCGCCGTCACCCGAAGCGACGCCGAGCTTCCCGCCCTCGACCGCGACCGTGAGCGTGAAATCGACTCTTGGCGGAATCGACTCGGGCGCAAGCTCGAAGTGGATCGTCGACTCCGCTTGCGCGGACTCGCGATCGCGACCGAGTCGACGCCATGGCCGACCGTCCTTCAGCACCAGCACATCCCGAATGGGTTGGGTCATGCGCGCCGCGACGTGGATCGTCGGCGCGTCGCTGCAGTCGATCGACTCGCCCATGACGGCATCGCCGATGCGCAGCTCGACGACGAGGCCGCGCAGCGTCGTCGCGAACACGCGCCCCGCCGACAGCGCTGCGAACACCGACTCGGCGTCGAGTCGCTCCGCCAGCACGCCAGCGTAGGCCGCGCCGTTGCCATGGTCGCTGCTGGCGATGAAGCCGACTTGCGGCAGCGCGCGCAGCGCGTCGACGGCGAACGAACCCGGAGCCAGCGCCCTCGCCGCCTGCCGCCAACAGCCCTCGAATTCGAAGCTGCCGCGCAGCGACTGATAGACCTCGACCAGCCGCGTGAGGCGCGGGTCGCAGTCGGCGAAATCGACCCGTCGTCCCGGATCGGCGCTGGTGTGGGGAATGACCAATGCCTGCCGCCCGGCGAGGCGCGCCGCGAGCCATTGCAACGACCCTTCCTTCGGATTCGAGGCGACCGCCAGCAACGGCGCGTCGGCCTCGGCGAACACGACATTCACGTGACCCTGCGCCTGCGTCGAGCATTCGTAGCCGGCGAGCGGCAATAGCGTCGGCGTCGCCTCGAACGCGAGCTGCCGGCAGAGCCGCGCCCACGCACTCGGATCCAGATGCCCAGCGTGGTCGGTCACGGCGAGGAAATCGTCGCCGTAGACGTCACGCGCGAACGCGTAGCGATCCTCCGGCAGCGGCTCGATGCCGCGACTGCAGCGCGACAGCGAGGTGTGGCGATGCAGGTCGCCGTACCAGACTTTCCAGGTCGTGGCGCCGCGCGTGACCTCGTGTCGCTTCGCGCCGGACACGAAGGGGTCGTCCGCCGCCGCGCCGGCCGGATGGAAGTGCGGCACTTCGCGCCGAACCGGCCGTTCCTTCCAAACCAGCGGCGCACGGTCCGGCGGTGCAGCGCCCTCTGAAGATTCGGAAGAGTCTGAAGGCGCTGCCGCCGTGTGCGTCGCGACCACCAACGCCGACGGCCCGGTCCAGGTGGCGAACTCGTCGCCATGCGCTGCGGCCGCCTGCTTCTGCGGTGCGGGCAAACCGACTGCATTCCAGAGCGACCCAGTTTTGAGCCGGCGATCGGCCTGCGCCGCGACCATGACGCCGTCACCGATCGCGACGATCGCGCCCGCATCGCAGAGTCCGGCGCTCTCCTCGAGCTCGAACACTTGCGACCAACCGCCCGCCTCGAACCACTGCACCAAGAGCGGGCTGCCGGAACGCCGATCGCGCGCCGTCGACTGCAGGTTGAAGCGATGGACGATCCACGGCCGCCCGCTCGCATCGACCGCCAGACGCGGCACGCCGCCACCCCAGCCCAGCAACGGCGCGCCCGGCACCTCGCCGACGCCCCATCCCGGGCCGGCGCGCGTCTCCTCGACGACGCCCCCGCGCAAGCGCGCGATCTGCACATGGACCGAGGCCTCGACGCGCTGCCCGCCGCTCAATTCCGCCGGCAGCGAAGTCCCGCGACGGCTGTCAATCAGCCGATCCCACGCGATCCAGAGCGTCCCGTCCGCGGCGCCGGCGAGCGCCGGGTGCAGGTCATCGGCCTGCGACTCCGCCGAGATCGCGCGCGCTTCGCCAAGCGGTGCGAGCGGACGCGTCAGCACTTCGTAGTCGCGCTCGACGAAGCCAACCCAAGCGATCCAGAGCGTGTCGCCGGCGCGCGCCAGCACCGGATCGAGATCGCTGCCCTTCCCGCTGCCGACCACCACCGTCGCGCCGAGCTGGTCCCCGACGAGCGGCGCCGCGACGACGTCGAACGAGCCGCCGTCGGACGAACCGCCTCCGTGCGCCTCGTCGGCGACCCATTGCTCCCACGCAATCCACGCCGTCCCATCACTGGCAACGGCGATTTCGGGATCGCGGGCGGGCGCGGATCCGGACGTCAGCGTCAGTGCCACCGGCACGCCGGACGAATCGAGGCGCGCGCCGCACAATTGCGGCACGCCCGCCACCACTTCGCTCCAAACGACCACGAGATCCCGCTTGCCGACCCACGCCGCGCTCGGAGCGTCGCGCGACGCGGGCGTCGGCGTGAGCTCGATCGTCGCTTCGACCGCGCCGGCGGCGGTCAACTGCTGCGCGACGATGAAATCGCCGGCCGCGGCGCGCCACTCACGATCGACCAACCACGCCCCGCCGTCCGGCAACGCCACCAGCGCCGGCGCCGACCGCTCCCGATCGTTGCCCTCGAGACGCGCGCTCGCTGCCAACGGCGTCCGCGGCGCCACGTCACGCGCGACCAGATCGTCCGCCCCTTCGGCCGATTCGCCACCGCCGCCATCGGCTCCATCGCGCTCGCCCTGCGCTGACTGGGGGCGCGCTGCCGGCGGCGTGCGTGTCGCCTGCCGCGCAAGCAACGGCCACACGAGCAGCAGCGCCGGCGCGAGCAGCCCTGCCGCCACCCGGCATCGGCGCGCTCGATCCTCGCTGGCGTGGCCCATCGCAACCTCGTTCTCTGGTCCGACGTTCTCTGGTCCGACGTTCTCTGGTCCCGATTCTCGCGCTCGATCGCGGACGCTGGTGAAGACCCCGTTCCTTGCGTCGGCCAAATGGGACCGGCAATCTACGCCGACTCGTCTTCGTCGCCCCACTCCCTGATCGGCAGGATGCGCGCCCATGCCCTACCTGAACGTCACGCCACCACAGGCGAAGGAACTGCTCGACGAGAGCAATGGCAAAACCGAGAGCAATGGCAAAGCCGACGGCAACGGCTGGACCTACATCGACGTCCGCACCGAAGCGGAGTTCGCGGCCGGTCATCCGGCGGGCGCCTCGAACCTGCCGATCGCGATCGGCACGCCGCCGCAGATGACGATGAACCCCGAGTTCCTCGCGGTCCTGAAGGCGTCGTTCAAGAAGGACCGGAAGCTCCTGTTCGGCTGCGCGTCGGGCGGCCGTTCGGCACGCGCGTGCGAGTTCGCCGCGAACGCGGGCTTCCTTGCGCTGGCGAACATGACCGGCGGCTTCCACGGCGCGCGCTCGCCGCAGGGCGCGATGGAGAAGGGCTGGGCCGCGTGCGGCCTGCCAGTCGAGACGGTCTGCGCCAGCGACAAGAGCTACGAGGCGCTGCGCCGCAACGTGTGACCTGCGACTTCGGCGTCGCGCTCCGCCGCATCCTTTCCTACTCGACGAGCGCGAGCTCCTCGACTCGACAAGAGGCGAGGTCGAAGCTCCGACCGTCGGCCATCGCGACGCAACGCGACGCGATCAGCTCGATCTCGACCGCCGCTGCGCCCCGGCCAGTCGCCGCCGGCGGTAGCGCGAAGCGGCGTCGCACGATGTCGCGGCCGCCCGCCGGCAACTCGAGTTGGCCGAGAGGAGCGCCGTCGATCTCGACCTGGATCCGCAACGGCAGCAGGTCGTCGCGTCCGTCGATCGGTGCTAGCGCGACTTCGATCAGCGGCGCCGCACGCGGCAACAACGCGTGCAGACGCGGCCCCATGAACCCTGCCGGCGACAATCCGCCGACGACCTGGTTCATGCCCTCGCCGCGTGGAGGAGCGATGACGGCACGCAGCGCCGCGACGTTGGCGCTGCGTGCCGCCGCGGCGAGTCGCGCGAATTCCGCGGCGTCACGGCGCGGGGCGCGACGTTCCGTGAACGATGGCGGAACGTCGGTGATCGGAGCCACCGACTCGATCCACCGCAGCGTGGTCGTCAGCTCCTGCGCGAGCCAGCGCGCGAGCATCCCAACAGTCGTCGAGTTCGGATGCGGATCGTCCGGCAGCACGTCTGCCGGCTCGACCGAACGGAGCAGTGGCACCAGCGGCAACTCGGGACGCAACTCCACCACGCGCGCGAGCAACGCGTGGTTGAACCGCGAGTCGATGTACGAGGCGACGGCGAAGCGGACGGAGACTGTGCCGAGCTCTGCGTCGAACTCGCCGATCGCGCGCGCCATAGCGTCGTAGCGACGCGACGGCTCGCCGCCGAGGTCGGCATTCAGGGCGATCAGACCGACCTGTTCCTCGCCGATCGAGAGTTCGCCGGCCTCGACCCGTCCCGCCAGCGCCAGCAGCCGCTCCTGCACGCGGTTCATGCTGATCGCGACCCACGGGTTGCTGCTGGCGACGTCGGGCACCAGACGACGCCGGCCGCGGTCGGCGAGCCCCTCGGTGTCGGAAAGGTCGTTGTCGATCGGCAGGAACACGACGATCGAAGGCGCGAGCCGGTCGCGATGGTCGCGAAGGAACGACCATGCGTTGCGCCAGTTCCAGCCCGGAATGGCGACCGTCCGCACGATCCAGGCTGGCGCGGCCTCATCGCCGCGCGCATGCGCCAGCAACCCCTCCAACTGCTGGCCGAGACAGCTCGCGTCGTCGAGACCGAAACCAAACGCGAGCGAATCGCCCAGGATGATGAGCGTGCGTGCGCGGGCAGACGGAGCCGGGCCGGCGCGGCGACGCAGCCCGAGCTCGTCGGACTCGACCGCAACGCCGCCGATGGTGAGCGTCGTCGATGGGCGCAGCGTGTAGCCGACCAGCGGGTCTACGTGCGCCTGGTAGAAGCCGCGGACCGTACCGAGCTCAGGCGCAGGCGGCATGACCGCGAGCGGCGTGCGCGGCACCGCGAGTGGCCGGCGGAACAGCGCTCGCGGTGCCCGGCCGGTCAGAAGCGTGTAGCCACCCGCCGCGAACATGAGCAACGCCGCCGGACCCAGCACTGCGATCAGGATTCGTCGGAACATCGCGTCTCCCGTCAATGAGGCGCGCGACCGTAGCTCGTCGCACACTTGCACACGCCAGCGACCGCCTGCAGACTCGCCCGCCCACATGCGATGCGTCGGCGAGCAGACGAGGATCTTCATGCACGCGTTCAGGGAGCAGCTTGGCCTCGCCGATCCGGCGCCGGGATTCCTCTGCGGCGCCGAGTCGGGCGGCGGCGGTGCGCTGCTCGAATCGCGCAATCCCGCGACCGGTGAGCTGCTCGGCCGGGTGCGGCAGGCAACGCGCGCCGACTACGAGACCGTCGTGGCGCGGGCGGCGGCAGCGTTTGAGAAGTGGCGCTTGGTCCCGGCGCCGCAGCGCGGCGAGATCGTGCGCCAGATCGGCGACGAACTGCGTCGCGCGAAGGAGCCGCTCGCGCGGCTGGTCACGGCCGAGTGCGGGAAGCTGCTCACCGAAGCCCGCGGCGAAGTGCAGGAAATGATCGACATCGCCGACTTCGCGGTCGGGTTGTCACGCCAGCTCTACGGCCTCACCATGCACTCGGAGCGGGCAAGCCACCGCATGTACGAGCAGTGGCACCCGCTCGGCGTAGTCGGGATCATCAGCGCGTTCAACTTTCCGGTCGCGGTGTGGAGCTGGAACGCGATGCTGGCCGCCGTCTGCGGCAACGCGATGGTCTGGAAGCCGTCGCCGAAGACGCCGCTCTCCGCCGTCGCGGCGCAGCAGATCGCGACGCGGGTGCTCGCGCGAAACGGCCACCCTGACGTGATGGGCCTCTTGATCGGCGAAGTGGCCGATGTCGGCGAGCCGCTGCTGGACGACAAGCGCGTGCCGCTGGTCTCGGCCACCGGCAGTTGTGCGATGGGCCGCGTGGTCGGCGAGCGCGTCGCGCGGAGATTCGGTCGCACATTGCTCGAGCTCGGCGGCAACAATGCGATCCTCGTCCTCGACGACGCCGACCTCGGTCTGGCGCTGCGCGCGATCGCGTTCGGCGCGGCCGGGACGGCCGGACAGCGCTGCACCACGACGCGGCGCGTCTACCTGCAGAAGGGAATCGCAGCGACGTTGACCGCGCAGTTGGTGAAGGCGTACGGCAGCTTGAAGATCGGCGATCCGCTCGCGGAAGGGACGCTGGTCGGGCCGCTGATCGACCGCGCCGCCGTCACCGGCTACGAGCGCGCGATCACGCAGGCGCAGAGCGAGGGAGCGACACTGCTCTGTGGCGGAAAGGCTCTTTCCGGCAAGGGCTTCGAGTCCGGCTGCTTCGTCGAGCCCACTCTGATGCAAGCGCGCGCCGATCTGCCGCAACTGCAGCACGAGGTGTTCGCGCCGATCACCTACCTGATCGAGGTGGCCGACCTCGACGAGGCGATCCGCTGCAACAACGGCGTGCCGCAGGGACTCTCGTCCGCACTCTTCACCTTGAACCTCCGCCACGCCGAGCGCTTTCTTTCGACTGCCGGCAGCGACTGCGGCATCGCCAACATCAACATCGGCACCAGCGGCGCCGAGATCGGCGGCGCGTTCGGCGGGGAGAAGGAGACCGGCGGCGGCCGCGAGGCGGGCAGTGATTCGTGGAAGGCCTACATGCGCCGCCAGACCTGCACCATCAACTGGGGCACACAGTTGCCGCTCGCGCAGGGCGTCGTGTTCGACGTGGGGAACTGACGCGTGGTGGGCGTGATGGATGCAACGGGCAAGACGGCGCCGCCGCGCCGAAGCCCCCGGTTCGCGTGGGCGGCGCTGTGCCTCGCACTGCTGCTCGGTGCGCTTGCGCTTTCGTTCTGGGCGGCGACGAAAAACTTCGCCATCGCCGACCCGGTGCAGTCGCCTGAGACCAAGAAGGTGCTCGAGATGGCGCGCGTCGAGGGCGATGTGTCGCGCGTGATGTTCTCGCGCTACTTCGCGTCGGAGAGCAACCGCGCGCTGTTCACCTTCAAGGGACCGTTCCAGGCGATCTGCGCACTGCTGGCGTGGCTGCTCGCGTTTCGGGCGGCGAAGGGTCGGCGGCGCGGAGCACTCGCGCGCGCGTTGCTGGCGACCGTGACGGTGGTGGCGATCGCGCTCGCCGCGATGGTGCCGCAGATGATCGAGAAGGGGCGCGCCATCGACTTCGTGCCGCGCGAACCGCCCACCGCGGAACGCGCGGCGTTCATGCGCTGGCATGGCGTCTACATGGTCGGCGACGCCCTCCTGCTGCTGGCGTCGTTGGCGCTCTTGCCGCTGCTGATGAACCTGTCCGAGACACCGCGAGCAAGCGGTGCCTCCCCTGCCGGAGATCGTCCGTGACCGACCCGTCCGCTGCTGCTTCGCTCGCTGCCGCTCCGCAGTCGCTCTTCCCGTCGCCCTCCGCATTCGCCGCCAAGGCGCTCGTCGGCAGCTTGGAGAAGTACCGCCAGCTTTACGCCGAGTCGGTGACCAATCCCGAGGGCTTCTGGGCGCGCCAAGCCGAGCGGCTGACCTGGTTCCACAAGTGGACCAAGGTACTGGACGCCGACTTCACAACCGCGCGCATCCGCTGGTTCGAGGGCGGCAAGCTGAACGCCTGCTTCAACTGCGTCGACCGCCACGTCGAGGCGGGCCACGGCAATCAAGTGGCGATCGTGTGGGAGGGCGACGATCCGGCGCAAGAGGCGCGCATCACCTACCGCGAGCTGCAGCGCAAGGTGAGCCGCTTCGCCAACGTGTTGCGCAAGCACGGCGTGGCGAAGGGTGATCGTGTCTGCGTCTACCTGCCGATGATCCCGGAGCTCGCCGTCAGCATGCTCGCCTGCGCCCGCATCGGCGCGATCCACTCGGTCGTCTTCGGCGGCTTCTCGGCCCATTCGCTGCGCGATCGAATTCAAGACGCCGGCGCCAAGCTGTTGATCACCGCGGATGAGGGACTGCGCGGCGGCAAGACCATTCCGCTCAAGCGGATCGCCGACGAGGCAGTCGCGCAATGCCCGACCGTGAAGTGCGTGCTGGTGAAGCAGCGCACCGGCAAGTGGGTGCCGACGCAGGACGGGCGCGACTTCTGGATCGACGAAGAACTCGCGGGCGCCGCGATCAGCGACGACTGCCCGTGCGAGCCGATGGACGCCGAAGATCCGCTCTTCATCCTCTACACGTCGGGGTCGACCGGCAAGCCGAAGGGCGTGCTGCACACGACCGGCGGCTACCTCGTCGGCACCAGCTTCACCCACGAGCTGGTCTTCGATCAGCAACCGGGCGACGTCTACTGGTGCACCGCGGACGTCGGCTGGGTGACCGGCCACAGCTACATCGTCTATGGGCCACTCGCCAATCGCGCGACCACGCTGATGTTCGAGGGCGTGCCGACCTTCCCCGACGCCGGCCGCTTCTGGGACGTGGTCGACAAGCATCAGGTGTCGGTCCTCTACACCGCCCCGACTGCGTTGAGGGCATTGATGCAGCACGGCGACACGCCGGTCACGCAACGCAGCCGCAAGTCGCTGCGCCTGCTCGGCACGGTCGGCGAGCCGATCAATCCCGAGGTGTGGCGCTGGTACCACCGCGTCGTCGGCGGCTCGCGCTGCCCGATCGTCGACACCTGGTGGCAGACCGAGACCGGCGCGATCCTGATCGCACCGCTGCCGGGAGCCACGCCGCAGAAGCCGGGCTCGGCCACGCTGCCGCTGCCGGGCGTGCGGCCGCTGCTGGTCGATGACGACGGCAAGGAAGTGAAGGGCGACGGCGAGATCAGCGGCAACCTCTGCATCGCCGCGGCGTGGCCGTCGATCATGCGCACGGTTTGGGGCGACCCGCAGCGGTTCTTCGACACCTACTTCAAGCGCTTCCCCGGCCGTTACTTCACCGGAGATGGCGCGCGCCGCGACGCCGACGGCTACTGGTGGATCACCGGCCGCGTCGACGACGTGCTGAACGTCAGCGGCCATCGCCTCGGCACCGCGGAGGTGGAGAGCGCGATCGTCACGCACACGGGCTGCGCCGAGGCCGCCGTGGTCGGCGTTCCCCACGCGATCAAAGGCGAGGCGATCGGCGCTTTCGTGATCCTGAAGGCGGGGGTTGCCGCCGACGCCGCGCTCGAACAGCAGGTGAAGGACGCGGTGCGCAAGGAGATCGGCGCGATCGCGACGCCGGACCAGATCTGGTTCGTGCCCGGATTGCCCAAAACCCGCTCTGGCAAGATCATGCGTCGCATCCTGCGCAAGATCGCGCGCGGCGAGACCAGCGATCTCGGCGACACGACCACGCTCGCCGACCCGGCGGTTGTAGCGCAGATCGTCGCGCAGATCGTGCAGCAGGTCGTGCCGCAGTCCGCCGGAACGCACGAAGGGCCTCGCGATGGCTGAGACGCGGGTCCGGATCGAAGAGCTCCTGTTCCTCGGCACCCACGGCTACGTCGCCGCGATCGATCAGCGCACCGGCGTCGAGCGCTGGCGCACCAGCCTGCCCGACACCGGCTACTCGATCGTGACTTTGCTGTTCGAGGAGGGCCGCCTGTTGGCGGCAAGCGGCGGCCACGCCTTCGCCCTCGATCCCGAATCGGGCGCCATCCTCTGGCACAACGAGCTGCGCGGGCTCGGCAACTCGGCGCTCTGCCTCGCGACCACGCGCGTGGCGGGCAACGCCGGCGCCGACCCGGTCCCGCAACACGTCACGGTGCAGCAGGAGCAGGCCGCTGCCGGCGGTGCGGCTGCGTCGGGGCACTGAGCGCCGGAGCGATCGCATCGCCGTCGTCGCCGTCGTCGCCGTCATCGTCGAGCGAAACGTGCGGCCGCGGCGAGAATATTCTGCCGCCTGCCGCGCGTACGCCGGGTGCATCCGCCGATGGCGAAAGATTCGCGGGAACCGACTCCCAAGTCGCGGCGGCGCGTGCGCCGATGGAGCGCTGCGAACTCGGGCTTGATGCCGCGCGCAGGTTGCGCGCCGCCCTGCTCGACCGAAGGGGAGTCACGCAGCATGCGGCGAACGAACAAGTCGGACGTCTACGGGATCGGCGCGGTCGGGGTCGTGGCACTCCTCGCTGCGGGTTGCGGCGGAGGCGGCGGCGGAGGTGGCGGCGGCACCGCGACCAGCCTCGACGCACCGGACCAGGTTTCGATCATCACTCCGAGCGAAGGCCTGGGGGGCGCCGCTCTTGGCGCGCTCGACGTCGGCTCGTTCCTGCCGGATGCGGAGTACTTCACCGACACCGCGAGCATCCACGTCTACGACCGTTCGATCGAGCCGATCAGCACGGCGAACGGGATCCTCTGCCTGTTGAAGCAGGCGCGCTACGACGCGCTCCTGAACCAGGAACCCTACATCGCGCAGGTCGACGAGGCCGCGTGCGGCATGGACGGCGGCGACGCCGGCAGCCAGGCCGGCGGTGATGTCGAGTCGCTGTCGAGCTGGGTGGTCGAAAGCCGCCGGCGCGACAGCCAGTCGCCGCAGACAGTCCGGTTCTGGGTGCCGCAAGGCGACGATGGCGACGGCGACTCGACCATCTGGGCCAAGCTGCGCATCCATCGCGGTGTCGACCTGGAGAGCCCGTTCGGCCGCTTCGATCTCAACTTCGTCTCGCTGCTCGACGCCGCGCCGGACCCTGATGATTCCGGGATGTACGGCCGACTCGGCAGCGTCGATTCGACGCCCGGCACGATCGGCTTCGATTTCTTCGAAAACCACGGCGACGTGACCGCGGTGCCGCCGGTGAACGGTTACGCCCGCGTGGTGCAGGCCACAGTGCACATGGCCGCCGACCGGACCAGCGGCTTCGCGCGCGTGACCTCGACGCAACGCTCCAACTTCCTGCCGTTCGGCGACAGCGGGCCGCAGGTGAGCGAGTACCTGCTCGCGTTCGATGATGCGCACCTGCTGCGCGCGACCGATGGCGGACCGCCGATCGCGTTCGCGCGCGCCGACTTCGACGAGCGCGCCTGGCGCTACAACCTCTACCACTGCAGCGGCCCAGATGCCGGACAGCGGGTGGAGCTCAACTCCGGCTTCCCGATCCGCACCGACGACGGCGAGTACGGCTACCTCGGTTACTACGGGATCTGGACGCCGTCGCAGCGCCAGTTCGTGACCGACGACGTGGTCGAGCAGGTCGACTTCGGCAACGATGTTGCAACGGCCTACTCGCTGCTGGTGGCGCCCGGTCGCCTCTCCCGTTTTGTGCGCGACACGATCGATCTGAATGATCTGGGCGCGACCGCATTCCAGTACATCCAGTTCCCGGCCGGCCTGCCGCCGACGACCTACCAGGTGCTCTTCACCGGCGGGCAGTTCGTGAAGATCGCGGAGCTCGACCAGAACACGCGCGAGTTCATCAAGCTCGAGCCGCCGGTCGCGATCGACACGGCGGCACTCGGCTTCGTGCCGTTCTATTCGCCGGCGCTCGGCGGACCGGTCTTCTACAAGGACGGAGACACCTTCGTGACCGTCTACGTGCAGAGCTTCGTCGAAGTCGGCGACTCGCTGTTCTCCGGCGGACCGCGCGTGCGGCTCGAGGGGCTGGTGCAGTGCTTCGCTTCGGACGTGCCGGGCTTCTCTTGGGACGCCGGCGAGATCTACCTCGGCGACTCGAATGACCCCGCGGGGCCGCACGCCTACTACTTCGACGAAGCGACGCTGACCCTCAACTACGACTTCAATGGCGACCTCGCATCGGACGGGATCGCAGGCCTGGCGTCGGGCCAGACCGTCACCGGCGGCCCGTTCCAGTGGGGTGCGCGCAGTGGCCCGCTGCTGCCGTCGACAGCCGCGCTCGGGTCGGTCGCCGAGCTGTTCGATCAACCGGAGTTCTTCATCTGGGAGTGCGGCCCGAACAGCTGGAACCAGCATGTGACGGCGCTCGACGGCAACGGCAGCGCGGTGGCGTTCGACCCGCCGTTGCAGTTCACCTACACGCACCTCCAGGCCAACGATCGCAACGATGACCCGACCTTCGATGGGTCGACCTACCTGTTCCAGTACGAGGGCCCCGGCCAGCTGCACGGCATCCCCTCCGGCGAGATCGATCTCGACGGAGACTCGATTCCCGACCGCTGGTACCCGCTCTTCACCCTCGCCGACGGCGTGATGGTCGGCCCGACCGGCACCGAGTACGTGGTCAAGGCGATGAAGATCGAGCAGACGCTCGCGATCGACGCCGGCGGCGCGCCAGGTCTCGACCTGCTGGAGGCGGCGGCGCTCACGCTGCCGGACGGCTCGAAGTTCGTCACGCCGGACAATGGCCCAACACCGGTCGTGACCGATCCGCCGGCGGTCATCGCCGGTGAACTGCAGGGAACGCTTGGAGACTCAGCGGGCGGCTGATCCTGCGGCAGTCGAGACGATTGCGCCGCGGCGAGGGACCTCTGCCGCGGCGCACGAACGGAATTTTCGAGCAGGCCGGATGCCTCACGGCGTCCGGCCTGATCGTTTCCCGCGAGTTGTCGGTAGTGGCGCCGTGCGGACGCCAACGCGGCCCGCGCGGAACGCGGCGCTACGATCCGCCGCTCGTTCACGGCGCCTGCGATTTGCGCCGCCTTCCTCGATCGTCGGAGCGACCATGGGACTGTTCGCGAAACTGCGCGGCGAGCTGATCGACATCATCGAGTGGGTCGATGACTCGCGGCACACGCTGGTCTGGCGCTTCCCCCGCTACCAGAACGAGATCAAGAACGGCGCCCAGCTGATCGTGCGCCCTGGCCAGGTCGCCGTGTTCATCACCCAGGGCAAGATCGCCGACGCGTTCGAGCCGGGCCACTACGAGTTGACCACGCGCAACCTGCCGATCCTGTCGACGCTGGCCGGATGGAAGTACGGTTTCGACAGCCCGTTCAAGTCGGAGGTCTATTTCGTCAGCACGCGCCAGGTGACCGACCTCAAGTGGGGCACGCAGAACCCGATCATGCTGCGCGACGCCGACTTCGGGCCGATCCGGCTGCGCGCGTTCGGGACCTATTCGTTGAAGGCACGCGATGCGAAGGTGCTGTTGAAGGAACTGGTCGGCACCGACGGCGTGTTCGAGACCGACGAGCTCGAGACGCTGCTGCGCTCGATCATCGGCGGCGCGTTCGCCGAGCTGCTGGCGACCAGCCAGATCGCCGCGCTCGACCTCGCGCAGAACTACCAGCGCCTGTCCGAGCAGTTGCGCACTGCGGTGAACGCGAAGATTGACGACGAGTACGGGCTCGACCTGCCGCAGCTCGCGCTGGTGAACGTCTCGTTCCCGGAAGAAGTCGAAAAGGCGCTCGACGCGCGCACCTCGATGGGCGTGATCGGCGACCTCGGCCGCTTCCAGCAGTACCAGGTCGGCAAGAGCCTGCCAGAGCTCGGCAAGGCGGGCGGCGCCGCGGGCGATGGGATGGGTCTCGGCCTCGGCTTCGCGATGGCGCAGCAGATGGCGCGCGGGCTCGGAGCGGGCGCGGGCGGTGTGCCGCCGCCGCCGCCGGCCGCATGGCACATCGCCGACGCAGGCGTGACGCACGGACCGCTGAGCGCCGCCGAGCTCGAGCAGGCGATCGGCGCCGGCCGCATCCGTGGCGAGACGTTGGTCTGGACCACCGGCATGGCCGGTTGGGCGCCGGCCGCCTCGATCGCGGCGCTGGCGCAACGGTTCGGCCCGCCGCCGCCACCGCCGCCGGCGCGATGACGGCGTTCGATCCGCCGCCGCCTTCCGACGACGAGATCGCCGGCCCCGCGGTCGCGCCGCCGCCGCTGCCGGCCGACGACGAGGCGATTCGGAGCGCGCAGGGCAGGAGCTTTCCGTGCGCGGGTTGCGGCGCGGACCTCGCGTTCGATCCGGCGGCGCAAGCGCCGAAGTGCCCGTACTGCGGCCATGTCGCGAAGCTCGACGGCGGCGACACGATCGTCAGCGAGAACGATCTCGCTGCCGCGCTCGACAAGGCGGCGCAGCGTCGCGCCGAAGTCGCGGCGCCGCGCGACCTGCACGAGGTGCGCTGCGACGGGTGCGGCGCGAACGTGCAGTTCCTCGGCGCGCTCACGGCGCAGCGCTGCCCCTACTGCAGCCAGCCGATCCAGCGCGAAGGCGTGCATGACGCGAAGCAGCGGCTCCCGGTCGACGGCGTCGTGCCGTTCCAGATCGACTCCGGCAAGGCGCTCGGCGAGCTGAAGCGCTGGACCGGCTCGCGCTGGTTCCTGCCGACAGCGTTGAAGCGCGACGGGATCGCCGCCGCGTTCCAGGGCGTCTACCTGCCGTTCTTCACCTTCGACGCGCTCACCGCCAACCGCTACACGGGCATGCGCGGCGATCACTACTACGTGACGGTCGGCAGCGGCAAGAACCGCCGCACTGTCCGGCACACGCGTTGGTGGCCGGCAGCCGGCAGCTTCCGGAGGTTTTTCGACGACGTGCTCGAATGTGCCGGTGCCGGGTTGCCCGACGACAAGCTCGCGGCGCTCGAACCGTGGCCGCTGAAGCAGGTGCAGCCGTGGCGGCCTGAGTTCCTCGCGGGCTTCCTCGCTCGCACCTACGAGCGGCCGCTGCCCAACTGCTTCACCGAAGTGAAGCGGCGCATGGAGGCGGCCATCGACCAGGACGTTCGGCGGCGCATCGGCGGCGACGTGCAGCGGGTCTTCTCGATCGACACCGGCTGGGAGGCGCTCACCTACAAACACCTGCTGCTACCGGTCTGGATGGCGAACTACCGGTTCGGCAAGAAGATCTTCCGGATCGTGGTCAACGCGGCGACCGGCGAAGTGCAGGGCGAGCGGCCGTGGAGCGCGTGGAAGATCGCCGGGCTCGTGGTCCTGATCGGCGCCGTCGCAGGGGCGGTGGCGCTGATCGCGCAGTGGTGATCCGCGCCGTGACGCGATCGGCGGGGCGGGCGGCGAGGCAGGTCGTGAAGCGGGTCGTTTGAGGAGGCATGGATGCTGCTCCGCGTGCTCGAGCCCGAGGTGATGGACAGCGAGGACGAAGCGCGCGACTACGACTCGATGGACCACTCGGCGGTCAACGCGAAGTTCGTCGGGGACCTGTTGGCCGAGGGGCCGCTGCATGGGCCGATCCTCGACCTCGGCACCGGCACCGCGCAGATTCCGATCGAGCTCTGCCGGCGGGCGCCGGACGCTCTCGTGATCGCGATCGACCTCGCCGACTGGATGCTGAAGCTCGCCCGTCGCAACGTCGACACCGCCGGCCTCGCGGACCGGATCGAGCTGAAGAAGAGCGACGGCAAGCGCCTGCCGTTCGCCGACGACTCGTTCGGGTCGCTCATGAGCAACAGCATCGTCCACCACATTCCGGAGCCGTCGCTGGTACTGGCCGAGGCGTTGCGCGTGACCCGACGCGGCGGCCTGCTCTTCTTCCGCGACCTGCTGCGCCCCGCCGACGATGCCGAGGTGAACCACCTCGTCGCCACCTACGCCGCCGGCGCCAACGACCACCAGCGCGCCCTCTTCGATGCCAGCTTGCGCGCCGCGCTCACGCTCGACGAAGTACGCGAGCGGGTCGACGCCCTCGGCCTCTGCCGCAACTGCATCCAGCAGACCAGCGACCGCCACTGGACCTTCGCCGCCCGCGTGCTGTGAGCGGCCGGGGAACTAGCCGGGCCTCCGCGCGCTCGAGCTCGTCGGCCCCCTACTGGAACGTCACCCGCACGACCGGCGACCAGCCCGGCTGCCCACTCCACGACTCGATCGCGATCGCCTGGAAACCGACGTCGAGTCCGCTGAAGCAGCCCGCCGGGACCCAGGCGGAGGATGCTCGGACGCCAGCGAAGTCGAGCGTGCCGAGGTCGATGTCGATGAAGGTCGGAGCACCATCGACGTCGACTACCGCCAGCAGCGCGAGCATCCCGGGCGAACCGCCCGCCGTCGTCAACGTGAGCGTCTCGTCGCCGGCGACGTCGCTCGGGTCAGCCGCCAGGCCGACGTGGTCGTTCACCTGCTCGGTGAGGACGTGGAGCTGGTCGGCCGCGAGGTCGCGCCACGTGTTCACCGCGCCGCTCGGCCATTCGACCTTCAGCTCGTCGACGTTCGTCGCGCCGGGGAAGCCGAAGTGCACGACCAGGCTCTCCTGTCCGTGCGCGCCCGCGCCGCCTACCACCTGCCGCACCATCCGGAGCTTGCCGACGCGGGCGCTCACGCGGGCGCCGATCGCCGAGCGGTTGCTGGCCGTCGCCACCAGGCTCGCCTCGAGCCAGTGGCCGACTTTCGGCGTGTCATTCCGCAGGAGGCGCATCCCGCCGACGTTCCACACGGCGGAGTAGCTGTCGACCCACGCCAGGTCGAGATCGCCGTCGTGGTCGTAGTCGGCGGCGGCGCCACCCTTGGTGTTGCCCTTGATGCGCACCCCGGACTGCGCGCTCCCGTCGCGGAACGTGAGGTCACCGTATGTTCATGAAGAAGTAGTTCTCGCGGTCGGCACCGGCCATGGTGCCGACGAAGAGATCCTGGAAACCGTCGTGATCGCAGTCGAGGAAGATCACCGCCCATGACCGTTCTGCGCTGATCCCGGCGGCGACGGCTTGGTCGTCGGTGAACGTGCCGTCGCCGTTGTTGACGTAGAGCGGGTTGCAGTTCGGGTCGAAGTCGGCGGCCATGTCCGACATGTAGAGTTCGAAGTCGCCGTCGTTGTCAAGATCGGCGGCGACCACGCCCATGTTCGCGGTGGCATCGTCGCCGATCCCCGGCGAGCCGGGATTGCCATCGAGGTAGCTGCCGACGCCGTCGTGCAGATAGAGCTGGTCGATCGCCTCCGCGACCGTCATGCCGGCATGGCCGACGTAGAGGTCGGGCCAGAGGTCGTCGTTGAGATGCGCCGCGATGAAGCCGAGCGTCGGCCGCAGCCGCCCCTGCGGATCGCCGACGACCGGGAGCCCGACCTGCGCCGTGACGTCGACGAACGTCCCGTCGCCCTGGTTGCGATAGAGGTGGTCGAGGTTCGCGACGTCCGGCGATCGGCGCGCCGGCATGCACCAGTGGCCGACGTAGAGATCGAGCCAGCCGTCGCGGTCGTAGTCGAGGAAGCCGCCGATCGCCGAGCGGTGGCCCGGATAGTCGGGGCCGAGCGGCGGAGTCGCGGCGTCGTCCACTCCCGCCGCCGTCGCCACGTCGACGAACAGCGGGGCGACCAGCGCGCCGCCGTTCTCGACCCGCTGGTTCTGCAGCAGCAGGTTGAGCGGACCATCGAGGCCGCCGGTGTTGAAGCTGCGGTCCTCGTTGTCGGTGAAGACGTAGAGGTCGACATCGCCGTCGTTGTCGTAGTCGCCGGCGATCGCACCCATGAACTCGACATCAGGCAGCGTCGGGAGCAGGTCGTTGCGCAACTCGAAGGTCGCATCGCCCTTGTTCCGATAGAGCTCCTTCACGTAACCCATGCCGTTGACTAGGAAGAGGTCGTCCCAACCATCGCCGTCGAAATCGAGCCAGGTCACGCCGAGCGCGTGATCGTTGTTCGTGGCCATCCGCGTGCCGCTGAAGCCGGACGACGAGGTGACATCTTGGAAGGTCGCCTGCCCCCACGCCCGCCCGGCGCCCGCTTGCAGGCCGAAGCACGGCATCAGCAGCACCAAGGCACGGACCGCCGGTAAGCGACCTGTCGCTCGAAACCGTCGCACGAGCGGCCGGCGGTCGAATCGTCTCATCGGTTGACCCCAGGAGCGATGTTCGTCCGTGATGCCGCGAACGGCGAGCGGTCGAAGCCTATTCGGCGCCGGTGATTCGCGCCAGCCGTGCGACACCACCGAACGGCCGCGCTCGGCATCCCGTCGCGGGCGTGAAACGCCGGCCGACGTTTCGCACCCGCGACGATCTTCCGGGTTCGTCACCAGCGGAGGGTCCAGCCGAGCTTGAACGAAAGGGTCGTGTCGGTCGGCGCGAGGCGGTCGGAGGTGTAGAGCCAACCCTGGTTCAGCACCAGGAACGCCTCGCGGCCGGGCTCGAAGATCCACCACAGCCGGCTGTTCAGGCCGAGATCGTCGCTCAAGTTGTCGTGCTGGATGAAGTTCGACCAGGCGACGTCGGGAGAGAACTGCACGTTGACGCGCAGCCGACTGACGCGCGCGACGAAGCTGCCGGCGTCGAGGTTCGCGTCGGTGCGTTCCCATTCGATGCCGGCGTTCCACCAGCGGCTCGGCCGTGCCACGAGCCCGCCACCGACCTCGTAGCTCTGTCCGTCGAAGAAGCCGCCGGTCGAGCAACTCGCGAACGCCTGAAGCGGCCGGCCATCCGAGGTGTCGACCTCTGCCGCCAGCCGCGCAAACCGATAGCCGTCGGCCGGGATGGTGATGCCGTCGACGATGTCGAACGACTCGTCGAGGTTCTCGTAACTGGTGGTCGCTTCGAGCGCGAACTCGTCGCCCGACTGCAACTCGAAGGCGAGCAGCGAGTATTCGACTTCGGCCGTCTCGGTCCGGTTGCCGAGGTCGGTGAAGAGCAGCGGCTTCACGCCGATGAACCACTGCCGCACCGCCGATCCGACCGGTCGCGGCTGCCACATCAGGTTGGCGCCGTAGCGCTTCACCGCCGTGCGACGGACGAATCCGAGCTGCGGATCGAAACCCTCCTCGATCAGCGTGTAGCTCGCACCGACGTCGTATTCATCGTTCGGCAGGGCGCACGCGACCCGTCCGGCAACGCCGTCGCCGCCGGCACCCTCGTGACCGGTCGCCAGCAGCCATGCGCTGAAACGCAGGCTCTGGTCGCCAAGGAAGTCGTCTGTGCGGTAGTTGAAGTCGCCGCCCGAGGTGTCGGCGCGCCCGCTCCCGTCGGGATCACCGGCGGTGAAGATCACGCCGGCATCCGACTGCTCGAACAGGTTCTTTGAGAACCGGCCGACGAACAGATCCTGCGCGTCGAGATCGTGATGGTCGGCGGTCCGCACCTGCATGAGCCCGAGCGAGTAGGAGTCGGTCCGCCCGGCCAGCTTGAGCGCCGCGTCGATCGGAACCTCCGCACCGGTGTCGTCGATTCCGATCCGCCGCGAGAAGAACGGCAGCACGTCGGGCGACTGACCGCGCCGATTGCCGCCACCAAACGCAAAGTTGCCCGAGTCCTCGAGGAAGAAGTCGCGCTTCTCCGGGAAGAACAGGGGGAACCGCGTGAGGTTCACCTCCCGCTCGTCGACCTCGGTCTCGGCGAAGTCGGTGTTGAAAGTGCCGGAAAGCTTCAGGTTCGGCGTCATCCGCCAGAACAGGTCGAAGCCGGCGTCCCCATGCGAGTAGTCGCGCGAAGCCGCGCGCTGCCGCACGCGATCGAAGACCGCGAACGGCACGACGTCGAGGCCGAGCGACTGCTCGAGGTCGTGGATCCCGGTGAGCGTGCCGCCATTCACCATCGCGAAGAACATCAGGCGCGGGTCGGGGCTGGCCCAGACCGCTTGCTCGTTCTTGCGGCGCAGGTGGCGGACGGCGTTGAAGCCAAAGCGCGTCGTCATCGGGTCGAACGCGATCGACTGCAACGGGATCTCGACCTCCGCCTCCCAGCCGTCCGGCGTCAGCCGCGATCGACCATGCCAGATCGCATCCCACTGCTTGTTGAAGTCGGATCCATTGCGGGCGATCAGCGCGTCGCCCTTGCTCCCGCCCGCGCCGATCTGGAACCAGTAGGCGTTGCGTCGATCGCAGAAGGTGTCGAACCAGAATTCAACGCGGTCGTCGGGATCCAGATCCGCGTCGCGCTTCATCTGGGTGGCGCGGATCCCGGCCGGATCGCGGTCGCCGCAGCGGATGCCGAGAAAGAGCGAACGCGCGTCGTAGGCGAGCAAGAGCTCCGTCGACTCGGAGACCGGCGCGCCGGCTTGCGGCTCGCTCTGGCGGAAGTCGGTGAGTCGGGTCGCCTGCGCCCACAGTGCTTCGTCGAGGCGGCCGTCGATCGCGGGGCGCTCGATCGCATCGGGCCGGCGGAAGATCTCGGCGGACGGCGTGCCGCGCGGCGAGTCGCCGGCGACCGCAGCAGCCGGCAAAAGCGCAGCGGCCCGAACCACCGGAGCGGCAGCCAGCAGCACGGCAGCCAGCCACGAGGCGCTTCCGATCGCGGGCTGCGATCGATCGAACCCGCACGGGTGAGAGGTCGATTGGACCGACACGGGATCGGGAGTGCTCCGGGTGGCGAAAGGCGCAGAACTCTACGCCCCTCCCGTGGCGTCGTTCCTTCGTGCTTCCGGTTTCCGGTGGCGGCGGCGTACCGCGCTCCCGCCAATCGCGTCAGCGCCGCGCGCTCTTCAGGATGGCTTCGCCGAGGCTGCACGCGAACCAAGCATTCCCGTCCGGCTCGGTGCGATCGAACTCGACGGCGCGCCGCCAACCGATCGCCAGCGCATAGAGCGCGTGGATCACCTTCATGATCGACAGCTCGAATCCGAGGCGGCGCAGCGGGTCGTCCTTGGTCGCGGCCGCCTCGAGCAGGACCGCCCAGCGCCGTCGAAACGCCAGCGGGAAGAGCTCCACCCGCATCACATCGGGCACGGCCAGTCCCTTCATCGCCCGGTATTCGCGGAGGAGATCGTCGACGGCGAGCGCTGGATCGCCATAGCTGCCGCCGTCGTCGCATTCGGTCAACGCGCCCGCCAGCACCAGCAGCACCTCGAGCTCGTCGCCCGACGGATCCTCGCGCACATCACGCCGCAGATCGGCGTATCGCACCAGCTCCACCGCCGCGCGCAGTTCCTCGCCGCGCGCGTCATCGAACCCCTCGCGCTCCTCCAGCGGACGCACCGGCAAGGCGCCGTGACCGCCGTCGACGTGGCCGAGCGCGCGGTGGATCAGGAAGACCAGAGCGCGGGCCAGCGGCGAGCGCTGCGGCTCCAGTCGATCGAGCACGCGCACCAGCTGCTGGAAGATGCGCAGCCACTTTCGGGCGCGCGCGCGCGCGACTCCAAGCGTCGCCGAACCGGTGGTCGCCTGCATGGATGAACTCCGAGCGAGCCGCTCCGCCGGCGCGCCTCCGGCTCGATCGGCATCGCTTTCCCCCAACTTGAGCCTGGATCGCGCGCGCCGCGGCTCGCCCGGAGCGGCGCCGCAGTCACGCGATCCGCAAGCGTGGGCACTAGCAAGCTACAATCGCCGCCCCGACGACGGCGCCATGGCGCGACGGCGCGGAAACCTGTCCGTGAACCGCGAGGTAGCGCCGTGCCGATCACCAAGGAACAGATCGTCGAAGTCATCAAGACCATCTACGACCCCGAAATCCCGGTCAACATCCACGATCTCGGATTGATCTACGACATCGACATCGACGGCGTCGAGGTCAACGTCGTCATGACGCTCACGTCGCCGAGCTGCCCGTCGGCGAAGGAGATCCCGGCGTCGGTCGAGTCGCGCGTGATGAAGACGCTCGGCGCATCGCGGTGCCTGGTGCACATCGTCTGGAGCCCGCCGTGGGGCCCGCACCTGATCTCGCCCGGCGGCAAGAAGATCCTCGGCATCGGCGATGAGTCGGCGCACGGCGACGCTGGCCATGACGGCGATCTGAATCCGACGGAGCGCTGAGTCGCCGATGGCCGACCCCGCGTCCGACGCTGCGCCCGACGCCGCGTTCGCCCTCTACCGCGAGGGACTGAAGAAGCACCGCGCAAAGGACTACTCCGGCGCCGTCCTCTGCCTCGAGCAGGCGGTCGCGACCGACGCGACGCTCGCCGACGCATGGGAGGCGCTCGGGGTTCTCTGCGACAAGCTCGGCCGCGTCGACGACGCGATCGCCGCCACCAAGAAGCTCGTCGCGCTCAAGCCCGACGAGATCATGGCGCACACCAACCTGTCGCGCTTCTTCATGAAGAAGGGGTTGAAGGAGCAGGCCGAGGAGGAGCAGGGCAAGGCGCGACTGCTCGGCTGGAAGCAGGAGCTCGCGAGCGGCGGTGGGCATGGCGACGCCGCGTTGCAACAGGCCGCGCCCCCGCCCTCCGCCGAGCCGGCGGTGCCGCAACTGGTGTCGTTCCTCGACGGCTCGGCGCCAGCTTTCACGCCACCGACCGCGCCCGATCCGGCCGCCGCCGCCGCCGTCCTGCAGAAGAAGATCGCGCAGTTCGAGGCGCTGATCGCCCACGACGCGAACGACGCGTTGTCGCGCTTCACGCTCGGCCGCGCCTACCTCGACGCGGGGCGCGCCGCCGACGCCGCGGCCATGCTCGAACAGGTGGTCGCGCTAAAGCCGGACTACACCGCGGTCTACGTCACGCTCGGCGAGGCGTACGAAAAGGCCGGCAAGCTCGCGCGCGCGCTCAAGAGCTGGACCCACGGCATCGAGCTCGCGCAGCAGAAGGGCGACCTCCATCCGCGCAACCAGATGCAGGCGCACTTGGCGCGGCTCACGAGCGCCCCGCCCTCCGCGATGCCGTGAGCGCCGCTTCGCCGTCCCTCACACCGGCGCCGTCGACTGCTGCAGGCGGTCGGTCGCCAGCAGGTAATCAACCAGATCGATCTTGGTCAGGATGCCGAGCACCTTGTTGCCACTGTCGACGACGATGGCGACTTCGCCGCGCCCAAAAATGTCAGGCAGCATCGAGGCGGGCGTGTTTTCGCCGACCGTGCTGACGCGCCGCACCATCGCCTCGGCCACCTTTGCCGCCAGCTTCCACTGCGCCGCGACCAGGCCCTGCAGCACGTCGCTCTCGGTCAGGATCCCGGCGAGGCGCCCGCCGTCCAGCACTGGCACCTGCGAGATGCCCTTGCTCTTCATCAGCTCGATCGCGGTGCCGAGCGTGTCGCTCACCGTGACCGAGATCAAGACGCGGCGCGGCAGCGCGCGCAGCACGTCGCCGACCTCGCCCATGGCGAAGTCGCGCTCGACGAAACGGTTCTCCTTCATCCAAGTCGGGTCGACGAACTTGGTCATGTAGTTGCGGATCGAGTCGGGCAGGATCGTCAGCACGCGCTGCCCCGGCTTCATGCGCGCCGCCACCTTGAGCGTGGCCCAGACCGCGCTGCCCGACGAGCCGCCGCCCAGCAACCCCTCGGTCCGGATCAGCCGGCGCGCGGTGAGGAACGAGTCGCGGTCGTTGCTCTTGATCCACTCGTCGACCAAGTGGGTGTGCAGCACCTTCGGGATGAAGTCGTAGCCGATGCCCTCGACCTTGTAGGACTTGATCTCTCCCGGCCCCGCCAGGATCGAGCCCTCGGGATCGACGCCGATGATCCGGCAGCCCGGGATCTCCTCCTTCAACCGCCGCGCGACGCCGGTCAGCGTGCCGCCGGTGCCGACCGTTATCACCACCGCGTCGAGCCGCCCGCCGACCTGCTCGACGATCTCCTTGCCGGTGCCGTAGTAGTGCGCGAGCGGGTTGTCGTCGTTGTTGTATTGATCGAGGATGTGGCTGTTCGGCAGGATCTCCTTCAGCCGTCTGGCCACGCCGATGTGGCTTTCCGGCGCATCCCACGCCGCTTCGGTCGGCGTGCGGATGATCTCGGCGCCGAGCGCCTCGAGCGTGACCTGCTTCTCCCGGCTCATCTTCTCCGGCATGGTGATGATCATCCGGTAGCCGCGCACCGCAGCCGCCAGCGCCATCCCGATGCCGGTGTTGCCCGAAGTCGGCTCGATCAACGTGTCGCCCGGCTTGATGCGGCCGCTCTTTTCGGCCTCGACCACCATGCGCACGCCGATCCGATCCTTCACCGACCCGCCCGGATTGAGGTACTCGCACTTCGCGAGCACCTCGCATGGCAGCCCGCGCGCCATCCGCTTGAGCCGCACCACCGGCGTCCGGCCAACGGCGTCGAGGATCGAGTCGTGGATGGATTCGCTCATGCGCGGCGCTCCGTGGCGTTCTGAAGGCGCGACAGTGTAGCGCGGTGGGCGACCTCGTCTTCGCCGCCGCGATTCCGCTGTGAAGAGCGTCCGCCGGCTGCGCTTCGACTTCGGCGAGGAGAGTCGCGCACGATCGGGTGCGCCGCGCTCCTCGCAGGAGCTTCTCCATGCGCGTCTCGATCGCCGCGGCGTTCGTGCTGTTGGTCCCGGCCTGCAACGGACTGCATTCGACGGAGGTCTCCGCCGAAACTGCGCACGCCGGCAAGGCTCCCGAGGGCATCTCCTACTTCCTCCCGATGCGCCACGTGAAGCTCACGGCGGTGCGAGCGAAAGTGTCGCTCACCGAGATGCGCGGCCGGCTCGCAAAGGCCGTCGCCACGTCGAAGGAGGGCGACGCCACGCGCGATGCCGCGAAGGTCGCGCTCCAAGAAGCGGAGAACAACCTCAAGGTCGCGCCCGAAAACCCTGATCTGAAGAAGGCGCGCGACGAGGCGACCGGGCGCTTCGGGGCGCGCGAGGCGATCTCGTGGCGGCGGCGACGACCGGCGGGGAGTGGCGCGAAACCGCCGCACTCGAGTGCGAGCGGGCTGCTGCAGTCGGCGAACTTCACCCGCACCGGGCAGACCGGTGCGATCCTGATGGCGCTCGTCGATACGTACATGACGTTGCGAGTCGGCATCGGAAGCGGCAGGGAGAGCTTCCTGCTTCCGGCGGAGCCTCCCTCGCCGCCAATCAAGCCGTTCCAGTTCGAGGCGATCTTCGATCCGACCGATGCGTCGCAGATCAACGCGATCAACGCGTCGGTGGCGAGCCACGCGAGCAATCTGCGGCTCGATGTCGTCGCCGATTGGAAGGCGCCGGCACCACGGCCGGACAGCAAGGAACCACTCCAGGAGACGTTCGCGGACCCGATCTATCCCGCGGACGCCGATGGAATCGTCTATCGCCGCCCGCTCCCCTACACGATTCGCGTCCTCACGCCGACGCCCGACCCTGCCGGCGACGACAAGACGAAGCTCATGCCGACCGTGAAGGCGGTCCAGGTCGAGCTGCCCAATCGATCGCCCGCCACGATCCTCCCCTACAAGACCGGCCTCTTCACGAAGACGACGCAGGAGGTCGGCTTCGTCGACGGCACGCTGGTGAAGGTATCGAGCAGCCGTCCGAGCGAGGTCCTCGGCTTCATCAAGATCCTGCCCGACATGGCGAAGGAGATCGTCTCGATCCCGGCCGAGATCCTGCAGCTGAAGATCGACACGACCCAAACCGAGGCGGAGCTGATCGAGGCGCAGCGCGCGCTCGAAGAGGCGCGCAAGCCGGTCCCGGTGCCACCAGTCGACGACACCGGCGACGGCGGCTGAACGACGGCGCTACGAACGCGGGGCGAGTCGCAGCGCGTTCAGGACCACTGCCAGCGACGACGCGGCCATCGCGAGGCCGGCGTGCGCTGGTTCGGGCGCAGTGACTCCGAAGCGCGCAAGCAGTCCCATCGCCCACGGCAGCGCGACAGCGTTGTACGCGACGGCAAGAACCAGGTTCTGGCGCACGATCCGCAGCGTCTTGCGACCGATCGCGACCGCGACCGCCGCGTCTTGCGGATCGCCGCGCAGCAGCACGATCCGTCCGGCCGCGCGCGCGAGCTCGGTGGCGCCTTCGCCACCACACGCCGCCCCCACCGTCGCCACAGCGAGCGCGGCGCCGTCGTTGAAGCCGTCGCCGACGAAGAGCACGGGAAGACCGCGCGCCTCGTGCTCCTGCACCAACGCGGCCTTGGTGGCGGGCGTGCATTCGGCGTGCACCGCTTCCGGCGCGATGCCGACCTCGCGCGCGAGCGAAGACGCCGCCGCAGCGCGATCGCCGGTCACGAGTCCCACTTCGAGGCCCGCCGCGGCCAGTGCCGAGATCGCGGCGCGCGCGGTCGGCTTCGCCGTGTCCGTCAGCGTCCACACCGCGAGCAGATCGCCGTCGCAACTGAACGCGACCGCGCTGGCAGCATCCGGTAGCTGCATCGCTGCAATCGCCGCGAAAGCTGCAGGCGCTGCAATTGCCGCCGCGGCTTGCTCCGGCGCTGATGCGAAAGCAACCCGCCCGAGGCGCCATTCGTGCCCTGCATGTCGAGCACGCACGCCGAGACCCGCAATCTCCTCGACCGCCAGCAGCGGCATGAGCGGCGGCGGCGGATCGCGCGCCAGCGACGGCGGCAACGTTTCCGCCACTGCGCGCGCCGCCGCGTGCCGGCTCGCGCTGGCGAGCGCGCGCACCAGCTCGCGTTGCATAGCGTCGGTCCGATCGAGACGGGGCGCCTCCGCGGTGAGCACGCCGCGCGTGAGCGTGCCGGTCTTGTCGAGCAGCGCCACGCGCACGCGCGCCAACGCCTCGAGCGCGCCCGCCTCCTTCACCACAATCCCGCGCGCCAACGCAGCCGCGGTGCCCGCGACCAATGCGGCCGGCGTCGCCAATGCCAGCGCGCACGGGCACGACACCACCACCGTCGCCAACGCGCGCCCGACGATCGTCGCCGCATCGCCACCGACCCACCACCAACCGAGCGCCGTCGCGATCGCGAGCAGCACGATGCTGGGCACGAACCACGCCGCGACGCGCTCGGCCAGCGTCGCGATCGGCGCGCGATCGAGCAGCGCCTTGCGCACGACCGCCGCCATCTGCCCGAGTTGCGACGCGCCGCCAGCAGCCGTCACGCGCACGCGCAACGGTGCCTGCAGCACGAGCGCTCCCGCCGCGATCGCCGCACCGGGCGCGACGTCGACGGGGAGCGGCTCGCCGGTCAGCGCCGCAACCTCGACGCTCGAACGCCCGGCGATCACGATCCCATCGGCGGGGAGACGCTCGCCGGCGCGCGCCTCGATCGTGTCGCCGACCGAAAGGGCAGACGCGGCGACCTCCTCGATGGCGCTGCCGCCGATCGCGCCGCCCTCGACGCAACGACGCGCGCGCGCGGGCAGCACGTCGAGCAGCGACCAGAGCCGCGCCGAAGTGCGAGCCTTCACGTTCGCCTCGAGCCACTTGCCGACGCGCAGGAACAGAATCAGCGCAACCGCCGCGTGCCCGTGATCGAGCGCGACCGGCAACCAGCCCGCCGCGACCAGCACGGCGAGCAGCGCCGCCGCCGTCGCGCCGATCGCGACCAGCAGGTCCATCGTGCCGCGCCATCGCTTCAGCGCGATCGCAGCGCCAACGAGGAAGCCGCGGCCCGGACCGGTCAGCGCCGCGGCGGCCAGCAGCGCGCTGCCCCACGCCGCCGTGACCAGCCCGCTCCACGCGACGGCTGCGAGGACGGCCGCCTGCAGCACTGCGCGCCGCTCACGCCGCGAGGCGATCTGATCGGCCAGCGCCCCGCTTGGCGCAGCGACGTAACCGGCGCCCGCGACGGCGGCGACCAGCGTCCCAGCGTCGAGTCGCGCGCCCACGACGCGGGCCAGCCCGACGACCTCGCTGACATCCGCCGCGACGACGCCCGGCACGGCGCGCAACGCCGCCGCGATCGAGTCGGCGCATCCGGCGCAGCGCATGCCGCTGATCGCGAGCTCGACGCTCTCGGCCGACTTGTCGGCAGTCGATTTCAAGGCAGCAGCCACGCCGCCACGCTACGAGCTGGCGCTGCGCGGTGGAACCGGACCGCGCGATCGCAATGATGTTCCGCGTGCGATTCGCCTCTGACGCTCGCCTCGCCTTCGGGCTCCTGCTGCTGAGCATGCTCGCGCTCGGGGCATTTCTTGTCGTCGGCTTCGGACCGCTGCCGTCGCGGGCGCTGCGCTCTCCGGCCGCCGATCCGCCGCCGACCGAGACGATGTCGCCGACCGAGTTCGTCGACGCGACCGAGGACGTCGGGTTGGCTCCATGGCGCCACGAGGTCCTGCACGGCGTGCGCTCGATCGCTGACGCGGTGGCGCCGGGGATCGGTCTGCTCGATTTGGACCAGGACAGTGACCTCGACATCGTCGTGCTTCGCGGCAGCGCCGCGCCGATCGGGATCGCGATCCTGCGCAACGAGCTGATGCCCTCGGGAAAAGTGCACTTCACTGACGCGACCGCCGAATGCGGGATCACCTGGCGCGGCGCGGCGCAGGGTGTCTGTGCCGGCGATGTCGATGCCGATGGCGACATCGACCTGTTCGTCACGGCGCTCGGCCGCAACCTGCTGCTCCGCAACCGCCTGATCGAAGACGGGGACATGGCGTTCGAGGACGCAACCGACGAGTCGGAGACCGGTGGCACTCGTTGGCACTGGGTAGAGACCGACGTGGCGAAGCTGCCGACCACGCGTGCCGGCGCTCCGACCGACGCGCTCGGCGTCGACTGGTTCGACCACGAAGTGCCTGAGTTCTCGACCGGCGCGACGTTCGGCGACCTCGACGCCGACGGCGATCTCGACCTCTACGTCGCCAACTACCTGTCCTACTTCGAGGCGCGCCACGCGCTGACCAGCGGCGACGAACGCGATCGTGACGAGCGCGTCGAGCCTCCCCAGTTCAAGCCGGTCACGTTCGAGCCGCAGCCCGACCGCCTCTACGTGAACGAGGGCGGCGTGAACGAGGAAGCCAGCGAGCGACTCCGATTCCGCGACGTCACCCGCGACTCACGGCTCGACGACCAGAATGGACGCGGAATGGGCGTCGTCTTCCTCCGCATCGACGGCGACGACTATCCCGACCTCTACGTCGCCAACGACGCGTCCACGAACGTCTGCATGCACAACGTCGCCGTCGCCGCGGGCGATCCGATGCGGCTCAAGCGCCGCCTCGAACCGGCGGAGGGCGGCTTCGGGCTCGACGACCGCCGCTCCGGCATGGGCATCGCTCGGGGTGACGCCGACGGCGATGCCGACCTCGACGTGCTCACCACCAACTGGCGGAAACAGTCGGCGTCGCTGTTCCTGTTCCGCCTCGACAACCGCCCGCAGCCCGACGGAACCACGTTGAGCGTGCCCTACTTCGACAAGAAGACCAGCGAGGCCGGCCTCGCCGAAGCGACCTCGCCGTTCGTTGGCTGGGGCTGCGTCTTCTTCGACTGCGACAACGACGGCGATCAGGACCTCTTCATCGGCAACGGCTCGACGAGTCCACGCGGCGGCCAGGTCGGCTGCGCCCCGGAGAAGCCGCTCCTGTTCTTGAACGTCGGCTCTGGCCGCTTCGTCAATGTGAGCGCGACGGCTGGCGCCGCCCTCGCCCGTATCTACGCCGCGCGCGGCGTGGTCGCCGGCGACGTCGATCAGGACGGCGACCTCGATCTGCTGCTGGCGCAGAACCACGGGCCGGTGATCTACCTCGAGAATCGCCTCCGCACCGGTGCGCGCGCGCTGACGATCGCGGTACGCATTGGTGCGCTGAGCCGGCCGCTCGACTGTCCTCCCGACGCGCCCAACGAAATCCGCGGCGACGCCGCCAACGTGCATATCTACGTGGACGCGGGCGGCAGGAAGCAGGTGGCCGAGCTCCTTTCCGGCGGCTCCTACCTGTCGCAGGGCCCGTTCGAGGCGCACTTCGGGCTCGGCTCGCTCGCGCGGGCCAACGAGGTGCGAGTGCTCTGGCCGACGCCGCGTGCCCGCAAGATCACGCTCGACCCGAACCCGGAGGCGGGTCGCATGCAGGTCGAGACGGCGCCGGTGCGCTGAGATGCAGAACCCTGGCGCAGGCCGCGGCCTTCACCGCATTCGCAACAAGGTCCTCGCCGTGCTGGTCGCGGTCGCGGTGCTGCCGGCGGTCGCCGTCTCGCTCTATGCGCTGCGCAAAGCGTCCGACGCGCTTTCCGAGCAGGCGCTCACGCTCCTCTCTGAATCATGCGTGACCGACGCGCGCCGGGTGCGTGACGTGCTCGAAGGAGCCGAGCAGCAGCTCGCGATCCTGGCCAACCAGAACGACGATCCGCGCCATCTGCTGGCAACGTTCCAGCCCGACCGCGACGAGACGAGCAGCGGCGAGCGCCGCGCGCTCTCCGACGACGAGTGGAAGACCGTCCGCCGCGACCTCACCGAGGTCGAGCAGCGGTTGCGCCTCCACCAGGACCAGCAGAGGAGCTGCGAGCTCGCCATCGTGCTGTCGCCCGCATTCGGCGGCGACGGCATGACTCCGATCCTCTGGCTCGATCGCGACGGCGAGCCGCGCGCGCGCCAGTTGCTCGAACGCGACGCGCAGGGCTTTCCGCGCCCGATCGTGCCCCCCGCTGGTGAGCTTCTGCCGCTTCTCATCGCGGCCTTCGCGAACGTCCGCGACGAGCACCCCGATCTTGATCTGCTGCGCGCCACCCTGCCGCGACCCGGCGATTCGGGAGACGATGCGCTCGAGCTGTTCGCCGGACGCGTGCAGGGGGAGTTCGGCACCGAATACGGGTGGATCTTCGTCGTGCACTCGTGGCGCCGGCTCCTGCGCGAGCTGCACAGCGATGCCACGCAGGAGGGCTTGGCACTGCGGTCGGTCTTCGACGCGCGCGGGCTGGCTCCGATCGCGAGCTCGGAAGCCGGTCGCCTCGTGACCCTGCCGTCGGAATTCGGGCTCCGCGACCATGCGCTGTCGCTGCGCGCCAACGCGGCGATGTTCCAGAAAGGCGACATGGTCGCCTTCGCGCCGTTCCATCCCTGCAGCGACAACACGAGCCTCAACTACGTGCTTGCGGTCGAGCGTCCAGCGCGCGAACTGCTCGACAACGTCCACCGCTTCCGCGTCGTGTTCACCGGCGTGCTGATCGGCGCGCTCCTGTTCGCGGCGTTGGTCGGCCTGTTCCTCACCCGACGGCTCACGCGGCCGCTCGAGGTGTTGCGTGACGGCGCGATCCGGATCGGGCGCGGCGAACTGACCCAAACGATCGACCTGAGGACCGGCGACGAGGCGGAGGTGCTGGCGCGCGAGTTCAACGCGATGGCCGGCGAGCTGCGTTCGCTCTACGCCGGCATGGAGAAGACCATCGCCGAGCGGACGCTGCAACTGCAGAACGCGCTCGACGAATTGCGGCGCGCGCACGCGCAGATCGTCGATTCGGAGAAGCGCTACTCCGACATCGTCGAGAACGCCTCCGACTTGATTCAGGTGACGGACGCCAAGGGGGCGATCGTCTCGGCCAACCGCCGCCAGGCCGAGCGGCTCGGCACCACGGTCGACGCTCTCAAGGGTCGGCCGTTCCTCGAGTTCGTGGCGGCGGATGCCCGCGAAGCGACCCGCAAGGCGTTCGCGCGCGTGCTCGAAGGCGGCGCGCTCAAGGCCTTCGACTCGGCCCTCATCGGCCACGGCGACGCGCCGGGCTTTCCGGTCGAGATCTCGGCCACGCCGGTGGTCGAGGACGGCAAGGCGATCGGCGTGCGGGCGATCCTCCGAGATGCCTCGGAACGCAAGGCGATGGAGGCGCGCCTCATCAAGGCCGAACGGCTGTCGTCGGTCGGCGCGCTCGCGGCCGGCGTCGCCCACGAGATCAACAACCCGCTCGGGATCATCACGATGTTCGCCCAGCGCGTGCTCGAACGCGCGAAGAAGGGCGAGGTCGACGTCGACAAGCTCGAGAAGATCGTCGAGCAGGGCAAGCGCGTCGCCGGAATCACCCGCAACCTGCTCGACTTCGCGCGCGCGGCGCCGACCCGCTTCGCGCCGTTCGACTTGCGCGAGGTCGTCGAGAGCACGGTGGCGCTACTGGCGGATCGGGCCGCGATGCAGTCGATCACCCTGCGGCTCGAACTCGCCGATGGTCTTCCAACGCTGGTCGGCAATCGCCAGCAACTGTCGCAGGTGCTGCTCAACCTGATGCTGAACGCGTTCCAGGCCATCGGCAAGGACGCCACCGTGATCGTGCGCGCGTGCGAGGTCGCGACCAGCCGGCTGCCGACCGCGGGCCGCGCCGTGCGCATCGCGGTCGAGGACAACGGACCGGGAATTCCGGCCGACGTGCTGCCGCATCTGTTCGAGCCGTTCTTCACCACCAAGGCTCCCGGCGAGGGAACCGGCCTTGGACTTTCCGTCTCGTGGGGCATCGTCAAGGAGCACCACGGCGCGCTCTTTGCCGAGAACCGCAGCGAAGGTGGCGCACGATTCGAGCTCGAGCTCCCGATCGAGGGGTCTCCTGCCCACGCTGCTGAGGCGAACCGTCCCACACCGACCACGAACAGGGAGAGCTGATGCCACGGATCCTGGTGGTCGACGACGAGGAAGCGATCCGCAGCGGACTGGCGGAGATCCTGGTCGAGGAGGGGTACACGGTCGAACAGGCGGCGAACGCCGAGGCGGCGCTCGCGCGCGTCCGCGAGGAGCTCTTCGATCTGGTCTGCACCGATGTGCGGATGCCCGGGATGGACGGGCTCGAACTGGTCGAGCGCGTGAAGCAGGAGAGCCCCGAGACCGAGCTGATCGTGATCACCGGCTTCGCCAGCCTGCAGTCGGCGGTCGACGCGGTGAAGCGCGGCGCCGAGGACTACCTGAGCAAGCCGTTCGACCTCGACGAGGTCCGCCTCACGGTGAAGCGCGCGCTCGAGAAGAAGGCGCTGCGCGACAAGCAGGGCCGGCTCGAACGCCGCGTCGCCCACCTGTCTCCGGGACCGACCCTGCTTGGCCGCAGCGCCGCCTTCCAGCGCAGCCTGCAATTGCTCGATCGCGTGGCGCCGACCAGCTCGACCGTGCTGATCCTCGGCGAGACCGGCACCGGCAAGGAGCTGGTCGCGCGGGAGATCCATCGGCGCAGCCCGCGCGCGAGCGAACCGTTCATCCCGATCAACTGCGGCGCGCTGCCCGACTCGCTGCTCGAGAGCGAGCTGTTCGGCTACGCGAAGGGCGCGTTCACCGGGGCCGACAAGACCACCCAGGGCCTGTTCGAGGCGGCCGACCGCGGGACGCTGTTCCTCGACGAGATCGGCAACATCTCGCTCAGCATGCAGCAGCGCCTGCTGCGAGTGCTCGAAGCGGGCGAGCTGATGCGCCTTGGCGAGCGCAAGATCCGGAAGGTCGACGTGCGCATCGTCGCCGCGACCAATTCCGACCTGAAGCGCGATGTCGAGAAGGGGCTGTTCCGGCAGGATTTCTACTACCGGCTGCGGGTGCTGAGCCTCGAGCTGCCGCCGCTGCGCGATCGGATGGATGACCTGCCGATGCTGGCCGGTCACTTCCTGCAGTCGTGCGCGGCGCGCTTCCACAAGAAGATCGACGGCTTCTCGACCGCATCGCTGCGCGCTCTTCAGGCCCACAACTGGCCGGGCAACATCCGCGAGCTCGAGAACTCGGTCGAGCACGCCGCGATCCTGTGCGTGACGCCGCTCGTCGAGGTGGAGGACCTGCCGGGCGAGCTGCGCGAGAAGGCGGTCTTCTGCGGCGCGGCCGAGGCGGCGCCGGTCTCGCTCGAGGCGCTCGAGAAACTGCACATCCTGAAGACCCTGCGCGAATGCGGCGGCCATCGCGGTCGGTCGGCGGAACTGCTCGGGATCAACCGGCGCACGCTCTACCGCAAGCTGATCGAGTACGGGGTCGCGCGGGAGGAGGGGGACGAGGACGAAGGGGACGATTCGCCCCAGCCGGCCAGTCATTGATTGGGTCGATTCGTCCCAGACCAAGCATGCTGGGACGATTCGACCGCGATGGCGAGCCAGCCCGCGCGCTGCGAGCTATTTTCCTGCGATCGTAAAGACCCTCCGAATCAGAACTTGCGCGCGCCGCGGAAGGGTTGGGACAGCGCTCTTCGTCGTTGGGACTTCGCGGCACAGCGGTTGCGACTCAAACCCTCGGAGACGCTTGCGCGTGCTCCGCTGATCGCACTCGGGTACCGGCAAGTCCTGTGAACGACAGCTCCTGAGAAGTTCGAGATTCTGGTTGGGGATCCCGCGAGCGAACGGGGTTCCGTCGCGAAGGCCGCCTCGGCAAGGGCGGCCTTCGCTGCTTTTCCGGGCGTTGCAGCAGACGAAGCCGCCGCGACTGGTGGCCGTGAGACGCAAGGGGCTCGTCCGGCGTCTTCGCAGCTGAACTCGCGCGCCGGTGAGACGCCGCGGCGCGCCGCTCACCTCTCGGGGCTTGCAGCAGACGAAGCGGCGCCGCGCGCGCTGCGCAGCTGAAGCCCAACATCGAGGGAGCGGGCGGTGGTCGGTGAAGGTGCCGCCGAGGAGCGCCGTGACGCGCGAATCACGCGGATTGCGGCGGCGCCGGAGGCGGGTCGAACCTCGGATTCGCCGTCATCCTGATCCGGGATTGAAAAATCGAGGTTGAAGCGTGGCAGGTCTGAACGGCGATGGGACTGGCGGGGGTGAAACCGGCGTTCAGTGGACCTGGGCCCTGCTCCTCACCACGACACTCTGAACTCTCTGTTCGACCTCTCGACACGCCGACGTGCCGAGGCCGGCACGCCCCATTGGCCAGACATCAGAAGCTGACCTCATCGTGGTGGTCACGGCGGCGGTCATCGTTCCATCTGTTCGTGTCTCCCGCCGTGATCGAGGAGTGCGCCAAGGGCGCTCGGTCGCGGGGCTTTCCTCCACCAATGCTCTGCACTCCGGAGGAGCTCATGGAAGACGGGGAGTCCTGAAGGACGACGAAATCGTTCGGCAAGTGCGGCGCGTTCGCAAGACACCCCCGAAGACTGCGTGACCGCGGGTCGGCGTGTCGAGCGCAGCTCTGAAGCCTTTGACGAAGTCGCCGGCACTCCCCTCGATGTCCCGAACACGCCTCCTCGGTGCCCTCGCTGCTTGAAGACGACGGTCGGTAGTTGGCTCAGATGGTCAGGTCGGCGCGTTGGCGAAGTCGTAGCGCATCGGGACGACGACTACGCCGCCTTCGGAGACGGTGAAGCGGCGGCGGTCGCGCGCGAGGTCGTGGCCGATCGTCTCGCCGGCGGGGACGTGGGTCCACTTGTCGATGATCGCGCGGCGGACTTTGGCGCCGGGGCCGACGACGACGCCCGCGTGGAGGATCGAGTCCTCGACCACGGCGTGCTCCTCGACCCGGCAGCGGTAGGCCAGCAACGACCGCTCGACCCGCCCGCCCGAGACGACCACTCCCGGCGACAGGATCGAGTCGAGCACCTCCGCGCGCTTGCCCGTGCCTGGCGGATCAGCGAACACCGTCTTCGCCGGCGGCTCGTTGTGCTGCATGGTGAAGATCGGCCAGTCGTGGTCGTACAGGTTGAACTGCGGCTCGACCGCGATGAGGTCGAGGTTCGCCTCGTAGAACGAGTCGATCGTCCCGATGTCGCGCCAGTACGGTTCGGCCTTGTGGTTCTCGTCCACGAAACGATGCGCCGCGACCCGGTGATCCACGATCGCGCGCGGGATGACGTCCTTGCCGAAGTCGTGGCTCGAATCGGCGCGCCTCGCGTCCGCGACCAGCAACTTCTTCAGCACGGCGGTCTCGAACAGGTAGATCCCCATCGAAGCGAGCGACCAGCCGGGCCGGTCTGCCATCTCCTTCGGCTGCTTCGGCTTCTCGGCGAAGCCCGTCACCGAGCCATCGGCAGCGGTCTCGAACACACCGAAACGGCGCGCGTCGGCGCACTTCACCGGGATCGCGCCGATGGTCACGTCGGCACGGCGCTCGACGTGATCGGCCAGCATGCGGCCGTAGTCCATTTTGTAGATGTGATCGCCCGACAGGATCAGCACGCGCTTCTTGCCCTCCGCCTCGATCGTCTCGAGGTTCTGGTGGACGGCATCCGCGGTGCCGCCGTACCACGTCTCGCGGGTGGCGCGCTGCGGCGGCAGCGGCGCGATGAACTGCGCGAGGCGTCGCGGCAGGAAGTTCCAGCCGAGACGCAGATGGTCCTCGAGCGAACGCGAGCGGTACTGCGTCAGCACGTAGATGTGGCGCAGACCGGAGTTGATCGAGTTGCTGATCGTGAAATCGACGATCCGGTAGATGCCGCCGAAGCTCACCGCCGGCTTGGCCCGCTCCGCCGTGAGCGGCATGAGTCGCTCGCCCTGGCCGCCCGCCAGGATCAACGTCAACGTCTGCTGCAGCGCGTCATGGATCGGCATCGCGAACCTCCGTCGTCGGCTCCACCGCCGTCATGCACACCACCGTCACGCCTTGCGCGCGGCTCGCCACGCCGCCACCGCCTCGTCGCTCACGTCGACTCCGCGCAGGTGGCGCGCCGCCTCCTCGGGCGGCGTCGCGTTGATGTAGAAGCCGCTCCCCCACTCGAATCCGGCCACCGGCGTGAGCCTGGGATACAGGATCAACTGCCAGTGGAAGTCGTGGCGCAACGTGTCCCAGAAGCCGCCGCGCCGCGGCACCGCGTGGAGGTTCGGTTCGGCGTGCAGCACGAAGTTGTAGGGCGGGTCGCCGAGGCCGAGCCGGATGCGCAGCAGCGCGTCCTTCAGCGCCCGCGCCAGGCCGTCGGCCTCGTGCCGCGACAGTTCGCCGTACGACCAGCGATGCTCCTTGGGCGCGATCATGATCTCGTACGGGAAGCGCGACGCGTAGGGCGCGAAGGTCACGAAGCCTCCTTCCTCGCGAATGATCCGGCTGCCGTCGTGGCGTTCGTGCTGCAGCAGGTCGCAGAAGAGGCAGCGCTCCTTGCGGCGGAAGTGCTCGCGGAACGCCTCGAGCTTGCGGCTGATGCGGATCGGATTGACCGGCGTCGCGATCAACTGGCTGTGCGAGTGGTCGAGCGTCGCGCCGGCCGCGGCGCCGCGATTGCGGAACAGCAGCACGTACTTGAGCCGCGTGTCGTGGTAGAGGTCGACGAGCCGATCGCGATAGCAGAGCAGCACGTCGCGCAGCGCGGGCCCATCGAGGTCGGAGAGGTCGTGGTCGTGGACCGGCGTCTCGACGATCACCTCGTGCGCCCCGACGCCGCGCATCGCGTCATAGGGCCCCTCGGCGTGCTGGTCATGCGCGCCCTCGACCGTCAGCGCCGGAAACTGGTTGGCGAAGACGCGCACGCGCCACCCCGGCCCGTTGCTGTGGCCGCCGGCTTCGCGCAGCGCGAGGATTTCGGGCGGCGTCAGCGACTCATGGCCGGGACAGAACGGACACGGATCGACCGGCTCGATCGGCGCGGCCGCGATCCCGAGGGCGCCGCGCGGCCGACGCGCGCGCTCTGGCGCGACGATGATCCAGCGCTGGTCAAGAGGATCGCGGCGCAGTTCCGACACGTTTCGTTCTCCATCGATGGACTTGCGAAGGGCGCGGCGCGATCAGGTGGCCGCAAGCGGCTTCAGCCGGACGAGCAGCCGCCACGGCTCGCCGGAAAGCGTCTTCAACTCGAAAGCGAGCAGCAGCGCGCTCGCCTGCAGACAGGTTTCGACCCCGCTTTCCGATCGCGACACGGTGCGGATCGGCGTGATGCGAGCAGTGAAGGGCCGCGACGCCTCGATCCGGAAGCGACCGCGCTCGTCGGCGAGTTCGAGCGCGTCGCCGGCGAAGACAACCGCTTCGCCCGCCGGGACTCGCCGCCCGTCCTGCAGCACGAAGCGCCGCTCGTCGAGGCCGGCGCCTGGCACCGACAGATCGAAGCGCAAGGTCGCCCATCCGATCGGGAGCGGCCGGCCGATCGCCGCGAGCGTCACGGTCGCCTCGAACGCGCCGTCGGCGTGAAGCTCGAAACTGCGGGTCACGTCGAGGCGCGTGCCGCGCGCGGCCTCGATCGTCGCCGCCAGATCGACGCGCGCGCGGTCGGCGCTGAGCGGGCGCGTGAGCCGCAGCGGTGCGACCGCGACGCCGTAGCGGTCTGGACCGCGCGTCTCCGCCGTCGCAGCGAGACGCTCTTCGCTACCCGGCCCGTCGGTCACCAGCTCGAGCGCGAACGCCCCGCGCCCGCGCTCGTCGTAGCGCAGAAGCTCCTCGGCATTCTCGAGCGCGAGCTTCTGGTCGTGGATGCTCTTCGGCGCGAGCTGCGCGGCGTGCGCGTCGTCGCGCCGTCGCAGCTCGTCGTGATAGGCCTCGTGCACGCGCGCGATGCCGTTCAGCAGGTTGCGCCGCGTCGGCCAATGGTCGAGCAGTTCGACCAGCCCGCCGCGGGAAGGTGCGATCCACGCCGACCAGCCATGCCCTTCAAGCAGCACCTCGTCGACGCCATCGCAATCGAGGTCGGTTTGCTCGGCGTGCGGCGCACCGGCTTGATCGCCACGCAACGCCTCGAGCCGGGCGCGCGCATCGAGCAGTTCGCCGACGATGGCATCGCGCAGGAACGGCAGGTACAGCCCGCCGAACACCCCGTGCCAGTAGGCGCAGTTGCACTGCCCGCGGAAGAGCGCGCGCACCGCGGGATGCAGCTGTTCGATCGAGTGCAACCCATCGGGCGGTCGCAGGCCCATGCGGCGCGTCTGCTCGGAAAGTCGCGCCATGCGCTGCGCGAGCCGGTTCGCCTCGGGATAGCGCGCGAGGAAATTGCGCCAGGTCGCGCCGCGCAGGAACGGCTTCACCGCCGCCCCCACTTCCACGTGCGCCTTGCTGTCGAGCGCCTTCATCACCGCGTCGAGCGCGACCTGCGCCTTCGGTGGCAGCGACCAGTGGCCCATCTCGAAATAGGACGCGGTCGGCAGATAGACGCGCCCCGCCGGCGGCAGCGCGCGCTCCGCTTCGGCCAGCGTGGTCGGCTTGAGCCAGGCGCGGTTCGCCTCGATCGCGGCGAGGAACTTCTGGAGCCAGCCCGCTCCGTAGACCCACTCCTGCGTGCCCGGCCACAGTCCGAACTTTTCGCCGTCGTCGCCAAACACCAGCAGCTTCTGGCCGGCGGTATGGCGCTCCTTCAGCCAGGCAACGATCTCCTCGACCGGCTTGAACGGGATCAGGTAGCGCAGCTTCTGGCTGATCGGGAAGAGGCGCACGACGTGGCCCTCGTCCTCGGTCGCGTAGCTGCCGTCGAGCTCGTCGATCGAAAGGCCGGCACCTTCGAAGTGCGTGTCGTCGACCACCACCGAGCGGATGCCTGCGGCCGCGAGATCGCTCGGGAGCGTCGGCTCCCACACTCGCTCCGTGAGCCAGAGACTGGTCGCGTCCGCGCCAAATTGATCGGCGAGCCAAGCGCGATGGAGGCGCACCTGGTCGATCCGGTCGCGGCGCGGGATCGACGGCAGGATCGGCTCGAACAGGCCCGACGCCTGCAGCTCGATCTGGCCGCGCTTCACGCCGGTCGCCACCAGATCGACCATGTCGCGCGCGTTCGAAAGCCACCATTCGAGCAGCGGTCCCGACACGTGCAGCACGAACGGGATCTTTTGGTGGCGTGCCAGCGCCTGCAGCAGCGGCCGATAGGAGCCGGCCGTCGCCTTCTCGATCACCCAACCGAAATTGCCGATCGGCTGATGGCAATGCAGGTCGAGCACGAGGCGCAGCGCCTCGGCCATGGCCCTCTCCCCGTCCACCCGGAACCGGCGGCGCCGATCCCTACCGAGTTCTCAAACGTACCACCGCGCCGCCGCGAATTCGCGGTCGGGGACGCGCAGTCGCGCGAGTCGCCCCGCTGGCCAGTGCAGCACCTCGCCGTCGACGGTCTCGAGCTCGATCCGGAATCGCAGCGTCGAGCCGGCCGCGGCCCCGAGGTCGGCGAGCGCCAGCTCGAACCGGAGCCACGGCAGCTCCGTCGGCCGCGCGTCGGTCGCGCTGTCGAAGCCGCGTGGGCGCGGCTCGCTGAAAAAGAGGCGGCCCTTGACCAGCGGCGCCTCGCGTTCGACCGCGAGGTGAAGCGCTCCACGCTCGAAGCCGAACAGCAGCCGACGAGCGACGCGGCGGGCGCGCGTCATCGAGCCGCCGGCGGCCTGGAAGTCGAACCAGCCGGCCGACTGCCACTCGAACAGGTCTTCGGCCCGGCCGCGCACGCGCACCTGTTCGAGCGGCTCGCGCGACGGACGCAGATCCTCGCGGCGCGCGTCGGGCGCAGGCAACGGCGGCGGATCGTGGCCGGCGGCGCGGAAGACGATGCGCAGGTGCGCGTGGAACAGTTCGGAGAAGAGCTCGCGCTGCGCTGTGAAGTGATCGTCGCCGAACCACCAGTACCAGTCGCTGCCTTCGAGCACGCGCAAGGACTTCGCGACGCGCTCCGGTAGCTCGGCAAGCGCCTTGCCGGCGAACAGCGCGCGCGCCTGCGCCAGCAACCGCCAACCGTCAAGCTTCTCCCGCTGCCCGGCCCAAGTATCGAGGTTGCCGCCGATCCAGGAACCCTTCGCGAGCCGCGCTAGCCGGCCGACGCCCTGCGACCTCTGCGCCTTCGCGAGCGCGTCGCTCATCGTGACCGGGCGCAGGCGCGGATGGGCTGCGAGCTCGCGATAAAGCGTGCGCAGGAAGGGCTCGCCGGCGCCGGCGTAGCTCTCCCACGGGTTCTCGCCGTCGAGGATCACGGAGACGACCGGCTCCTCGAGCGAGGTCGAGGAACGCAGCTCGTCGAGGCGACGCAGCAGATCTCGCACCGCCGACTCTGCCGGCCAACTCTGGTAGAGGAACCCAATGCGGTCGGAGAGCTCGTGGTCGCGGAAGAAGAGCGCGACTTCGGCATCCGCCGCGCCGACGCGGTGCGGTCGGAAGAGTTCGTCGCGCCCCGTCTGCGCGCCGGCGAGCGAGGCGAACAGGATCGATTCGTCGGTCGCCGCCCAAGCAAGGCCGGCGCGTGACAGCTCGCGGATCGCCGCTTCGGAGACAGCGCCCTCGGCCGGCCACATGCCGCGCGGCGGCGCGCCGAACAGGCGGCGGTAACGCTCGACCGCGCGCGCCACATGGTCGGCCGCGTCGCCCGGCTGCTCGAACAGGAACGGCGCCTCGAGGCCGCCCGACTGCGGGAATTCGGTCGAGTCCAGCTTGCACACCAGCGGCAGGATCGGGTGCTGGTCGGGCGTCGTCGAGATCTCGACCTGCCCGCTCGCAGCGAGCTGCTTGAGGCGCGGCAGCAGCGACTCGATCTCGGCGCGATGCAGCTCCAGCAGCCGTGCGAAGTCGTCGCACGTGAATCCGCGCCCCTTCGCGATCAGCGCCGCGATCTCGGCTCGACGGCGCAATCGCCACCCGCTCCACGCCAGATGGAAGAGCACGACAAGATCGAGCAGATCCGCGTCGTCGAGCGGCACGCGGCCGCCCGCCTTCAACGACGGCTCGCACCGTTCGAGCAGCTCGCGGTAGCGCGGCAGCGGGACGATCATCTGCTGGCGATGCGCGGAGAAGAGCAGCGCCGCAAGCGAGCCTTGCTCGCCGTCCGCCAAAACGCACGGCAGGCGCCGGCACTGCGCCAGCAATCGATCCTCGTGCGGCGTGCCCCACGTCTCGACGCACCGCTCGATCTGCGCCAGCAACACCGGCGTGACGTTCAGCGTGACCCGCGCACCCGGCTCCTCTTCGAGCAGCCCGAGCATGTCGGTGTAGCCGCGCACGCCGTGCATGCGCACCCACGGCAACACCGCGATGCCGTCCTCGGGGTGGGCGTAGTCGGGCTGATGGAAGTGCCAGAGGAACGCGACGCTCAGGTGGGAGGACATGCTTTTTCGATCAGCCCTCGACGGCCTGCTTGTCGGCGATCCCGTACTTCCGCATCCAGTAGCGCACCTGATCGCGGTTCAACCCGAGCAGCTTGCCAGACGCGGTCTTGTTGAAGCGGGAGCGTTCGAGCGCCTGGAACAGCAGGTCCTTGTGGACCTGGTCGAGGTCGACGCCCTCCTTGGGCAGCGTGAAGATGACGCTGCGGGCGGCGGCCGAAGCGGTGCCGTCGCGGATCTCGAACGGGAGGTCCTCGAGCGTGAGCACGTCGCGATCGGAGAGCAGGATGGCGCGCTCGATGGTGTTCTTCAGCTCGCGGATGTTGCCGGGCCACGGGTAGGCGTTGAGCGCCTTCGCGGCGTCGTGGTCAAAGCCCTTGATCACCTTCTTGAATTCCTCGGCGTAGATCGCGACGAAGTGGCGAGCCAGATCCATGACATCGGCCTTGCGCTGCGCGAGGGCCGGGATCGGGATCGGGATCACGTTCAGCCGGTAGTAGAGGTCGTTGCGGAAGCGCCCCTCCTTGACCGCCGCCTTCAGGTCGCGGTTGGTCGCAGCGACGATGCGCACGTCGACCAAGATGTCGCGCGTGCCGCCGAGCCGCCGGAAAGTCTTGTCCTCGAGGAAGCGCAGCAACTTGCCTTGCAGCGACAGCGGCATGTCGCCGATCTCGTCGAGGAAGACGGTGCCGCTGTCGGCCAGCTCGAACAGCCCCTTCTTCGTCGTCCGCGCGTCGGTGAAGGCGCCCTTCTCGTGGCCGAAGAGCTCGCTCTCGAGCAGCGTCTCCTGCAGCGCGGTGCAGGTGACGTTCATGAACGGCGTGGCGGCGAGTTCGCTTTCGAAATGGATCGCGCGGGCGAGGAGGCCCTTGCCAGTGCCGGTCTCGCCGGTGATCAGGATCGTGCGCGCGCCGCTCTTCGCGACCCGCTGCACCAGCGTGCGAATCGCCTGCGTCTGCGGCGACGAACCGACCAGGTTCGCGACCGAGAAGCGCGCGCGGTCGAGCGAGTGGTAGCGCGAAACCTCCGCGCGCAACGACACGGTCTCGAGCGCGCGTTCGCACTCGAGCACGAGCTCATCGAGGTTGAACGGCTTCTTGACGTAGTCGTAGGCGCCGAGCTTCATCGCCTCGACCGCGTTCTGCACGCTCGCGAACGCCGTCATCAGGATCACCGCCGGCGCCGGGCGGCGCTCCTTGGCGTGACGCAGCACCTCGATGCCGTCGATGTCGGGCAGCTTGAAGTCGAGCAGCAGCAGGTCGAACTCCTCCTGCCGCAGCATCTCGATCGCGGTGAGGCCCGCCTCGGCCTCGGAAACCACGTGCCCGTCCTTCTCCAGTCGTTCGCGCAGCGTCCAGCGGATCAGCTTCTCGTCGTCGACGACAAGAATGCGGCGGTGGCGCGAAGGTTGGCTCATCTCAGTTCGGGGCTCCGGGCGGCGAAGCCTATCCTCTGGCCCCTTCGATCCGCCCCCTCGAGACGCCGATGGCGACCGCCAAGAAGAACCTCGCTTCCGGAAAAACCCCGTTGCGCCGCGCCGACCCGCTCGACCAGCTCGGCCGCGAACTGCTGGTCCAGATCATGCAGGAGATCACGCGCGACGCCGTGCTCACCATCGACCGCGACGGGCGCATCACCAGCTGGAATCAGGGCGCCGAGGCGCTGCTCGGCTGGCCGGCGGCAGAGGTCCTCGGCCGCCACTTCGACTTCCTGCTCCCGGAGGATCTGAAGCGCTCGGGCGAGGTCGAGCGACTGCTCGAAGCGACCGAATCGCACGGCTTCCTGCGCGACTGGGAAACGCGCCGCCTCACCAAGGACGGCCACGAGATCCATGTCGCGCTGACGCGGATGCACCAGCTCGACGGCGACGGCAAACCGCTCGGAGCGACCGCGATCCTGCGCGACATCTCGCCGCGCAAGGGGCTCGAAGAGGAGCTGCTCCGCGCGCGGACGCTCGGCGCGATCGGCGAGGCGGCCGCGCGCATCGCCCACGAGATCAGGAACCCGCTCACCGGCATCCACAACGCCATCACGCTGCTGGCCGCCGAGTTCGGCCCCGCGCACCACCGGGCGCCGATCTTCAAGGAGATCCAGCACGAGATCAAGCGCGTCGATGTGGTGCTGGACGATCTGCTCACGTTCGCGCGCCATCGGCCGCTGTCGCGCCAGCGCGTCGACCTGGTGCGGATGCTAGAGAAGGTCGTCGCCAATCTGATCGCGGCCGGAGATCTCGAAGGCGTGGTCGTGCGGCGCTACTTCCCCGACGAGCTGGTCGTGGTCGCCGACCCGAGCATGCTCGAAGACTCGCTCTACAACCTGGTGCAGAACGCCGCCCACGCGCTGCGCGGACACAATGAGGCGCTGATCACGCTGGCGTTGAAGCCCGGTCCGAAGGGCATCGCCATCACCGTGACCGACAACGGCCCCGGCATCACCGCCGACATCCGCCGCAAGATCTTCGATCCCTTCTTCACCACCAAGGCGCACGGCACCGGGCTCGGCCTCCCGATCACCAAGAAGCACATCGAAGCGCACGGCGGCCGGCTGCGAGTGCGATCGGCGCCGGATCGGCGTACGACATTCGAGATCCTCCTCCCCCCCACCGTCGCACCGTCGAACTGACCATGCAACGCCCCACCCGCTTCGACCTCTGGATCGGTGGCCGCTTGGTTGCGGCGCAACGTCATGTCGAGCTCGCGGCGCCATGGGACGGCCGACCGTTCGCGACGGTCGCGCAGGCGACGGTGGGCGAGGTCGAGCGGGCGATCGCGACCGCTGCTGCCGCGCGGCCCGCTGCGGCGGCGAAGAGCGCCTACGAGCGGTTCGCGTTCCTGCGTGGCGCGGCAGAGCGCGTCGGCGCGAACCACGCGCTGTTCGCCGAGACGATCGCGCTTGAGAGCGGCAAGCCGCTGCGGGAAGCGAAGGTCGAGGTCGACCGCGCGATCCAGACGCTCGAGTTCTCGGCCGAAGAGGCGAAACGGCTGCACGGAGAGACGCTCTGCCTCGATGCGCATCCGGCCGGGAAGGGGCGTTTCGGCTACACGCGCCGCGTTCCGCGCGGCGTGATCGCCTGCATCACGCCGTTCAACTTTCCGCTCAATCTGGTGGCGCACAAGATCGGACCGGCGCTCGCCGCGGGCAACACCGTCGTGGTGAAGCCGGCGGAGGAGACCCCTTGCTCGGCGTTCCTGCTGGCGCAGGCATTGGCGGATGCCGGCTGCCCCGATGGGTTCGTGAACGTCGTCCCCGGACAGGGCGTCGAGATCGGCGAACCGCTCGCGCAACACCCCGACATCGCGATGGTCTCCTTCACCGGCTCGCGCGCGGTCGGCATCCGGTTGCGCGCGATCGCCGGGCTGAAGCCGGTCACGCTCGAACTCGGCGGCAACGCGCCGGTCGTGATCGACGACGTGTCCGACTGGCTGGAATCGCTCGACCGCTTCGTCGTCGGCGGCTTCGCCCACAGCGGGCAGGTCTGCATCCACCTGCAGCGCATCTACACGACCAGCGCGCGTGCCGCCGACGAAGTAGTCGAGGCGCTCGCCGCGCGCGCGGCGAAGCTCAAGATCGGCGCGCCGACCGACGAGGCGACCGAGCTCACCGGCCTGATCCGCGAACGCGACGTGGTCCGCGTGGCGAGTTGGGTCGACGAGGCGAAGAGCTTCGGCGCACGGGTCGCGACCGGCGCGGCACGGCAAGGGCGGCAGACCTACCTGCCGACCGTGCTCGCCGGGCTCAGTAGCGAGATGCGGATCGCCAAAGAGGAGTTGTTCGGGCCGGTCGTGTCAGTCGCCGCGGCCGGCAGCTTCGAGGCGGCGCTCGCGGCGGCCAACCAGACCCGCTACGGCCTGCAGGCGAGCGTCTTCACCCGCGACCTCGAACGGGCGCTGCGCGCGGCCGATGTGCTGGAAGTCGGCGGCGTGATCGTCAACGACGTGCCGCTGTTCCGCGTCGACCAGATGCCGTACGGCGGCGTCAAGGAGAGCGGACTCGGCCGCGAAGGGCCGCGCTACGCGATCGAGGAGATGAGCGAGTTGAAGACGGTCGTGATCCGCCGAACGGGGCGGTGAAATGAGTCGGGCAACCAACGCATGCAGCGCCGCCGGCTCGCGGCTGACGGTCTTCGTTCCGCTGCTGCTCGCGATCGCCGCGCTGGCATTCGGCGCCCGCTCGCCGCAACAATCGCCGCCCGACTACCCCGAAGGTGCGCGCGTCGAACAGCATCTGCAGATGGTCGCCGATCGCAACGGCACCTACGGCCCAGCAGACGGCGGCGGCAGCGCGCGCCTCGTCTCCGCCACCACCGCGATCGCCGGCCAGCGCGGTCGATTCGTGATCGAGTACCTCGCGGGCGAACTCGGCGTCGCCGCGGGCGGCGCGCTCTTCCTGCAGGTCTCGCCGTTCTGGGGCTGGAGCACACCGCAGACGGTCGATCCCTTCTCCACCGGCTACACCGAAGTGCGCTGCAGCGATCCGAAGATCGCCTTCGAGGCCGCGACCCTCGCGCCGCAGTGCCTCAAAGTCACGATCGGTTCCACGCGGCTGCCGGCCGGCGCGACGTTCACGCTCGACTACGGCGCCGGCATCGAGCAGGCGCAGGTCGACCGATTCGCCGAATCGGCCGAGGCGTTCTACGTCTGGGTCGATGGCGATGGCGATGGCACGCGCAAGCTCATCGCCGAAGATCCGCGCGTTGCCATTGGCGCCGGCCCGCCGATGGATCTGCTGGTCACGGTTCCGAGCGAAGTCGCCGTCGGCGCCGAATTCGACGTGAACCTCGCCTTCCTCGACGCGGTCGCCAACGCTGCGCCCGACTTCGAGGGCGAGGTCGAGCTCGCGGGCGCCGGCCTCGAACTGCCGGCCAAGGCCCTCTTCACCGCCTCGCAACACGGTCGTCAGCGCGTGCGCGCCCGCGCGCTCGAAGCCGGCATCCGCTACGTCGTCGCGCGCGTCGCCGGCCGCGACTGCCCGAGCAACCCGCTGCTGGTCGCGACCACGCCACGCACGTTGCTGTGGGCCGATCTGCACGGCCACTCGCAACTCTCCGACGGCACGGCGACGCCAGCTGAGTACTACGAGTACGCGCGCGACACCGCGGCGCTCGACGTCGCCGTGTTGACCGACCACGACCATTGGGGGCTGCGCAAGCTCGACATGGAGCCGCGCCTGTTCGCGCAGATCCAGGCCGCGACCCGCGCCTTCGACCAGCCCGGCCGCTTCACCACGCTGCATGGCCTCGAATGGACCAGCTGGCTCTACGGCCATCGCCACGTGCTCTGGTTCGATGACGCGCCGAAGGTGATCTCGAGCGTGGAAACGGCGACCGACACGCCACAGGAACTCTGGCAGGCTTTGCGCGACGCGAACGCCGACGCGATGACGGTCGCGCACCACTCCGGCGGCGGGCCGGTGCCGACCGACTGGACGATTGCGCCCGATCCGCAGTTCGAACCGCTGGTCGAGATCGTGTCCGTGCACGGCAGCAGCGAGGAGCCGAAGAGCCCGCGCCCGATCTACTCGCCGATGAAGGGCCACTTCGTCCGCGACGCGCTCGCCCGCGGCTACCCGCTCGGTTTCCTCGGCTCGGGCGACAGCCACAACGGCCACCCCGGCCTCGCCCACTTGGGCCAGCCGTGCGGCGGCCTGACCGCGATCCTCGCCGACGCGAACACCCGACCGGCGATCGCCGCCGCGCTGCGCGCCCGCACCTGCTACGCGACCAGCGGCCCGCGCATGCTGCTCTGGTTCCGGCTCGGCAAGGAACGGATGGGCGCGATCGTGGCACCACCCGCGGCCGACGACGACCGCGCCGCCGCTGCCGCGACCGCGCCGCCCTACCTCGGCCTCGTCATCGGCACCGCCCCGCTCGCCCGCCTCGAACTGATCAAGAACGGCGCCACCGTCGCGACGCTGCAAGGCGACGGCAAGTTCGAGCACTCCCTCGAATGGCGCGATCCGGACCGCAAGGCCGGCGATTCCGTCTACCTGCGCGCGATCCAGGACGACGGTCACGCGGCGTGGTCGAGCCCGATCTTCACGCGGTAGGCCAGTTCAGCTCAGCCCGCGCGCGCCGCAGAATGGAGGATCTCCTCGGCGATCTCGCGGACGGCCAGAGTCCGGCGCGTGAGCTTCCCATCGAGCAGGAAGAACGCGGCGAAGCAGCAGAGCGCGACCAGCAGCGCGAAGGCCATGCAGGTGAGCGCTTCACCGATGCCGATGTAGAGGTCGCTCGGCAGCGGTTCCTTCAGCGATCCCAGCACCGTGCAGACGCTGATCACGGCGATGGTGGTGCCGAGGAAGCCGAACAGCAGCACGGTGCCGCCGAGGCGCGCGACCTGGTTGCCGAGGCACTGCGATTCGCGGGCGGTGGCGCGTTCGACGTTGGCCAGCATCACGTCGAGGCCGCCGGCACGCAGCGCGAGGCCGGCGGCGACGAGCGTGCTGAGCAGCGTCGCGCTCGCCGACGCCTGGGCGGCGGCCACGTCGATCTTCTTGGCGTGGATCGCGAGCTCGAGCGATTTCTGCAACGGCTCGGGGGCGAGCCGTTCCGGGCGCAACTCCAAGTTGCGGCGCACGGTGGCGACCAGACCCGCGATGCCCAACGCGAGCCGCACGTAGCCGACGAATCCGGTCGCCTGGAACAGCTCGATCGGGCCGCGACTGCCCTGGGGGGCGGCGCCGGTGGCGGTGGCGGCGAGTAGCACGCTGGCGAGCAGTGGGAACGCAGGCGTCGTGGAGGCTCCTTCAAGCCCGATCGAGGCGCCAGCTCGATGCCGCGCTCGTCGTGGAGGGTTCAGCGACCGGCCGTTTGAACCAACGGGCGCGTCCGCGGCATCTCGGCGCTCTGAAATGAAGGCGGACAGCCAACTCGACCCGCATCCAAGCGGCGGCGCGCCGGTGAATCCGCTCGGCTGGAGCGAGCACGAGCCGTACGTGCGCGCGCTCCTGCGGCGCCTCGTCGTTGATCCGGAGCTGGTCGACGATCTCGCGCAGGAGACCTGGCTCACCGCGGTGCGCCACTCGGCGGCGGCGATCTTCCTGCAACGCGCGTGGCTCGGCACGGTGCCCTGATCAGAGCCCGCAACGCATCGCCACGCCGCACGCCAGCACCAGCAATCCCGCGATCGCATGCTGGAACCGCGCGAGTCGCACGAAGCGCGGACGGGCAAGCAGGCTCGTCGCACGCAGCCCGAAGAGGACCGCGGCGGTCATCGCCAGCAGCGTCGCCAGCGTGAACGCGACCACGATCGCGACCCACGCCCCGCGTTGGCCGGCAAGCTGCGGCGCGAGCACCAACGGCAGCAGCGGCTCGCACGGACCGAAGACGAAGATCGAGAACAGGATCCACGGCGTGAGCACGCGTCGTGGGGAGCGCGCCGCAACCGCCACGTGCGGATGGAGGTGCGCTGCGGCTTCGTGGGCGTGAACGTGCGCATGCACCGTGCCGTCCGCGTGCGCGTGGGCGTGGACGTGCTGCTCGTGGCGCGCCGCCTTCTTCAGGCCCCACGCCGCGTAGATCGCCCCGAACGCGATCAACAGCCACGTCGCGATCGAGTCGCGCGCTGCGGCGAGACCAGCGACATGCTCCGCTGCCGCCTCGAACGAGAACCCGAGCGCGACGCCGCTGGCCGCGAGCAGGAGCGAGCCGCCGACGTGCCCCAGCCCGCAGAGCAGCGTGACGACCAGTGTCTTCCGGCGCGTCCACCCCCCCGCCTTCGCCATCGCGACGAAGGGCAGCCAGTGGTCGGGACCGGCGAGCGTGTGGACCAGGCCGACGGTCGCCGCGACGGCGACCAGCGATCCGGATGAGACGTCGAGCATCACGGAGTGTCCGGTCCCTTCTGCATTCGCATGGCGATCTTGGAACACCAAGGCTGGCCAACGGATCGAGCCAGCCAGCCCTTCGCCTCTTCGCCGCTCCCGTTCAGGTACGCGAAGACCGCCTCGGCGCTCGGCGGCAGGCCGTGTCCGCCCTCGCGATCGGGAGCAAGGATCTGCTCGCGCGCGATGGCGAGGACCGCCCGCGCCTCGTCGAACTGCTCCTTGCTGCCCGCAAGGAACAGCGCGATGCCCAGATTCACCTGCGCCTCGACCAGCTTGCGATCGAGCTCGGTCGCGCGCCGCAGATCGCTGCACGCATAGGCGAGCGCCTTGGCGCGCTGGTCTTGCTTCACCTGGTCGCTGTCGTCGCACCACGCCAGCAGGAACGCCATGCCGCGCAGGTTGGCGAGGCGAGCGCGCGGGCCGATGGTCGGCTCCAACTCGAGCGCCCTCGCGGCCTGGGCGGCGAAATCGAAGTTGCCGACCCGCAGTTGGTGCATCAGCAGCTTGATCACCATCGCCTCGGCCGGCTGGTAATCCGGACGCGCGCGCAGGAGCCCGCCGGCGAGCTGGAACGCCTCGCGTTCGAGATCCTCGGGGAGGTTCTTGCGCGCGTCCGGCGGCAGCGAGCGATTCGCCTCCGCCAGCGCCAGATTGGTCTCGGCCTCGTAGAGCTGCCACATCGAGCGCGACGCGAGCGAGAGCTCGCGCTTCAGCTCGCCCAAGCGCTTCTTGTCGATGGCCGACTGGGTCATGCGCGAGACGATGTCTTCCTTCATCTCGAACAGGCGGCGGCGATTGTGCAGCGCGACCACCTCGTCGGTCTCGACTCGGCGCGACGCGTCGTATTCGACCGTCGGTCGGTCGGCGGTCACGATGCCGCTCTGCTCGAACTTCTCGCGGAAGAACCATTCGTCGGCGACGTAGAGCGCGAGGAAATCGCGCACGTCGGCGATGCCGAGACGATCGAGTTCGACCCGCAGCGGATGGATCTTCAGGCGCTCGTCGAGCGCGACGGGGTCGATCTCGAGCCGCTCGCGGCCCGCCACCAGCGCAAGCACCGGGAGCGCGAGCTCCGGCCGCGCGATCCAGAGCGTGGCGCCGTCGAAGACCTCGCAGAAGGTGCGTCCGATCGCGCCGATCTCCTCCCAACTCAGCTGATGTCCCGGCAGCCACTGGCAGAAGATCCCGTCGGGAGTGAGCAGCCGCTTCACTCGCTCGAAATGCTCCTTGGTGTAGAGCTGGCCGGTGCCTGCCTCCCATGGGAAGAAGAGGTCGCCGACGATGAGCTCGTAGCTCTCCGGCGCGGCGGCGCGCACGAACGCGCGCGCGTCGCCTTCGTGGATGCGCACGCGTGGATCGGTCCCAATCTGGCGATTCTCGACGGCGAACAGCGGCAGCGCGCTCACCACCGCGGGCAGCAGCTCGACGGCATCGGTGTGCTGGCAGCCGGCGTCACGCAACGCTGCGACGCAGAGTCCGGCGCCGACGCCGAGCGCCAGCGCGCGCACCGGATTCGGGTGGAGCAGCGCGGGCAGGAACCCCTGCATGCGCTCGACGTGCGAGCTGCCGCTGCCGCCGAGCGCCAGCTGGTTGTTGACGGCGAGCACCTTGCGACCGTCGGAGTGCACCACGACGGCGACGTTCGCGGCCGGATCCTCGACGTACTTGATCACCAGGTTGTTGCCCGGTCCGCACACGCGCTCCACGAAGATCAGCGGTTCGTCCAAGCTCAACCGCCCGGTGAGCGGCGCGAAGTAGAGCAGCGCCGCCAGCGCCGCTGCACCGCCGACCCAGGCGAGCTTCCCGCGCAGCAACGCGCCTCCGCGCTCCGCGGCCACTGGCGCGATCACCAGCAGCGACGCAACCGCGAGCGCTACCAGCAGCGTCTTCAAGCCAAACGCAGTCAGCAGCGCACCGGGCACCGCGATCCCCGCCAGCGCGGCGCCGGCGGCCCACGCGCCTGAGAGCAGCGCGACGTGGCGTCCGAAGCGTGCGCCGCCACGTGGCAGCAATTCGCAGGCGCAAGGAAACGCGATTGCGGTCGCGAAGGCGGACGGTCCGGCCACCAGCAGCGCGCCGAGAACCTCCTGCACCAGGCGCCCGTCCCAAGTGATCGCCGACTCGCCGAAGCGCCAGAAACCGAGGACTTGCGCATGGGACATCGCGCGCAGGCAGAGCAGCGCCAGGAACGGCGCCACCAGCGCGGCCAACTGGCCCAGCAGCCAACCTTCCGCCGCGCGCTTTCGCGACCACCAGGTTCCGAACGCCGTGCCGAGCGCGCTCGCGCCAAGCCACGCTGCCAGCAGCACGCCGAGCGTGTCCTGACCACCGCGGGTCACCTGGCCGAGACCGCGGAACAGCAGCACTTCGAGGCCGAGCACACAGAAGCCGCTCACGGCGCTGGCGACCAGCAGCGTGGCGACCGGCAATTCGAGTGCAGCCGGTGGCGCCGCAGACGCCGGTTGCAGCCGCGGTTCCTCGGCCGGGGCCGCTGGCGCGTCGTCGCCAACCATGCGCGCCAGCGCGAACGCCGCCAGCGCGACCACACCGTTCAGCGTCGCCGCGATCAGCCAGGTGGCCGTCATGCCGAGCGAGCCGAGCAGCACCAGCGACGCCAGCAGCGCGCCGCTCATCGCACCGAGCGTGCTCGCGGCCTGCAGTCCGCCGGCCGCGATGCCGCGAGGGCGCGTCGCCGCTCGCAGTCGTGCCAGCAACGGCAGCGTCGCGCCAAGCGCGCCGACCGGCACCAGCAGCAGGCCGACGCAGACCGCGAGGCGACCCATCATGCGGCCATCACCGGCCACTTCCGCGCGCGCGAACGAGTCGGCGATCGGATCGAGCGACTTCCAGATCCAGAGCGCCAGCAACCCGCCGACGCACGCGACCGCTTCGAGCGCCGCGTACCAGAGCAGCGTCCTGCGTGCCCGATCGACACGCGTGCCGATCAGCCATGCGCCGAGCGCGAGGCAGACCAGGAACGCGCCGCCCACGGCGCCGAGCGACGCCGCCGCCGAACCGAACAGCTCGAGGAAGGCGCGCATCGCGGCGCTTTCGAGCAGCAGGCTCGCCGCCCCCGACACGAAGAAGAGCAGCCCGACCAGCGCCGCCGCATCGAGCGGCGCGGTGCCCGCCGCCCGATTCGATCCCGATTGCGCCCGCTCACTCATATTCGAAGTACCCGTGGAGTTGCGAGCGCTGCACAATCGCGTAGCTCAGGTTCTTGCACGGCTCGAGCGCCGCCGCCTGGCTCGGGACGATGCCGCGCAGCAAGGGCTCGAGCAGCACGAAGAAGTCGTCGGTCGCCGCCGGGTCGAGTGCCTCACGCCGCGCCCGACCAACGATCTCGAGCCGCGCCGGCGCCCGGAACCAGGCGCTGACCATGCGGAAGTCGGGCGTCTCCGACTGCGCCAGCTTGCGCCGCACCGGATCGCCACCGAGATCGAGGAACTCGTGCGCGAAGAGGACATCAGCGAGCCGCAACGTCGCGCGCCGCGCCGAGATCTTTTCGCCGCTTTCGAGATCGGTGAAGGTGACCTCATCGATGGTGAGCCAGGGCCGCCGCGCGGCGTTCAGAAAGCTCGACAGCCGCAGCGCACCGCTGCGGACCGTGCCCTTCACGACGAAGCGCGGTGTCACGAACAAGTGGTTGACGAGCGAAAGGTCCATGGCGTTCGGCTCAGTGGCGTTGCGCTCAGCGGCGGTCAGCAGTGCGGCGGAGCAATCGCGGCACGACTCCCGCCAGCCAGAACGAGCCCGTGACCAGGAGCGCCCCCTTCGCGCCGGCGAGCCGGCGGGCCAGCGCGAGCGCCGCCGCGGGGCGCTCCACCGGGCGGGCCATGATCCCAAGGGAGCGGGCGGTCGCCACGATTTCTTTCGGATCGAAGCAGGAGCCGGTGGGGACGACGGTGCGCAAGCCATCAGGGATGGAGGTCGCAACCAGCGGGCCGCAGGCGCCGCGCAACGCGGCGAGGCAGGCGGCGAGCGGTTTGTCGCGCTTCAAGGCGAACAGCACGACCGGCGGACGCCCCGCCGCTGCAGCGACATCGCGCACCACGGCCCGCAGCGACCGCGGGGTGTGCGCCCCGTCGCGCCAGGTGCGCGGCCGCTCCGCAACCACTTCGAGCCGACCCGGCAGCGCCACTGTCGCGAGCGCCGCAGCGACCCGATCGGGCCGCAGCGTGAGGCCCATCTCAGTACGTCGCCGCGCCAACCCAGCCACCGCAGCGAGCGCGAGCGCGGCGTTGCGGCGAGCGAAGCTCCCACCGGCCGGCGCCGGCACCTCCCGCAACCGCAGCCCAAGCGTCGGCGCAGCGATGCTGAAGGCGCCGCCACGCGCCCGCACCGCGAGGCCGCGTCCCCATTCGATGAGCGGCGCATGGACGCGACGGGCAGACGCACGGATCATCGCCGCTTCGGGCCGCGCCGCCGGGACGCCCGACAGTGCCAGCGCCCCACGCTTGAAGATGCCCGCTTTCTGCGCCGCGATCGCCGCCAGCGACCGTCCGAGCACCGCGACGTGCTCGAGTTCGATCGACGTCACGACCGCGACATCGCTGGCGACCACGTTGGTCGCGTCGCGCAGCCCGCCGATGCCGACCTCGATGACCGCGACCTCCACACGCTCGGCACGGAAAGCGACGAACGCCGCCACCGTGAGCGCCTCGAACAACGTCGGCGCGCCGAGCTTCTGGCGCCGCGCCGCCGCCAGCACGACCGCCAGCGCACACCCCATCGCCGCCGCCGTCAGCGGCCGCCCGTCGACCTGGATCCGCTCGGTCCAGCGATCGACATGCGGCGACAAGTAGGTGCCGACCTTCCGTCCGTGCGCACGCAGCAGAGCGCTGGCAAGGAGACAGACCGTGCCCTTCCCCTTCGAACCGGCCACATGGATCACCGGCACGCCGCGCAGCGGATCGCGCAATGCCGCGACCAGCGCCCGCGTCCGCTCGAGCGAGAGTTCGACCGCCCCACGCCGGAACCGCGGATCGCGCTCGAGGTTCGGCAGCACGCGCGCGAGCCGGTCGATCGCGGCGAGGGTGGCGAAAGACGATGGGAGCGCGGTCCACCAAGCAGAAGAGTCGGCGGAGGTTCCTGCCATCGGCGCGACACTATCTTCGGCGCGGCGCGCTTCCTTGCGAGCAGCCAATGCTCCAGAATCGCGAACCAGCAGGCGCCGTTCGTCGTTCTGAGCAACCGCCCCGCGATCGCAGCCGATCGAGTGCCAGTCGAGGGCCCCTTGTCGCTGATCCCGCCGAACCTCGCCCGAAGCAAGCGGTCGCTCCGCGGACCCGGACGCTCGCCGAAAGCGCAACTCGCGGGGCTCTGCTTCCTGCTGATCGGAGTCGCCAGCCTGTTCGCATGGCTGCGGTCCGATGCGACGCCACGCAACGAAGCGCTGCCGATCCGCGGGTCGAATGCGCCGATCGAATCGGCGAATGCGCCGCCGGCGGCGGTGATCGACCAAGCACGGTTGCGCGCGGTGCAGGACGCGACACAAGCCGAGCGGATCGTCTGCGAGCCGTTGCCGTTCCAACACCTCCTGCAAGAGGCTGGCAGGTTGGTCGCGGGTGACTTCCGAAGGCTCGAGGCGACCGTTGCCGACGACGCGGTCTATCAGCAGATCGATGACCATCCCGCGGATTGGCGCGGGAAGGCGATCGTGGCGAAGGCGCGCTTCAACTTCGTGACCGCAGAGCAGCTGCAAACGCTTTCATTTTGGCGCGGTGTGGCGACCGACGACCTCGGCCGCGCCTGGTCGTTCTCCGTGCTCGAGGAGCCGGAGGGCATCGCGGCCGGCGACGTGATCAAGATCGAGGGCTTCTTCTTCAAGCGATTGGCGCTGTTCGACCCGACGCCGACCGATCCGCGCCAACCGAGCGAGGTGATCGATCCGACACTGCATCTGGTCGGCGAGCGCGTGGTGAAGTCGTTCCTGCGCATGCCGCCGGTGAAGGATCTGTCGAGCGCGCTGCTCGCGACCGTGCGCGACGATTCCATCGCCGAACGCCTCACGCTGCCCGAGGAACCGCTCTGGCACGTGTTGTCGTTCGTGCAGAACTGCGACGCCAACGCACTGGCGGCCGCAGCGGCGTTCGACCCCGAGCAGAACATCGAGCGCGACCTGGAGAGCAAGCGGCTCGACACCCCCCTCGTTCAGTACCTCACCAGCCAAGCGCTCGCCAAGGACCCCGATCAGCACCGCGGCGCGGCGGTGCGCCTGCTCGGCAGCGTCAGCGAGCAGCAGAAGCCGTGGTTCCACGACGAGGAGAATCCGCTCGAGCTGCCACGGGTCTGGCACAGCCTGCTGGTGCACCAAGGCCCGTCGTTCACCTACCTCCTTTCGGTCGAGAAGCCCCCCGAGTGGGTGAGCGGGCAGGCGACCGTGCTGGTCGAGGGGGTCTTCTTCAAGCTCTACACCTATGAAGCGGTGAATCGGGAGACCGTGACCTGTCCCGTGGTCGTGGTGAAGCGCTTCGTGCCGTTCCACCTCGACGTCTCGAAGCTGCATTCGAGTCTCGCCTGGATCGTCTGCGCCATCGGCGCGCCGGTCATCATCGCGCTGCTCGTGCTGGCGCTGCGCGACCGCAAGGAGAACGCTCTGCTGCGGGAACGACAGCTCGCCCGGCGCCGCACGCAGCGGCAAGCGGGCGGGTAACGTCGCCGGGATGCTCGATCGCTCGATGGCCACGTCGCATGCGACCCGTAGCCGCGTCCGCGGCCAGCGCGGGGCGCTCGCAGAACTCGGGAACTGGCTCGCGGAACTGCTGCCGCCGCCGCGCAAGGTGGCGATCGTCACCGACCGCAACGTCGCCCCGTTCTGCTTGAAGGCGGCCGAGTCGGCGCTGAAGAAGGCCGGCTTCGCCACTCACGCGCTGCTGATCCCGCCGGGTGAAGCGAGCAAGTCGCTGAAGATCCTCGGCAACGTCTGGGATCGAGTGCTGACGGCGGGGGCCGAACGCGGCAGCGTGGTCGTGGCGCTCGGCGGCGGCGTGGTCGGCGACCTTGCGGGACTGGCGGCGGCGACGCTGCTGCGGGGGCTGCCGTTCGTCCAGGTGCCCACATCGCTGGTCGGGCAGGTCGACAGCGCCATCGGCGGCAAGAACGGCGTCAACCGACCGACCGGGAAGAACCTGGTCGGGACATTCCATCCGCCGGCGCTCGTGGTCATCGATCCCGACCTGCTCGCCACGCTTCCAGAGCGGGAGTACCGCTCGGGCCTCGCCGAGGTGATCAAGTACGGGTTCCTGAAGGCGCCCGAACTGCTCGATCAACTGCGCGCGATCGGCGACTACGAGGCGCTGCGCAGCCGGCCCGAAGTCGTCGATGCGATCGTGACCCGTTGCGCGCTGATCAAGGCCGAGATCGTCGAGCGTGACCTGACCGAGTCGGGGGAACGGCTGCTGCTCAACTTCGGCCACACCACCGGCCACGCGATCGAGGCGGCCGACTCGTTCCAGTCGCTGCTGCACGGCGAAGCGGTCGGCGTCGGGATGATCGCTGCGGCGTTCCTCGGTGTCGATCTGGGCGCTTCGGACGCGACGCTGCCGGCCGAAGTGAGCGAACTGCTCGAACGCTACGGGCTGCCGGTTGCGACACGCTTTGCACCGGAAGAGCTGTTGCCGTTCGTCGGCCGCGACAAGAAGAAGAAGGCGGGCAAGAGCCGCTGGATCGTCGTGCAGCGCGCGGGCTCGGCCTGCGTGGTCGAGGACCCGCCCTCAGAGAGCGTGTTGCGCGCGATGCAGGCCGTCCATCAGCGCGAGGAGCCGTCCGATTCGTCACCGCTGCGGGGCGAGCGCGTCTGAGTCGGCATGAACGACTCACGCCCGCCGCTGGCGCCGCAGGACGCGACGCCGGCCGCACTCCTCCATTGCGTCGGGATCGCGCTCGCGCTGCCGTCCGAACGGGAGCTCGCGTTGCTGCGCGCCCACGCGGCTGCCGATCCGACAGCGCCACCGTGGCGCGCCCCGGGCCTGCCGGCGCTGCCAGCCGAACGGATCGCAGCGGCGTGCGGCGACGGCCGCGCGGCGCGCGAAGCGGCGAACGCGGCAGCGCTCGGTCTTGCGTTGATCTCGTGGCACGACCCGCGCTACCCGCGCGGACTGTTCGATCTGGTCGGACCGCCGGCACTGCTCTACGTGCGCGGGCGCGGCCAACTGCCGCACGATCCGGCGGTCACGATCGTCGGCTCGCGCGCGTCGACGGCGCGCGGTCGGGCGTTCGCCGCCGACCTCGGGCGATCCCTTGCGCAACGCGGCGCAGCAGTCGTCTCCGGCCTCGCGATCGGCATCGACCAGGCCGCGCACGAAGGCGCGCTCGCGGCGGGCGGGCCGTGCTGCGCGGTCCTGGCCTGCGGCCTCGACCGCATCTATCCGCCAGGAGCAGTACCGCTGGCGGCGCGCCTCGAGGCCCACGGCACCCTGGTCAGCGAGATGCCGATCGGCACCCCGCCCTACAAAGACCACTTCCCGCGGCGCAATCGGCTGCTGGCCGCATGGTCGTGCGCGACGCTGGTGGTCGAGGCCGACCTGCGCAGCGGCTCGCTGGTCACGGCGCACCGCGCGCTCGAGCTCGGCCGCAGCGTCCACGCGGTGCCGGGGAACATCGACGCGCCGAGCAGCCGCGGCACCAACCGCCTCATCCGTGATGGCGCCCATCCGCTGCTCGAGATCGCCGACCTCGATCTGCTCCTGCCCGGCACCGAGACGCGAGTCGCAGCCGGCGGAGCGGCGCTGCTCGACGCGCTCGCGGCGCCCCAGGCAGCGGCAGCGATCGCGGAGCGGCTCGCGCGACCGCTCGACCACGTGCTGATCGATCTGGTGGAGCTCGAGCTGGAAGGGAAAGTCACGCGGCTCGGCGGTGGACTGTGGTCGCGGACGTGATCCTGCTCAGAGCCACGCGGCGAGCAGGTAACCACCGATCCCGAATGCGGCCAGCGAGGCCAGAGCGAAGCCAAGACCAAGCCGCACTCCGACGCGCACGATCTCACCCACGTCGTCGCGGCGCAGGCCGTTGTAGACGACCGAGATCAACAGCACGAGCAGGACGAACAAGCCGACGTGCTCGAGCAGCGGTCCGAACTGGATGTTCATCGCGCGGCTCCGTGTTCTCGGTCGCCGTGCTTTCGCGCGGCTCCGTGTTCTCGGTCGCCGTGCTTTCGCGCGGCTCCGTGTTCTCGGTCGCCGTGCTTTCGCTCGGCTCCGTGTTCTCGGTCGCCGTGCTCTCGCGCGGCTCCGTGTTCTCGGTCGCCGTGCTTTCGCGCGGCTCCGTGTTCTCGGTCGCCGTGCTCTCGCGCGGCTCCGTGTTCTCGGTCGCCGTGCTCTCGCGCGGCTCCGTGTTCTCGGTCGCCGTGCTTTCGCTCGGCTCCGTGTTCTCGGTCGCCGTGCTTTCGCGCGGCTCCGCGTTCTCGCGTGTTGCCGGCCGCCGCATCGTTCCCGCGACCGTCGGCAGCGCCGGCCCGTCGCGGGAACGCGGTCTCGTAGACGTCGACCATGACGCAGAGGTTCATGATTCCGGCGACGGTGCAGAACAGTCGGCCGACCTCGAGGCGCGGATAGTCGGCGACGAGTGCGAGTCCCCCGGTGAGCCAGAGCGTCGGAAAAGTGATGCCGGCGTAGAGGCCTTCACCGAGCAGGTAGAGGAAGAAGTCATCGTCGGAACGGACGGCCCGGAACTCGGCCAGCAACAGGCCGATAAGGAAGGTGAGCGTCAACACGCTCGCGTAGAGGAGTCCCTTGCCGCGCCGCCCGAGCAGCCAGTGGCCGAACCCTGGAACGATCCAGGTGGCGACGATGCAGATCAGCACGGTGATCGGGTTGAAGGTGCGCACCGCACCCGTGACCGAGAGGTCGGAGGAGCGACCGGCGGGATCGGATGCGGACCGGTTGGCGGCGGCGCTGTCGGAATTCGAGGTCACGGGCGAAGCCTGCCGCTCCATCGGGTGGGTCGCACCTCTATACATCATCGGCACCCATGAGCCGAGCCACCGTCCATCGCACTCGCACCGCGGTCCGCTACCACGAGACCGACCAGATGGGCGTCGTCCATCACTCGAACTACATCTGCTGGTTTGAGCTCGGGCGTACCGAAATGATGCGCGCACACGGCCTCGACTACGCGGCGCTCGAGCGCGGCGGCTCCCTGCTGGCGGTCGTCGACGTCGGGCTGCGCTACCTGGCGCCCGCCCGTTTCGGCGACGAGGTGGTGATCGAAAGCTCGATCACCGAGGTGGAGCGGGTGCGGGTGCGTTTCGAGTACGCGGTGCGTCGAGTCGCGGGTGACGGCGGCGGCGACGGCGACGGCGACGGCGAGGGCACGCTCCTCTGCCGCGGCCATACCTTGCTGGCGTGCGTCGACCGGCAATTGGTGCCGCGGCGGATTCCCGAGCCAACCCGCGCCGTGATGCTCGCGCTCGCCGGGGTCGCCAAGCCGTAGACGTTCAGCGCGCGCTGGCCTCGCGACCGCGTCGCGAGCGCAGCGCGGCGAGACGCTGCTCGACCCGTTCTTGCGCGAGGCGGAAGGGCGGCATGCCGCGACCGAGCGCCTCCATCACCACCTGACGGAGGCGAGTGCCGATCCCCGACAAGTCCCTCGGCAGGTTGAAATCGGGCAGTGCCGCGCCGCAGCCGCGGACCACCGCGCCGGCATTCACCAGGAAGTCGGGCGCGTAGAGAATCCCGCGCTCGGCGAGCCGATCGCCGATGGCAGCGCTCTCGAGCTGGTGGTTGGCGGCGCCGCAGACGATGCGGCAGCGCAGGCGCTCGACGGTGGCGCGATCGAGGATGGCGCCCGTCGCGCACGGAGCGAAGACCTCGCAGTCGACGTCCCAGATCCGATCGGGCTCGACGATCTGCAGCGGCAGCGTGTCGGCCGCGCGGCCGCACTGGGCGGCGTCGTAGTCGGTGGCGATGACCTTGGCGCCGGCGCGCCGCGCGAGCATCGCGAGGTGCAGCCCGATCGCGCCAAGTCCTTGGATGGCGATCCGCTGCCCGTTCCACTCGGCGATGCCGAGCAATTCAAGCGCGGTGCCGGCCGCAAGGAACACGCCCTCAGCGGTGCGCATCGCGAGATCGTCGTCGACACCATGTTCGGGGGTTGCGACGTAGCGCGTGGTCGTCGCGAGCGCGGCGAGATCGCGTGCTGTCGTGCCGAGATCGCCACCGGTCCAGAAGCGCCCGTCCATGCTTTGGATGTGGCGCCCCAAAGTCTGGTAGGCCGCGTGCCGATCGAGATTCGGGTGGTCGAGCAGCACGGCCTTGCCACCGCCCGCCGGCAGTTCGGCCAAGAGCACTTTGTAGGTCATCCCGCGTGCGAGCGCGCAGGCGTCCGCCAATGCCGCCGCCTCGCTCGCGTATCGCGCGCAACGCACGCCACCGAGCGCCGGACCGGCCGAGGTGTCATGGATGACCACGATCGCCCGCAGTCCGCTCGCCCGGTCGGCGATGTAGTGGATCTCCTCGAACTCGTAGCTGAGGTGGGTCGCGTCTGCGAGGTGGGCGGCACCAGCGAGCGGGGCGGCACCTGGCAGGATCGCCCCGCCGGTCAGGGCGGTTGCGCCGGAGCGGTTGGCGGTCGGCGGCTCAGTCGACACTGCAGGCCCTCATTCGCGTTCGTGGCCGCGGGGAGCCGCAGCGCCACGGTCGGCGACGATAGCGATCACTGCGCGCGCCACAGGGGAGCGATAGGCTCTCTGCGTTTGGGCCGGGAATCTCCCGCGGCTGCTGCCGTCGAAGCGCCGCCGAACTACGAATCTGGAGCTCTCGTGATGACCGTGTCGCCGCACCGGGATCGCCAAGCCGGTGCCACCGCCTCCTTTGCCGCGCCGCTGTTCCTCGCGCTGCTCGCGGCCCTGCCGGTCGGCTGCCAGTCGGCGCCCGAGCTCGCGCCGCTCTCGGCCATGGAACTGGCGGAGGCCGACGCGCTGCGCCGCCACGACCCGAAGGCCGGGTTCGTGAAGGACCGCGGCACGCTGTTCGTTTCGCTCGACCAGAACCTGCGCAAGTGGCGCGAACTCTGTGCGCGGACCGATGTCGCCGACATCGACCAACGCTCGAGCCTCGAGGTCGTGCTGACCAAGCAGGTGTACTACAACTTCGAGACGATCCTGAACGAGCTCGAACGCGGGACCGACCACGACCACCGTGTGACGGCAGCCGCCGCGATCGGCTTCAGCAAGATCCCGGCGCCCGACGAACCGGGTGGCGATGCCGATTTTCCGGCCCTCCACCCGCGCGCATTGCCGCCGCTGCTGTACGTGATCGAGTCCGGTCAGGACGAGCTGGTGATCAACTCGCTGCTCTCGTTGGCACGGCTGAAGATGTCGGCGACGCCGCGTGACCTCCTGATCGAGCTGATGATCAAGCACCACCACGCCGACGTGCGCGCCAACGCCGCCTACGCGCTGGCCGAGATCGCCGGCCCGCAAGATGGCCCGCTGCTGATGCCAGCGCTCTTCTCCGCGCTCTCCGACCCGGCGGCACCGGTGCGACTGCACGCGGTGAAAGCGCTCGGCCGCATCGGCGACCGGGCCGCCCAAGGCCAGCTGATCGAGCGGCTGCGGCGCGACGACACGCCGTTGGTCCAGGCGTGCGCCGCGATGGAGCTCGGCAAACTCGGCGACTGGTCGACCGTGGGCTTCCTGATCGAAGGTCTGGAGTCGGACGCGCAGTTGCTGGCGTTCCAGTGCCACCACGCGCTGGTCAAGCTGACGGGCAAGACCGAGATCAAGGGCTACCTCGCCTGGCGCGAGTGGTGGGAGAAGTCGCCGGAGAACCGCGACCGGCCGCGCACCTGACGCCCGGTCACCGCGCCGGCGACCGCCGCCCGAACAGTCGCCATCCGAGCCGATGCCAGACGATCGATCGTTGGTAGCGCGCGCGAACTGCCGCGAAGAGCGCGCGCCGCGTGAGCGCGCGGAGATCGACGGCAGCGCCGGCTTCGCGACCGGCGGCCGCCGCATAGCCGCGCACGAATGCCGCGAGGTCGAACGCGCCGAGGGCCGCGCCGAGCAACTTCACCTTCTCGGCGCTGCGCAGCAGGCGTGCGAGGTTGCCGATCGCGGCGTGCGCGAGCGGTGCGAGCGGGGCACCGAGCGTCGAGCCGCCGAAGTCGATGAGCCACGCGCGCGCCGGGGCGCGCGCCAGCAGGAGGTTCGTCGCGTTGAGGTCGGCGTGGGTGATGCCGGCGGCGTGCAGCACCCGGATCGCCGCGGCCGCCGCTTCGAGCAGAGCTCGCCGCTCCCCCGAATCGAGCGCCTGGCGCAACTGTCTCGCCGCGTCGAGGCCGTCCTGCTGCTCGACGGTCGCGAACTCGAGCACCCAGCTGCCGGCGACTCCGGGCTCGACGCTTCCGCCCTGCCGTCGCGCGCGAGCGAACGCGAACGGCGCGACCGGGACGTTGCGTCCCTCGATCTCGAGCTGCAGCGCGACGAGATCGTCGAGGCGGCGCGTCGACGCGAATCCGTTGGACAGCAGCCGACCGAGCACACCACCGCGCGCGAGCGTCGTTGCGATCACTCGTTCCCGGCCGAACCGCAGCCTCACGGGTGCGCCGCGGCCGCCAAGCGCCGTCCGCTCCGCACCGATGCAATCGGCGAGCGGACGGGCCTCGAGCAACCCCGCGCCGATCGCCACGTCGAGATGACGCGACGCGACGGTGAGCACGACGCGGCCGTCGGCCGAGCGGCGCACGACCAGCTCGAACTTGTCGTTCCCCTCCTTCATCGGGTATCCCGCTCACCATGATGGCCGACGGCGCGCTGCTCGTCATCCGACTGTCCGCCCTGGGCGACGTGCTCTTCACGTTGCCGGCGATCCACGCGCTGAAGCAGGCGCGCCCCGACCTCGCCATCGACTGGGTGGTCGAGGAGCGCGCGGCAGCACTGCTCGATCTCTATCCGCCGCTTCGCCGGCGCATCAGCTGGCGCCGCGCCGAGCTGGTCGGAGACGCGCGCCGCCCCCACCGCTGGCCGCATGCGCTCGCGGCGTTGGCGGGCCACGTGGCCGCCGTGCGGCGCGAACACTACGACGCCGTCCTCGATTTCCAGGGCAACCTGAAGAGCGGCGCCCACGCCCTGCTTGCACGTGGACGGCGGAAGATCGGGCTTGCGCGGGGCATCAGCCGCGAGGGAAGTTGGCTCGCCGCCCGCGAACGGATCACGCCGCCGCCCACCGCGCTCCATCGCGTCGAACAGGCGCTCGCGCTGGTGCGGGCGTTCGCGCCAGAGATCCCCGAGGTTGCGACCGCGCCGCCGCTCGTCATTCCCGACGCCGCCGCGCAGTTCGCCGCTCGCGAGCTCGGTGCGCTTGGCCTCGCGCAGGCTCCGTTCACGATTCTCCACCCCGGAACTTCGGCGTTTGGCGCGTTCAAGCGCTGGCGACCCGATCGCTTCGCGCTGCTGGCCGACCTGCTCTTCAAGCGGCACGACGTGCCTTCGCTGGTGACGTTTGGACCCGGCGAAGAGGAGCTCGCGGCCAAGGTGGTCGCCTCGTCGCACCACGGCGCCGCAAGACTCGCCCCGAAAACGCGATCGTTGACTGAGCTTGCGGCCTTGCTGGCGCGGGCGAAGGTCGTCGTCGCCAGTGATTCGGCGGCGCTCCACCTCGCCGCGTTCCTCGGCACCCCCGTGGTCGCCCTGTTCGGACCGAAGGACCCACGCCTCTACGGACCGCGTTTCGCGCCGATGCGCGTGGTCCACACCTGGTTGCCGTGCAGCCCATGCGCGCGGCGCACCTGCCCCGATGTCCTCTGCATGGAGGAGATCGGCGTCCGCCAGGTGTTCGAGGGCGCAGTCCAATTGATCCGTGGCCTCCCGGCGGTGGCGATCGCGGGCGGCGCGGTCCGCTGACATCGCCCGGTCAGGGTTGCGCGAGGCGGTGGTATCGGTTCACGGCCAGGTCCGCGAACTCGCTCCTCGTCCCATCCGGCCAGCCGACGGTCACGGCCGCGGTGCCTTTGCGAGTGCCGAGGCCGAAGACGAGTCGAGTGTCGTTCCAGGCGGCGAACGACGCGATGCCGCGCACTTCGTCGACCTGTGAAAAGCCACCCTCCCGCACCTCGATGCGGGCGCCGATCGCTCGTGAATTGGCGCCGCGGCCGCGCAGGTCGATGCCGATCCACGCCGGCCCCGCGCCTTGCCAGCGCGCCGTGTTCTCGAGGATCTCGGGCCGCTCCTGCCAATGGCCCACGACGAAGTCGACATCGCCGTCGCCATCGAGGTCGCCGACGGCAAGCCCGCGGCCGACGTGCTTTTCCGAGAAGTAGGGCCCGCCCCCACCGCTGATCAACGCGAACTTGCCGCGCCCGATACCGCGGTAGAACTGCGCCTGCTGCTTGAACGACTGATGCGGGTCGACCGATTCGACGCGATCGAGGACGTGACCGTTCGCGATCGCGAGGTCGACCTCGCCGTCGAGGTCCTGGTCGAAGAATTTCGCCCCGAAGCCGACCCAGAGCCACGACTCCCGGCCGAGCCCGGCGAGGTCGGTGTCGTCGGTGAAGACGCCGTCGTCGTTCACCCAGAGCGTGTTGGTCTCCATCGCCATGTTGGCGCTGAAGAAGTCGAAGTCGCCGTCGCGATCGACGTCGGCGGCGTCGCTGCCCATGCACGACTCGTTCTTGCCCTCGCCGTCCTGGGCGACGCCCGCCTCCACGCCGACCTCGACCAGACGGATGGGGCCGCCGCGCACCGAGTCGTTGCGCCAGAGGAAGTTCGGCACATGGTCGTTGGCGACGAACAGGTCGACGTCGCCGTCGCGGTCGTAGTCCGACGGCACGAGCCCGAGCGCCTTGCCGGTCTCCTGCACCGACAGCGCCTCGGCGGTCACATCGACGAAGCGGATCGCGCGGTCGCGGCCGCCGTCATTGCGCAGCACGCGATTGGCGGCACCGGCAAAGTTGTCGGGATGGCAGTAGTCGTGGTCAGCAGCGCCGATCGAGGCGCCGCACGGGCGCGCGGTCTCGACGTCGTAGACGACGTAGTTGCCGACGTAGCAATCGAGATCGCCGTCGCGATCGAAATCGACGAACGCGGCCGCCGCCGTCCACGCGGACTCGGCGACTCCCGAGACATCGGTGACATCGGCGAACCGCCCGCTGCCGTCGTTCACCAGCAGCGTGTCGCAGCCGTAGTTGCAGAAGTAGAGGTCGAGGTCGCCATCGCCGTCAATGTCAGGGCAGGAGACTGAAAGCGTGTAGCCGGCGTCGAACGCGCCGCTCGCTTCGGTCACATCGACGAAGCGGAAGTCGCCGTCGTTGCGATAGAGCCGATCGCGCAGCGGCGGAGCCACCTCGCGTCCGGGAAGCGCCGCCGCTTGGGCGCAAAACAGATCGAGATCGTCATCGCCGTCGGCGTCGAACAACGACACGCCGCCGACCACGATCTCCGGAAACTGCTTGCGGCCGCAGCCACCATAGTCGTGCACGAAGTCGACGCCGCTCCCCGCGCCGCGCGCCACGAATCGTCCGGACGGACGGGGCGGCAACTCGTCGCCGCAACCCGTGAGCGACGACAGCAGCAGCAACGTCCCGACGAGCGAGCGCGCGGCCTCACTTGCCGCCATTCGCGGCCTTCTCGATCTCGCGCAGCAGTTCGTCGCGCACCGGCGGCGCCACCTTGCCGGTCGCGATCATGCGGTCGGCTGCGTCGCGCGCGCCGGCGAAGTCACCTTGAGCGCAGAGCACCTTGGACTTGAGGAACCACGCCTCGACATCGCCGGCTTGCGCGGTCAGCAGCGCGTCGCATTCGGACATCGCCTCGGCGAGTTCGTTGCCGCCGAGGAGCTCCCGCACCAGCAGGTGGCGGCCGCGCTTCCACTCGGGCCAGGCGGCGATCAACTCCCTGCGCAGCGCGATCCTCCGCGGAAAGTCCTCACGGAACGCCGTCGAAGCGTCTTCCTCGAACAGCCGCAGCGAGTCGTACGCGCGCTGGTGGCGCGCGGCGTCTTCCGTCCTTCCGAGGCGGCGCAGCACGCGGCTCGCCGCGAAGTGGAGCGACGGGTCGTCGCCACGCATGGCGAGCGCCATCTCAAGATCCGTGAGCGCATCCTCCGGCCGCTTCATCCGCTCGAAGATCTCGGCGCGCAGCGCCAGCGCCATGCGGTCGCTGGTGCGCGCGTGGAGCGCCCGCTCGACCTCGAGCAGCGCCTCATCGAATCGCCCGGCACGCAACGCCAGCGTCGCCTTCGACCGCCGCATCAGCGCGCGCTGCTCGTCCCTCAGCGCAGCGCGGCCGCTCAGGTCGTCGTCAGCGAGTTCCTGGAGCAACGGCGCCGCTCCGACGTCGTCTTCGAGCGCGACGCGAGCGCACGCTTCGCCGACCTTCGCGGCAGCGTTGCGCGGATCGACCAGTCGCGCCGCGCGATAGGCGGAGAGCGCGAGCAGCGGCTCGTAGGCGAACGTCTTCTGCATGCCGATATCGCCGCGCAAGAGCAGCGCGGTGAGGTTCGCCGGATCGGCCTCGAGCGCGGACTTGAGCTCGCGCTTGGCTTCGTCTGGATGGCCCAGCCCGATCTCGCGCAGCGCGAGCGCAACGTGCGTCGCCGCTCGCGATGCGTCACCCGGGATCGGCTGCGCGATCGGCAAGTCGAATCGGGCGCGTTGCGCGCCGCCTGCGCCGCCGCCAACTGCCTCATCGCCATTCGTCGCCACGCCGTCGGCGACGTCGTCGCCGCAGGCCGCGGACAGCCAGAGCACCGGCAAGACCAGCGCCCGCGCGACGGACGCTCTCCGCCCGATCATCCGCCGGTTCTCTCAAGGGCCAGCAACCGCGGCAGGACCAGATCGTCGGCCAACACCTGGTCGAACGGATCGACCAACACCAGCATCCGCCCCATCCAGTCGATGTTCCACCGCACCTGCCAGCCGATGACCGCGATCAACTCTCCGTTGTCATCGTTGCGCAACGCCGTGCGGTACTCGGCGACCAGCACATGATCCAAGAGCTGGCGGAACGAGGCATCGCTCTTGTCGACCATCGGCAGGCAGATCTGGCTGGCGAGGTGGGTCGCCGGATCGACCTCGGAATTGCGCGCCATGGTGCCGCTGGCATCGGTTGCAGCCGCGTCAAGCTTCCACTCGGTCCGCGCGACCATGAGTCCGCCACGCTCGACGTGACGCCTCACCGCCTGCACGAACGAGACCTTCCCCGGTGGCGGTGCGTCGGTGCCGCCGTTGGCCGCCGCCTTCGCGTCGTAGGGATCGGGCTTCGCGCGCGCGAACACCGCCACGATCGCCTGCCCCTCGTCGTCGGGCCCGAACGTGCCGCGGATCGGTTGCGACTTGTAGAGCGAAAGGATGCCCACGCCACGGATCTCGTGCCGGATCTGCCGTTCGAGCGCGACATGGTTGCTGCTCGCAGCCTCGGCCGCCTGGATCGCGCCATCGATGTCGACTTCGCGCGCGAGTTGCAGCAGCGACGCATCGATCTTCTGGTCGAGCTCGACGTAGCCGGTGCGCGTACCGAGGCCATCCCCGGCCTCGAGCCGCCCCGCTTCGCAGGCGACCGTCCACATCGCCTTCTCGTAGTGCTCGAGCAGGAGCTTCAACTGCTGCTCACGCCGGCTCGCCGCCGCGGCGACCAGAGTCGCGCGCTCCTTGCGGCGATCGACACCGAACGGCTCGAGTCCGGGCTCTGCGCTGGCGAGCGAGTAGCAGGCCGGCGCCTTCGCCACCTCGGCCTCGAACTGCTTCTGGATGTGCACGAGGTCGGTGCGAGCGTCCTCGAAGATGATGTGGATCGCGCGCTCGGTGGCGAGCAGCATCGTCTGCTTGCGCTCGACAGTCGTCGGCTCGCGCGTCGCGCTGTCGGGCGGCGCAGAGGCGCACGCGGCCAACCCGAGGCATGCGATCAGCACCGCGGCACCGCCGCGGCGGTTTGAGGGGTCAAACGGCCTCATCGATCGCTCCCGCATCATCGACCGCTCCGCATCGCGCGCCGGGCTTGCTGCGCCGGAGCGGCGCCCCTCGGCGCCGCGAACGCCAGCGGCAAGATCTCACCATAGGTCCGGACGAAGTGGAATCTGAGCCCGCGTTTCAGATCGGGCCGGATCTCATTCACATCCTTCTCGTTGTCGGCGGGCAGGACCACCTCGCGCAGGCCGGCGCGCCGAGCGGCGAGGAGCTTTTCACGGATGCCGCCGACCGGGAGGACCTGTCCGGTCAGCGTGATCTCGCCGGTCATCGCCAATCCCGGCACGACTAGCCGGCCGGTGAGCAGGGAGACCAGCGCCGTCGTCAGCGTCACTCCCGCCGATGGGCCGTCCTTGCGCACCGCACCCGCGGGGACATGGAGGTGAAGTCCGGCCTCCTTGTCGAGGCGCGCGGTGATCCCGAGCGTCGCGCCATGCGCCAGCACGTAGCTGATCGCGATGCGCGCCGACTCCTGCATCACGTCGCCGAGCATGCCGGTGAGCTCAAGACCCTTGCGCGCGTTCGGGATCGCCATCGCCTGGATTTCGAGCACCTCGCCGCCGACCGGCGTCCAGGCGAGGCCCATGGCGACGCCCACCGGACGCGGTCCCCGCAGTCGGTCCTGCAGGTAGCGCGGCGCACCGAGGTACTTCGGGAGATCGGCCAGGTCGACGTTCACGGCCTGTTCGGACGCCCTGACGGTGCGCTTCTTCCCCGGCCGCGCGGCGCCAGCAGAAACCCGTTCCTGAAGCTCGCGCGCGACCTTGCGACAGACCCGCGCCAGGCGCTTGTCGAGGGCCCGCACGCCCGCCTCGCGCGTGTGGCCGAGCACGATTGCCGTGAGCGCGCGGCGCGTGACGCGCAGTTCCGCCGGCGCGAGTCCGTGATCGCGCCGTTGTTTCGGCAGCAGGAAGCGGGCTGCGATGACCACTTTCTCCTCGGTCACGTAACCCGACAGTTCGACCACATCGAGGCGGTCGCGCAACGCGGGCGGGACCGCGTCGAGGTCGTTGGCAGTCGCCACGAAGAAGACCCGCGACAGGTCGAGCGGCACTTCGAGGTAGTGGTCGGAGAAGCTCCCGTTCTGTTCGGGATCGAGCGCTTCCAGCAGTGCCGAGCCGGGATCGCCGCGGAAGTCGGAACCGAGCTTGTCGAGCTCGTCGAGCATGAAGACCGGGTTCATCGAGCCCGCGCTGCGCATGCCGCGCACGATGCGACCGGGCTGTGCGCCGACGTAGGTGCGGCGGTGGCCGCGCACCTCGGCCTCATCGCGAACGCCGCCGAGCGAGACGCGCACAAACTTGCGGCCGAGCGCATCCGCGATCGAGCGGCCGAGCGATGTCTTGCCCACTCCTGGCGGACCGAGCAGGCAGAGAATCTGTCCTTTGTGGTCGGGCCGGCGCGCGCGCACCGCGAGGAATTCGAGGATCCGGTCCTTGATCTCGTCGAGGCCGTGGTGGTCGCGGTCGAGCACCTTGCGCGCCTGCGCGAGGTCGAGCGTGTCGACGGTCTCCTTGCCGAACGGCAGCGCGAACAGCCAGTCGAGATAGCCGCGCAGCACCGCCGCCTCGGGACTGTCGCTGGTGAGCGACGCGAGGCGGCGGAGGTCTTCTTCGGCGCGCTCCTTCGCCGCTGGCGTCAGGGCGAGCTCTTTCAGCCGGCGCCGGAAGTCCTCGACCTCGACGCCGCGCTCGTCGTGATCTTCACCGAGCTCCTTCTTGATCGCCTTCAACTGCTCGCGCAAGAAGAACTCGTGCTGGCGTTTCTCGATCTTGCTCCGAATCTCGTCCTGCAGCCGGTTGCCGAGCGTGAGGATCTGGAGCTCGCGCGTCAGCTCCTCCGCGACCCGTTCAAGGCGGCGCTGCACATCGAGCGTGCCGAGCAGCTCGGCGCGCACCTCGTGCTGCTTCAGGACGTAGGTGGCCGCGAAGTCGGCGAGCGCGCCTTTCCGTTCGATGTTGAGGACGGCAACGCCCATCTCCTGCGCCGACTCGCTGCTGCCCGGCGCGTTCTCGATCAACTGGCGCAGGAGTCCGCGGACGTTGCGCGCCAGCGCTTCGGCGACGTCGCCCTTCGCCGGCACCTCGTCCGGATAGGCAACCTTGGCGATCAGGTAGGGCTCGGTCCTGAGGAACCGCTCGACGCGGAACCGGCGGCTGCCCTGCACCAACAGCGTCCGCGTGCCGTCGGGCATCTGCAGCGAACGCAGGATGCGAACGAGGCAGCCGAACTCGCCGAGCTGATCGGGCGTCGGCGGCGTCGATGCCTCGACCGGCTCGCCCGACTCACCGCCGCGAAACGGGAGGATGCCGAGAAACTCGGACTGACTCGCCGCCTGCACCACGGTCCGTTCCGACCACGGCGACTTGAGGACGATCGGCAACGTCAGGTCGGGAAAGACGACGACGCCGGCAGCCGCTACGACGAACAGGTTCGGCGGGAAGCGGTCGCCACGGCGCAGGAGCGCGCCGTCGTCGGAGGCCGCGGCCGTCGCAACCCCGTCCGGTTCGACCACCTCGACCGGAGTCGGCGTGCGCGGCGGCTCGGAGCCCGGTGCGGGTGCGTCAGGCGTTGGCGTGCGAGGCGTTTCAGTGTCCGGCGCCTTGGCATCGCGCCGATCACCGGCGTCGTCGCGTTCCCCACCCCGCTCGATCACGATCGCACACCTCCGGGCTCGCGGAAGCGCGTGCCGCAGGCCAGCGCCGGGCGCGCGAGGCAGAGGAGCATAGGCGGCGCCCACGAAAACGTGGTCGGGCGGGCGATTGCCAGCGCTCGAGGGGCAAGATCAAGTTCGGCCCGCCGATTGATGTTTCGAGCCGTTATCAGTGAACCGTGCGCCAGACTTGGCGACCTGCCCCCCAGTTTCACCTTCCCGGATCGAGTCGCAATGAAGCCCTCCCCTGAGCGGTCTCGCACGGGCACCAAGCCTCCAGCCACGATGCTCGCCTTCGCCGCGGTGATCGTCGTCGGCGGTCTGATCGCGTGGCAACTGCTCGGCGATTCGGGACACCCGACGATCTCGCCCACGAACCCACCGATGGTGGCACCCGACGACGGCGCCGCGCCGCTGCCGCTCGAAGGGGCGATCGTCGCTCCACATCCAACCGCGCAAATCGATGAGGACAAGAAGTTCAAGGGGTCGATGAAACAGGCCGCGACCTTGAAGGTCCGCAACCCGAAGACCGGCGAGGTCGAGTTCAAGGCGCAGCACTCCCTGAACGGCCGTGTGATCAGCGACCGCGACGAGACCCCGATCTATGCGTTCAAGGTCTGGCTGATTCCCGAGTCCTACGGCGCGCCGGAAACGGCGAAGAACAACGTCTCCCCCAACACGATGCGCAACGGCGTGTTGCACCTCGATGGCCAGCTCGAAGGCAAGTACCACATGGTGGTCGAGAGCCGCGAGCACGAAGCGGTCACGCGCTTCATCGAGTTGCCCTACGACGGCGAACTGGTCGTGCGACTCAAGTACGGGACCTGCATCCGCGGGGTCGTCCGCGACTCGTTCCTGCAACCGGTGCCCAACGTCGACGTGGAGCTGAGTTTCGATGTGGCGCGGCTCGATCCGGGGGTCACGCCGCCGATGCAGCGCCTGGCGAAGAGCGACGCCAACGGTCGCTACTTCTTCTACAAGCTGCCGGGCGGGACCTACTCGGTGAGCGCGAAGCTCTTCGGGGACGCGCTGGCAAGCGAGCCGGAGTTCCGGCTCGACCCCGGGAACGAGGTGACCCGCGACTTCATGATCGGCCACCTCGGGACCCTGCGGGTGGTCATCAGCAATCCGATCGACCAGCCCCTCGCGCGGGCCAAGACAACCCTCTACAGCAAGCTCGACGATGGCCGCGACCGGGTCGTTCGTTCGTCGCTTTCGGACCTGAAGGGAGTCGCGCGTCTCGAATTCGTGCGCGAAGGCAGCTACAAGCTGAAGATCTCGGTGCAGGGCTTCGTGCCCCACGAGGAGACGGTCGTCGTAGCCGCAGGCGACACGTCGCGCGACATCAGCGTGCGGCTCGAGATCGCGCCGAAGTCGGGCGGCTGACGGCTGCTGGCAGGGCGCGACGGAAACGACGACGCGATGCCCGCCGCCGCCCCGATCCTCGCCCCTGACCGCTTCGATCCTGCGCCGCAGTTGCTGGGCAAGGAGGGCATCCGCGAGTGGGTGCCACAGCGCTTCGAGTTCGAGATGCTCGACGCGATCCTGCATTTCGACGAGACGACGCAGGTGGCGGTCGCCGCAAAACAGCTCGGCAGCGACGAGTTCTGGGTGCGCGGCCACATCCCGGGGCTGCCGCTGTTTCCAGGCGTGCTGATGATCGAGAGCTCGGCGCAGCTCTGCTGCTACCTCTTCAGCCGGATGAATCGGGAGAAGCGCTTCTTCGCCTTCGGTGGCGTCGACGCCGTCCGCTTCCGTGGCACCGTCAAGCCGGGTGACCGCGTCATCCTGATGGCGCGTGCGCGGAAGTTGCGGGCCAACCTCGGCATCTTCGAGACCCAGGCGTTCGTCGGCTCGCGGCTGGTATTCGAAGGAATCATCACCGGGATGGTGCTGCCGAGCGCGTGAGGGCGACAGGGCCTTCGAAAAAGGATCGGGGCGAGCGGGCGCTCGCCCCGATCGGGATTCAGGTCGCAGCACGGCATCGATGGGTGGGCACCCTGCTCCGAGAGCGGCCGTTCTTCGACCCCTGACAACGATTCGCGGCGCAAGGAGACAACTGCCGTGCCGTGTCCGCTGGCGCCACCCGTACGAGAATTCCGGCCGAGCTCGCGCCGCCTGGGCCAAATCGGCGCAGGAGCGAGCAGCGGGACCACTGCGCCTCAGCGCGCGCGCGCCGGCGAAGCCCGCCGCTCTCGCAACCGCCGGATCGTCCGAAAGAAGTCGACCGGCTCGAGCGGGAGCCGCTGCAGGGCGAACACGCGACCGCGGACCTTGTCCGCCTTGAGCTTCGCGATCGCCGACTCGTGGCCGATCACGATGACGTCGAGCTGCGGCATGTCGCGACGCACCTGCTCGATCAGCGACTCGTGCTCCGGCACGGCGGGGTCGAGCGCGACGATCAGGCCGTCGATCTCGGACTGGCGGATCTTCTCGAGCGCGAGGACGCCGAGCTCCTCGTCGACCACGATGTCGCCGAAGGCGGCCAGGCCGACCTTCACTTGGTCGAGCAGCTCATGCGAGTGGATGGCGAGGAAGAGGCGCATGGCCCCCCTATCGGACGCCGGAGCCCGCCCATGAAAGCGATCGGCGGGATCGACGAGGCCGGCCTCGGGCCGACGCTCGGGCCGCTGGTTTTCGGGGCGACCCTGTTCCTCGGAGAGCGCCCCGCCATTGACGATCTGCGCGGCACGCTCGCGGGCGTGGTCGAGCGCACCTTCGACCCGACCGGCGAAACCCTCGGGGTCGACGACAGTAAGCGGCTGTTCGCCGGGCGCCGCGCGCTCGCGCCGCTCGAGCTGCCGGCGTTGGCGTTGCTGCATCCGCGGGGGGCGCGGCCAGCGGCGCTCGATGAACTGCTCGGCGGCGAAAACCCGGCGGCGACGTTGGCGCCGTGGTACCGCACGCGGCTCGAGCTTCCGGTGGAGGTGACTGCCGGCGCCGTCGATGGCTGGCGCGCGCGACTCGGCGCCGCGTTGGCGCAGCGCGGGCTCGCCGTGCCACTCGCCATCGTCGATCCGGTGTTCGAGCCGACGTTGAACGCGCGATTCAAGAGCGGACTCAACAAGGCCGACGCAGTGCTCGAACGGGTCGGGCTGTTGCTGCTGCGCCTTGTCGCCGCGGCGCCAGGGATCGACGTCGAGATCATCGTCGATCGGCTCGGCGGGCGGCGCTACTACGGCGAGTTCCTCCGCCATCTGTTCCCGTTCCGACCGCTCGCCATCGTGCATGAGGAGCCGGAGCGCTCGCGCTATCGCCTGCAGGACAGCGGCCGCACGATCGAGATCGCGTTCGAGGTCGGCGGCGACCAGAACCACCTGCCGATCGCCTGGGCGAGCGTCTGCGCCAAGTACGTGCGCGAACTGTGCATGACGCGGCTGAACGCCTGGTTCTGCGCACGCAAGTCGACGCTCGCGCCGACCGCGGGCTACCCGCAGGATGCACAGCGTTGGCTCGCCGAGTCGGCCGACGTGGTGTCGGCCGACGAGCGCGCGCTGCTGGTTCGTGAACGGTGAGCGACGCATCGGCGGGCGAACTGCCGCACGACCCGCCCGACCTCGAATCGGAGTGGAGCGCGCGCTACTTGCACGGGCTTCGTTGCTTTGACGCCGGCGACTTCCACGAAGCGCACGAACAGATCGAGGAGGTGTGGTCCGGCGAAGTCGGCGCGCGGCGCCACCTGTTGCAGGCGCTGATCCAGTTGGCCGTCGCGCTCCACCACCGAGAGCGCTCGAACTTCGGCGGCGCACTCACGCTGTGCGAGCGGGCACAGGAGCATCTCGCCGCAGTCACCGGCGAGACCTGTTTCATCGATCCCAAGGCGCTGGCGCAGCGAATCGCCGCGATCGAGCGCGAGATGATCGCCCAACGAATGGCACCGGCCCCGACCTTTGCGGCCGAGCTGGTGCCGGACTTTTCGCCGGTACGCGCACGCATCGAGGCCGGACGACGGTCGCGCGGCCTGGCAGCCTTCGACTGACGGCGGCGACTGCGGCGCGTTACGTCGTCCGCGTCGGCTTGCGCGCCTTCGGGACCAGCGGTTCGACCGGCTTCCCGCCGCGCACCGCCAACCCACGGCCGTCCGGCGAGAGCTCGGCACTCGCAAGATCGGCATCGGCCTCGCGGACCAGTTCCTCGGCCGTCTGGCGCGTGCCCCCCGGCACCGTGGCGACCCCGATGCGGACCTTGAGCGGCAGTTCGCCGGATTCGACTGCGAGCTTGCGGCCGGCGAGACTTTCGCGGATCCGTTCGGCGACCACCCGCGCGCCCTCGATCGGCGTCGCCGGCAACAGCATGTGGAAACGCGCCGTCGCGGCGCGGCCGGCGACATCGACGTCGCGCGACTCGCACAAGAGAACGCCCGCCAGTTCGAGGATCGCCTCGTCGCCGGTCGTCTTTCCGTGCCGCTCGACCAGCTGATCGAAGCTCGCGATCTCAAGCGCGACCAGCGACAGCGGCTGGCCGTAACGCGCACTCCGCTTGCACTCCTCCTCGACCTTGAGCGCGAGGAAGTCGCGCTGCACCAGCCCGGTCAACGGGTCAGTCACCCTGGACATCATCGAGTCTTCGCCAGTGGTGCCGTCCAGCACGTCGCGGATCAGCCGGTCGTTCTTCGCACCGGCTGGCGTCCGCGACGAGAGCTCGAGCGGATCGACGCTGTTCCAGTCGCTCGCCAGCAGTTCGCGCAGCTCGATCGTGGTCGGGCTGCCGAACAGCACGCGCTTGGCGCCGACGTGGCGGGCGCGGGCGCGGACGTACGGATCATCGGCATCGGCGACGAGCAGCGTCGGCACCGCCGCGCGCGGCCCTTCGGCGACCTGGAGCCGGCGGCAAAGCTCGAAACCGGAGACGCCAGACAGCATGCAGGTGGCGATCAGCAGGTCGAAGCGCTGGCTGCCGGCGAGTTCGAGCGCGGTCGAGCCGTCGACGACCTCCGTGACGGTTGCTCCGGCATCACGCAGGATCGCAGCGAGGCGCGTGCGCTCACCGGGGTCGAAATGGGCGACCAAGAGCTCTGGCGTGGACAAAGGCATCTCCTCATCGGGGCGCCGACCGACGCCGGCGTGGCGCGGGCAGCCGCTGACCCCATTTCGGCCGTTGCGCGCCCCGACCTTAGAAAAATGTTCCGGTCCGCCCGGGGGTGGCCGCGCCGTGGGCGATCATCACTCGTCGAGGTAGCCGAGCTCCCGCAGCAGCTGCCGCTGCTCTTCCGAGAGGCCACGACCCTCAGGCGTGTCGCACGTCGGCAGCTGCGACAGGAGTGCCTGCATCGCGATGAGCTGCTGGTCGAGGCGCGCTTCGAGGCGTCCGCGCAGCTCCGACTCGTCCATGGCGCGATCGCTCGCCGCGGCGGGGTCGTCGACCAGATGGAACAAACGGGTTTCGACGTCGCGTCCTTCCCGATGCCAGCGAAGCAGCTGCCACGGACCGGCGACCAACGACTCGCGTCGAGTCGCGCGGTCGGGACGCCCGAGGATCTGGACTGGCGGCGGCCGGGCGGTGTCGCCGGGGAAGAGTGCGTCGCGGCCGAATGCGCGCGCCTCCGGCGGAAGGGCGAGGCGGGCGGCGAGCGTGACCGCGACGTCCGTCAACTCGACCGGCGCGTCGATCGAGCAGGGTGCGATTCCGGGGCCGGCCAGGATCCATGGCACGCGCGTCGATTCGCTCCACAGTTCGTGCCCGTGGCCGACGTTGCCGTGCTCTCCAAACTCCTCGCCATGGTCGGCGACGACGCAGAGCAGCGTCTCGTCTGCGATCCCGAGTTGTTCGAGCAGAGCCTGCAGACGCCCGATCAGTTCATGGTCGACCTGCGCCACGGTGCCGGCGTAGAGCGCGCGAAGCCGCGCGGCAGCGATCGAATCGCCCTTCAGGAGCGCCTCCCGGAGCGCGACCGGATCGTCGTCGAGCCAGCGGGCCGCAGGATCGGAGAACGGGCGGAGGAACTCGGCGGACGGAGCGTAGTTGTGCACGAAGAACGTGTGCAGGAAGAGGAAGCTCGGGACCGTCGCGTGCGCGCGGATCCACTCGAGTGCAGGCTCCAGCGGCGGAGTGGACGCCGCTCGCATCGACGTCCCCTTCGGCGCTGCGCCACGTTTGATCCTGGTCCGCCCCATCGGGTCGTCGACGGAGTAGAGATCGAACCCCGACGCGAATCCGAACTCGGGCGCGACGAAGCCGCCGCCCGTGAACGCTGCCGTCGCGAAACCAGCGTCGCGCAACCGTCGCGCCAGCATCGCCGTCCGCCGCGGATCGATCCGATCGTCGCTACTTAGCAGACGGTGGATCAGCGGATGCTGGCTGCTGAACATGCTGGCGTGGGTCGGAAGCGTGTAGCTCGAAGGCGACCACACCGTCTCGAAGCGCGCCCCACGCGCGGCAAGTTCGTCGAGCACGGGCGTGCAGGCGCCGGCGCGCCCGTAGCAGCCGAGCGCGTCCGCGCGCAGCGTGTCGAGCGACACCACGATCACGTGGCGAGCCTCGGACGACGCGATGTCGGTTGCTCCAGACTCCGGCGTCACGGGCGGCGTCACGCGCGGTGCCGCAACGATGCGCGGCGAACCGAGGAATGTCAGCAACTGCGCCTCGTCCCCTTCGATTGCGCTCGACAAGAACGACAACTCGATGCTCCGCCCCGCGAACCGCGCGAGGTCGATCGACTCGAGCGGCAACGGTTGCGCTGCCCCCATCGACGCCGCGTCCCGCTCGAATCGTCCGACCGACTCGCCGTCGACGCGGACCTCGATCGCCGCACGCCCACCCTCCGCCGCGCCGACCGCGCCGAACATCGCGATCAGGTGCGACGGTTCGGCGGGCAGCGACAACGGGAAGTTCACCTCCGCCCCGGCCGGGAGCAGCAGTGTGTCGACGCTCGACTGCGCGACCTCGATCAGCCTCCGCGCTGGCGCCGTCGACTCGTCCCCCGCGAGGCGCGCGCGCGAAACGACCGCTCGCGCGAAGAGCACCGTGCGCACTTCGATGGCATCGACGTCGAGCGGATGCTCGCCCGGCATCAGCGAGATGCTGATCGAGCGGCGCTGTGGGACGGGCGGAAGCACGACCTCGACGTCGCGCCACTCGCTCGAACCGCCGATCGGCACTTCGCGGGCGAAGGCGTGGCCGAGGCCGACCTCGTCGAACCACTTCAGCTCGGCCCGCAACTCCGAAGCACTCGGCGCACTGCGGGCGTGCGAGACGATCCAGAGCTTGGCCTGCGTTTTCCCAGCCGCAGCGCGAACGCGAGCGCGCACAACCAAGGCTGCCGACGGCAGCGCCGCGAACAGGCGGTGCAGGCCGCCATCCGCGGGCGCGAGCGTCAGGAACTCGACGTCGTCGATACGCGAAGGCGTGGCCCGCGAACGCGGCGGGACGGCCGGCCCTTCGCCGAGCGACTGGCGCCAGAGCCCATCGAACCACGGCGGTTGCGGGACGCGGTCGCCGTCGAGACTTTCGCGACTCAGCGTGACGCCGGGTGAATCGAGGTCGCCGTCGAGGCCGCGCATCGGGCCCGACAGCCGCGCCTGCGGGAGCAAGTCCAGCAAAGCGAGCGAGCGCGCCGGTGAGGGCGCGCTCGCAGTGGAGGCAACATCGTTGCTGGCCGCACCGGAGCAGCCAGCGAGGAGGGACAGCGCGAGGGTCCGCGCGCCTGTCAACGCTTCGAGAACTGGAACCGTCGACGAGCGCCGCGCTGACCGTACTTCTTGCGCTCCTTCATGCGGCTGTCACGGGTCAGGAAGCCGATCGGGCGAAGCACCGGCTCGACCGTGTCGTCCGCGTTGCACAGCGCTCGAGACAGCCCCATCCGCACGGCACCGGCCTGACCGGTCTGGCCGCCACCATTCACATTGGCGAAGACGTCCCACTTGCCTTCCGCTTGCAGCGCCGCGAGCGGCGCGCGGGCATCGAAGAGGTCTTGCGGCGTCGGGAAGAAGGCCTTCACGTCACGATCGTTCACCAGGAAGATCCCGGTTCCAGGACGCACGCGCAGGCGCGCGACCGAGGTCTTGCGGCGGCCGGTACCCCAGTAGTAGCCGCCGAGCAGCTTTCCCTTGAGACGCGACGGAACACGCGTCGACGCGACCGGTGCACCTGCAGGTGCGGCGACGACCTCGGGAACCGGTTCGGGGACATTGCGCATCGGGTTCATGAAGCTCTGGCTGATGAGAAGGGTGACACGGAACGAAGCGAGCCGGGATCCGTACGCGGACTCAGCTCGCAGTCAACACGAGCGGCTTGGGCTGCTGCGCGCCGTGCGGATGCTCGGCGCCAGCGTAGACCTTCATCTTCTTCAACATCGCGCGGCCGAGCTTGGTCTTCGGCAGCATGCGGCGCACCGCCAGCGTGATCAACTCCGCGGGCTTGTCGGCGAGGACCTTGCCCGCGGTTCGCTCCTTCAGCCCGCCGATCCAACCGGTGTGGTAGCGGACCATACGCGTGTCGGCTTTGGTGCCAGTGAGCTTCACCTTGGCAGCATTGATCACGACGATGAACTCGCCGGTGTCGATGTGCGCCGAGTAGATCGGGCGGTGCTTGCCCATCAAGATCGTCGCGATTCGCACGGCCATCCGACCCAGCACCACCCCAGTGGCATCCACCAGATGCCAGCCACGCGGGACGTCGCACTTCTTCGGATAGGTCGTGTTCATGGACGGATTGAGCTCGCGTTCCTTGCCCGGGGCGACAACGACGCGCAGCCGCTTCGACGAACTCGAAAGCGTCCCGCGCGCCCGTCGAGGTCGCACCTCGCCGGAAAAAGGGAGGCGGGAGTCTATAGGCGTGCCCGGTCGGGTCAAGCTGCCGTCCACCCGGGAGACTGCCGGTGGCGCGGTCCCCGGGGCGGAATCAAAGGCCGATCACTCTCCGTGCGGAGCGGCAACCAGGGCCGGCTCGTCATCGAAGACGACCGACGGCTCGCTGAACTGCAAACGCACGCGGCGGATGCCCGCGAGTTCGGGGTAGCGCGCAGCGACCCGCTTGAGTCCGCGCACTTTGGCGTCCGCGGTCGGCTCGAGCGCGCCGAGCTCGGCGTGCGCCTGAGAGCGCCCCCATTCAATGGCGAGCCCGGACGCCGTGTAGAGCTCGACGTCGGTGATCGATGTCCCGGCGGAGCGCTCTTTCGGCGTCACGTCAATGACCTCGATCGCGAAGCCGCGGCGCGCCAGGTCGGCCCGGAACGGCTCGATCTCGAGCGCGACCTTCAGCCCCTCTTCCAGCGCGCGCTCGCGCACCCGCCCGCCGCAGACGACGCCACGAAGCGGCCGGCTGGTGTGCAGCAGCGGCAGATCGTGACGGGTCAGGAATTCGGCGGCATCGGCGGCGACCGCAACGACGATCGCGTCACCATCGATCAGCACCAACCCCTGCTCGGACTCGACCAGCGCGACCGGTTCGCGCAGCGTGACCTCGACTTCAAGCCGATTGGGGTATCGCTTCTGCACGCCGTCGACACTTTTCACCCAGCCGGTCGCCGTGCCGATCGCGCGAGTGAGCAGAGCGACTTGCGCGTCGTCGCGAAGCGGGGTCGGCTCGAGCTCGGCGAGTGCGTCACGCATCGACTGGGCGACGCCACCCTCGAGCCACTCGGCGCCGGACTCGAGCTCGAAGTAGGCCGGATCGACCAGGAACGCGCGATCACGGCCCTCGAGCACCCCCGGCCAGCGCGGCAGCAACCAGATCGCTGCACCGATGAGCAACGCGAGGAGCGGCAGTCGCAGCGAACGCGCTGCGGCTGGTGCCGCAGTGGTGTCGCGGTCGAACTCCGATGCTGCAGGCGGGCGCGCCGAAGCACGCAGCTTCACGGAAGCCAAGACTCCCCCTCCCGATCTACGGACGTCCTGCCCGCGCCGCCAGCTCGCCCAGCTGCCGACGCGGGATTGATTCCGGGGCGATTATGACCGGTTGACGGCCACCCTCGCAGCCTCGATCCCGGCCGGCCGCGCTTCCGCCTTGGGCGCGCGCGCCTCAATGTCCTCGATCACGCACTCGAGCGTCGTGACGACCGACTCGAACAACTCGCGATTGACGGTGACCGCGTCGGCGTTTTTGGCGCCCTCAAGCTCGCGATAGAGCAGCCCGATCAACACCTTGAGCGGCGCCGTGCGACGCACCAAGTCCGACCCCGACTTGACCACCTTTTCCATGACCCCCCACCTCCTGCTGGATTCCGCCGCGCCGAGCGGTTCAATGGCGGCTGTTTCACATGCCGCCAGGGCCGCCGGGCGCAAGTCCGACGGCGGGAGCGCGAGCGCTCCTCCCGCCACCACCGGCGGGTCCGCCACGGCGCGGGATCTTAGGAGCCGACAAGCCACTCCACGCTCCCACCTTCTGGCTGCCGGAGGGGCTGGCATCGTGGCTCGCACCGACAAGTTTTCACTCCTTTCTCACTGGTCTTCAACATCTTGCTCAACGGGCAGAGCTCCCCTTCGCAGCCTTCGTCCGACCTCCCGGATGTGACCCACTGGCGCGGCTACACGCTCAGCCCGTTCCAGCGTGAAGCGGTCCGCGCCATTGGCGCCGGACAGGATGTCCTGCTCTCCGCGCCGACCGGATCGGGGAAGACGTTGGTCGCCGAATACGCGATCGAAGCCTGCATCGCCGCCGGCAAGCGTGCGATCTACACCGCTCCGATCAAGGCGCTGTCGAACCAGAAGTTCCGCGACTTCCGGGCGCTTAAGAGTTTCGACGTCGGGATCATGACCGGCGACGTGACGCTGCGACCGAATGCGCCGCTGTTGATCATGACGACCGAGATCTTCCGCAACTCGCTGTTCGAGCGCGGCGAAGAGCTCGACGACCTGGGGTGGATCGTCTTCGACGAAATCCACTACATGGACGACCTCGAGCGCGGCACCGTCTGGGAAGAGAGCCTGATCTTCCTGCCGAAGAACGTGCGCCTTCTCGCCCTGTCCGCGACCGTCTCGAACCTCGGTCAGTTCTGCGAGTGGATCGAACAGGTGCGCAGCCGGCCGGTGGCGAGGGTCGAGTCGAAGGAGCGGCCCGTCCCGCTCGTCCACTTCCTGCACTTCCCGGGTCTCGGGCCCAAGCGCGCCGATCGCGTGAAGCAGTTGCCGACAGCGACGCATGCCCCGCGCGGCCGCGACGGTCCGCGCGGCCGGCGCGGTGGCGGAGGCGGCGGGCGGCCGGGAGGCGGCCGGGTGTCAGCGGTCGACCTGCTCGACCGTCTGGAGCAGCAGGACCAGTTGCCCGCGCTGTTCTTCTGCTTCAGCCGGCGCGAAGTCGAGCAGCGCGCGAGAGAGAACGCGCGCCGGCGCCTCCTCGACGACGAACAGCGGCGGCGGATCGAGAAGCTCTTCGACGAGATCTCCGATCGCTTCGAGATCAAGGCTGACGCTGCGCTCGACGAACTGCGCGCGCTCGCGCTCGCCGGGGTCAGCTTCCACCACGCCGGCCTGCTGCCGCTGCACAAGGAGCTGGTCGAGCGGCTGTTCACGTCGGGGTTGCTGCGCCTGCTCTTCACAACCGAGACGTTCGCGCTCGGCATCAACATGCCCGCGCGCAGCGTGGTCTTCGGCTCGCTGCGCAAGTTCGACGGCGTCAACTTCGACCGGCTGATGACGCGCGAGTACCAGCAGATGGCCGGGCGCGCCGGGCGGCTCGGACTTGATGACCAAGGACTCGTCTACTCCATCGTCGACCCGCGCGACCGGCTCGCCGACCTGCAGCGCACGATCTTCGGCAACGTCGAGCCGATCCGCAGCCGGTTCAACCTGTCGTACTCGACGATCTTGAACCTGCGCGACCATCTCGGCGACCGGTTGTGGGAGGCGTGGGAGCGCAGCTTCAACAATTTCCAGTGGTCGCGCATGCCGAAGAAGAAGCGCGAGCAGAACGAACAGAAGCAGCGCGCTGCGATCGCGCGACGGCTGCAGCTGCTGGAGGAGTTCGGCTACCTGAATGGCACGGAACTGCAGCAAAAGGGCCAATTCGCCCGCAAGATCAACGGTTACGAGCTACCGGCGGTCGAGCTGATCGATTCCGGATTGTTCCGCGCGCTCGACGACGAGCAGATCGCCGTCGTGTTGTCTTCAATCGTCTTCGAGGAGCGGCGCAGCGACCTGTTCAAGCCGATCGACCCGCGCCTGCTCGGCCCGCTTCGCGCGGACGCGATCCGCATCGTCGACCGCGTGATCGAGCGCGAGCTCGCGCTTGGCATCCATCCGCAGACGCGGTCGCTCGACTTCGCGATCGCCGGCGTGATCAGCGCCTGGTGGCGCGGTGCCAGCTTCGACGACGTTTCCGAGCTGACCAACGCCTCTCACGGCGACCTCGTCCGCACGTTGCGACTCGTGATCCAGCTGCTGAAGCAGATGCGCAAGGTCTACGGACACGACCGCGCGCTCGCAGAGCAGTTCGAGCGCGTGCACGTAGGGCTCTCCCGCGACGAGATCGACGCGCAGCGACAGCTCGAGCTCGGGGATCCGAAGAATTGAGCGCTCGCGCGGCCGGAGGAGCGCTCGCGCGGAGCGGGGACTCAGCTTGAACGGCTCGTGCCGCGGCTGTTTTGGTGGAGACGCGCGATCCACTTGATCAGCACGTCGCACTCGAGATTGACGCGTTCGCCGGCGCGGCGGGTGGCGAGGTTGGTGACGGCATGCGTGTGCGGGACGATCGTGCAGGCGAATCGGTCGCTGTCGAGTTCGGCGATCGTGAGCGAGATGCCGTCGATCGCGATGCAGCCCTTTGGCACCATCTGCGCCAGCAGATCGGCGCTTGCGACGACGACCAACCAGCGGTCGCCGTGACGCTCATCGAAGCTGACGATGGTGCCGACGCTGTCCACGTGGCCCTGGACGAGGTGGCCGTCGAGGCGATCCTCGAGTCGCATCGCCCGCTCGAAATTGACGCGGGCGCCGGGTCGCAGGTCGCCGAGTGCCGTGCGCCGAAGCGTCTCTCCTGCGAGATCGAAGGCGATTTCCGCACCTTGGCGCGCCACGACGGTGAGGCAGGCGCCGTTCACGGCGACACTTTGGCCGGTGTCGAGCGCCGTCGCGATCGGCGCGAGATCGAGCACCAGACGCGAGCCCAAAGCCGACGGGGCGCACGCGACGACCTCCGCCGTTCCCTCGATGATCCCACGAAACATGCGACTGCCCCCGGGGCGCGCCTTGACCGCAAAGGCGGCCATCCTAGACTCCTCGCCCTTTCCAACTGAAGGCGGCAAGTGGTGCGTGCACCATTCGCGGCGCTTCGGGACGCATGCGGCGGGTGTCGCAACGAAGTTTGGACTGAAGAAGTTGGCGATGCTCGTCCAGGTCTTGACTCTGTTCCCGCGTCTCATCAACGACTTCGTGGCGCTCGGTTTGCCGCGGATCGCCATCGAGAAGGGCGCGCTGTCCGTGCAGTCGGTCGATCTGCGTGGTTTCACGCACGACGTCCACCGCACGGTCGACGACCGCCCCTTCGGGGGCGGAGCGGGAATGGTCCTGATGTGCGCTCCGATCGTCGACGCCGTCGAGGCGCTGGAACAGGATCCGCAAACACTTCTGCAGCACGGCGTCGCCCACCGCGTGCTGCTGACACCGCGCGGCCGGCGGCTCGACCAGCGCAAGCTGCGGGAACTCGCCAAGGTCGAGCGGTTGCTGTTGCTGTGCGGGCATTACGAAGGGATCGACGAACGGGTGCGCCTCGCCATGCCATGGGATGAGATCTCGATCGGAGACTTCGTGCTCTCCGGCGGGGAGCCAGCCGCGCTGGCGCTCCTCGACGGCGTCGCGCGATTGCTCCCTGGCGTCACGGGCGATCCGGAATCGACGGTCCACGAATCATTCGAAGACGATCTTCTCGAGGCGCCGCATTTCACGCGGCCCCGGGAGTTTCGCGGGATGGCGGTGCCGGAGGTGCTCCTCTCCGGCGACCACGCGGCGATCGGACGTTGGCGCCACGAGCAATCCTGGTTGATCACGGAGGAGCGACGCGCCGACCTGCTGCAGGCGCGTGCGGCCAGACACGCAGCGACGGAAGGAAAGCCATGGATCGAGTGAGCCACGCGGTCGAGTCGTTCCTGAAGAAGACCCCGCCCGCGTTCGACGTCGGCGACACCGTCGACGTGCACGTGCGCATCCAGGAAGGTGACAAGGAGCGCGTGCAGCTCTTCACCGGGATCGTGCTGTGCAAGAAGAACCGCGGCATCGCCGCCACTTTCACGGTGCGCCGGATCGTGCAGGGAGAGGGTGTTGAACGCATCTTCCCGCTGCATTCCCCGTTCGTCGCCGACATCAAAGTGAAGCGCCGGCACCACGTGCACCGGTCGAAGCTCTACTACCTGCGCGAACGTTCGGGCAAGTCGGCGCGCATGCGCGAGCGGATCGACATGAAGGAGTTGCTGGTGCCCGGCGAGGCCACTGCGGCTCCCGAAGCGGCGCCTGCCACCAAGTCCTGACCGCTCCCCTGACCTCTCCCACGTCTCGATCCGACCGGGGCGGGAGGCTTCACTGACGCCTCTCGCCCTGTTTCCGTCTCCCGGGAACGCATCTGTCCATGGGTGAGAACCTTCGGCTGCGCACGTTCATCGTCCTCGCGCTGACGGCGCTGAGCCTGTGGCTCGTCGGCAAGCCGCTCGTCATCGACGGCGAGTCGCCGGTAGTGATGGGACTCGACATCCGCGGCGGTGTCACCCTGCGCTACGAGTTCGATGAGCGCAAACTCCCGCCGGGGACGAATCTCAAGGACACGATCGACACGGCGCTCGAGATCTACGGCAGCCGCCTCGATGCGCTCGGGGTCAAGGAGATGTCGATCCGCCCGATCGGCAGCAACCAGATCGAGGTCTCGGTCCCGGGAATCACGCTCGACGAGGCCGACTCGATCCAGAAGACGCTCGAGAGCCTCGGCCGGCTCGAACTCCAGCTCCAGGCGACGACTGAGATCGGGATCGATCCCGCGAACGAGCGCACGCGTCTGGTCGAGACGATCGCCGCGCGCAAGACCGCCGGCGAGGAGATCTCCGATCGCACGGACTTCAGCGACCTGACGGCAGGGCTGAAGCTCGAGGGCAGCGGGGTGACGCATCGCTGGGCTCCGAAGAGCCAGAAGATGCTGCGCGACGAGGCGCTGAAGGGCCAGCCCAACCCCGAACGGATCACCTGGGACGTCCCGGAGTCGTGGGTGCTGGTCCGCTTCGACCCGCGCCCCGGCCAGTCGTTCACTGGCACCGAGTTCGAGAGCGTCTACCCCGAACTTGACTCCAACACCGGCAAGACCGCCGTCGGTTTCGCGATCAAACCCGGCAAGCCGGCGCAGCAGTTCGCCGACTGGACCGAACGCAACATTGGCAAGTCGATCGTCACGATGCTGGACAACCGGGTCCAGTCGATGGCGCAGATCAATGACCGCATCGAAGTACGCGGCATCATCCGCAGCGGCTCCGAAGGCTTCACGCAGGAGGAGATCCAGCGGATGATCTCGGTGATCCGCTCCGGGTCGCTGCAGACGAGCCCCACGCTGGCGCAGAAGTTCACCCAAGGGCCGTCGCTCGGCGAAGCTTCGATCAAGCGCGGCGTCTACGCGACGCTGCTGTCGTTCGCGATCGTCGCGGCGTTCATGCTCGCGTACTACCGGCTGAACGGCGTGGTGGCCGTCGCCGCGCTGTTCTGCAACCTGCTGCTGCTGGTCGCGTCGATGGCGTGGCTGAACGCGACGATGACGCTGCCGGGCATCGCCGGCCTCATCCTCACCATCGGCATGGCCGTCGACGCCAACATCCTCATCTCGGAGCGCATCCGCGAGGAGCTCGACAAGGGCAAGACGATCCCACAGGCGATCCGCAACGGCTTCGACCGCGCCTACGTGACGATTTTCGACTCGAACTTGACGACCTTCATCACCGGCTTCTTCCTCTACCAGTTCGGCACCGGGACGATCCGTGGCTTCGCCGTGTCGCTGATGATCGGCCTCGCGACCTCGATGCTGACCGGCGTCTACTTCTCGCGCACGATCTTCGAGTGGTTCCTCACCCGCGGCATCAAGCGCTTGAACATGCTGCGCCTGATGTCGAACCCGAACTTCAAGTTCCTGAAGCACGCGAAGATGTGCTACGCGATCTCTGCCGCCGTCATCATCGGCGGCTGCACGCTGTTCTTCTTCGAGGACAAGTCGAAGTACGGGATGGACTTCACCGGCGGCTTCGAAGTGCAGGTCCAACTGCGTGAGCCGTCGACCCAGGACGAGGTGCTCGCCGTCGTCCGCCAGCGCTTCCCCAACCCCGACGTCGTCTCGATCGGCAGCACCGCCGGCAAGGCGTCGCTGTTCCAGATCAAGATCAAGCAGACCGACCTCGAGGACGCGACCGCCGGCACGGTGGAAGGCGCCGCGTCCGCGCCGGAACAGCGGTTCGCGACCGACATCGCCACCCTCTTCGCCGGCAAGCTCGTCGACGACGGCATCGCCGATCTCGTCCTCGCGGCCCCCGACGACCAAGGTCGCGTCGCCGTCACCTGCAAACTTCGCTTCGAGCGCTCGATCGCACGCGCCGACGCCGAAAAAGCGCTCGCCCGGAAGGTGAGCCAGCTGAAGCTCGACGGCCCGGAGCAAGGCGAGGCTTTCGCGCTGAACGGCTTCTTCTCCGCCAACCCGGGCAGCCCGGAACAGGCGCGCGGCCTGCTGTCGGTCCGACTCAAGGACGCAGCGGGGAAGGAGACGATGCTTTCCAATCCGATTCCGGCGAAGTCCTACATCGGCCCGCGCGCCGGCTCTCAGCTCCGCGACTCCGCGCTCCAAGCGATGTTCATGTCGCTGATCATGATCATCGTCTACGCGCGGCTGCGCTTCCGGCAGTTCCGCTACGGTTTCGCCGCCGTGGCCGCGCTGATCCACGACGTGCTCGTCACGCTGGCCGGCATCGCGATCGCGCGCCAGCTCGGCATCGCCGTCGAGGTCGACCTGACGGTCGTCGCCGCGTTCCTGACGATCATCGGCTACTCGATCAACGACACGATCGTCATCTTCGACCGCATCCGCGAGAACCTGCCGCGCTCGAGCCTGCCGATGGACCAGCTGATCGATCGCTCGGTGAACCAGACGCTCTCCCGGTCGATCCTCACCTCGCTGACCGTGCTGTTGTCGGTGGTGATCCTGTTCGCGTTCAACGCCGGCCAGCACAACGCGCTCGAAGGATTCGCCTTCGCGATGATCATCGGCGTGATCACGGGGTCGTACTCGACGATCTACATCGCATCGCCGCTGGTCGTGCACATCGAGCGCTGGACGTTGCGAAGGAAGAACGGCGGCGGCCGGGCGGCGGGCGGGGGAACGGCCGTCGCGAAGGCGACTTGACTGACGCGACGCACGGTCCAGCGCTCGGGCTAATCGAGGGGCCCGGCGCTGGCCGCTCCGGTTCGACACGGCTCACGCTAGAACCGCGCCCGGTTGGCCCGCATGCCCCCGCCCCGGGGTGAGCGGTAGCGGGAGGGAGTGATGCGCAAGCTGCTGCTTTTTGGCTTGCTCGGCGGAATCTTCTGCGCGGCGTTCGCGCTCGAACGGCTCTTCACAGCGCCGGTCGATGAATCGAAGAGCGCCGACAACAAGGCGCGATTCGTCGTCGGCGGCGGCGCGCCGCGCTCCGTCCCGGAGGCAGCGCCGCCGATCGTCGTCGACGATGCTGCGGTGCGCGCCGCAGTCGCGAAAACGCGCGAGCGCAACACGGCGCCAGTCCGATCCGGCGCAGAGCGTGGAACCCCGGATGCCAACGCGGCGCGGATCCACGAAGTCGCCGACAAGGAGACGCTGTGGACCATCGCCGCGCGTGAGCTCGGGTCGGGCGCGCGCTGCAAGGAGCTCGCGCAGTGGAACGGTTTGGCGCCCGACGCGACGTTGCGCATCGGCACCAAGCTGCGGCTCGCACCGCCTGCCGCGGCGGAAAAGGACGCGGCGAAGCAGCCGTCGAAGGCCGAGCGCTCCGCCGACAAGTCGGGCGTGACCGATCAGGCTGATCCCGATCGGACCGCTACGGATCGGACGCACACGCTTGCAAAGGGCGAGACTCTGTCGAAGCTCGCAGCGCGTTATCTCGGCGATGCGGGCCGCTGGCGCGAGATCCAGTCGCTGAACAAGATCGCCGACCCGGCGAACGTGCCGGAAGGCAGCGTGTTGAAGATCCCGCGGCGGTAGCGGTAGCGCTGACGGTCGCGCGCCACCGCATTCAGCGGGCGGCGGCTGAGCCAGTGCGCGTCGCGCCTCAGCGCGATGCGTAATTGCCGCCGTTCTGCGCGGCGAGTTCAGCCAGGAACTTCCGATCGTGGTCGGCTCCGATGCCGATCGTGTGGACGCGGATGCGCTTCAGGCGATTCCAGTCGGCGACTTCGCGCAAGATCAGCTCGGGCGCGATCACGCGACCACTGGTCGGCTGCCCATCGGTGAGGAAGAAGATCGTGTCAACGGCGGGCGAAGCGCCCACCGCGCGCCGGCCCCGCGGCTCCGCCAACACGAACGCAGCCTGCAGCGCGCCATGGATGTTCGTGCCATCGCCAGCCGGAGCGTCGGCAAACGCGGTCGCCGCCTTCCGATGCGGCTCGTCGGCCGGCTCGAGTCGCGGGAAGCACACGCGCACGTCGCCGGCGTAGACGATGACGTCGAACCACGCGTCCGGCGGCAGCGTGGCGATCGCCTGCAGTAGGCGCGCGCGCGCGACCGCGAGCTTCGTCTTGGTTGTGTCGGTGCCTTGGTTCGCGGGTTGGCGCATGCTGCCAGAGATGTCGAGCACGTAGACGACGCGCTTGCTGAACGACGAAAGCCCGAAGAACTGCGTGCCGCCCTCGGTCACTTCCGCCGCACTGGCCAGCAACGCCTCACGATCACGCGCGACGGGCGCGGGCGGCCGCTCGAAGCGCGCGCCGGCTCCCTCCCACCAGGCGCGCCACGTCGACGCTGACGCGTAGAGCTTCTGGCCGGTCAACGACCGCAGCGCCGCGCAGAGGTCGTCGCGCACCCGCCCGTCCGCGCTTTCCATGCGCGCGATCAGCAACGGGATCGCGCTCACCAGGTGGAATCGCCGCAGCGCCTCGATTGCCTCGACTTGCACGCGCCAATCCGGGTCGTAAAGCGCCGGCGCCACGGCTGGCGCGGCGGCAGGATCCCCGCGCCGGCCGAGCGCGACCAGCGTCGCGATCAACAAGTCGGGCGCCGTGCCCCGCTCGCGGCAGAGCGACATGAGCGGGATCATGATGCGCGGTGAAGCGACCGCTCCGAGCCACTCGACGGTGAGGAGGTCGGCGGCGACCGCCTGCTCCTGTTCGAGCTTCCCGAGCAGGAGCTTCGCCAGTTCGTCCGCGGCATCCGGCAGCAGGCGGCCGACGATCTGCCGGAACCCGGCGCGCGCGACCGCTTCGATCTGCCCCTCGACCTGGCGGGTCGCGGATTGCGTGGCGAGATCGCGGTCCCAGACGCCGAGGCGCTCCTCCAGCCGCCTCTTCTGCGAAGTGCTGGTCGAGTCACGCGCCTTCTCGAGCTCCGCAGCAGCCGCCGCTCGCTCGGCTTCGAGGCGCGGCAGTTCGCGGTCGGCCGCTTCAACGCGGCGGATCGCTCGCAGCGTCGCCTCCCACAGCAGCAGCCCGTGACGGCTGTGCGGCGCCTCGGCCATCTCAGCGACCGCGGCCTGCACCTCGGAGACGTGCCCCTGCGCCAGTCGCTCGCGCAGTCGTTGCGCCCGCAACGAATCAAATGCCGGCTCTTCTCCGCGCGCGGCGGGCACGATCAGGCCCGCCACGACGACCGCGAGTGGCAGCAGCAACGTCCGCGTGAGGTGCATCGCCGCTCAGGTTGACAACCGCCGCCGCGTTCGCAAGAAGGGGCGCCCTTCTTCGCTGCAGAACCCGTCCCGAGGACACCTTCCATGGTCGACCAGGCCCGCATCGAGGCCGCCGTCCGGGAACTGCTCAAGGCGATCGGAGAGGATCCCGATCGCGACGGACTGAAGCAGACTCCGTCGCGGGTCGCCCGCATGTACGAGGAGCTCTTCTCCGGGATGCAGGAGGACCCCTCGGTCCACCTGAAGGCGGTCTTCAACGAGCACCACCACGAGGTCGTCCTGGTGCGCGACATCCCGTTCCACTCGATGTGCGAGCACCACCTGATGCCGTTCACCGGGCGCGCCCACATCGCCTACATCCCGGACGGGAAGATCATCGGCATCTCGAAGCTCGGCCGGATCCTCGACGCCTTCGCGCGCCGGCCACAGGTGCAGGAACGCCTCACCAGCCAGGTCGCCGACTTCCTGTCGAACGGGCTGAACGCCAAGGCGGTCGCGGTGGTCGTCGAGGCCGTCCACACCTGCATGACCGTTCGCGGCGTGCGCAAGCCGGGCAGCGCCGTCGTCACCTCGGCCTTGCGCGGGCTTTGCTTGAAGAACCCGGCCACTCGCGAGGAGATCATGAGCCTCATCCACGCGCCACGCCGGGCCGATTGAGTCCGCCGCTGCCGGCGGCCCTGCGCACCGCTGCCGCGATCGCGGGAACGCCGCTACGATCCTGCCGCGATGCTGGTCACAAAAGAGTTCACCTTCGACTCCGCCCACAACCTGCCGAACTACCACGGCAAGTGCGAGCGGCTGCACGGCCACACCTACCGCCTGCAGGTCACGATCTCCGCGCCGGTCGACGCTGCGACCGGCATGGCGCTCGACTTCGCGATCCTCGGCGACTTGGTCGAACGCGAGGTGGTCGCCGTCCTCGATCACCGCTACCTGAACGAGCTCATCCCGACCTCCTCGGCCGAGAATGTCGCGATCTGGATCTGGGACAAGCTGAAGGGCCAGCTGCCGCGCGCGAAGCTCGCCGAGATCAAGCTGTGGGAGACGCCCACCTCTTCCGTGACCTTGCGCGACGAGTGAGCGGGTCGTCGTGATCGCGTCGCTGCGCCGCGCCTGGTTCCGACGCGTCGGCGGCGGTGGCGTCGGCATCGCCGCCCTCGCGCTGCTCGCCGGCTGCGACCATCGACCGACCTCGCCGCCACCTGGCCGGCACGTCGCGCCGCGCCGCATCGTCTCGCTTGCGCCGAGCTGCACGGAGACGCTGGTCGCGCTCGGCGTTGCGCCGCTGCTGGTCGGCATCAGCGACTACTGCCCCGAACTGCCCGCCGGCTGCGCGGCGACTCGCGTCGGCGGACTCGAGAACCTGAACGTCGAGGCGCTGCTCGAGCTCGACCCCGACCTCGTGCTCACGGTGCAGGCAGCCGACGATCGCGGCCTCGCAGCCTTCCGCCGGCTCGGCGTGGCGGTCCGCGGCAGCAATCCGCAGTCGCTCGCGGCGATGCTGGCGGAGGTCGAAGCGCTGGCCGTGCTGGTCGGCGTGGCGGAGCGCGGGCGCGAGCTGGCGGCGTCGTTGCACGCGCGACTCGACGCCATCGCGCGCGACCCGGCAGCTCGGATCCCGACGATTTATGTGGAGGTCGACGAGCCGGGCTGCTTCACGATCGGCCATTCGAGTTTCGTGCATGAGGCGGTCGCCGCGGCCGGCGGCTTGAACGTGTTCGGGGACGTGGCACAGGACTACTTCCAAGCCAGCCAGGAGGCCCTGCTGGCGAGAGCCCCCGACGTGGTCCTGCTGCTCCATCCGATCGGGCGTCCACTCGCGGAGCGGCCCGAGATCGCCGGACTTGCCGCATTCCGCAATGGCCGCGTCATCGCCGACTTCGACCGCGACTCCCTCCTGCGCTCGAGCCCGCGGCTGGTCGACGGCATCGAGGCCCTCCACCGACGGCTCGCGACACCGTGATCCGCGCACCCGGCCGCGCCCTCGCCACGCTGGTCGTGGTGATGTTGATCGCCTTCGCGCTGGCGCTCGCGGTCGGCCCGCAAGGCTGGCCGAGCGAAGCGATCCTGCGCCTGCGTCTGTCGCGCGCGGAGCTCGCGATCATCGTCGGCAGCGGGCTCGCCTGCACCGGAACGGTGCTGCAAGCGTTGTCAGGCAATCCGCTCGCCGACCCGTCCGTGATCGGCGCGTCGAGCGGCGCCGCCGTCGGCATCGTCGTCGCGCGCTGGTGCGGCATCGCGCTGACGTCGCCGCTGCTGCCGCTCTTCTCCGTGCTGGGCGCGTACGCCGCGATCATGCTCGTGCTGCGCATCGCGCGCACCGGCGGCCGCACGCCGGTGCAGACGCTCTTGCTGGCAGGCGTCACCGTGGGCACGCTCGGCCTCGCGATCGTGCTGCTCTACTACAACTTCCACACCGGCGACGCTGGCCGCACCATGCTGTTCCTGATGGGCAGCCTCGGCGAGAGCAAGCCGGAGCTGATCGCGCTCGCGGCCGGCTGCGTTGCGATCTGCATCGCCGCCGCGACGTTGTCCTCACGCGCGCTCGACGCGTTCTGCGCTGGAGAGACGTCGGCGCACCACCTCGGCATCGACGTCGAGCGCTACAAGATCGGCTTCTGCCTGCTGTCCGCGGCGCTGGTCGGCGTCATCGTCGCGGTGGCCGGGATGATCGGGTTCGTCGGCTTGATCGTGCCGCACGTGGCACGCGCGTTGGTCGGCCACGCGCACCGCTGGCTGATCCCGGCGTCCGCGATCGCCGGCGCCGCGTTCCTGCTGCTCGCCGATCTGGTCGCTCGAACCGCCGCCGAGCCGCTCGAACTGTCGATCGGGGCGATCACCGCGTTCTGCGGCGGCCCGTTCTTCCTGCTGCTGCTGCGCCGACGCGTCCGCGAACGCGACGTGCTCGCGCGCAGCGACTCGACCGACGATCGCGGGAGGCCGCGATGAGCGCACCCCTGCTCGCCTTCGACCGCGCGACCATCGGCCGTGGCGGCGCTGCGCTGCTGCGCGACGTGACTTTCGCCATCGCCCCGAGAGAGTTCGTCGCGCTGCTCGGGCTGAACGGCGTCGGCAAGAGCACGCTACTTGCGACCGCGCTCGGCGATGAACCACTGCTCGCTGGCGAGGTCCGCCTGTGCGGCCGCTCTCCGCGGCAGTGGAACGCACGGGAACGGGCGCGGCTCGTCGCCATGCTTCCCGAGGCCGAGCCGTTCCCCTACGACATGCCGGTCCGCGACGTAATCGAACTCGGTCGCTTCGCCCATGTCGGACTGCTCGGTCGGCCCGGCGCCGCCGACCGCGCGGCGCTCGCGCGAGCCATCGGATGGGCCGCGGTCTCGCCGTTGCTCGAACGAGGGATCAACGAGATCTCTTCCGGCGAGCGACAACGGGTCCTTCTCGCCCGCGCACTGGCGCAGGAACCGGAGCTCGTGCTCCTCGATGAGCCAACCGCGCATCTCGACCCCGGACGCCAGCTGCAGGTGATGGCGACGCTGCGAGCGCGCGTCGACGACGGGACGATCGCGGTGCTGGCCGTCCTGCATGAGCCCAACCTCGCGGCCCGCTTCGCCGACCGCATCATCCTGCTCGGAAAAGGCGGCGTCGTGGCGCAGGGCACCCCGCGCGAAGTGCTGCGACCGGAGCTGCTTGCCGTCGCCTACGAGGTCGCGTTTCGCAGCGTCGCCGACCCAGCTGGCGGCACACCTTTCGTCTTCGCGGACGCGAGCCGCAGCGGACGGGTTGGTTCGCCTTGATCGGGTCGTATGATCCCGCCCTTTCGTATCCGCCGGGCGGCCACCGGTCGGCTGGACGCGAGGAATCTTTTGGGGGCGGCGCCGGAATTCACGCAGCACGGTCGCCGCGACGCTGGACGTTCGGCCGCGCTTGCGCTTCGGGGCTCTCGGAGAGCGCTTTGCGACTCGCCTCGGCGACATGCCACAGTGACGCGCACCGTGCCGGCCGATCCGCGACCGGCAGGCTGACCTGCTCGAAGGACCTCGACCGCATGAGCATGACCGCATGAGCCTGACCGCATGAGCATGATCGAGCAATACCAGGCGGTACTCGTCTTCCTCTTGGTCGGCGTGGCGATGGTCGTGTCGCCGATGCTGATGTTGGCGCTGGTGCGCCCGAACAAGCCATCGGTCGCGAAGTCGATCCCGTACGAGTGCGGGATGGACCCGGTCGGCGACGCCAACGTCTGCTTCGACCTGCGCTTCTACACCGACGCGCTGATCTTCGTCGTGTTCGATGTCGAGGCCGTGTTCATGTTTCCTTGGGCGAAGGTCTTCACCGCCTACGCCAAGGAAGGACAGAGCGGCTTCGTCCTCACCGAGGGACTGATCTTCGTCGGCATCCTGCTGCTCGGATTGATCTACGTCTGGGCCAAGGGCGACATCGACTGGGTGAAGTCGCTCTCCGAGGGGCGCGGCGTCGTCCGTCGCGAAGGCTTGGTGCCGACGCTGCCGGCGATCGAGATCGACGCCGCGGACGCGGAGCCTCTGCCCGAGTTCGAGGCGGAGCCAGTCATCGCAGCCGCGACCGCGCCGGCCACCTCGCACGCCGACCACCACTGATCGACCGAGATCGACCCTCCACCTCCCCACGAGCGAGCTGCCGATGGGACTCTTCGAACGCAACCTGCCGGACATCTACCTCACGCGACTTGCCGACCTGGCAGTCAACTGGGGACGGGCGTCGTCGCTCTGGCCGATGACCTTCGGCATCGCCTGCTGCGCGATCGAAATGATGGCGGTCGGCGCGGCGACGTTCGACATGGACCGCTTCGGCGCCGGCGCGTTCAGAGCGACGCCGCGACAGGCCGACCTGATGATCGTCGCCGGCACGGTGAACGCGAAGATGGCGCACGTCGTCAAGCGCCTCTACGACCAGATGCCCGAGCCGAAGTACGTGATGGCGATGGGCGCCTGCACCGTCGGTGGCGGCCCCTACTGGAAGCACGGCTACAACGTCGTGAAGGGAATCGACAAGTTCGTGCCGGTCGACGTGCACGTGCCAGGCTGCCCGCCGCGCCCCGAAGCGATCATCGAGGGCGTGCGTTTCCTGCAGCGGAAGATCATGGCGAAGCGCGTGCTCGCGCAGGGCGTCGAGACGAAGCCCGACTTCACCGGAGTCTCGGTTTCGCCGGGCACGGTCGGAATCCTCGATCCCACCGTGCGCCCGACTTCGACCGTCTATCGCGCTCCTACGGCGCTCGGCTTCCTGGCTCCTTCGGGCGGCCGCGCGTGACGGCGGCGGAAGCACTCGAACAGCTGAAAAAGGCTGGCCTCGGCGACGGCGTCGAACTGTTCGCCGGACCGAAGGACGCGGCGCTGCTGGTCACGCGTGAAAGGGTGAAGCAACTGCTCCGCCACCTGCGCGATTCGCGACCCTTCTCGTGCGATCTGCTGTTGATGATCACCGGCACGCACATGACGGAGAAGCGCGCGCCAGACAAGACCACTCCCGACGGGGTCGACGTGAACGGCGGCGTCGTGAAAGGCACCACCGTGAAGGGCGCTCTGCTGCGCGAGGCCGGCTTCGAGGTGATCTGGCATTTGCGCTCGGTCGCGAAGCACCATCTGCTGGCGGTCAAGTGCAGGCTGCCGCTCGCCGATCCGCGCGTGGATTCCGTCGCCGACCTCTGGCCGGCCGCGGATTGGCACGAGCGCGAGACCTGGGACCTGCTCGGCATCACTTTCACCGGCCACCCCAACCTGCGGCGCATCCTGCTGCCGGAAAGCTGGGTCGGCCACCCGCTGCGCAAGGACTACGTCGCGCCCAAGGAGTTCGAGGGGATCAACCTGGAGGTGGATGCGCCGTGGCCGACCCCATGACCGCACCGGCGAAGCCGCAGATTGAACCGGCGAAGCCGCAGACCGCGCCGGCGAGAACGCTGGTCCTGCCGGGCGATCCGCGCCCGCCGGATGTGCACGTCGACGTGCGCACGCAGGAACTGCAGATCAACATGGGTCCGCAGCACCCGTCCACGCACGGCGTGCTGCGCGTCGCGATCTGGGTCGACGGCGAAATCGTCACGCGCGCCGAGCCCGACATCGGCTACCTGCACCGCTGCGCCGAGAAGATCGGCGAATCGGTCTCCTGCATCCAGTACGTGCCGTACACCGACCGCTACGACTACCTCGCGGCGATGAACAACAATCTCGGCTACTGCCTCGCGGTCGAGAAGGTCGCCGAGATCGACGTGCCGGAGAAGGCGCAGTACGTGCGCACGGTGGCGGTCGAACTGAACCGGATCGGCTCGCACCTGATGGCGGTCGGGACCTACGGACTCGACCTCGGTGCCTTCACGCCGTTCTTCTACGCGTTCCGCGAACGCGAGGAGATCCTGCGCCTGCTCGAGTGGATCTGCGGCGCGCGCCTCACCTACAACTTCATCCGCATCGGCGGCGTGATGCGCGACCTGCCGGAGGGCTTCGCGGCCGACACCCGCAAGTTCCTCGACCTGTTCGAGACTCGCCTCGACGAGTTCAACGACCTGCTCACGCACAACCACATCTTCGTGAACCGCACCGCCAACGTCGGCGTCATCTCCCCCGACATGGCGATCGCGTACGGACTCACCGGCCCGAACCTCCGCGGCAGCGGATTGCGCTACGACCTGCGGCGCGAGCAGCCGTACCTGCTCTACGACCGCTTCCAGTTCGACATTCCGGTCGGCACCGGCATCAAGGGCACGGTCGGCGACTGCTGGGACCGCTACTGGGTGCGCATGCTCGAGATGAAAGAGAGCGTGCGCATCGTCCGCCAGGCGCTCGATCAGATGCCGGCGACCGGCGAGATCATGGCGAAGAACGTGCGCCACTTGGCGTTCAAGAGCAAGCCGGGCGAGGGCTATCTCGGCATCGAGAACCCGCGCGGCGAGCTCGGCTACTACCTGATCTCCGACGGCGGCGCGAACAGCTACCGCAGTCGGATCCGGGCGCCGAGCTTCTGCAATCTTTCGATCCTCGAGGCGATCCTGCCCGGGACGATGCTCGCCGACGCCGTGGCGATCATCGGTTCGATCGACATCGTCCTCGGCGAAGTCGACCGCTGAGACCAAGGGGGAAACGAGAGTGGACTCGCTGGTTCCCTATCTGACGAACGTGTGGGAGTGGGCCACCGGCTCCGCTTTCACGTTTTCGATGATCCTGTCGATCCTCGCGGTCGTCGCCTTCATTTCGGTGTGGGCGATGTTCGCGGTCTGGCTCGAACGCAAGGCGTCCGCCGACTTCCAGGTGCGGCTCGGACCGGACCGCGTCGGACCGTTCGGGCTGCTGCAGTCGCTGGCGGACGGGCTGAAGCTCGCCTTCAAAGAGGACTTGATCCCGAGAGATTCGGACAAGTTCCTGTTCGCGATCGCCCCGGCCATCGCCTTTTGCGGCGCCTTCGCCGCATTCGCCGCGCTGCCGTTTGCGCCTGGCATCACCGCGGTCGACATCAACCTCGGCGTCTTCTTCATCGTCGCGGTCACCGCGATCGGCGTGATCGGCGTGCTGATGGCCGGCTGGTGCTCGAACAACAAGTGGTCGCTCTACGGCGCGATGCGCGAGGCGGCGCAGCTGATCTCCTACGAGATCCCGAGCGCGCTGGCGCTGATGGTGCCGGTGCTGGTCGCCGGCACCTTCAACCTGAAGGAGCTGGTCGCGTTCCAGTGCCTGCCGAGCGACGGCGTGCTCGACACGGAAGGCGCCGTTTACTTCTCCAACCACGGCTGGCTCGCCTTCTACAGCCCGTGGACGTTCGTCGCGTTCGTCATCTACTACATCGCGTCGCTCGCCGAGTGCAAACGCGCGCCGTTCGACTTGCCCGAAGCGGAGTCGGAACTCGTCTCCGGCTTCCACACCGAGTACTCGGGCATGCGCTTCTCGTTCTTCTTCCTTGAAGAGTACGGGATGATGTTCGTCGTCTCGGCGATCGCCGCGCTGGCGTTCCTCGGCGGCTGGCAACCGCTGCCGTGGGTCAGCTGCAACTTCGGCGGCGTGCTCGGGAACCTGTTCTTCGCCGGTGTGTTCCTGGCGAAGGTGATCTTCCTGGTCTGGGTGCAGATTTGGGTGCGATGGACGCTGCCGCGAATGCGCGTCGATCAGGTGATGGTGATGGGTTACAAGTACCTGATCCCGATGTCGCTGTTCGCGCTGCTGATGATGGCGGCCTACATCCACTGGGGGGTCCGCTACCTCCCGGGACTGTTCTGAACGTGGGGCTGCGCAACGTGGATCTGAAAGCGGTTCTGAGCGTGCGCATGCGCGTGCGCGAGCCGGGAGCGACGGGATGCTGAGCTACGTCCAGAACATCGTCGACACGGTGAAGACCACCGTGAAGGGGATGCGGGTCACGCTGAAGAACTGGCGGCGGCCCGAGATCACCGTGAGCTACCCCGAGCAGCTGATGCCGCTGCCGAAGGGCTACCGCGGCATCCACACGCTCGACCAGGAAACGTGCATCTACTGCTTCCAGTGCGCGCGCATCTGCCCGGTCGATTGCATCGAGATGAAGGCCGACCGCGTCGAGAAGAAGTTCCTCGTGTGGGAGCAATTCTCGATCGACTACAACAAGTGCCTCTTCTGCAACCTGTGCATCGAAGTTTGCCCGAAAGACTGCATCCACATGGATCGCCGGGACGGCTCGGCGAAGTTCGCGCTGGTCACCGACGATCGCTCGACGCTCAACCTCGACATGCTCACCTACATCGGGTTGTCGGAGAACGATGACACGACGGTCAGCAAGATCGTGTCCGACCGCGCGCTCGGCATCGTGACCCCGCCGCCGGCGCCGGCCAAGCCGGCTGCGGCGGTCGCATCGCCGCCTCCAACTGCCGTTCCACCGCCCTCCGCTCCGCCAGCTGCCTCGTGACCCTGTTTCGCGGCGGGGCTGTGCGGCCCCTCCCGCGTTCGCCGTGACACCCGCAGGAGTGCCTGCGTTTGGAAAGCTTCAGTTTCTGGTTCTTCGGTGGCTGCACGCTGATCGGCTCGCTGCTGGTCGCGCTCTGCCCCAAGCTGGTGCACTCGGCGTTTTCGCTGGTGCTCGCGCTGATCGGCGTGGCCGGCCTCTACTGGGGGCTTGGCGCCGACTTCCTCGGTGGCGTGCAACTGCTGGTGTACGTCGGCGGCATCACCATCCTGTTCATCTACGGGATCATGCTGACGCCCAAGGGCGCGACGAAGTGGAGCTTGGGCTCGCTGCTCTTCCCTGGCGTCATTGCGGTCGTGCCACTGTGCGTGATGCTGCACCTGGCGTGGAAAGGGCTGGAGTCCGTGATCAAGCCGGTGGACGCCGGCGTGCCGCAGCCCACGGTCGACGCGATCGGCCGCGGGTTCCTCAACCGTGAGGAGTACCTGATCCCGTTCGAACTCGCCTCGCTGGTGCTGCTCGCGGCGTTGGTCGGTTCCGTCTACCTCGCCCGCCGCAAGAAGGAGAGCTGAAGTGCAGCCCCTCGCCGGATACGTCTTCCTCGGCACCGCGATGTTCGTTCTCGGCGTCTTCACCATGGTGACGCGCAAGAACGCGATCTACGTGCTGATGGGCGCCGAACTGATCTTGAACGCGGCGGCGCTCAACTTCGTCGCGTTCGCCCGCTACATGGGCAACCGACTCGACGGGCAGATGTTCGCCATCTTCATCATCATCCTTGCGGCAGCCGAGGCCGCCGTGGCTCTGGGCATCGTGCTGCAGATCCACCACCACTTCCCGAGCATCGACGTCAGCAAGCCTGACCGTCTCGGCGACTGAGGGGGAAGCGACGACGCCGATGGACTTTTTCGACGACGCCACCCCGGCTTGGTACGCGCTGGCGATCCTGCTGCTCCCTGCGGCCGGGTTCTGCTGGAACGCGTTCACCTACCGGACCGAGTTCACCCGCAAGCGCGGGCACATCGTCCCGCTGCTCACGATTGGCACCGCGCTCTTTTGCGCGCTGACGATCTTCAAGCACGCCGTGATCGACGGCGACGTGGGCGACACCCCCCACGCAGCAAGCGCAACGCATGACGCTCCGGCTCACGACAGCGGCGGCGCCGACGCGCCGCCCGCCGCCGGCTCGCTCGCCGACCCGCGCTGGAGCTGGTCGAGCAAGGCGCACGGCGTCGTCTACCGCATCATCGACACCGGCGCGCTCCGGATCGACGCCGGGATCACGATCGATCATCTGACCGCGACGATGCTGTTGGTGGTCACGCTGGTCGCGTTCCTGGTGCACCTCTACTCCGTGTCCTACATGCACGGCGACAAGCGCTTCAGCCGCTTCTTCGCCTTCCTGCAGCTGTTCAGCTTCTCGATGCTCGGGCTGATCCTGACCGACAACCTGCTCCTGCTGTTCTGCTTCTGGGAGCTGGTCGGCGTCTGCAGCTACTTCCTGATCGGCTTCTGGTTCGAGCAGGACGAACCGCCGAAGGCCTCGATGAAGGCCTTCATGACCAATCGCTTCGGCGACGTCGGCTTTCTCATTGGCATCCTGCTCGTCTACCGGATGTTCGGGACGACCGACCTGGCGGAGATCTACGCCGGCCTGCAGGCGGTCGCCGAAGGGCGCGCCGCGCTCCCGCCGCTGTTCGGCTGGGAGGCCGGCACGCTGCTGACGGTCGCGGGGCTCTGTCTCTTCACCGGGCCGATGGCGAAGTCGGCGCAGGTGCCGCTGCACATCTGGCTGCCCGACGCGATGGCCGGTCCGACGCCGGTCTCTGCGCTGATCCACGCGGCCACGATGGTCGCGGCCGGCGTCTACATGGTCGGCCGGATCTACTTCTTCTTCACGCCCACCGCGCTGGCGTTCATCGCCGGCATCGGCACCGTGACCGCGCTGGTCGCCGCGACCATCGGCTTGGTCCACAACAACATCAAGAAGGTGCTGGCCTACTCCACCTGCAGCCAGCTCGGCTACATGATGTTGTCGCTCGGCGTGGGCGGCTATTCCGCCGGCCTGTTCCACCTCTACACCCACGCCTTCTTCAAGGCCTGCCTCTTCCTCGGCGCCGGCTCGGTGATCCACGCGGTCCACACCGAAGACATGCGCGAGATGGGCGGGCTGAAGAGCAAGCTGCCGGTGACCTACCGGACCATGCTGATCGCGACCATGGCGCTCGGCGGCGTGCCGTTCTTCAGCGGCGCGTTCAGCAAGGAGATGATCGTCGAGCACGCGCTCATGTGGGGCTGGTCGCACGGCCTCGCCCACATGCTGCCCGCGATCGTCGCCATCGGCGGCGGCGGACTCACGTTCTTCTACATGATGCGGCTGATCTACCTGACCTTCTACGGCGCGCCGCGCGACCAGCACAAGTTCGAGCACGCGCACGAATCGCCGCCGGCGATGACAATCCCGCTGATGGTGCTGGCGTTCCTGTCGTTCTTCTCGGTTGGCTGGCCGATGCCGTTCCTGGGCGGCCACAAGCTGCCGGAACTGCTCGCCGCGCCGCCGGCGCTGGCATCGATTGCGCTCGGGCACGGTGCCGACCACGGCCACGGCGGATTCGCGCTCGCGTTCGGCGTGCTCGTGCTCTCGTGCCTGGTGATCGTCTTCGGCTACCGGCTCTACAAGCAGACCTACAAGGACCGCAATCCGGGCCCCGAGGTGTGGGTCGCTCGACTCCGCCCGCTGCACACGACGGTGAGCAACCTCTACTACTTCGACGAGTTCTATCGCGCGACGATCGTGCGCTTCTCCTACGCCACCGCGCGCGTGCTGGCGCTGTTCGACAGCAAGGTGATCGACGCCATCGTCAACGGCGTCGGCACGGTCGGCCAGCTCATCGCGGCTGGATTCGCCGCCTTCGACCGGATCGTGGTCGACGGGCTGGTGAACCTGAATGGCACCGTCTGCCACGCCCTCGGTTCGCGCCTGCGCCGCCTCCAGACCGGCAACCTCCAGGACTACCTCGCCTTCGCCGTTGGCGGGATGGCCTTCGTCACGCTGCTCTTCCTGTTCCTGGCTTGACGGCCGGGCCCTCCCCGACCGCTTCCACCGGAAACCCCGAGTCATGATCTCGACGATCGATTCTTCCCACCTCTTGAGCTGGATCACGCTCTCGCCGCTGCTCGGCGTGCTGGCGATCCTCTTCACGCCGCGCGAGAAGCACGACGTGATCAAGACGCTGGCGGCGGCCTTCACCGGCATCCCGCTGATCCTGGCGGGCTGGCTCTACTTCAAGTTCGACCAGTCGCAGGCCGGCTACCAGTTCTTCGAGGACATGAGCTGGGTCGACGCCTTCAACATCCGTTACACGGTGGGCGTCGACGGCCTCTCCTCGCCGCTGGTAGTGCTGACCTGCCTGCTGATGTTCTTCGCGGTCTTCTCGTCGTGGAACATCGAGAAGGGCGTGAAGGGCTACTTCATGCTGCTGCTGCTGCTGGCGGTCGGCATCAACGGCGTCTTCGTCAGCCTCGACTTCTTCCTTTTCTACGTCTACTGGGAGCTGATGCTGCTCCCGATGTACTTCCTGATCGGGATCTGGGGCGGCCCGCGCCGCGAGTACGCCGCGATCAAGTTCTTCCTCTACACGCTGGCCGGTTCGGTGCTGATGCTGGTCGCGCTGATCGCGATGTACCTCAAGTCGGGCGACGTCCCGTCGGAACGCACCTTCAGCCTGATCGCGCTGGCGCAGAAGGGCCAGGCCGGGCTGTTCGATCACGGCTCGACGCTGTTCGGGATGGAGCTGCGCAGCTGGCTCTTCCTGTTCCTCTTCATCGGCTTCGCCATCAAGGTCCCGGTGTTCCCGTTCCACACCTGGCTGCCCGACGCCCACGTCGAGGCGCCGACTGCGATCTCGGTGGTGCTGGCCGGCATCCTGCTGAAGCTCGGCGGCTACGGGTTGATGCGCGTCAACATGACCATCCTGCCGGGCGCGCTGTGGGAAAACGGCGGGCCCACCGGCTGGGCGACCGCGCTCGCGCTGCTCGGGATGATCAACTGCGTCTACGGCGCCTTCGTCGCGATGGCACAGACCGACTTCAAGAAGCTGGTGGCCTACTCGTCGGTGGCGCACATGGGATTCGTGCTCCTCGGGTTGGCCGCGATGAACCCCAACGGGATCGCCGGCGCCAACCTGCAGCTCATCAATCACGGCACCAGCTCGGCCATGCTCTTCTTGTTGGTCGGCGTCATCTACGACCGCGCCCACCACCGCGAGATCGGCAAGTTCGGCGGCCTCGCCAGCCACATGCCGATGTACGCAAGCCTCGCGTTCCTCGGGATCTTCACCTCGCTCGGACTGCCGGGCCTCGCCGGTTTCTGGGGCGAGGCGCTCTCCCTGATCGGCTGCTACGAGGTGTTCCCGAAGATCACGGCGGTCTCGACCATCGGGCTGATCGTCACCGCCGCCTTCTTCCTGATGACGATCCGCAAGGTCTTCTTCGGGCCGAAGCTCCCGCAGTACGCCGGCTTCCCCGATCTTTCGCTGCGTGAATGGGCATGCCTCGTTCCGTTCGGGCTGTTCTGCATCGTGCTCGGCGTCGCGCCGTTCCTGCTGACCGACTGGATCCGCCCGTCGGTCGAGGCGCTCGCGAGCCTGTTCGGGAAGAGCTGACCTAAGGAAGCCGCAGCGCCCCGCGCACGCACGAAGCCCACCTGACCGACCCGCTCGCCGGAGCCGACCTTGAACCTGCAGGACTACTTGCACGATCTTTCGCGAATCTGGCCGGAGATCCTGCTCTCCGTGACCGCGCTGCTGGCGCTGGTGTGCGACCTGCTGCAGCGCGGCAAGGATCCGCGCGTGACCGGCTGGGTGACGGCGATCGGCGTCCTGTTCACGCTTGGCTGGATCTGCCGCGACGTCGGCCTCGCCGACGGGTCGCTGGTGTTCGGGATGATCGTGCACGACCGTTTCGCGATGTTCTTCAAGCTCTTGATCTGCGCCGGAACGCTCGTCGTCACGCTCCTGTCGCTGTTCTTCCGCGGCTTCCAGCGCGACGGCATCGGCGAGTACTACTCGATCCTCGCGATCGCGGCGGTCGGTGCGATGTTCATGGTCTCGACCAACAACCTGCTGCTGCTCTTCCTCGCGCTCGAGACGCTCTCGATCAGTTCGTACGCACTCGCCGGCTTCCTGAAGCGCGACGCGCGTTCGTCGGAGGCGGCGCTCAAGTACCTGGTCTTCGGCGTGCTCGCGTCGGGTGCGATGCTCTACGGTTTCTCGCTGCTCTACGGCTACGCCGGCAGCCTCGACCTGCGCGAGATCGCGGCGGCCATTCGCACCCACCTGCACGTCGGCGAGCACGGCTTGAGCCCCGCCGGCATCGGCTGCGGCATCGCCGTTGTGCTCTGCCTCGCCGGCTTCGGCTACAAGGTCGCCGCCTTCCCGTTCCACTTCTGGAGCCCCGACGTCTACGAAGGCGCGCCGACGCCGGTCACGACCTTCCTCGCCGTCGTGTCGAAGATCGCCAGCGTCGGGATGATCCTGCGCTTCTTCGGCGGCATCCCGCACGACGGCGAGGGCGCCGCGCCGCTCGCCGCCGTGATCGCCGCGCTCGCCGCCTGCTCGATGACCTTCGGCAACCTCGGCGCGCTGATGCAGCAGAACGCCAAGCGCCTGCTCGCCTACTCCTCGATCGCGCACTCGGGCTACCTGCTTGCGGGCGTCGCGGCGTTGGTCGCGCCGAGCGCCGCCGCGGGACTCGCGCACGGCGCGACCGCCGGCGAGGCGCACGGCGCAGCGACGGGGCTCGCGCACCTGGCGGTCGGCGGGATCACCGGCGGACAGGCCGTCGCTTTTTACGCCGCTGCCTACCTGCTGATGAACCTCGGCGCGTTCGGAGTCGTCATCTACCTGTCGAATCGGTTCGGCACCGAGTCGATCGACGGCTTCGCAGGCCTCGGCTGGAAGGCACCCGTCGCGTGCGGCACCCTCGTGCTCTTCCTGCTGTCGCTGACCGGCATCCCGCCGACTGTCGGCTTCGTCGGCAAGTGGTACCTGCTGCAGCCGATCTGGTCGAAGGGCATGCATTGGCTCGCGGTCGTGCTGGTACTGAACTCGGTGATCTCGCTGTTCTATTACTTCCGCCTGGCCCGAAGCCTGTTCCTGGTCGACGCGTCGAAGGCTCTAGCGAGCCCGCGCAAACATGCGTTCGGCACCGAACTGACAGTCGTGGCGGTGACTCTCGCGGTCGGCGTGGTCTGGTTCGGCATCAAGTTTGAGTGGCTCTCCGACCTGGTGCTGTCGCTCCGCGTCTGAATCAGCTCCCACCTTCCCGGCCCGCGCGACGGCCGGTACCCTCTCCCCCAGTCCCGCGATCGCGCGAAATCCCCGGAGAGAAGCGATGTTTCCGACTTTTCGTCCGAGTTCGATGGTCTCACGCGCCGCACTCACCGCGGTCGTGATCCCGGCGCTGGCCTCCGCGCAGAGCTGGCCGACCGACTTCGTGACCGAGCCGATCGGCAGCGGCTGGGATCGCCCCACCTGCATCGCCTTCGCCGATCCCGCGAACCTCCTGGTCGCCGAGAAGAGCGGCCGGGTGTGGAACGTCCGTGCCGGCGTGAAGCGGTCGACGCCGATCATCGACCTGCGCTCTGAAGTGCTCGATAACGGCGACCGCGGCTTGCTGACCTTGTTGCCCGACACCGAGTGGGATGAGAACGGCTACATCTACCTCGGCTACATCGTCGACCCCAATGCTGACGACGGCGAGGATGAGCAGGAGTCGTTCGGCCGGATCGTTCGCTTCACGACGTTTTTCGACCAGAACGGCGACCTGCTCGCGGATCCGAAATCGCGCAAGACGCTGATCGGCGCGACTTGGACCAACGGCATCCCGTCGCTCCACTACTCGCACTCGATCGGCGACATGCGCATCGCTGCCGACGGCAGCCTGTTCATCACCACCGGCGACGGCGCTCACTACGACCTGACCGATGCCGGCGGCTGGGATCCGAATGGCTTCGGCAGTGGCAAGTTCGACGTCTCCGAGGACATCGGCGCGTTCCGCTCGCAGTCGCTGACCTCGCTCGCCGGAAAGGTTCTGCGCATCGATCCGGAGACTGGACTCGGGCTCGCCGACAACCCGTTCTTCACCGGCATCGCGGCCGAGAACCAATCCAAGGTCTGGGCATGGGGCCTGCGCAACCCGTTCCGCTTCGCGTTGCGGCCCAATTCCGGGATCCCGGAACAGCTCTTCATCGGCGACGTCGGCTGGGGGACGTTCGAGGAGATCGACTCGGCACAGCGCCTGGGCGAGAACTTCGGCTGGCCCTGCTTCGAGGGCCATCGGGTCGAATCGAGCTACGACTCGGCCGATCCGATCAAGGCGTGCGACGACCCGACCGTGTTCACCAAACCGCTCTGGTCGTTCCACCACTCGTTCCCGGGCAGCGCCGGATTCACCATGCAGTGCATCTCCGGGATGCAGGTCTACGAAGGCAGCGAGTACCCGCAGAAGTACCAGGGGCGCCTGTTCTTCTGCGAATACGCCTCCGACTTCATCCGCACCGTGCGCTTCGTCAACGGCAAACCGACCGAGGTCGACCTCTTCGGCAACGACATCGGCAACCCCGTCGACCTCATTGCCGACCCGGTGAACGGCGACTTGATCTACGTCGCAATCGGCGACAACGCGATCCGGCGCATCCGCTACACCAACGTGAACCACCCGCCGGCGGTCGTCGCGACGGCGACCCCGACGTTCGGCCCCTCGCCGCTGACCGTCACGTTCGACGCCAGTGGCTCGAGCGATCCAGAAGGGCAGCCGCTCAGCTACCTGTGGGACTTCGGCGACGGCACGACCGGCACCAACGCGGTCGAGAACCACCTTTACCCGAGCGGGATCGACTACGCCGCGAGCCTGGTCGTGACCGACATCGGCGGCGAAACCGGCGACTGGTCCAAGCTGATCTCGGTCGACAACACGCCACCGACGATCGTCCAGATCAACTCACCACCGCAGCCGTCCTTCTTCACCCACGGCCAGTTGATCACGTTCGACGTGGTCGCGACCGATGCCGAAGACGGTGCCGCCGGCCTCCCACTCACGATCGAGTGGAAGATCGACCTCGTGCACGATCACCACAACCATCCGAGCTGGGACAAGGTGCTGGGCACCCCGGTCGTCTGGAAGGCGCGCAGCGAAGGGGAAGGCACCTATTTCCATGTGACCTGCGTCGTCATCGACAGCCGCGGGCTGCGCTCCTCGCAGCAATTTGATCTGTTTGATCTCGACGCGACGCCCCACCCTCACCTCGAATCGGTCAGCGACGTCGCGCCACGACTCGGCGTTGCGGTCGAGGCGCGCGCCCATCTGCACTACGCTGGCAAGGGCAGCGCCGACTTGGTCTTCGACTGGGGCGACGGTCTGCGTCAGACGTTCAAGCCACAGCACATGCAGGACCGGCGCCCTTCGCACCTCTATTCCGCGCCCGGCCTCTACACACTCGTGGTCAGCGCCAGCGACGGCTTCGACACGGAGTCGGTGAGCCAGGTGATCCAAGTGCGGCCGCTGCACCCGGGCGTCGCGATCTTCGTGCCCGGTTCCGCCACCAAGTGGATCGATGCCGACGACCAGTGGGACATCGGGAACCGACTGGCGAATGACCTGCGCGCCGGCGGTTGGGAGGCGGAGATCTTCACCAACACCAATCAGGAGGCGATGGCACGCTGGATGGCCGCCTACAAGGCCGACGCAATCCGCGACTATGTAGTGGTGCTCGACATCGGCGCCAGCTCCCTCTACGCGGGCCAAGACGACGGATCGCTCGCGGAGGACTGGATCGAGGCCGGCAACGGCATGGTCTGGACCGGCTTCGCCCCGTTCGCGTGGTACATCGATTCGCTCGGCACCGCCACCGACATCGGCGCCGGCGACTTCGCCGCCGACGATGTCCTCGACGCGGCGTATCCGGGCGTCTGCAATGGCGTCGGTGTGATGCAACTCCTGCCTCCGGCGATCGACCTGCCCTTCCTCGCCAGCTACTCCGCGAACCGCGCCGCGATCTTCTCCCACCTCGGCGCCAGATGGACCGAGCAGGTGACCTACGCCGACGACGGCAAGATCGGCAGCGGCCGTTCGAGTGACGCGATGGTGGTCCGCAACGCCGCCGGCGGTGAGTACGCGCAGTTTCACATCGTGAACGACGACCGTTCGCCGCGAGCCGAGGTGCTGCGCGACTTCCTGCTCAGCCATCTCTTCGCTGACCGGCCGGCCGGCCCGGGCGACTTCAAGCTGATCTTCCCCCGACAGGACGAGCAGGGAGTTTCGCCGCTGACGGTGAAGTTCCAGTGGGAGGACGATGGCAGCGCGACCAGCTGGTTGTTCGAACTCGCGAACGATCCTGACTTCGCGAACGTCGGCGAGCGGCGGCAGATCACCGGCCAGCCCGTGCTCGACCTCGATCGCTACTTGCGTCCGAACCGGCAGTACTTCTGGCGCGTCACGGCTCGAAATGACTTCGGTTCGCGCCTGTCCCTGCCGTCGCGCTTCACTACCGGGACGCCGCTCAAGCCGGCCAAGTGACCCGCGGGTCGCTCCCGCGATCGACAAGAAGAAAAGCGAGGCCCCCGCAGCGCGACGGCTGCGGGGGCCTCTTCGTCACATGACCCTGTGCTTGCGCGAGGCGCCGATCAGCGCGCAGCGGAACTCGCGCTCCGCTTCAGCGACTTGCGCGTATCCGCCTTCGGCAGTTCGTCCGAATGCGCGCGCATCTCCGCCAGCTCCTGCTGCAGCCGTTCCATCTCGTGCTGCATCTCGCGGATCTGCCGCTCGAGAAGCTCTGCGCGGTCGACCTGCGGAGCTGCCACCTTCAGCGCGCGGCGCGCGGTCGCCGTCTGGCGCCTCGCGCTCGACGAACTCGCACCGTCCGCGCCGCCAGCCTCCGGCGAACCGGAGGCCTTCGCGAAGTCCTGAGGGGCCTGCCGCTTCAGCGCCAGTCGGTGCGCCTTCACTGCGTCCTCATGCGCGGCGCGCGCCGCCCCTGCCGCGGCCACCTTCACCCGGCTCTGTTCGAGCGCACGCTTGGCGTCCAACTTCGCGCGATCGAACGACTTGCCGATCGCCCGCTTGATCGCGACACGCTGGCCGTCGTCGAGCACCACTTTGCAGTCCTCGGAATCATGCTCCTGCAGCGCCTCGGCCAGCTCACACTCGGCATCGGCAAGCCCGGCGTTGACTTCGCAATCTGCCTGGTCCAGCGCTCGCGCGATCTCGGCGCGCGCCCATGCCATTTCCGACTCGATGCCGGCGAACACTTCCGCGTCGAACGCCTCGAAGCCGTCGAACGATTCGAAGTCGGCCGAGTCGAAGGCGATCGCGAGGTCGGCCATCTCCGCCGACAGGTCGGAGAGTTCGATCTCGAGGTCGACGAACTCGTCCCGCAGGTCGACCGAAAAGTCGCTGAACGCCGCCCTCATGTCCGGCAGCTCAACGAGACCTTCGAACTCCTCGAGGCCAGGGAACGCGAACCCGAGCGACCTCGGCTCCACGCAGTCGGCGTCCAAGGTGTCGTCACATTCGACGTCACATTCAACGGCGCACGCGGCCTCGCACTCCTCGTCGCACTCGCTTGCAGAGTCGGCATCGCAGGCGGCATTGGCCTGTGCCGCGGACAGGTCGGCCATCGCCAACGCAAGCTCGCGAAGGCGCTGGTAGTCGCCCGCCTTAGCCGCCTGCTTCAACGCGGCGGAGAGCTCGATCAGGCGATTCTGCGACGCCTCGTCTGGCCGAACTGCCGCGCGGTCGAGGAACTCCACTCGTGCCGTTGGGGCCGGCGCGGTAAGTGGCGCGCGCGGCGCGACCGGCGCGATCGGCGCCCCGTTCGTCTCATCTCCCGGCACCAGCGTCGCCGCGGCGCCGACCTGCGCCAGCAGCGGCAAAGCGAACAGCGCGCCGGCGAGCCATCGCCCGCCCGATCGCCGCGCTCGCGATGCACCGCCCGATTCAACTGCCAGCATCTCGATTCTCCTCTCAATCTGTGACGGCGACCGGCCCCAGTGAAGGAGCGCGCATCGAACACCCGCGGAGTGGGGCCTCGCGTCGGTCGCCGAGAAGTGTCCGTGAAGCACTGCAGCGTGTTCGAGCAAGGCGTGCGCGTAGCTCTTGCGCCGGCCGCACCGTTGCACCACCGCCAGGTCGCACGACAACTCGCGCAGTCGGGAAACCTCCGCCGACAGCCACCAGGCCGCCGGATGGAACCAGAACAGCGTGGTCGCGATCGCCTGGGCCAATGCCACCAGCGAATCGCCACGCGCCACATGCACCAACTCATGGCGCAGCGCCCATCGCAGCGCGTCGGGAGAGATGCGTTCGATGGCGTCGACCGGCACCAGCAAGACCGGCCGGCGCCAGCCGAAGCAGGCGGGACTCGCCACCTCGGCGGAGACGCACAGCGTCGCGCGCTTCGCCGTTGGGTCACTTGCGGCCAGTTCCTGCCACAAGCTCATCAACGCCGGGTCGGTCGGAGCCGACGCGCGCCGCACCAGCCGGAACGTCCGCGCCAACCGCAGCGCACGCACCAGCAGGAGGGCGCTGAATCCGATGATCCAGAGCAGCACGAGCGCCCGCGTTCCAAACTCCGCGATCCGAGCGCTGAGCTAGGTCCAGGCCCGGCTCCCCGCCAGTCGGAGCGTCGCGCCAATTGCAACTTGCTCGGGTGTGGCGGCCCGCAGGGAGTCAGTCGGGACGTCGTCCGAGATGCCGCTCGCGATGAATGCACCCTCGCCTTCGTCCGCAGACGCGCGCCCAGGCGCGCGGAGACCGCTGGAGCCGACTGTCTCGGCCGGCTCGAAGTCCGGCCCGTGCCGAGGCACCCACCGTACTGGACGCCGGGTCCGCTCCGTCGCAGGCTCCCCGCCGTCGACCAGGATCGTCTCAGGCACCGCCGTCGCGTCCGCCCGCGTCGGCGCCAATCGCTCGCTCCACCACTGCCGCCACGGCGCCGACAGCGCGTGACCGACGCCGCGCACCGACCACTGGACGGGCAGCAGCGCCAGTGCCCCGAGCAGGATCGCGACGCAGAGCGAGTAGCCGAGCGTCGGATCGCGGCGCAACCACCGGCGCGCACCGAGTGCCGCCAGCGCCGCAAGCGCGAGCCAGCACGACGCGATCGCCGCCTGGGCCAACCACGGCGCGCTCATCGTCCGGCCCCACCCGCATCCTCGGTCCCCGCCACCGGTTGATCGTCGAGTCGATCGTCGATCAGCTGGCGCAGCTTTTCGAGCTCGGCGCGCGACAACGACTCGCGCTCGACCAGATTGAGCAGCAGCGGCTCGACCTGGCCGTCGAACAGCCGCTCGACCAGTTCGCCCACCATCGAAGTCGTGACCTGCTCGCGGGAGACGCGGGGCTGGTAGAGGTGCGCGCGGCTCGCGCCTGCGCGGGTCTTCAGCACGCCCTTGTCGCGGAGGATGTTCAGCACCGTCTGGACGGTGTTGTAGGCCAGCGGCTTGCGGCGGCTGTCGGCTTGGCGTTCAGCAGTCGGCCGCTCCGCGTGCATCCGCTCGACCACCTCGCGGACGGTGAGCTCGGCTTCGATCCCGCCCTCCCAAAACGAACGCATCACTTCGAGTTCGAGCTTGGTCAGCAGCACCTTCGGTCGTTGGCGAGCCATCGGCGTCCTCCGCGTGACTCCTAATGTTGCAGGAGTCAGTCCTCCGACCTGCAACTGGAATCTCCTAACTTCTTAGGAGTCAAGCCTCCGCGCAAACGGTGAGGCACCCGCACCGTTGTTGGCTCCGCGATTCGAGCCGCCGCCGGGAACTCGGCCGGCCGAGCCCAGTCCGAACCGCCTCCAACCGAGCGGTACTCCCGCCCCGGTCTCTTGCCGCCCATGAATGCGTCGCCAACGAAAGTCGTGCTGAGGAGAAGTCCGTGCGCCGATCCGCCTTCGCCGCCACCGCCGCAGCAATCGTCCTGCTCGCCGTCGCGATCCCGGCCCTGCTCGCCAACGACGACCGCGCCCCACTCGACGAGGCGCCGGCGCCCGTACGCACGGCGCTGCTCGATGGTGACTGGAACGCCGCCCTCGCGCAGCTCGATCAAGCGCAGGCCGCAGCGCCGGAGAAGGGCGACCTCTTCACGCTGCTGCGCGGGCAAGTCCACCTCGCGCGCCACGACGCAGTCGCGGCCGAGCAGGCGTACGCCGCGGTTGAGACGCGTTTCCCGAAGACGCGCTGGCTGGCCAAGGCGCGTTTCGGCCGCGCGGAGGCGTTGCGCGACCTGCGCCGTTTCGCCGAGGCCGAAGCGATCGTTGCGTCCGAAGCGACGCGGTTGCGCTCCGACGCAAGGCGTGACGAACTGCTGGCACTCGCACTCGAACTCGCCGATCGCGCGCTCGACCCAGGTCCGGCTGGCACCCCCGACACGCCGGCCGCCGATCCGGCGCGCGCGCTCGCGCTCTACGACCAGCTCCTTCCGCTCGATCCTCCGGACGCGTTGCGTTCGCGCATCCAGCGCCAGCGCGGCCGCGCGCTCGAAAAGCTGAACCAGCACGAAGCAGCGCTTACGGCATTCCAGGCCTACCTCGGCAGCGTTGCCGGCAAGGTGCTCGCCACCGAAACGATCGACGCGCGACTCGCGCTGGCTCGCGCGCTCCGGCAGCTCGGCCGCGGCGGCGACGCGCGGCGCGCACTCGATGCCTTGGCCGCCGAGCTCGGCGCCTCCGCCGATCCGGCGCTGCGCACCCGTGTCGGCGACGTGCTGCTGGCCGCCGCCCGCACCTGGAACGACGATTCGCAGCGGTTGCTCGCGGCGGCGGCGCTCCGCCGCTACCTCGAACGCGCGCCGGGTCATCCGCAGCGCTTCGAGGCGCGCCTCGAACTCGCGCAATTGCTTGCTGACGCGGGACGCACGGAAGAGTCGCTGGCAGCGCTTGGTGAGCTGCTCGCGGCGCCCGGCGGCGATGAAACAGCCACCCGTCTCCAGGCCGAGGCGGCCTACCGGCGCGGTCGACTGCTCCTGGCGCAAGGAAAGTGCGGCGCGGCGACGGCGGCCTTCGCCGATGCGATCGCGCGCGATCCGACCGGCCCGCGTTGGGCCGAGGCGCAGGCGGCGATGGTCGAGGCCGAGTTCCATCTGGCCGCCGTCGCGCTCGAACGGGGCGACCACCCGGGCGCCCGCGCTGCGCTCGAACAGTTCATCGGCCGCCACCCGCTCGACGGCCGCGTCGCCGCGCTGCGGGTGCAGATCGGCGATCTCTGGCTGGCGGAGGCGCAGGCACGCCGGAAGGAGGGCGCCACTGCGACGGCGACGAAGGACATCGATCGAGCCGCGATCGACCAATGGCAGCGCGTCGTTCGACTGCACCCTGCCAGCGATGCCGCGTCGGAGTCGCTCTACAAGGCCGGAGCGCTCTGGCACGAGCAGGCCGAGCTCGAACGCGCAGTCGAGGCGTGGCGAGCCTGCAACTTCGGCGGCCATGCCGGCACGTCCGCGGCCGAGCTCGCGCGCCTGCTGCAGCCGAGCCTCGCCGTCACGACGCTCCGATCGTTCCGCGCTGGCGAGCCGGCGACGCTCGAACTGCGTTGCCGCAACCTCGAACAGGTGACGGTGAAGCTGCACCGCCTCGACCTCGAGGCGTACTTCCGCAAGTTCCTCGCCGCCGACAGCGTGGAGCGGCTCGACCTCGACCTGATCGCGCCGGAGCAGTCGTTCCAGTTCGCCGTGCCCGACTACGTCCGCTGGAAAGAAACGCTGCTCGCGCTGCCGCTGCCGATCGAAGGGCCGGGCGCGTGGATCGCGGTGGTCGAGGCGCCGCAGTTGCGCGCGACCACGCTGGTGCTGAAGAGCGATCTCGACCTGATCGTCAAGTCATCGCATCGCGAGCTACTGGTCTACGCCGAAGATCGGGCGCAGGGCACCCCCGCGGCCGGCGTCGAGCTGTTGCTGGACGTGGGCGCCGACGAGACCGGCACGCGCCGCCAGCTCACCGGCACGACCGACGCCGACGGCATCGTCCATCTGCGCGCCGACCAGCCGTTCGAGCCCGCCGCGTTGCGCGCCTTCGCCAAGCGCGCTGGCAGCGTCGCCGTGACGAACGTACCGCTGCAAGGCGTGGTCGCGCCGGCGGCGCCGACGCCGCGCGGCCTGCTGTTCACCGATCGTCCCGCCTACCGACCTGGCCAGCAGGTGGAGGCCTGCGCATTCCTCCGCGAAGTCGAGGCCGGGCGGCTCGCAGTGCCGTCGACGAAGCAGTGGACGCTCACGGTCGCCGATCCGCGCGGCCGCGAGGTGCGGCGCGAGACGCTGGCGCTCGATGAGTTCGGAACCGCGGCGACGAGCTTCACGCTCGACGCGCTCGCACCGACCGGAGGCTGGACGCTCGCCTGCACGCGCGACGACGGACCGACGTTTCGCACGCAGTTCCTGGTGGCCGACTACGAACTCGATCGGGTCAAGCTCGACTTTGAACTCGCGCGCCGCGTCTACTTCCGTGGTGAACCGATCGAGCTGGTGGCGCAGGCGCGCTGGCAGCATGGTGCGCCAGTGGTCGACGCCACCGTCCGGTTCGCGCTGCCGGACGGCCGTCTCATCGACCTCGTGACCGACGCGCAAGGCCGCGCCACCACCCGCTTCGAGACTGCGGACCTGCCGGAAGAGCGCACGCTCGCGTTCACCGCGACGCTACTCGACGGTGGCATCGCGACCTCGACGCAGGCGCTGCTGGCGATCCGCGAGCTGGACCTCGCGCTGTCGCTCCCGGCCCGCGCGGTGCTGGTCGACGAACGCTTCGCGGTCACGGCCACCGTGACCGGTCGCGACGGTACGCCGCGCGCCGCCGAAGTGAAGCTGTCGCTGTTGCGGCGCCGCGATGAAGGCGGCGAGGTGCTGGCGCAGGAGCGGAAGGTCGCCGCCACGTTGCCGACGGGCCGCGCGACGCTCGAGACCGCGCTGGCGGAGGGTGGCCGCTACGTCGTGCGCGCCGAGACGACCGACCGCTTCGGCAATCCGATCGCCGCCGAAGGACTGCTCCTGGTCGCCGGCAAGGACGACACGCAGAAACTGCGTCTGCTGGCCGATCGCACGCAACTCGAAGCGGGCGAGTCGACGCGCGTGCGGCTGGTGCAGCGCAGCGGCGGCGGCCGCGTGCTGCTCACTTGGGAGCTGGCCGATGCGCTGCGCTGGCGCGTGTTCGAGGCGAAGAACGAGATTGAGGAACTCACGATCGCCGCCGACGAGGCGTTGGCGCCAGGATTCGTGCTGGCGGCCGCGGCGATGCGCGGCACGCTGCTGCAGACCGACGCGGTCGCGATCGATGTCACGCGCGCGCTGGTCCTGACCGTGACGCCGCGCGCCACGATTTCGGCACCCGGCGGCGAAGTGATCGTCGACGTCGAGGCCCGCGATCCGCTCGGCAAGCCGGTCGCAGCGCGCGTCGCGCTCGCAGTCGTCGACGACGCGTTGCTGCGGCAGTTTCCGGACGGCACGCCGCCACCCGAGCGCGTCTTCGCGCTCGAAGGCAAGGCGCCGGCGCCGTGGCGCACCGCGTCGAGCTGCGCGTTCCGCTACGAGTGCAACGCGGCCGCGATCGACGCCGAGGTGTTGGCGGAAGGGCGGCGCGGCGACGTCCGCAAGCAACTCGGGGAGGTCGACCTCCAGATGCTGTCCGCGCTCGGTTACGCGAACGGGGACGGGGGCGGCGGCGGATCGTTCGGCGCGCCGCAGTCCGAGTCGGCCGACCGCTTCGACGAGGAGGAGAAGTCGAAGGATGCGGTCGGGCACCGCGGCACTGGGGCCCCTGGCGAGTTCGCCGGACGGCTCGGGGAGCCGCGCTTGCGCGTGCTGTCGGTTGGCGGCAAGGGGGGCAGGGCCGGAACTCCCGGCTTCGATCCCGATTCCGGCGACGCGAGCGACACCGCATGGTTCGCTCCCGACCTCACCACCGGCGCCGACGGCAAGGCGAGCGTCACGCTGCGCCTGCCCGACCGCTCGACGACCTGGCAATTGGTCGCGCGCGGGATCACCCTCGACTCGCGCGCCGCGCAGGCGCGTGCGGAACTCGTCGCCCGGGAGTCCTTCTTCGCCGAGCTGCGCCTGCCACCGCAGCTCACGCAAGGCGATGCCCCGCGCTTCATGGCAACGCTGTTCCACGATGGCGTGAGCACCGGACGGGCAGAGCTGCGTCTGCGCGCCACCATCGGCGGGCAGGTCGTATCGCTGCCGGCGACGCTCGACCTCGCGCGCGGCGCCACGATCGAGCATCTGTTCGACGCGCTCCCGGCGATGCCGCTGGTCGACTCGGTCGAACTCGAACTGACGGCGACGGTGGCCGGCGCCACGCCGAAGACTCATCGCTTCGTCGCCACGCTGCCGGTCGTGCCGTGGGGCATCGAGCGCGTGGCGGCGCAAAGCGGCGAACTCGCGAATCGCACGACCTTCACGCTCGCGCTGCCGGCGGCAGAGACCTTCGTCGCGCGCCGGCTCGAACTGCTGCTGGCGCCGAGCGCGCCGCGACTGCTGCTGGATGATGCGCTGGATCGCACGCAGCCGTGGCAGCTCGCACCGTGCGTGCTGCCGCAAGACAGCGCCGCGACCGAGCTGCTCGGCGCTTGCGAGGTGCTGCTGCTGGCACGCCGGCTCGAAGAGGGCCAGCAGGCGAGCGGCGTCGACGTGTCGGCGCTGCGCCAGCGGGTCGCCGGACTCGTCGGCCGGCTGATCGTCGCGCAGCAGGATGACGGCGGCTGGCCGTGGGCGGGTGGCAAGGGCTCCGATCGCGCGACTTCGGCGTTTGCGGTGCTGGCGCTCGAACGCGCCCGCGCGATCGGTTTCGACGTACCGGAAGCGACACAGCGCAACGGGCTCACCTACCTGCAGCAGGCGTTCCGCGCCGCCGGCCCGCAAGCCGACGAGCTGAAGGCGCTGCTGCAATACGCCTTGGCGACCAGCGGACAGGGCGACTCGGCCGCATTGCAGCGGCTCCATCGCGTCCGCCAGTCGCTGACGCCGGCCGGCCTCGCCTACGCGTGCCTCGCGCTGCAGGCCGCCGAAAAAGGCCCCATGGCGGCCGAGCTCGCCGCGTTGATCGAGCAGCGCGCGGCGCCGAGTCCCGCGATCGGCGGCTGCCGCTGGGAGGCGACCGACAATGGCCGCTTCCACCGCTCGCAGCTCGAGACCAGCGCGCTCTCCGTGCTCGCGTTGTCGGCGGCGACGCCGACCTCGCCCGCGATCGCGCAAGGGGTTGCGTTCCTGCTCGCGCAGCGTCCGTGGGCACCGGAGCGAGCGGCAGGTCTGGTGCGCGCGGCGCTTGGTCGCTTCTACGCGGCGGTGGCGCCCGAGCAGGTCGAGGCCCTGGTGCGCGTGCGCGTCAATGACCACGCGTTGCCAGCGGTGAAGCTTGCGCCGGGCGCCTCGGTCGTGCGCGTGGACGTCGCAGCCGACCTGATCGGCAATGGTCCGGTCAAGGTCGAGCTCGATCTTGCCGGCCGCGCGAGGCCGAGCTTCGTCGCCGCGCTGCGCGGCTTCACGACCGACGTCGCGCGCCGCGATCGTGACGAGCTGCGCATCGCCCGCCAGGAGCTTTCGCGGCCGGCGCCGATCGTGCGCGGCAGGCCGTTGGCAGTCGGTTTCACCGCGCTCGCGGAAACGCCAGCCGACGCCTGGAAGAACGGCGTGACCGAACTCGCCGTCGGCGGTCTGTGCGAGGTGGCGTTCACCGCGTTCCTCGGCCGCGAGGCCGCCAATTACGACGACAGCGATCCCTACGAACTCTCGATCCCGCTGCCGGCGGGCACCGAGTTGCTGCCGGGCTCGGTGGCCGGCGACTTCGTCGCATGGGCCGCGCGTCCAGGAAGCCTCGAATTCCGCGTGCTGCGCACGCAGGGCTGGCTGCGCGTGAGCTTCACGCTGGTCGGCCGCCTGCCGGGCGACTGGCGCGCGTTGCCGCCGGAGATCCGCTCGGCTGTTGATCTCGACCGTGGTGCCAATGGCGACGCATGGTCGATCCGCGTGTTGCCGCGCGGCGCGACGCCGGGCGATCCCTACCGGCCGACTCCCGACGAGCTGCTCGACACCGGCAAGCGACGCTACGAGGCCGACGACCTGGTGGGCGCCACCCTGCCGCTCGAACAGCTCGTCCTGCAGTTCGGCACCAAGTTGAGGGACCCGGTGCAGCGCGAGGTCGCGCGCATGCTGCTCTTCTGCGCGCTCCGCTCCGGCGATGCCGCGCGTGTCGTGCGCCAGTTCGAGATCGTGAAGGAGAAGGACCCCGACCTCGAGCTCGCCGGCGAATCGGTGCGGCAGGTGGCCGCGGCCTATCGCGCGCTCGAGGAGCCGGAACCGGCGCTTGAACTCACCCGCGCGCTGATCGACGAGACCTTCGCCCGCGATCTGCGGCTGCCGGCGCTCTTGGTGCAGGCCGCGCGCCAGAAGGAGGCGTTCGCGCTCCGCGAGCGGCTCTGGCTCGACTACCCCGACACGCCGGCGGTGAAGCAGTCCTACCTCGCGCTTTCCGACGAGATGCTGCGGCTCGCGCCGCGTGCGCTCGAGGACGCGGCGCTGCGCAAGCAGGGGCTCGACACCAAGACGCTCGAACGCGAGGGGATGCGCGTGCTGATGCGCTTCCTGGCCCATTCACCGGCGGATCCGCTGGCGCCGGAGGCCGGACTCGCGCTGGTCTCGGCGTGGCTCGAGCTCGACAACTGGGAGCAGGCGGCGAGCCTGTCCGAGCGGCTCGCGCGGCGCTTCCCCGAGCCGCGCTTCAGCGACTCGTTCCTCTACAGCAAGGCGGTCGCGGAATGGTCGCTCGGGCACGACGACGCGGCGAAGACGCTGCTCGAACGGATCGCCGCCGCCGAGTACGTCGAGGCCGGCGGCAAGCGGGTGCCGTCCAAGAACCGCGAACTCGCCTGGTACATCCTGGCGCAGATCCACCATGCGCGCCGCGACGCCGACGGCGCCGCCCGCTACTACGAAAAGGTCGCCGGCGGCTACCCCGACGCGCGCGAGGCGCTGCAGGGCCTGCGTGAACGGCGGCTCGAACTGCCCGAAGTGACGACCGCGCGGCCGGGCGAGAAGGCGGCGCTCGCGATCACCGCCAAGAATCTCGATCACGCCGAGCTGTTGGTCTACCCGGTCGATCTGCTGACGCTCTGCCTGCGGCAACGCAACCTGTCGGGGATCGCCGGAGTCGAGCTGGCTGGAATCGCACCGGTCGCGCGCCTTTCGGTCGATCTCGCCAAGGCGACCCACTTCGAGCCGCGCCCGACGACGGTCGCACTCGACCTGCCGCAGGCCGGTGCCTATCTGGTGCTCGCTCGTGCCGACGAGCACCACGCGTCGGGGCTCGTGCTGGTCACGCCGCTCGAACTGCAAGTCAAGGAAGACGCCGGCGGCCGCGTGCGTGTCCACGTGCAGGAGGCCGTCGGCGGCAAGTTCCTGCGCGACGTCGACGTGCGGGTGATCGGCTCGCGCGACGAGGCATTCGTGGCCGGGACGACCGATCCGCGCGGCCTCTTCGTCGCCGAGGAGATCGACGGCGCGGCGACGATCATCGCCCGCTCCGGCGACCGCGCCTACGCGTTCTGGCGCGGCACGCGGGAGCTCGGCGGCGAGCCAACGCATGGCAAGAAGCAGAAGAATGAACCTGGCGCCCCAGACGAGCGCGGCCGCAGCGGCGAGGACTACTTGAAAAACATCCGCGCGTTCAACGATGACCTCCAACAGCAACGCCAGCAACAGGTCGAGGAGGAGGTCCAGAACGCGGGGCGCGGGATCAAGGTGAACCAGAAGGGGCAGTGAGCGCCACTTTCGGGATCGCGCTCCGCCGCTGCGCGCGGCATCGCGGGATCGACGCGCGGCCCTGCGACGCGCGCCACGCGCTGCCGACGCCGCCTTGAAAGTATGCTCCCCGCCTTCGTTCTGGCCTGTTTCCCGAGATTGGAGATCGTCCGATGAGACTCTCGCTTTGGCTGTTCGTGCCCGTTCTCGCCGCGGTCGGCTTCGCCGTTGCACCTCAGAAGGCGGCTCTGAACAAGCTCGACAAGAAGGTCGTGAACGCCACCGCCGTGATCCACGCCACGAAGGGCCAGACCGCCGCCGGCGTGGTCAAGTTCGAGCGCATCGAGGACGGCTGCAAGATCACCTGGGATCTATCGGGACTCGCCCCTGGCAAGCACGGCTTCCACATCCACGAGTTCGGCGACTGCAACTGCGACGACGGCAAGTGCGCCGGCGGTCACTTCAATCCCGAAGGCAAGAAGCACGGCGGCCCCGCGTCGCCCGAGCGCCACGTCGGCGACCTCGGCAACATCGAAGCTGCCGCCGATGGCACGTCGAAGGGCGAGATGACCGACAAGTTGGTCCGCCTGAACGGCGATCGTTCGGTCGTCGGCCGCGCCGTGATCCTGCACGAGAAGGCCGACGACGAGACGACCGACCCGACCGGCAACGCCGGCGCGCGTGTCGGCATTGGCGTGATCGGCATCGCCAAAGAACAGTGACTCGCGGCGAGCGGGCATCTGCGGCGTCGAGTCGCCCTCGTTGGGTCCTTTCGGACCCAGACTTCGGGACGACTCTCCTTGCATCTGCCCACTCGGCGCTTCGTCACGGCGACTCGTAGCGCCACTCGCGGCAAGGCGGCATCTGCTTCGTCGCGGGCGCAAGTGACTCGGCCGGAGGAACGTCCGTGCGGCGTTGGTCCGGCAGCTTTCGCCTCAGTCGATCTGTCCGAACCCTCCCGCGCCGCCGCACAACGCATCGCACTACCAACACCGCTCCGCTCGGCGGCGCCTTCCCCTCGTCCACCGCCCGCCCCCATCGTGCTGGGCTTCAGTCGCGAGGCGTTGCGTCGCGGGGGGAGCGGGCGTCGGACGCCAGAATCGCGGTGGGCGGTGTAGCGGTCGGTGACAGAAACGACATTCTGATCCAGACACAGAACGTCGGTTTTGTCACCACATCACGGCGTCGCGACGGGTGACGGAGCGCGTCTCGCGGCGGCATCGTTCGCTCGCCGCCTCAACGGGGCGGGTCGTTGCAGAGGAGCGGTTTGAGCAGCGAATCGCGGTCGGCGAGGAAGCGGCGCATGAGTTGGTAGGGCTCGGTCTCGTGCCATGAAACCTCGCGCCAGCCCGACGGTCCGAGTTCGACGATCTTCGCGCCGGGGTAACCGAGCAGGATCGGCGAGTGGCTGGCGACGATGAACTGCGCATCGGTGGCGGCGAGCTGGTGCATCCGCGCGATCAGGGCGAGCTGCCGCGCGGGCGACAACGCCGACTCGGGCTCGTCGAGCAGGTAGAGGCCGCCCGGCACGAAGCGCTCGAGTACGACCCAGAGGAACGACTCGCCGTGCGAGCGGCGATGAAGGTCGGTCCAGCCGTACTCTCCGTAGTTGCCGCGCACCGCCTCGCTCGCGACCTGGTGCAGCGTCTCTGCGCGCAGGAACCAGCGACTGCGCGCGATCGCCTCGAGCAGCGTCGACTTCGCCCGAGCCGTTCTCGCCGACGAGGAGGGTCACCGCGGGATCGAACGGCAGCCGCCCGAGTTTCGCCACCGCCGGGATCGTGAAGGGCCACGCCGTCGGGTCGGCGACCCGATCGGCCAGCAACTCGACGTGCAGCAACAGCCCCGGACGGGGCGGCGGCGCGGTCATTTCCCTTCGAGCCAGTCGGCGAACAACTGCGGGTCGCCCTTGTACTTCAGGTCGTAGTTGGTCGACCGCAGCAGTTTCGACGGCTCGTTCGGATCGACGATCAGATACATCGATTGCGCCGAGTAGCCGATGTAGCCCCGTTCGATCTCGATCCACTTCTCGCCGAGCGTCTCGTGATCGGTGTGCAGGCGCGCCTCGACGAACTTCGCGGTCAAGATCCGGCTCACGGCCGGGTGTGGGAAGACATCTTCTTCCATCACACGGCAGGTCGCTCAGCCATAGCCGGTGAAGTTGAGCAGCAGTAGTTTTTCGTCGCGCTTGGCCTTCGCGATCGCGGCGTCGAGGTCATCGACGACGAACGTCTCCTCGGCGGTCGCGCCGATCCGATTCGAATAGGGCGGCACAAGCGACGTCATGATCCAGTCGAGCTTGTGGCCGAACGAGCCGTGCAGGCAGTAGAGGCCGAAGAGGGCAAACGAGATGCCCGCCACCAGCCGTCCCGGCCCGACGCTCGCGTGCAGCTTCACCGGCATGCCCGGTTCGAGCACGACCGGCGCGCTGTCCTCGTGCAGCCGGATCACGCCCCAGAGGTAGAGCGCGCAGGCGAGGAAAAGGCCGGCCCACCAAAGCAGGAAGATCTCGCGCGGGAAGAGGCCCCACCGCAGGACCATGTCGACCTGCGAGAAGAACTTGAGCGCCGCCGCCACCTCGACGAAGCCGAGGCAGACCTTGAGCGTGTGCATCCACTCACCGCTCTTGGGCAACGACTTCGCCTTGCTCGGCAGGAGCGACAGGAAAACGAACGGGATCGCCATGGTCAGACCGAAGACGGTCATCCCCATCACGACTCGCGGAAGCGTCGACGCTCCAGCGGCGAGCAGCGTGCCGACGAACGGCGCGGTGCAGGTGAATGAGGTGATGACGAGCGTCGCCCCCATCAGGAAGACGCCGAGGTAGCCGCCTCTGCGGGTTGCCTTGCCGGCCGCCTGCAGCAGGAATTGCGGCGGCTGCAGGAGGATCAAGCCGAAGAGCGAGAGCGAGAAGACGATGAAGAACCCGCCGATGACGAGGTTGGTCAACCAGTGGGTCGCGAACCGGATGATGACCGGACCGACCGCGACCCCGATCACGATGTAGATCAGCACGATGCCCGCGCCGTAGGTGAGCGAGAGCGGCAGGATCGAGGTCTTCCGCGCGGCCGCCTGCTTGGTGAAGTAGCTGATCGTGATCGGGATCATCGGGTAGGTGCACGGCATCAGCAGGCTGAAGATGCCCCAGCCGAACGCCGAGAGCAGGAACAGCCCGAGCGGCAGCTCCTCGACCGCTCGCGCCGCGCTCGGCGGTGGAGCGACCGTTTGCGGCGGCGACTCGCCGACCGCCGCTGGATCGCCCGAAGCCACCCCCGCAACAAGATCCGCCGGAAACGCCGCGAACAGCTCGTCGCTGCCCATGCCGCTCGCGGCGACCGTCTGCGCGTAGGGCACGCAGCCATTCGCGTCGCAGGTCTGGCCCTTGATCGAGAGATTCAGCGCCGCCGGATCGGCGCTCGCCGTGAGCTTCTTGCCGCGGAGCCAGACCACGATCGTGCCGTGGTGGACGTGGAGCCAGGTCTTGATCGCGCCGAAGTCCTGCGTTTCGCGTTCGGGTGGCGGAAAGCGGGCGGAGCTCCACTCGAAGCCGTCGCCTTCGAGCGTGAACTTGGTCGGCACACCGATCGAATCGGGGCCGCCGATGTCCACCTCGGTCGGGCCGTGGCCGAGGTGGAAGCCCGCGTCGATGACGATCTGGATCGCCACTTTCACGTCGTCGCCGTCGGCGCGGACGAAGAGCTCGGCGTGCGCGTGGCCGTCATCGAGCGCGGTGATCGGGGAAGCGGCGCTGTCGGCAGATTCGCCGGCAGCTGCGGCTTCAACCGGCGTCGCCGCCGGCAGCACGAGGTCGGCCGGGAACTTGGCGAACAGCGCGTCGCTGCCGCGCCCCGCGCTCGTCAGCACCTGTTTGTAGGGCACGCAGCCTTGCGGATTGCAGGTCTGGCCGCGGAGCGTGAGCTTGATCGCGGCGGGATCGGCGTTCGCCGCCGTCTTGCGACCGGCGATCCAGAGCACCGGCGTGCCGTAGTGGACGTTCAAGTAGGTCTTGGTCGCGCCGAAGTCCTGCTCCTCGCGTTCCGGCGTCGGGAAGCGCGCGCTCCCCCACTCGAAGCCGTCGCCCTCGAACTTGAGCGTCGTCGGCATCCCGGCGGCATCGGGCCCGCCGACCTCGGCCTACGTCGGACCGTGGCCGATGTGGTAGCCCGGATCGACGACGATCTCGACCGCCGCCTTGATCTCGTCGCCGTCGATGCGGAGGTAGAGCGTGCTCTGCGCGTGGTTCTGCGCCAGCACGGCCGGTGCCGCGAACAGCACGGCGAGCAGCGCCAGCAACGCGGTGATCGCGCGCGGAGTCGTCTCGGATCGGAGCGTCATCGGGAGCCTCATGGACGGAGAACGATGCACGC
>SIAN01000036.1 GCA_009691715.1 Planctomycetota bacterium
CCACCACCAGTGGTGGGAGGCAGGCCCGAGCGATTTGAATCTCGAGGCTCTCGACAGGAGGAATGCCGCAGGCTCACGAAGTTCACGCGCGACGACTCAGTCGCCGACTGAATTGCCGGTGCCGCGCGGCGAAAGCGGCTCGAAGTCGCCTGCGATTCCGCACACCGCGCGTGCGTTAGCGCGGTCGGGTCGTCCAGCGCGTCGCGCTCGCCCGGCCGCGCGCGAGATCGAACACGATCGCCGCTTGGCTGCCATCGCGGGAGCGGCGGCGGTTCGCCGTCGGCGCCGAATCACTTGCCACGAGCGCCAGCAGCTTTGGGTCGGCCGCTCGCGTTTCGGCTTCGCCGGCGGCATCAGCGGCGTCACGCCCACCCACCGCGCTGACCTGGATCACGCAAGCAGGCTCGGGCTGCCACGCCTGCTCGAGGAGGTTTCGACCGAGCGTTTGCAGCAGCGCGGTCGTGGCGACTCGCAGCGTCTCGAAGCCGATCGTGCCCGGATCGATGGGTGCAGAACCGGCCAGCCCGCTCGCGACCGCGACGATGCCGTCGTCTTGGTGCGGGGTCGCGAAACCGGCGAGTGTCACGATGGCGAGTTTCGCGGCCTGATCGAGGAGTCCTTCGAGCGTGGCGCTGGCGAGTCGCGCATCGGTGAGGAGCGTCACGCGCAACGCCCCGCGATCATCGGGTCGCAATCGACCACTGGCGACGCCGAGCAGGCTGACCTTGTGACCGTCGACGATCCCCCGCGTTGACGCGGCAGTGAACGGCATCGCGCTGGTTCGCAGCGCCTCGCACAGCCGAGCGAACGTCGCCGGCGACGCTTTCGCCACCCACGGAAACTCCGCGGACGCGGCAACTCGATCGGTCCCTCGAGTTCCGCCCACGAGCGGAGCGAACGCGACCTGTTCTGGCGCGATCCCGGTCGCGATCCCGGCCGATCGCTGCGCCAGCTTCGCGAGCTGCGCGCACGCCTCCTCGTCGAGAGCGGCCGGCACGAACGCGAGCGCGCGCAGCGCCGCTGACGATCGATGCAACTGAGCAAGCGTGAAGCGGTTTGCGGGTCCGGCAGCGTCGCGTGGGGGGAGCAGCGCGGCGACGGCCGCTCCCGGTCGATCGCTCGCGTGCTGTTCCACCGCGATCCAGGCTCGCAACGGCGAGGAGCCGTCGGGGGCCAGCGCTGCGGCAAACCCGAGTGGTCGATCGCTCGCCGACTTGTCGATCGTGAAGGCCATGGTGCGAGCGTATCGACTCGCATCGACGCCGCTCCGCGCCACGTTGCATGCGATGCAGAGCTACACTGCCCGTTTCGCGTGGCGGCTGGTTGCGCCGCGCTCCAAGCGAGACCATTGATGACCCCCGGCTCCGAGAAGAGCGCGCAACAACTCTCGAACGCCTTCGTGCTCGCCGAGCGCGACCTCGCGTTCCTCGCGCGTCCGGAGCTCCGCCCGATCCGCCTCCAGCTCGAGCTCCTGAAGCCCGCACTGCTGATGCGCGAACAAGGCGTGGTCTCGACCGTCGTCGTGTTCGGGAGCGCGCGCGTCCCCGCGCCCGGTGATGTCGACCAGGCGCTCGCCAAGGCCGAGATCGTCGCCGCGGGGCCAGGCGAAGATCCGAACCGCGAACGGCGACTCCATGCCGCCCGCAGACTCACCGACTACTCGAAGTGGTACGCCGAGGCGCAGAAGTTTGGCGCACTGATCTCGGCGGCGTGCCAAGGAGGACACGAGGCCGACTACGTCGTCATCACCGGCGGCGGCCCCGGAATCATGGAAGCGGCCAATCGCGGCGCCTCTGATGTCGGCGCCAAGTCGATCGGCCTCAACATCGTCCTGCCGTTCGAGCAGCGCCCGAACCCCTACATCCACCCGAACCTCTGCTTCAACTTCCACTATTTCGCCATGCGCAAGATGCACTTCCTCATGCGCGCGAAGGCGCTCGCCTTCTTCCCCGGCGGCTTCGGCACGCTCGACGAGATGTTCGAGGCGCTTACCCTGATCCAGACCGGCAAGATCGGACGAATGCCTTGTGTCCTGTTCGGGCGCGAGTTCTGGGACAAGTTGATCGACTTTGATTTCCTCGCCGACGAGGGACTGATCTCGCCGGAGGATCTCGACCTGATCGAGTTCGTCGAGACCGCGGAGCAGGGCTGGGAGCGGATCCAGGCGTTCTACGGCAATGGGAACGGCAGGGGGAACAGCACGGGCCAACGGCGGAAGTGAGCGGGAGAGCGCGCCGCGTGGCGCACGGGATTCGGCGGAGAGACACGCGATGGTGGCAGCGAAGAGCTTCGGCATCGGGATCGTCGGCACTGGCTGGGTCGCGGGTGCGCACGTTGACAACTTCAGGCGCGTCCCCGGCACCGAGGTGGTGGCGGTCTGTTCGCGCAGCGAGGAGAGCGCGCGGCGATTCGTCGCGGAGAAGCAGCTCGCGAATGCGGCGACGTTCACCGACCTGAAGGCGTTCCTGATGCATCCCGGCCTCGACATCGTGGTGCTGGCGACGCCGCATCCGAGCCATCCGGCAGAGACGATTGCGGCGGCGAAGGCGGGCAAGCACATCGTGATCGAGAAGCCGGTGGCGCTCGATCCGGCGAGCTTGCGAAAGATGGTCGCGGCAGTGAACGCGGCAGGCGTCAAGACCAGCGTCTGCTTCGAGCTGCGCTGGATCGGCCTGTTCAAGAACATCCAGGCGTTGCTGAAGCAGGGGCTGATCGGCGACGTGTTCCACGGCGAGGTGTCGTACAACCACGGCTGCGGGCCTTGGTACAAGCAGTGGGCCTGGAACATCAAGAAGGAGATGAGCGTCTCGGCCGAGCTCACGGCGGGCTGCCACGCGATCGACGCGCTGCTCTGGTTCATGGGGCGGCGGGTGACCGAGGTGCAGGCGATGAAGGGTGTGTCGCCGAAGAACCCGCTGAAGTACGAGTACCCGCCCAACTCGACCGCGCTGTTCCGTTTCGAGGGCGGCGCGACCGGCTCGGTCCACACCTCGATCGAGTGCCGCAATCCTTACCACTTCCCGATCGTGCTGCAGGGCGACAAGGGCACGATCAACTACGACAAGCTCTTCACCACCGACTGGCCCGGCCAGACCGGTTGGACCACGATCCCCGCCGACCTCCCCGATTCCGGCAAGGTCGAGCACCACCCTTATCAGGGCCAGTTCGAGCACTTCATCGACTGCCTGCGGACCGGCGCGCGCCCGAGCAACGACCTGAACGCCTGTGCCCACGTGCACGAGATCTGCTTCGCAATCGAGGAAGCGGCGAAGAGCGGCGCGACGGTGAAGGTGAAGCGGACGGCGGGGACGTGAGGGGACGGCGGCGCTGCGCGACCGTGCTGGCATGAAGATCGTCGGCCATCACTTCGCGCGCAAGGTGTGAGGCCCGCCGCCGTCTACGCCAACAGTTCCTGGATCACCTTGCCGTTCGGATCGATCAGCTGGATCGGGCGCAGGCCGGCGTGAAACGTCTTGCTGCCGTCGACGCGCAGCGCGGTGCCGAGAGTCGCAAACAGGTCGGCGAGCTGGACTGGCTTCTCGACGATCGTGGTCCCGTTCGGGTCGGTGGCGCCCCACGCCTGGCCGCCCTTGATGCCGCCGCCGGCGAGCGCGACGCACCAGTTGTTGGGCCAGTGGTTGCGGCCGTCGTCGCGTGCGATCTCGGGACTGCGACCGAATTCGCCCATGCAGACGATCAGCGTGTCGGCCAGCAATTGGCGCTTCTTCAGGTCGTCGATCAGCGATGCGAACGCCGGATCGAGCTGATCGCACAGCGCGGCGCTGCGGGCGAAGTTGTTGTCGTGCGTGTCCCAGCCGTTCAGGACCACCTGCACCGCCTGCACGCCGTGCTCCAGCAGCCGCCGCGCCATCAGCACGCCCTGCCCGAAGTCGTTGCGGCCGTAGGCGTCGCGCGTCGACTCCTTCTCCTGCGACAGATCGAACGCGGTGAGCAGCTTCGAGTCCATCAGCCGCCGCGCGCGCTCACGCTGGGTGCGATTGGCGTCGACGGCCGGCGTGCCGCCGCGCTTGGCAAAGGCGTCGTCGAGCACGTCGACCATCGCCTCACGGTGGTCGAGTCGCTTGTGATCGACGCCGCCGGCGTAGGCGAGGTTCTCGATCCGGCCCTCGGGCTTGTCGATCACGAATGGCGAGCACTGCACTCCGAGGTAGCCCGCCTGCAGCGGCGCGCCGTTGATCTGCACGAACGCCGGCAGCTCGTGCGCGAGGTCGCCGAGTTCGTGCGCGACGATCGATCCGAGCGACGGGTAACTCACCGTCGGGTTCGGGACGTAGCCCGACTGCACCAGTTCGCGCGCGCGCGCGTGGCTGCCTTCGCGCGTGGTCATCGAACGGATCACCGCGAGCTGATCTGCCCGTTTGGCGAGCCCCGGTAGGTGATCCGCGAAGGTCCATCCCGGCACCGAAGTCGACAGTGCGCGCGTGGGACCACCGTTTTGCGCGCCCGGCTTCGGATCGAAGGTTTCGAGCTGGCTCGGTCCGCCTTCGAGCCAGAGCACGACCAGGCGGCGCCTGGCATTGCGCTTCGATCCCGGCACGCCCTGCCCGGACGCGTCGCCCGCCAGCAGCGACAGCAGCGACGGCCCGGCGGTCAACGCCCCGGCTCCGCTGGCGAAGAGCGCCAGCAGATCACGGCGACTGAAGGTGCGCGCGCGCGGTGGCAGCAGCGGGTGGAGGTTCATCGTCAGCCTCAGTGGTTGGTCAGGAACTCGGTCGAATTGAGCAGCGCCCAGAACAGGTCCTCGATGCCGCGCCGGTTGCCGCCGTCGGCGCCCTTCACCAGTCGGCCGAGCTTCTCCGCTTCGCGCTGTGACGGCAGTCGGCCGACGGTCGCGAGGAAGATCTGCCGCAGTCGCTCGCGGTCGCTGCGCGACTCGTCGAGGATGTCGTCGAGCATGCGGCTGTTCTTCAAGCGCGTCTCGTCGTTGGTGAGCTTCCCGTTCATCAGGAACAGCGCCTGCGGGATGCTCGACGCGAAGCGATCCTCTGAACCGCCTTCGTCGTCGTCGAAGACGTAGCGGAACTTCTCCAGCACGCGCCGCCGCTCGGCCTCGAACTCGTTGTCCTTGGCGCGCGCCACCGTGTCGAGCTCGAGCGCGGTCGCGCGCTGCAGTGAGTGGAGCACCTGCTCTGCGGTGAACGGCCGCAATGGATGGGCGGCGAACCAGCGTTCCTGTGCCTCGCGCCGCTCGGCCTGCTCCTCCATCGAGTTGCTGAGCGCGTAGGTACGCGTGCGCGCCATCGCCGTCATCAGGTAGCGCAGATCGAAGCCCGACTGTGCGAACTTCTGCGCCAGCAACTCGAGCAACGGCGGCAGGACCTGGTCCCCGCTTCCGGTCAGGTCGTCGACCGGATGGGTCAGTCCCTTGCCGAAGAAATGGCCCCACAGGCGATTCACCGTCTCCTTCGCGAACCACGGGTTTGTGGGTGCGACCATCCAGTCGGCCAGCAGCTCGCGGCGCGTGCGGTCCGCCTGCTCGTTCAATGGCGAGCCGTCGAGGAAGCGCGGGTCGGCGTATTTCTTCTGCCGCTCGATCTCCTTCTCGAGCTTCTCCCGCTGCTTTCCTGGAAGCGTTGCGAGGAAGCTCATCAGCTCTTCATCGGTGAGGTCGCCGAGGTCGCGTCGCCGGTAGCGGCGGGACAGATCGACGGCGAACGCGTCACCGTTCTTCGCCGCCTCGCGCAGGATGTCACGGAGCTTCCGCAACTGCGACGACTTCAGCTCGCCTGGCGGCGCGTCGACCAGACGGAAGGTCGGCGGCATCTCGCCCACCTTTTGGCCGCGCACGCCGAGGAAGAAGCTGGTGAAGCCGTTGAAGTCGTCCTGCTTCCAGTGATCGGTCGGGTGATCGTGGCACTGCGCGCACTGGATCTGCACGCCGAGGAAGGTGCGCGACGCGATCGAGGAGAGCGATTCGATGTCGTCGGCATAGGCGAGCACGAAGCTGGTCGCGCCGTTCTCGTCGTTGCGGCCGGCGGCGGAGATGAGTTCGTGGACGACGTCGTCGAACGGCCGGTTCTGCGCCAACTGTCCCTCGATCCACGACCGCAACCGTGTGCCTTCCGGCCCGCCGCCCTTCTGCGCGCCCGACAGCAGCGCGTTGCTCCAGAGATAGGAGAAGTTCTGCGCCCACGCGGGATCGGCGAGGTACTCATCGATCTTGCGCAGCCGCTTGTCGGCGCGGGAATCGTCGAGAAAAGCGGCGACCTCTTCGCGCAGCGGGATCGTGCCGCACAGGTCGAGCGAGAGACGGCGCAGCCAGGTCGAGTCGTCGGCCGGATCGGCCGGCCGCACCTTCTGCTCCGGCCACTGAGCTTGAAGCGATTGGTCGATCAACTCCGCCAGCGCTGACGGTGCCGGGCGCTCTTTGGTGGAGGTTGCGGAGGAGTTGTCCTGTGGCGCCAGCGCCAAGGCTCCGATCCACGCCGACAGGCAGGACAGCGCTCCCCAAGTCCACGACATCGTTCTCTCCTCCTACTCGGGGCGTCGCCGTCGCACGCAGCACCAACCCGCGCATCGCCCGGCGGTTGCGGCGCACATGCCTCTCACGGTCAGCGGTTCAAGGGATAGCGCTCGATCTTCGCCTTGGCGCGCAACTCCTGGCGCAGTCGAAGCACCTCGCCCGCGGACGGATCGCGCTCGTGCCAGATCGCCGCGAGCTCAGCCTCCGCGCCCTCGAACGGTCGCGGTCCTCGCGCGACGATCTGCACGACGTAGAGACCGCTCGGGGTGCTGATCGGTCCGAGCAGGTCGCCTGGTTTCGCGTCCTGAACGACCGCCCGCAGCGCGCCGCCGAAATGGTCGCCGCGCAGTCGGGCGATCTCGCCGCCGCGAGCGCGCAGATCGATCGGGTAGCTGTCGAAGCGAGGGATCGTGCAGGCGTCGCCTTGCACGGTCACCTCGGTCGCGAAGGCCGCGGCCTGCGCACGAATCGTCACGAGGAATGCTTCCGCGCGAACAGCGGCCGCCGCCTCGAGTGTTGCCATCCGCGCGGCGTCGACCCGCTCGCCCGGCACCACGTCCTTCAGCTTGTTGAAGAAGGCAACGCGGACGTGCGTGCGCATACCGTCGAGTCCGAACTCACGCTCCCACAGTTCGCGCTGCTGCTCCGGGGTCATCGGCTGTTGTTTCAACACCCGCTTGGCGACGACTTCGAGCTCGAGCGTGCCCGCGCGGCGATCGCGATAGCCGGCGCGGTCGAGCCCTGATTTCTGCAACTCCGCGATCCAGGACCGCTCGTTGCCGCCGTGTCGCATGAGGATCTGGTCCTGCCAGTCCTGGTCGAACGCCGCTTCGACCTCGGTCGCAGTTGGTAGGGGAAGCTCATGAGCGATCGCTTCGCCGCGAAGCAGTTCGAGGTCAACGTAGTCGTCAATGTGGCGCCAGCCATGCGCTGAAACCACCCAGTCGCGAAACGCCGAAAGCGACAGCTCTTCACCATTGACTCGCGCAATCACACCGTCCGGCGGCAGCGGCACACCCTGCCCCAGGAAGATGGCTGCCAAGCTCCCGATCAGCCCAACCATGCACGGCTCCGTCGAAGGGGTGAAGGCGTCGGACATTAGGAGCGAATGATCGACGACGGCGCGCGCAGCGGAACAAGTGAGGCGCGCGGCTACGTCGAACCGCGCAACTCCATCGTGCGGTCTTGCCGCCTGACGGGCAGGAGCTATGACGGAGCGACCTCAGGGCGTGAAGAAAGAAGCGAGCGTTTAGCGCGCATTTCGCTCTATCGCCATCGACGGGAGATCGACTCGATGCATTCACGGGGATTGGCGAACTGGGCACGGCGTGCGACGGCGTTGGCGGCATGGGTGGGAGCGGTCGGCATCGCCTTCGGGCAGGAACCCGCGAGCGACGAACCGGCAGACGTTGATTACGAGATCAGCGACTGGACGCGCGGCATCGCCTACGGCATCGCCGAGTCCTCGTGGCTGCACCAGCCGCAGATCGAGGACATCGTCGAGATGCCGTCGCCGAAGGTGATCCCGATCACCAAGCTGCCGATCGACCCGGAAGCGCGCGCGAACTTCAAACCGGCGCCGCGCAAGCTTGTGGCCTTCGACGGAATGACGCACACGGGCTGGGTGCCGCCTGACTGCACGCTTGCCGTCGGACCGAACCATGTGCTTGAAACCGTGAACATGCACGTCGCCTGGTACGACAAAGCGGGTGCGTTGCAATTCAGTAGCGACCTCGGCAGCCCCGGCAATCCCGGCTTCTTCGAAGGTGTTGGCGCCGGCAACTTCACCTTCGACCCGAAGTGCTTCTACGACGACATCTCCGGCCGTTTCGTCGTGGTCTGCTTCGAGGTCTACGGCACGACCGAGTCGTGGATCGACATCGCGGTCTCCGACGACAACGACCCCAACGGCACCTGGTACAAGTACCGGATGGACGCCGTGACGACCGTCAGCGGCGTCACCTACTGGGTCGACTACCCCGGTTGCGGCTACGACGACAAGGTCTACGTCATCACCGGCAACCTGTTCGGCCTGAGCGCCGGCGGGTGGGCGGGCGTCAAGTACCGAGTCATCGACAAGAAATCGATCCTTTCGGGCGGCGCGGCGACCTTCTGGGACCTGCGTGACGGCAATGCTGCCTCGGTTCAGGTGGCCGACCACCACACGGCGCCTGCCGCGTCGTTCATGGTCAGTCTCGATTCGAGTACCACGATCAAGCTGCAGGCGATCAAGAACTCGAACGTGTCGCCGGTCCTGGTCACCAAGAGCGTGGGTGTCACGTCGTATTCGTCTCCGCCTGGCGCACCAGAACTAGGCGGCGGGACGCTCGACACGCTCGATGGTCGCATCATCAACGCCGAGTTCGGCAACGGCCGCATCGTCGCCGGTCACGGGATCGACCCCGGCGATGGACGCTGCGTCGCGCGCTGGTACATCTTCAAGGCGAACGCGTGGCCGAACGCCGGCAGCCCGACGCTCGAGCAGAGCGGCAATGTCGACATGGGGCCGGGCGTCCACACTTTCTATCCCGGTGTCGCGCGGCAGAGTTCCGGCGAGGTCGGGATGCTCGTCGGCTACTCGTCGCTGAACGAGTACGCCGGACTCGCCACCGCCGTCCTCCGCACGACCGACGCGAGCGGCGTGGTCGGCCTGATCGAGCGGGTGAAGTACGGCACGGGCAGCGCGAGCGGTCGTTGGGGCGACTACTTCGACGCCTGCATCGATCCGTCCGATTCGACCAAGTTCTGGGGCGTCGGCGAGTATCCGAACTGGACCACCCACATCGTCGAGTTCGACGGCGTGCCGACGGTGCCGACGACCGGCGTGCTCTATTCGGTGCGGAGCGCCTTCAACCTGGGCGGCTTGCACGTCGAGCCGGCCGACATCGTCCATCTCGATCCGGTCACGGGCGTCCACACGATGTACTTCGACGGCAGCGATCTCGGCCTCATCTCGACCGCGAACATCGACGCCTTGTGCGTCCTGTCGGATGGCTCGATCCTGCTCTCGTTCGACACGTCGCTGCAGATTCCGGGCATGACCGGCGGACCGGCCGGGTTCGGCATCTACGACGAGGACATCATCAAGTTCGTCCCGACATCGCTGGGGGAAGTGACGACTGGCAGTTCTTCGTTCTATTTCGACGGCTCCGACGTCGGCTGCTCGGCGAGCACGGAAAACCTCGATGCGTTGGCGGTCGACAGCGCCGGCAACCTCTGGATCTCGTTCGCGGGCGTGTTCACGGTGGGCGGAATCTCGGGCAAGGACGAGGATGTCATGCAGTTCACGCCGACGGCGCTCGGAGCTGTGACCAGCGGATCATGGTCGTGGATCCTCAACGGCGGGGATGCCGACGTCCGCATGACGCAGACCGGTGAGGACACTGACGCGCTCGACTACGACCTCGTGAGCGGCACGCTGACGCTTTCGACCGACGGCGACTTCCAGGTCGTACCGACCAGCGTGACCGGTCAGAACCGCGACCTGCTCACCTTCACGCCGACGGCGCTGGGTTTCAACCCGGCGGGCACGTGGGCGGTGACGCTCGATGGCGATGTCTACGGCCTCGCGGCGTCCGACATCGACGGTCTCGAAATCCTGCCGTGACCCGAGGCCGAGTGCGCAGATGCACTCAGAGTGCCTAGCGGACGCCGCTCGGTCACCACGGGCGGCCCGACTCGTCTCGACTCTCGGCGCGCCGGCGGGGAAACCCTCGCCGGCGCGCCTCTTTCCAAACGTCGCCACCGTCGCTTTCATCCCGCGCCCGCTCACCGAGTGGGGCGGAAAGAAGGAAGGAATCGCCATGACGCGCGAAGGCGAGGCATCCGAACAAGGCGCGGAGCGTGAAGTGGCCCGCAAGGTCGACGCAGTGAGCACCGTCGGGATCGACTGGTACTACCACCGCGCTGGCTGAACCGGCTGCATCAAGGCCCAGGAGTTCCTGGGCGACTATTCGCTCGCGGTGAAGGTGAAGGTCGACGCGCGCAAGACGCGGCTTGGCCCGAGCGACTTCCGGCCGTTGCTAGAGGGCGTCAAGACCGTGCTCGCCTCGAACGGGCGAACCGTGCACCGCTTCGATCTCGACGCGAAGGGCCACGATCGAACCGCGCTCTACTCCTGCATGATCGGCCCGACCGGCAACCTCCGTGCTCCGACTCTGCGGCGCGGCAGAATGCTGGTCGTCGGCTACCACGCCGACTCGCTGAAGGAGTTCGTGGAGCGCGCGTGACAACGATTTTGCCGGCCAGGGCCGAGGCGAACGGCGGGCTCTATCTGAAGCCGATGTTGCTCGGCGTGATGCAGAACTACGTCTACCTCGTCGGCTCGCGTGCGACGCGCGAGTGCCTGGTGGTCGATCCGGCGTGGAACGTCGACGCAGCGCTGAAGGCGGCCGCAGCCGATGGCATGAAGGTCGTCGGCGCGCTCGCGACGCACTGGCACCCGGATCACGTCGGCGGCGACTTGTTCGGCCACACGATCGAGGGGTTGCCGGAGTTGCTCGCCAAGGTCGACGTGCCGATCCACGTGCAGCGCGCCGAAGCGGACGGGATCGCCCGGCAGACGGGGTTGTCGACGAAGCAGTTGGTGGCGCACGACGGCGGCGACGTGATCGAAGTCGGCGACGTGAAGATCAAGCTGCTGCACACGCCGGGTCACACGCCAGGCAGCCAGTGCTTCCTTTGCGAGGGCCACCTGATCTCCGGCGACACGCTCTTCATCCGCGGCTGCGGTCGCGTCGACCTGCCGGGAGGCGATTCCGAGCAGATGTGGAAGACGCTCACGCGCGTGCTCGCGAAACTGCCGCCCGAGACGGTGCTCCATCCTGGCCATCAGTACGGGCCGATCGAGAAGTCGACCATCGGCGACGAGCTGCGCGAGAACGCCTACCTGCGCGCGCCGTCGCTCGACGATTGGTTCGGGATGATGGGTCGGTGAACGCGGGCGCGACCGGTCAGGCGCCGCTCGAGCTCATCGGCGTCACGAAACGGTGGCGTGGCGGGCCGGCACTCGACGGTGTCGATCTGGTGGTTCCACGCGGCGCGGTGGTTGGGCTGGTCGGGCCGAGCGGGGCGGGCAAGACCACGTTGATGCGCGTTGCGCTCGGCTTGCTCGAGCCCGATGCCGGCCGCGCGAGTGTCTTCGGCGTGCCGGCGGCGCAGATTGCGCGGAACTCCGGTCGCGTCGGGCTGCTGCTCGATGGCGCCGCGCTCGAGCCAGGTCTCACCGTCGCCGACAACCTCGAGCTGCATGCGATTCGCCATGGCCGCGGCGGCACCGACGCGAAGCCGTTGCTCGAACGCCTCGGCCTCACGCGCCTCGCGAGCCGCCGCGCCTCGCGGTTGTCCCAAGGCGAAGCAATCCGGGTCGCACTCGCACGCGCACTGTTGCTCGCGCCCGATCTGCTGGTCCTCGATGAACCGGTGGCTCATCTCGATCCGGCGCTGGCGACGACGGCGCTCGATCTCTTCGCCGAAGCGGCGCGCGAGCGCGGTACCGCGATCTTGGTTTCAAGCCACCAGCTCGCGGAGCTCGAGCGAGTCGCTGATCGGCTGCTGCTGCTGCATCAGGGCAAGGTGCTGCTGCATGGCGATCTTGCCGAGCTGCTGGCGACCATCACGCCCGCGGTGCGAGTCGCGGCGCGACCGCTGGAAAAGGCGCGCGCCGTGCTGGTGCGCGACCCGCAGGTGCGGTCGGTCACGTCGTTGCGAGTCGACGGCGTCGAGGTGTTGCGGGTGGAGACGGCTACGAACGGCGCAACTGCGGCGCTGAATGCGGCGCTGCACGTGGCAGGGGTCGCGGTCGACTCGATCGCGCCCGAGCGGCCGACGCTCGAGGAGCTCTTCCGCCGGACCCTCGGCAAGGCTGCGACCGCGAGCCACGAGGCGGTCGCGCCCCGCGGTGCGACCGGATGAGCTGCCTCGCGATCGTCCGCGCCGAGCTGTTTCGACTCACGCACACGCGCGCGGGCCGGCTCGGCGTGCTGGTGCCGGCGCTCCTCGGCGGGGGGCAGGTGCTCGTCGGCGAGCTGCTCGCCGGTGTGAAAGCCGCGCGCGCACTGGCCGAAAGTGGCGCGATCGTCGGCGACGCGCAGGTCGAGACCGCGTTCGGTCCGCTCGCCGACGGTCTCGGCGGGCTCGGCGCCATGGCGCTGGTGATGATCGCGCTGCTGACCGGCGCCTTCACGATCGTGCGCGAGCGCGATCAAGGCAGCCTGCCGCAATGGCTTCTGGCGCGATCGCGCGGCGATCTGGTGGTGGGGAAGGCGCTTGCCACCTGCCTCTATGTGATCGTCGCGTTCGTCGCGCTGTTCGTCGCGTCGATGGGTGCGGCCGCGCTGCGCCACGATTTCAGCGCCATCGTCGACGACGGCTTCGAGATGGCGAGCGCACAGGAGCTGTGGATCGAGGTTGCGCGCGCGGTCGGCGCCGGGCTGCCGGCGATCCTCTGCTGCGCCTGTTTCGGCGTGTTGGTCTCCGCCGCGACGGGCAGCGTCGGTGCTGCGGCCGTCGGCGCGGTTGTGCCGTTCACGCTGCTCGCCTTGTTCCAGACCACGCTGGGAAGCGCGGCCGAGCGCCTGTTCATCGCCTATGCGCCGTTCTTCAGCGAACGCGCACCGCTCGTTCGCCTCACGAAAGTCGCGCGCGCCTTCTCCGACACACATTGGGAGAGCGGTGAACTACTCCGCGCCGCGCTCGTACCCGGCGGCGAAGCGGTGGCCTGCCTGGTGCTGGCGTGGTTCATCACTCGGAAGAGGGCCGCATGACGGCGTGCGGCATGACTGCGGGCGGCGTGAAAGAGCTCGGCGTGAAAGAACTCATCGTCCCGCTGACGCCCGATCGCTGGGACGACTTCGTGCAGCTGTTCGGCCCGCGCGGCGCGTGTGGTGGTTGTTGGTGCATGACGTGGCGACTCGGTTTGCGCGACTTCGACGCCGGCAAGGGCGACAAGAACCGCCGCGCGATGCGGCAGCGCGTGAAGCGCGGCCCGCCACCGGGTCTGCTCGCCTATCACGACGACCTGCCGGTCGGCTGGGTGTCGGTCGCGCCGAGGACTGAATTCGTGCGCCTCGAAGGATCGCGCGTGCTCGCGCCGCTCGATGCGCTCCCGGTCTGGTCGGTGAGCTGCCTCTACCTCGCGAAGGTCGCGCGCCGCCAAGGCCTGTCGAGCCGCCTGCTGCGCGCCGCCGCCGACTTCGCCTTCGCGCACGGTGCGCCCGCCGTCGAGGGCTATCCAGTGATCCCGAAGCAGGCCGCGATGCCCGATGTGTTCGCGTGGACCGGGATCGCGGCGTCGTTCGAGAACGTGGGCTTTACGAAGGCGGGCGGGCGATCGCCGGCGCGGCCGATCTATCGGGCGGTGGCGAAGCTCGCGTCGAAGCGTCGGGGCAGCTCGAAGCACTGATTCGCGCTCAGCACCGACCCGATCCGCAGTCGTCAGCCCTACAATCCCGCGCCTCGCGCAGCCGCGCTCACCGCCCGAGGCGCCCGATGAGCCAGATCTCCACCAAGCCCCCGAGCGGCATGCGCGATTTCCTCGCGCCCGACGTCGCGCGCCGCCGCCACGTGATCGGAGTGATCGCGCGCGTCTACGAGTCGTTCGGCTTCGTGCCGCTCGAGACGCCGACGATCGAGAACCTGTCGACGCTGCTCGGCAAGTATGGGCCAGAGGGCGATCAGCTGCTCTATCGGTTGCTGCATCGGCGGGAACGGTTGGCGCGTGCGCTGGAAGGGAAGCCGGACGGCGGGAAAACGACCGAGCTCGATCTCTCCGACGAGGGGCTGCGCTACGACCTGACCGTCCCGCTTGCGCGCGTGGTCGCCAACTACGGCGAGCTGCCGGCGTTCTACAAGCGCTACCAGATCCAGCCGGTGTGGCGCGCCGATCGGCCGGCGAAGGGGCGTTTCCGCGAGTTCTTCCAGTGCGATGTCGACATCTGCGGCACCAAGTCGCTGGTCGCCGACGCGGAGGTGTGCGGCGCCGTCGCGACGGTGCTGCGCGAGCTCGGCTTCGGGAACGACGCGAACGGTTTCCAGATCCACGTGAATCACCGCGAGCTGCTGCGCGCGATGGTGAGCGAGGCGGGCATCGACTTGGCGATGGAGGGACAAGCCCTCATCGCGCTCGACAAGTTGGACAAGATCGGCGCAGACGGCGTGAAGACGGAGCTGGTGGAGAAGGGGATCGCGGCCGAGGCGGCAGCGAAACTGCTCGACGTGCTGGCAGCAGCGCGCGCGCCTGGATTCCTCGCCGCACGCGCCGCCGATGCAGCCAGCAGCGTCGATGTGGCGAAACCCGGAGCCAAAGCGGCTGCGGAGTTGATCGAGCTGCTCGCGATCGTCGCGGGCGGACCGGCCGGCCCGCACCTCGTCTTCGATCCGACGCTGGCGCGTGGCCTTTCCTACTACACCGGCCCGATCTTCGAGATCACCTGCGCCGGGCTCGCCGGTTCGATGGGCGGCGGCGGCCGCTACGACGGGCTGATCGGCATGTTCACAAAACGGCAGATCCCGGCGGTCGGCTTCTCGCTCGGTCTCGAACGAGTGCTGCTGGTGATGGAGGAGCGCGGGATGTTTCCTCCGCTCGGGCTCGGGCCGCAGGTGCTGCTCTGCCGCTTTCCAGAGATCGGTGCCGCACAGGCGGTGGCAGTCGCGACGCAGCTGCGCGCCGCCGGCCTTCGCGTCGAGCTCTTCGCCGACACGCCAAGCCTCGGCAAGCAGCTGCAATACGCCGCCACCATCGGCGCACCGTTCGCCGCGATCCTCGGCAGCAACGAGCTTGCGGCGCAATCGCTCACGCTGAAGAAGCTCACCACCGGCGAGCAGAAGACGCTGCCGATCGCGGACGTAGCCGCGTTCGTCCGCGCGGGGTAGGCGAAGCGCCACGTCAATTCTGCAGCGACTCGGCGACGGTCGAGCCGATGCCGATCGCGTAGCAAGCGAGCAGGACCAGCGACGAGAAGCACAGCAGGGCGATCGCGGCGCGACGGGCGGGCGTTGCGGAGATCGGCATCGTCCGTCTCGCGAACCTCGTGCGCGGCAATTCGGCGGGCGGAGGCTGGCTCCAGCGCTTCAGCTCGCGAAGGCCCCAAGTCAGCGTCCAAGCCGCGACGAACGGGAGCGACCGCGCGATCAGGCACCCGATGTGGCGAGCAGCAGGCGAAGCACGATCGTCACGGCGGGCTCCGCAACGCGGCGGACGTGGACCAGGTCGGTTCAGCGGAACATCGTCGACCCGAAGCAAGTGCCGATGCCTAGCGCAACCAACAGCAGCAACCCGATCGCGACGTAGCGTCCCGCGCCGATCGGCCTGCCGTCGCGCGGTCGGCGCTAGATGAGGATGATCGCGCCGACCAGCGCGCCGACGCCGACGCTGCCGACCGCGATCAAGAGGGTGATGACGAACGCGTCGAGGCTCATGGATCGCGAGTTTGAGCAGGTGGAACCGGCGGCGCCAGAGCGGTGAGTTCCCGGTGCCGCGGATCGCCCGGGTTCTCGTCGCCGATCCGCGGGCCGAAGAAACCGTTGACGATGTTGAAGCTGATGGCGGCTGCGACGAGGACGCCGCGGCGGCGTTGCGGCAATTCACCCGGATTGGCCGGAGGTCCTGCGAGAGGTGCCATGACTCACTCGATTCCAGTGGGTGCCGAGCGCCAGGCGGCCATCAAGCTCCCGAGCAGGGCGATCAGCGCCACGACCCCGAACGCCACGGCGCCAGCGGAGAGAGGTTCGTTGCGCACGATCGGGCTCCTCGCGTCCGCCGCGACAATGCGCGGCGCGCGGCGGCGACGTTTGCAACCGCCGTGCCCGCTCGCTGTCGCGGAAGGCGTGTAACTCGATTCGAGCGCGGGCGATGACGATGCAGTCGGCGGGCGCGGCTCAGGAGTCGCCCAGCTGGGTGAAGATCGTCGCGTAACAGGTCCCGATGCCCAAGGCGAGCAGAGCGAGCCCCGCGGCGATGACCGGACCGAATAGCAGAAGCGGAACCATGGCACCTCGTTCGCTGCCGGCGCAGTTTCCGTTCCTGTCCCAGTGAGCGATGCTACGCACCATGGTTGCACAGATGCGCCCCTGGCTCGTCTACGGCGCGACGCAGGCGCTCTGCAGCGAATGCCTGCACGTGGTCGAGGCGAAGGAGGTGCTGCAGGACGGCAAGGCCTGGCTGCTGAAGCGCTGCCGGATTCATGGACCGCAGCGCGTGCTGCTCGCCGACGATGTCGACTACTGGAGAATGGCGCGCGAGGTGTTCCAGAAGGTCGGGGAGCAGGTCGCGCGGCCGAACACGCCGTACCGCTTCGGCTGTCCCTACGACTGCGGAATCTGTCCGGAGCACGAGCAGCACGGTTGCCTCACGCTGCTCTAGATCAACGACCACTGCAACCTGCGCTGCCCGACCTGCTACGCCGGCAGCGGGCCCGATCGGCCGCTGCAGCGCGACCTCGCGACGATCGAGCGGATGCTCGACGGCATCGTGCGCAACGAGACGGAACCCGACGTGGTGCAGGTCTCGGGCGGGGAGCCGACGCTCCACCCGCAGTTCTTCGAGATCCTCGACGCCTGCCGTCGCCGGCCGATCCGCCACCTGATGGTGAACACCAACGGCATCCGCATCGCGCAGGACGCGGCGTTCACCGACCGGCTGGCGAGCTACGCGCCCGGGTTCGAGATCTACCTCCAGTTCGACAGCCTGCGCGAGGGCCCGTTGCGCGAGCTGCGCGGCGCTGATCTCCGGCGCGTACGCCTCGACGCACTCGATCGGCTCGACGCACTCAACCTGAGCACGACGCTGGTCGTGACCGTGCGCAAGGGGCTGAACGACGACGAGCTCGGTGAGATCCTGCGCTTTGCGATCGGGCGGCGCTGCGTGCGTGGCGTGACGTTCCAGCCGGTGCAGGATGCGGGACGCGTCGACGGGTTCGAGCCGGCGGCGCATCGCCTCACGCTGACCGAAGTGCGCCGCAAGATCCTCGAGCAGTGCCCGTGGTTCACTCCCGCCGACCTGGTGCCAGTGCCGTGCCATCCTGATTGCCTGGCGATGGCGTACGCGCTGAAGCGCCCGCAAGACGGGATCCCGATCACGCCGCTCACGCGGCTGATCCCGCCGGAGGTCCTGCTGAACGCCGGTCGCAGCACGATCGCGTTCGAGAAGGACGCGGCACGGCAGAAGGCGTTCGTGAAGGCGTGGTCGGCGGCGCACGGCGCCGATCGGCGCGGCGGCGGCAATCGCGCAACTGCTCTGCTGCCTGCCGGCGGTGGTGATGGGGCGAGGAAAGGAGATCGGCTACGACCAGTTGTTCCGCGTGATCATCATGAAGTTTCTCGATCGTCACGACCTCGACCTGCGCACCGTCCGCAAGAGCTGCGTCCACATCGCCCATCCCGACGGCCAGCGGGTCATCCCGTTCGACACCTACAACCTGCTCTATCGCGACGATCTTGAACAGCGGGTCCTCGCGCCGATCCGAGCGGAGATCGAGTCGTCGTCCAGCCGACGAGCCGCGACTTGATCCCGGAAGGAATCGCTGCGAACGGAATCGCCGGCGTGGGTGCGACGCTGGTCTGCACGGCGCTTGGCATCGCAGCAGCGGCGATCGTCGCACGCCTGCAGCCGCGGCGGGGCGGGTTGGCGGAGTTGTCGGAGCCGCAACGGTTCGCAGTCATCGTCGGCGCTGTGGTCGGAGCGATCGCAGGCGCCTACGTGCTGCAGTTTCCGGCGGACTGGTTCGGCTGGTCGTGGGTGCCGCCTGATTCGCCGATCGACGCGCGACCTCTCGGTGGTCGCACGGTCGTCGGTGGTCTGCTCGGTGGCTGGATCGGCGTTGAGTGGATGAAGCGGCGCCGCGGCATCACCTTGGCGACCGGCGATTCGTTCGCCGCTCCGCTTGCCGTCGCGCTCGCGTTCGGGCGCGGCGGCTGCACGCTTGCAGGCTGTTGCGCTGGGCGAGAATGTGCGCCGGCGTGGTGGGCCCTCGCCGATGCCGCGTACCTGGCGCTCTACGCCCTGCTGCGGGTCGCGCTCGAGTTCGCGCGCCCGAACCCGCCTCTGCTGCTCGGCGCGAGTTGGGATCAACTGCTGGCACTCGTGCTGTTTGCGCTGGCCAGCGCGACTTGGTGGCGCCGCCGCCCACTGCGATAGCGCCGCGCACATGTGCTCCTGCGGGAATCCCCGATGGCGCTCCGGCGGTTCGGCGCTACGGATTGCCCCTGCGCGCCTGGCGCAACGAAGTGAGAAGAGCGGGGGTGAGCGAGGTGACAACGAATCGGCCACGCCGTTCGCGCGCGACGGCGCGAGCGGCGACGAGTTGCCGGTCGAGATCGTCGGCGCGGTCAACTTCGTGCTCAGGTCGCGGCAGATCCCGGGTGCTGTCGTCGGTCTCGTGGCCGGGGACGGCCGGCTGCGCGCGAAGGCGTTCGGCTGGCGAGACGCAGCGGCGCGCGTGCCGATGACGCGTGAGACACTCTTCCCGATCGGCTCGATCACGCGGTCGATCACGGTTTTTGCGATCGCCGCGCTCGTCGACCGCGGCGTGCTGAGCTGGGACGTGACGCTTGGCGACACGTTCGCGTCCGAGGGCGCCGTCCCCGAGGAGGCGAAGGCGATCACGCTGCGACATCTCGCCACGCATTCGTCGGGCCTGCCGCCGCAACCGGTTGGCTGGGAGGTCGATCCCGCTGGGTCGGAGCCGGTCCCCTACCAGACGAGCGACCTGTTCGACGCGCTGCGATGCCCTGCTGGGCGTCGTGCTGGAACGGTCCTCCGGGCAGGTCTAAGCCGACGCCATTGAGACGCTGGTGCTCGCACCGCTCTCGATGCGCGACAGCGGGGTCGGGGCGATCGCCGACCAGCGCCAACGCGTTGCATTCGGCCATTGCTGGTGCGATGGGAAGCTCGTCGAACAGCTGCCGGCGGCGCTCGGCGACTTCGCCGCGGTCGGTGGCGTCTACTCGAGCGTCGACGACATGGCGCGATTCATCGCGGCGCAGTTCGCCACCGGTGGACCATGGAGCGCGGTGATGCTGGCCGACAGGCACCGACCGATCGTGCCCGTGCCCCTATCAGGAGGGCGCCACGCGTCGATCGGCTGGTTCATCGAATCGGTGCCGCAATTCGGGAGGCTGCTCGCGAACGTCGGCCAGGTCGGAGGTGCGAGCGCCGTGATCGCAGCCGACCTCGACAGTGGCGACCACCTGGTCGTGCTCGCCAATGCCGATCAGAGCGCCGCCGAGCAGATCGCGCGCGCGATCTTCCGGCAGATCGAGGACCGCGACGGCGGCTGGCATTACCGAAACGAGCCGAGGATCGACGTGCCCCCTACGCCGCCCCTTTGGCCTTCGCCTGCTCCGTGAGCTCGGGCTCACGCCACAGATCAGCGCTGCGCTCTTCCCACGTCGCGAGCGGCATCATTCGGTGGCTCGGCGTCGGCTCGTACCAGAACGTCGCGCAACTCCAGTCATCGGCCGTCTCGCACAGGCTTCCGTCGCGCCAGCCGATCTGCTGCACGACGACGCGCGCCTCCTTCTGCCACAGCACCGGATCGGGGAGGTGCCAGCGATAGATGGAGCTGAACCGGCCGCTCTTCAGCGCCGTGCCGTGGTAGAGCGACGGTCGAGCCGCGTGGACGCCTGAGAAGCCCGACCAATCGTCGGCACCGGGCCCGCAAAGCGTCGGGAACGCCTGGTCGCCGTCGACGAAGACCTTCACCTCGCCCTCGCCCCAGAAGGCGTCGCCGAGTGCGCGCACGCCGATGACCGAGCCGAGGTAGCGCCCGCGTCCCTGGCGCAGCGGCAACAGTTCGAAGTCGCGTTGTGGTGTGGTGGGGTTCTCGCGCCGGAACGCGACGTGCAGCCGGCCGACCTGCGACTCGTGCGCGTCGCCCAGCGTGGCCGCAATCTGGAACGCGAACGGCAGCGCGTCGTCACTGTCGTTTTCGAGCGTCAGGCGTGCGCGCGCCCGGAACGGCATCGGCAGCCAGAGGTGGAACGACCCGTGCAGCTCGGCCGAGTGGACGGCGCTGGTGAAGCCGACGACCTTGCCGTGCGCGCAGCCCATCAAGTCGCCGAGCGGACACTCGAAGCTCGGGTACTCCTGGTCGTCCCACCACGCGCGCACGATCAGCCCGCGCAGCGCGGCCGGTGTTGGCACCGTCGCGCACCAGAGGTCGCGGAACGTGCCCGGCCCTTCGACGTCGGCGAGCTGCAGCGTCTCGCCCGGCTGGATCAGCCGCGCCGGCGCACCTTTGCGGCCGACGCCGAGCGGACTCGCCGCCCGCCCGCCCATGCCGGGAGCGCCCGACGGGTTCTCGAAGTTGATCCAGCGGGTCTGGAGCCTGGGGTCGAGCAGGTAGGGGTGCACGCGACTTCCTGCATTCGAGAGCGGAGCTGCCAATCGTTGCGCCGCGTTCGCAGCGCGGTCAGCGGGCGCCATTCTTCTCCGCGCGGCTCGCGGATGGGAGCGTCGATGCGGCGGACCGTGCGGGAATGTTCTTCCGCAGGCGACAACTTGGTTCGGGAGCAAACCGTCGTTCGTCTTCCGAGCGGCGGTTTGCTCCCGAACTGAATCGCCGGTCACAGGCCGAACGTGCGGCCGTCGTCCAGCACGTGCATGCCGGCGGCGATGACCGCGCGCCACGCACTGCCGCCTTCGGTGGCGGCGGCGTTGGTGTGGTTCAGGTGGGTGAAGAAGATCTTCTCGCGCGTGGCGAGAGGAAGCGCGCGGAACCGTTCGATCGACTCGGCGATGAAGGGGTGCGGGATTTCCTTCATGCTGCGGCCGGCGATTTCGCCATCGGCGAAGAAGCAGCCGTCGATCAGCGCGATGTCGACGGCGCCGATCGCCTGTTCGATGGTCCGGATGCCGCCGTTTGAGCCGTTGCTCGCCCCGCCGGTGGAGCTGTCGCTCGGCGGTATCCAGGTGTCAAACGCCTCCCACTTGTCGATGTCCGGAAGGTAGAGCAGGTCGCGATTCGGGCCGTCGATGATGAAGCCGACCGTGTCGGAGAATTCGTCGCGGTGCGGCACGCGGAAGCAGCGGACCTTCAAGTCGGGCGCCAGCTCGACAGCGACCTCGGGATCGAGTTCGCGCAAGTCGAGGCGCTCCTCCTCGACCATCAGCTTCCACGGCCCGTTGTCGCGCAGGAAGCTCGCGAATCGCGGCGTGACCCAGGTCGGCAGCGCCTTCACCGCGTATGCCTCGCGCCCGAGTTCGAGCAGTCCCCCGTAGTGCCCCATGTGCGCATGCGTCAGGAACACCCCCTCGAACAGCGGCGGCCGCGGCCCCTCCATCGCGCGCGTCTCCGGATGGCCGCGCGCCAGTTCCATCTGCGCGCGAAGATCGGGCGTGCAGTCGAACAGCCAACGCCGTCCGTCGCGCGGATCGCACAGCAGCAGCGACGTGACCAGCCGACGCCGCGCCGGATCCCGTCGAGCCAGGGTGCAGCACGGCTTCTCGCAGCCGAGATGGGGGAGGCCTCCGTCTTGGGCGGTGCCGAGCACGACGACGTAGGGTGCAGTCGTCGGCAACTCGGTGGCGGACTCGTCGTCGGCGGCAGCGGATGGCGAGGGCGCGACACCGGACTCGACTCGCGCGACGCAACCCGTCAGAAGGGAAGCACCCGCTGCTGTGAGCAACTGCAAGAGGGGAGTCACCCGCGAAAAGCTCATCACGATCCCGCCGTCGTGTCGGCGGCGGCTTTCGCGGCATCGTTTGCGGGCGCGGTGGCCGGCTCCTCGACCGGCTCCGCCACCGCTTCCGGCATCACCGTCTCGAGCCATCCCTTCGGTGCGCGGCTCAACGCCAGCAGCGCGAAGGCCGTTCCGTAGTGGTCGTGGTAGTTGTAGAGCGGATAGTCCCAGAACGCGCCGTTCGGCTGCCGGCAATAAAGCACACCTCGCGCGAGCCACGGATAGAGCTCGGCCTGTTGCTCGGCGGTCAGCTTCTCTTCGAGCGCGAGCGCGGCGTAGTAGAAGCCGTACAGATAGAAGTAGCCGCTGATGTTGTACCACGCTTCGTGCGGCACCGGCCGGCGCACGGCGATCTGCTGGAAGCCCACATACTTGCGCACGAGGTTGTCGATGGCTTCGTGCCACTTGACCGCGCGACGCGGCGTCTTGCCAAACAGCTCGAGCGCGTAGAGGTTGCCCGGCGTCCGGCACGCCGAACCCTTCGGCTCGTTGATCCCGCGCCGCGGCATCTGCCAGAGGTAGCGCCCGTAGAGGAACGACCCTTCCGGCGTCTGATCCAGGGCCAAGCGCTCGAGTGCCTTCGCCACCAAGCCCGCCGGCGCCTTTTCCCCCAGCCGCTCGGCCCGCGCGACGCCGATCAGCACCGTCGCCGTGGTGAAACTCATCTCTGAATCGCTCGGTGGGATCGACTGCAAGTCGAAGTCGAGGTAGCTGAAGCCGCCGTCCAGGATCTGGTAGCTCGGCAACCGGTCGAGCATCGCCCGGCACGCCGCGCGAATCTGTGGCATCCGCGGATCGTCAGGATGGCGCGCACCGAATTCACCGAGCGCCTGCAAGCCGTAGCCGAATGCCCAGGTGTTGTAGAACTCCATCCCGTTCGGCCGACCAATGTGATGGCGAGCGATCAGGAAGTCGACGCCGTGGCTGGCCGCCGCCGCCGCCGTGTCCGCCGGCCGCGCGGACTGATCGAGCGCCATCACGCACAACGCCGACGTCGCATACCCGAACGCCTCGAGCGAGCCCGGCACCGTCGCCAGGATCTCCCAGCCGCGCGCCGTGTGGTGCGTCCCGAACGAGCCGTCCTTGTTCTGATTCGCGACCAGCCAGTCTCGTCCCGCGTCGATCGCCCGCACCGTCTCCTGCCGCAGCGCCTCGCCGCGCAGTTCCGTAGCGGCCGGCCCGAACACCGGCTTGCCGCCGGTGGCGTCGTCATCCGCCGCGAGCGTTGCCGCCGCGAGCGTTGCCGCCGCGATCCAGCCGATGCCGTTCACGATCCGGCCCGCTTCGGCAGTTCGATCACGATCTTGCAGCGCATCCCGACGACGAAGCTCGGCTCCATCGCGCCGTCGAGTTCGACCGTCGCCTCGTAGCTGTTCTCGGCGCCGCTCGCGCTGCGCGGATCGGGGAAGCGCTCGTAGCGCAACCGGCCAACCAGCGTGCGCGCCGCATCCGCCGCCGGGATCACCTTCACCGCCAGATTCTGGTCGAGCTTCAAGACCTGCGATTCGGGCAGGTCGAGCGCCACGGCCAGCGCACCCGGCTGCGCGAGCGTGAACAGCGTCGCGCCAGCGCCGACCGCCGCGTCGACTTGATGGCGCGCCGCGCCGCGCCCCGGTTCGTAGTCGGCCATCGCTCCATGGAGCACGATGCCGTCCTTCGCCGCGCGCACGACCATCCGCTCGCGATCGCGCCGCAGCTTCGCCACCCGCTCGTTTGCGTCGCCCATCTCCGGTTCGAGGCGCACCAAGCCGTCGTCGCGGCTGCGCTTCTCCATCTCGAGTTGGCGCGCGAGGCGGTCACGGCCGGTCTTCGCGTCGCGCACGGCGCGCTTCTTAGCCTTCGCGACCTCCGGTTCGCTCACCTCTTCGTCGAGGCGACGCCGCGCCTTCTGGATCTCGTACGAGGCGAGACTGCGCGCGAGCTGTCGGCGCGACCGCTTGAGCACGATCTCCTCGGTCGCATCGGTCAGCTCATCCGCCGTGTACATCTTCTCGAGCTGCGAAAGCTCGTCCTTCTGGTCCTCGAGCCCGTCCTGTGTGTAGCCGTCGTTCAGCTCGACACCGCGGCGCTTGAGTTCGATCTCGGTCTTCTCGTAGACGGATTGCGCCTGCTCGGCCTTCTCGACCGCTTCGATCGCGTCGGCGAGGCGCTGGTCGGCCGCCTCCTGCTCCGTCCGCGCCTGCTCGCGCTGGTTCTGGTGGCGGATCTCGGTCGAGCGCAGGTCGCGCTCCGCGGCCGCGATCGCGCCATCGACATCGTCGAGCTTGAATCGCGCGATCACCTCGCCGCCACGTACGGGAGTGCCGTGCGCGACCACCTCGACCAGTTTCAGGCCGCCCTGATAGCCCTCGAGCTCGAGCTTCACTTCGGTCGCCTCGGCCGGCACAAACGTGCCGTTGCGCTCGATCGGCGCGGGCGCGGCTTGCGGCGGCGCATCCTGCAGCGGTGCAGCTGCGAGAGTCACGGCGAACACGCTGATCACGAGTGCGCACTTCGAACGGGTCACGAACACGGCAGTTCCTCCCATCGATGTCGAGCGTCCGATCGGTCCAACTCGGGGCGGTATGGTACGCCGCACGTATCGCCGGCATGGAGGAGTGGACGTGGACAGATCACGATTTGCGCGTGCGGCGGCGGCGCTTCCGCTGCTCGCATGCGCCGCCTGTGTTTCGGTGGTCGAACCGGCGCCAGACGAGGGATTGGCGGCGACGGCCGCCTACGAAGCGCTGGCGCCGGACTCGCCTCCATCCGACGGCGCGTTCGTAGGGCTCGAACTCGCCGAGTCGGTCGCCGGCTCGCTCGACGCGATGGAGTTCCTCCGCGGATTGCGTGTCCTCACGGTCGTGGCCGGTTCGCCGGCCGAGATCGCGGGCCTGCATGCGGGCGACGTGGTCGTGAAGGTGAATGGGATCGAACTCGCACGGCTCGACCAGTGGACGGCGTTGCTGCGGGCGGCCCGACCCGACGACTCCTGGAGGCTCGACCTCGAGCGGAAGGGCGCGTTGGCCACGGCTTCGCTGCGTGTGCTCCAACGCGCGGCGACCGGCGTCCTTCACGACGACCGTTTCATCGAGCGCCGTCGGCTCGGCTGCGTCGCCCGCACGGTGGCGCATGCGACCTCGACCGTCGCGCGCATCGAGGAGATCGACCCGCACGGCGCGCTGCACGCGGCGGGAGTCGGCGTCGGCGCGCTCGTGATCGCGCTCGACGGCGTCGACATCGACGGTGCGGCCGACCTCTTCACCCGCATCAGCACGCGCGAGCCAGGCGCTCGCGTGACGTTGCGGGTCGTTCGCGATGGCGGCGCCGCACGCGATGTCCCCGTCACCCTGCCCGAAGCGGAGCGACACCTCACCGCGATCACGCTCTGGCCGCTGTTCGGCTGGAGCGAATCGCCCGATGAAACGCGCGGCGAGCTGGTGCTGGTCGATCTCTGGCTCATCTGGTTGTTCAAGCGCACGCACGAAGGCGCGGCGTGCACGACCAGCATCCTGCGCTTCATCTCCTGGGAGAGCGGAGTCGGCTCGCTCACGGACGAGACCGTGCCGTCCGTCGGCGGGGGCGCGTGATGCTCCTGTTCGCGTTGCCGGATCCGGCATCGACTCCGCCGCCGGAGTTGCCGCCCTTCGTCGAATCTCGCGTCGAAATCGGCATCGAGGATTTCGAGTACCAACTGGCCGATGTCGATCTCGACTCGCGCGTCGACCTGCTGGTCACGTCCGTGGCGAACGGCGAGCGGATGCTGCGACTCTGGCGCCAGCGTGCCGATTCGAGCTTCCCGACCGCCGCCGACTGGCAACTCGCGGCTCCACCCGACGTGACCGCCTACTCGCTGCTCGACGTGCGCTCCGAGCCCGGACGCGAAGTGATCCTGATGACGCGCAGTGGCCTCTATTCGTTGACCACGACTCGCGACGGGCTCCAGGGCAATCTTCACCGCGAGCTGACCGCCGCCCTCTTCCCCGACCTTCCCGATCCGCAGCGCTTGCCGTGCTGGCGGCTGACGCTGGATGTCGACGGCGATGGCGACGGCATTGGAGGCAGCGACGGCGTTGGAAGCAGCGGAGACGAGCTCTGTGTGGTCGATGGCACCAGCCTCTCCGTCCTGTCGGTCGTCGCGGCCGCGGACGGGACGACGAAGCTGGTGTCGCGCAACTCGTGGCGCTGCCGCGAGCCGGGGCCGTCGGTCGGCAAAGGCTCGATCTCGTTCGGTGGCGGCGGATTCCGGGCGGCGCGTTTCGGCAGCGCGGCGTCCTATTTCGCGGCGGCGCGTCGGTCGCAGCCGCAGCCGTTCGTTCCGCCGCTGCTCGAACGCCGCAAGCGGTTCGACCTGCCGCGATTGTTCGACTTCTGCGGCGATTCCAGCCTCGAGATCGTCGAGGATTCCGGCGACGGTTGGCAAGTCTCGGCGGCGGCCGTCCTGCCGCTCGATGCAGTGACCTCGCCCATTCCAAACCCGACTGCGCACGTCACGCTGCCGCCGGCCGCGCGTGACAGCGCTGCGTCGCACTGGATCGATGCCGATGGCGATCGGCAGCGCGAGCTCATCGTCTTCGACACCAGCGGCGACGACAAGATCGCCCTGCTCTTCAAGGCGTCACCCGATCCCGCCTCGCCGATGGGTGCGCTGATCGAGCAGACCCCGTCTGCGCGCGTGAAGCTCGGCGGGATGTCGGTGGAGTACGCGCTCCACGACATCGACCATGACGGCCGAATCGACCTGACCGCGCGCACGCTCGAAGTGCCGACCGGGCTTTCCACGCTGGCGACCGTGCGTCTCGACATGGCGTTCCACGTCTTTCGCGGCCAGCCTGGTCCGACCTGGTCGAAGGCGCCCGACTTCAGCTGGGAGCGCACGTTCCGGCCGGAACAGCTCGGTCGCGTGCAGGAATCGCTGTTGATCAACCTCGGCGGCGACTTCGACGGCGACGGCGTGAACGACCTGGTCACGACCCAGCTCGACGGGCGGGTCGAGATCCGGCGCGTGACGAAGGGCGAGCCGCTCGAACTCGAGAAACGGCCGGTCGTCTCGTTCGAGCCGCCGGCGCCGGTCGACCGGCTCGAGACCTTTGACCTAAATCTCGACCGCGTCGCCGACCTCATGCTGCGGCACGAACGGGCGCTCACGCTGTTCGTGTCGCGCGTCGGCGGGAGCGGCCGATGAGCGCGCTCGCGGCGAAGCTGGTCGCGATGGCGCTGGCCGCGGAGGGCGGGACGCAGATCGCGCTCGATGCGACCGGGTCCAGTGCCGGTCCCGGCGTGGGAGGCATCATCGTCGGGCTCGAACTGCTCGACTGGGATGGCGACCCGCGCCTCGAGCTGCTGATCGCACGCGAACTCGGCTTGACGATCGCCGACGTCCGCGACGACGGCAGCCTCGCCGTGCTCGCGCAAGTGCCGCGGGCCACCTCGCGCACGCTCGCGTGGTGCCTCGCTCCAGCGCGTGCGGTGAACGGGGCGCGCCAATCGCTCTTGACGTTGCGTGACGACGGCGCGCTTCAGCGCCACTCGGCTGGCGCCGAGCCGATCGAGGCGGCGCGCATCGCCGGGCTGTCGCTGCCCGCCGGTGTTTTTCCGTTCCCGTTTGCGCGCGATCTCGATGGCGACGGCGATGCCGACTTCGCGCTTCCGGCCGCGGGCGGGTTGAAGCTCTGGTTCGTCGGCGCCGATGGGAAGGCGAAACAGGGACCGCTGGTGCGTCATCGCATCAATGTCACGCTCGACCTGCCGGAGCCGGAAGACGGCTACCCAGAGATCGGCGCCGCGATCTCGATCCCCAACTTCGACGTCGAGGACCAGAACGGCGACGGGCATCCCGACCTCGTGTTCGAGTCGGAGGAGCACCTGCAGTTCTTCTGGACCGCGGCGAACGGGGCGCTGCCGGAAGCGCCGACGCTCGACATCGACCTCGGCGAACTGAAGGCGAAGCTCGCGCCCGCGAGTGGGGGCATGCTCGATCCAGCGAACCTGTTCAAGGCGCTGGCGGGACAGGTATCGGCCGACGTGCGCGACTTCGATGGCGACCGGCACGCCGATCTCCTGCTGCGGCAAGGGTCGAAGGTGTCGCTCTTCCCCGGCACGCGCGACGGGATCGATCGCAGCAAGGCGGTGCAGGTGCTGAAGGTCTCGGGCAACCTGCTCGACGCGTTCGCGTTCGACGACGACAAGGACGGCAAGCAGGACCTCTGCCTGCTGCAGGTCGCCGATGTCTCGATCGGCCAGGTCCTGCTCTGGGTCATCGTTGGCGGCACGCTCGAGTTCGACCTGTTCACCTACCGCCAAGAGGCGACCCTGCGCTTTGGCAAGAGCCCGGCCAAACGCCGCCGCTTGCAGGTGAAGCTGCCCGCCCTGCTCGGCATCGCCGACGAGTTCGAGGAGAACCAGACGCTCGAGCGCCTCGCCGACGAGTTCGCCCGCCAGCCGGTTGGCCTCGACCTCGATGGCGACGGTGCGCGCGGCGACGTGGCCCAGTTGCGACCCGACGGCACGATCGCGCTCTTCCGCGGTAAGCCGGCGCTGCCCGAAGCGCACGACGCTTCGCTCGCCGCGCTACGGCAAAGCCTTGTCGCGCGTTTCGACGCCGCTGCCAAGGGCGAGGACACGTTGAAAGTCGGGCTGCTCGATCTGGTCGAGTGGGTCCCGACGCCCGGCGCCGCACTGCGCACCGCGATCGCCGGCCGCGAGCCCGCCGCGACGCTCGCGACACCCGACCCAAGCGCACAACGCACCGATGCCACAAGCACCGAGCGTCATACGGATCGATTGCTCATCGCCGCCGACCTCGACGGCGACGGCAAGGATGATCTGCTGCTGTTGGATCAGGAGCCGCTGACGGTGGAGTGGTTCAAGGGGACGTAGGCCCGCGGGCTGTTGCCCGAGCCGGCGCAGCGCGCAGCGTCGACGTCGCCTGTCTCACCACCTCCCGATCATGTCGAGCAGGTGCGCGAGGTTGCCGGAGAGGCGCGTCGCGTCGCCGGTCGGATGGGAGACTCGCGAGACGAGGACGCGCCGGTTGGCGCCGATCAGGGCCGCAACCTTTTCGAGCCGCGCCATGTCGGCGGGGCTCGGCGAGGTGGTCAGCTTGATCTCGAAGGCGATGCGCTCCCGGCCGCGTTCGAGGACGAGGTCGAGTTCAAGCTGGTCGCTGGTCCGGAAGTGCCAGGCCGACCTCGGCGAGCCAAGCACCGAAAGCGCGCCGAGCAGTTGCTCGATGACGAAGCCCTCGAAGCTGGCACCCACCCAGGGTTGTGCCAGCAAGTGGTCGCGATCAGCGACGCCGAGGAGCGCGTGGAGCAGGCCGCTGTCGCGCCAACAGACTTTCGGGCTCTTCACCAGTCGCTTGCCAACATTGGCAGACCAAGGTCGCAGGCGACGAATCAGGAAGGTGCCCTCGAGGCAGTCGAGGTAGCGGTTCACCGTGTGGTAGGAGAGCGCGAGGCTGCGGCTGACGGAGGCGGCGTTCCACGCCTGACCGTGCAGCGCTGCCAGCATCGCCGCCAGGCCCCAAGCCGGAAGGTCGCGCTGCGTCAGCAATGCGATTTTGTCCTTCTGCCAGCGCGGAAAGTGTTTTGGTGCGAGCACGCCGCCGTCGGGGAAGCCGCCGAAGAGCCACAGCCGTTCCCGTTGCGCCGCAGTTGCCAGCTCCGACCAGAGCAACGGCGTGAGTTCCACGAGCGAGAGGCGACTGGCAAGGGATTGCGAGACTCGCGCCATCAGCGTCGGCGCGATCGAGCCGAGGAGCAGGAATCGGCCGTGTCGGCGCTGCTGCTGGTCGATCGTGCCGCGGAGGCGTTCGAACACTGGCGCGGCCCGACCAGTGCGACGGCCGGGACGGCCGACAGTCGCTGGCGGAGGAGGGGTTCGATCGCGCGGAACAGCATGTCGTGCAGATCAGAACTTGATTTCTAATCTGCAAGACTCGCTTGACGCGCCTCGGCGGCGCGCTTCATTTCAGCCCGCGCGCCGTCGCTAGCTCGCGGACCGCGAAACCTGGCGGCTTGCCGAACTGCTCTTGGTCGCGGGACGGCAAATGAAAACCGCGTCCGGCTACAGTCCGCCGCCGTGGACGATGCGCGCCAGTCTCGGCGCGGTCGATTCGCGCTTGGCGCCGCCCGCGTGCGGCGCCGATGCCGGTGTCGAGCCTCGACCATCGTGATCCGCTCGCGCGTCGTGCGGGCGATCGGAACGCCGCCATTGCGGCGCGCGCGTTGTCGTCGAACTGACGGATCTTCCCGAGGGCTCGATCCCGCGGTCCTCCTCGATCCATCGTCCCGAGGTGGACGGCATGTTCCGGCACAGCTTCTCCAGAGGCGCCTATCCCATGGCGACTGCCAACGATCCCGCGCCCGCGCGCGGGTCGATCGATCCCGACTGGTTCCGCTCTTTCTTCACCGGCATCGCGCTCGACTTCTGGCGGCAGGCGATGCCACCCGGAGCGACGCGCGCGGAGGTCGACTTCCTCGTGCGCGCGCTGCAGCTCGCGCCGGGTGCGCGCGTGCTCGCCGTGGCGACGCCCGCCTCGCGGCACGCGACGTTTCAGGTCGGCGATATGCGCGACCTTGGCCGGCAGGGCGTCTTTGACCGCGCCTTCGCGCTCGGCAACAGCTTCGGGTACGTCGACCCGGCGGGCACTCGCGCCTACCTCGCAGGAGTTGCGCGCTCGCTCCGGCCGGGCGCGCGCTTCGTGTTCGACAGCGGCTACATCGCCGAGTCGCTGCTCACGCATCTGACGGAGCACGAGCGCCACGAGCTTGGCGAGTTCGTATTCCTCGAGCAGAACCGCTACCTGTTCGAGCAAGGCTGCGTCGAGACCAGCTACACCTTCGCCCGTGGCGCAGAACGCGTGACGCGCAAGGGCTGGCAGTGGGTTTTCACGCTGCGTGAGGTGAGGGCGGCGCTGGCCGACGCCGGCTTCGTCGTCGAGCAGCAGTTGGCCGATCCGGCCGGCACGCCGTACCACTTCGGCGCGCCGTGTCTGCTGCTGGTGGCGCGGCGCTACTGAGGTGTTGCCCGCACGAACCACGCGATGCCACAGAGCAGCGCGGGCAGCCCGCCCGCCATGAGCAGTGCGCGCCCGGTCGTCGCGGTGCGCGCTGGCAGCAGGACGCAAGCCCACGCCAGCAGCAGCAGTAGCGCCGCGGCGTCGCTGATCGAGCGGGCGCAGACGGCATAGGCGAGCACGCTCGACAGCGCGATCGTGCCGGCGCTGAAGGCGGCGCGACTCGGCGGCGTGGCGCGGTGGGCCACGCCGATCAGCAGCGCCACGAGCTGTGCGGCGAACAGTCCGGCGGCGCAGCGCGCGAGCCGATCGAAGGTGCAATCGCCGAGGATTGCGACCGCACCCGCCGCGGCGAGGACGCCGGGCAGGGCTTGCGTCCACGCGGCGCCCGTCGCGACCCGCGCTTCGCCGAGCAGCAGCAGCAGCAGCAGCGCGAGCCCGCCGCCGATCTGCGCGATCTGCAACTCGAGGGGCGACCATTCGCGCGCGCGCCCCGACGGACGAACGATCCACCAGACGAGCGCGACCACGAGCCCGAGGTGGACCAGGAAGCGCAGCATCGCCGTGGCTCTCTGCCGCTCCTCGAACAGCAGCAGGAGCAGCGACGCGGCGGTGAGCCACGCGCACCATTGCCAGCGTTCGGCCGGCGGCAGCGCGGGCATTCCGGGCACCACGGTGCAGACGCTCGCGACGAAGCCGAGCACCAGCGCCACCGAACCCGCGGCGCCGCTCTTCGCGAGCGTGCCGCCGGCCAAGGCGCCCGCCACCTGCACCAGCAATGCGACGCCCGCGGCCCATCCGAGCGTGCACAGCCACTCGTTGACAATGGGTTCCTCGAGCCAGCTTCGCAGCCAGTCGGGAAGCAGGTTGCTCATCGGTCGCACGCTCGGCGCAGCGCCGCGCTCAGCGCTTCGAGCGCGACCAGCACCGTGATCTCGGTGCCGAGCAGTTCGGGCATGTAGTTCATCTCAAAGTCGAGGCGATTCAGGGTGAACTTCGCCTCGTAGCCGAAGCTCGTGCCGAACTGCACGCCAGTGTTCGTGCCGATGTATTCCGCGCTGGCGGTCACGCTCTTCGTCACGCCGTGCAGCGTGAGGTCGCCGACGATCTGGAGCTTTCCGGCGCCCTGGTCGGTCACCGTGGTCGACTCGAACTCGATGGTCGGGAACTCCTCGACGTTGAAGAAGTCGGGACCGCGCAGGTGCTTGTCGCGCGCGTCCAGCTGCGCATCCGTAACGCCCGTTTCGTCGTTGGTGTCGATGCTCTTCGCGTCGATCTTCAATTGCAGCAGCGCCTCGTCCGGTTTGTCGGCGTCGAGGATCAAGCTGCCGCTCACCTGGTTGAAGCGGCCGTAGCTGTTGCTCACGCCGAGGTGGCGCACCTTGAACATGACGGCAGTGTGGAGGTTGTCGATGTCGTAGCGGCCGGACGCCGCCGGCTTCGATGTCGGCGCGGCGGGTGGGGACTGCGGGTCGATCGCGGCGATCGAGAACAGCGTGGAGGCGGCGAGCGCGAGTTTCAGCAGCATGGAGGATTTCGTCGCGATTCCTTGAGTGTCGCGGGCGGGGCGATCGTAGCGGTCGCGCGCGGCCTTCCGACGCTGCGAGCGCAGCGGTAGCGTCCCCGCATGAAACGATTTGCCACAGCCCTCGCGCTCCTGGTCGGCTTCGCACCCGATATTTGCGCTCAGACCAATGATGTGGCGGCCGCGCGCCAAGCGCTGCTCGATGCCGCCACGCCGACCGACAAGGAGTTCCAGGAACTGCTCACCGCGGCGTTCCGGGAAGCGACGCGACGCAAGCTGCCGGCCACCAACGAGAATCCCGACGCCAACTACGAGCCGGAGTGGCTGGCGTTCCGCGACGAGGTCTATGGCGAACTGCGTGTGCGTCCGCCGTTGCGCGAGTTCCTGCGTGGATTGGTGCGCCGGCCGCCAAGTGGTGCGTTCGACTTCACCGGTGCCACCGCCGCAATGGTGCTGGCGGACGCGCCGGTGGCGGAGGACCTGCAGGCGATGCTCGACGGCTATCGCGCCGCCGCGACCGAAAATCGGGTGAACGTGGCGCGGCAGCTCGGTCGGACGACGCTGGCGTTGCGGGCCGTGGTGCCGCCGGTTCCGCAGGTCGCTGAAGCGTTGGCGCTGCTCCGCGCGGACGCGCTCGAGGGCAAACCCGCCGCGCGCGGCGCGGCGATCGAAGGCCTCTTCCGCGCCGGGCTCGAGGACGAGGCGTTGGCGGTGATCCGGCCGGTGTTGAGCGAAGGCGCCGATCCGTTCGAGACGGTCACGCTCCTGTCCGTCTGCTCGCGGCTGTTCCGGCGCAACAACCTCGATCCGCTGCTGAAGGCGCGCGCGCTGGCCGCCACCGGCGCGGTCGTCGAAGGGCTGCTCGCGTCGAGCGAACCGGTCGCGGCGACGCATGTGATCTCCGGCAAGGGCCGCTCGCTCCGGGCGGCGATCACGTTCCTGCAGGACGTCGGCGGCGATCTCGAATTCGCGCTGATGCTGCGCTGCCTGACCGAGGAAGCGGGCTTCCGGCTGCTCGGCATGGACGGCTTGCAGAACCTCCGCTTCGCGCTGCAGAGCAAGCGCGGCAAGGTGGCGCCGGAGCTCGGCGCGAAGCTCGACGACCACTACCTCGGTGTCGTGATGGCGGCGGGACAGCGGCTGTTCGAGCTCGAGGAGGCGCCCTACGAACCGGACGAGAAGGAGCGCTTCTTCGGGACGCGCGACCAGCGCTACAACGCGCTCTCCTACCTGGTCGACCAATTCTTCCGCACCGCCACCGTGAAGGAACGGATCGGCAAGGAAGTCGACCTCGCCGAGTACCTCGCGGCGCTCGTTCGCGCGCGGGAAGACGTCCGCGCCGATCCAGCGGCTGCGAACTCGCCCTACGTCGCCGTGATGGAGAAGCTCGAGAACCGCGTGCTGGCGCTGCAACTGCTCGCGCTGATCGAGCGCGAATGGAACCGCAGGTGCGGCCTCGACCTTTTTGCGGAGAGCTACGGCCTGCTCTGCATCGAAATCCAGGCGCCGCTCCAGTCGATCGCCGAAGTCGTCGCCTTCCGCCGCGCGCGCGCGCCCGGCCTCGAGCTCACCATCCCGACTCGCCACACTCCCGACGATCCGTGGGTGCGCGGCGGCTGCTGCCAGGCGCTCGCCAACTTGGGCTACATCGTCCACACCGAACCAAGGCGCATCCGCATCGAGGTCGACGCCAAGAACCCGTGGCCGTGGCCGGGGGATGATGCGGCCGTTGGCGAGGCGCCAACCAGGCAGAGCGACAACTGAACCGGACTTCGCGTCGACGCGTCGTCGATCGAAGCCAAGGCGCTCCACTTCAACACCGGACGATTCTCTCTCGATGGAAGCCCCATGCACGTCTCAGCTTCAGCCACGCTGTCCTGGTTGCGCGGATTTCTTCTCAGTGCGCTCGTCGTGTTTCCCGCGACGGCGCAGGTCCACTACCACGCGGACGGGCAGCCGTGGGTTCAGCGCGCCCAAGAGGGGCCGGACGCCGAGGTTCCGGGGTGGTACTACAACCTCGGCCTGACCGGGTTGCGCGTCGAGCTTGTCGAGAGCGAGCCGACCCATCTGGTGGTGCGCCACGTGTTTGTGGGTTCGCCGGCTCAGGGCCGGGTTCGCGTCGGGGATCACCTGATCGGCGCCAGCGGCCGGCGCTTCCAGACGCCGCACCGGAATGGCTACGGCATGAACGTGTTCGGGCCGAGCGGACCGCTGCTCGACTTCGCCAACGCGTTGGAAGCGTGCCAGGGCGAGGCGGCCGATGGAGTGCTCGCGCTCGAGTTGCGGCGCGATGGGGCGAGTGTCGCGGTTTCGCTCGAGATCGGCCAGCGCTACGGAGCGTTCGCGCCGACCTTCCCGGCCGACTGCCCGAAGAGCGCGCGCATCCTCGCCGATCTGCTCGGATTCCTGCTGACGGCACAGCGTGAGGACGGCTCGTTTGGCGACCCGGTGAACGACCTGTTTGCGCCGCTCGCGCTGCTGGCCAGCGGGCAGGCCGAGCACCTCGCCGCCGTCAAGTGCAACGTGCGCTTCCAAGCGCGCACAACGCGCGCGCAGGACGACGGCGGGCTGATCAACTGGCGCTACATGACGGCGGCGATCGTGATGAGCGAGTACGAGCTCGCGACGGGCGATGTGTCGCTGCTGCCTGACCTCGAGGAGGTGCGCGATTTCCTCTGTTCGACGCAGTACCTGTCCCTCGCGCAGGTGAGCCCGGGAGTCAAGGAGAGCCACCCGGACAGCTTTCCGACCGACGCGCAACAACAGCACGGCGGCTGGGGGCACAACCCGGGTTTCGAGGGCTACGGGCCGATCGCGATGTTGACCGGCGAGGGAGCGCTCGCCTTCGCGCTGATGCAGCGTTGCGGCGTCGCCATCGATCGCACGCGCCATGAGGCCGCCTATGCGTTCCTGGAGCGTGGGACCGGCAAGAACGGCTACCTGTGGTATGCGGACTCGGTGGCGGGTGATGCGGACTGGGCCGACATGGGCCGCACCGGCGCTGCCGGGATCGCCCACTTCCTCAGCCCGTGGCCGGGCGAGTCGCACCGCGCGCGCGCACTGCAGCACGCGGCCGTCATCGGCGCCCATCCCGAGAGCTTCCCCGACACGCACGGCTCGCCGATCCTCGGCATGGGCTACGCGGCGCTGGCGGCCCACGTCGAACCCTCCAGCTTCCGTCGACTGATGGACGCCAATCGTTGGTGGTTCGCGCTGTCACAGTGCGGCGACGGGACCTTCTACTACCAGCCCAATCGCGACAACGCGGGCTACGGCGCCGACTCGCGCCTCGCGGCCAGCGCAGTGACGGCCTTCATCCTGTCGTTCCCCAAGCGCAACCTCGTCATCACCGGGCGTCCCGCCAAACGCTGAGTCGCGGTATCGCACGAACCCACGTCGGAGCATGGACGGATGTCATCGCCAACGCTTCTGTTGCTCGTCGCGACCTGCGCCGGCGTGCTGCGAGCGCAGGACGACGACAAAACGCTGCGGGTCTTCATCTTCGCCGGGCAGTCCAACATGGTCGGCTCGGACTCGAAGGTGGCCGACATCGCACGCTTCCCGCCGTTTGTCGGGCTGGAGAAACCGCAGAAGGAGGTCAAGTTCTCCTACTGCATCGGGCGGGAGGAGAAGCTGAAGTCTGATGGTTGGGTGGATCTCCAACCGGTGGACGGTGTCGTTGGGCCTGAGCTGAGCTTCGCGCGCGAAGTCACTCGAAACATCAAGGCCCCGATCGCCATCCTCAAGTGCGCGGCCGGCGGCACCCATCTCGGCGGCGACTGGAACCCCGACGCGCCGACCGGCTTCGCGCTGTACCCCATGACGCTCGACTGGATCCGCGCCGCCCTCGCCGCCCTCGATCGTCGAAAGATCCGCTACCGGATCGAGGGGTTCATGTGGCATCAGGGCGAGAACGACATGTTCGAGCCGGAATACATGGCCGCCTACGGCAAGAACCTGAAGAACTTCCTGGCGCGATGGCGACTCGATCTCGGCACGCCGAACCTGCGTTTCTATATCGGCGAGCTCTGCACGAAGACCATCTGGGGGATGGACCTGCGCCCGCGGATGGACGCGATCAGCCGCGGCCAGCGCGAGGTGACCGAATCCGATCCGCTGGCGGACTACATCCCGACCTCGCACGTGGGTGTGGAGATCGGAGGCGGAGCGGGTCTGCATTACCACTATGGAACGCTCGGGCAGCTCGAGCACGGCGTGAACTACGCCGACGCCTATCTGCGCGCCATCGGCAAAGCGAAACCGGTCGCCCGTCCGCTGCAGAGCTGGCCCTAC
>SIAN01000010.1 GCA_009691715.1 Planctomycetota bacterium
CTCGGCAACGGTCGAGGACGATCGTCGCCGTCTGCCGGCGCTGTTGGCGGAGCTGCAGCAACTCGGCGACGTGACCATCGATCGTCAGATCGCCGCCGTCGCCGTCGTCGGCCACGCCGTCGGCGAGTCGCCCGAGACCATCGGCGCGATCTTCTCCACGCTCGCGCGCGAAGGCATCGCGCTGCGAATGATCTCGATGGGCGCGCGCCGGACCAACGTCGGCATCGTCGTCAACGAAGCCGACACTGGCCGCGCCGTCAACGCGCTGCACGCGGCGCTGTGCGCCGAGCTGCCGAAGGCGAAGGCGACCGCCGCGGGGAAGTAAGCGACGTGGCTCCGACCGCCGATGATGCGCCGCAGGCCCGGCTGACGTTCGTCGCATGGCTCGCGCACGTGCGTGAGCGGCTGGACGCGGCGACGCGGGACGATCCGTGGCGCGGGCAGCCGCCGCACCAGCCGCTCTTCATGCTGATGGTCGACCGCGCGTTCCTGGTCCCGAGCGGGATGGCGCTGGTGGCGCTGCTTGGCGCCGGAGTGATCGCACTGCTCGGGGACTCGGCGCCGCGCTGGCTGCCATGGTGGCTGCCGCTGGCGGTCGCGCTGCTGTCGGCGGCGAGGGCGGCGTGGATCGCGCGGGCCGAGCGCGCCGACTGCCGCGATCAGCTCGAACGCGTGCAGCGGGCGGAGCTCGCGGTCGCCGCTGTGGTGATGGCCAACAACGGCCTGTTCGATCCGCGGGTGAAAGACGACCTGCCGGGCGTCGTGGTCGCGACGCTCGATCCGCAGCTGCAGGCCGATCCAGACCGGCTGACGGCCCTCGCGGCGCGCCTTTTCGCGTTGAAGGATCGGCCGGTGGCCGAGGCGCCCGCGGCGCTGCGGCCGATCGCCGCGATCCTGACCAGCGAGTCGGGTCGCTTCACGCCGCTGCAGGTGCCGAGCGAGCATTGCGGCAACGACGCGACCTGGCTGTCGTCGTGCTGGTTGTTCCGCGAACAGTTGCGCAAGCGCGTGATCGAGCGGCGGATCTACCCGGTGCTGGCGCAGCGTCGCGCCGATCCGCAGCAGGTGCGCGCGCTGCCGATGGCGCAGTGGTGGGGCGCCGAGTTCGACGCGGCGCTGGCGGTGGAGTTCGGGTTGCGGCGCGGGGTGACCGCTTGAGGCAACGCGTCGCTCCCGGTCACGCGATCCCCGAAGCGTCCTACCCCACCATGATCGCCGGCGCCTCCGGCAGGAACGCCCGCGTCGCGTTCTCGACGCCGCTCGTCTGCACGATCAGGTCGTCCTCGACGCGCACGCCGCCGAACGGCTTCAACGCCTCGACGAGGTTCCAGTCGACGACCTTGCCGGCGGGGCTGGCGCGCAGCTCGGCGAGCAGGTGGTCGATGAAGTAGATGCCGGGCTCGATGGTGAAGACCTGGCCGACGGCGATCGGGCTGGTGTTGCGCAGGAACGGGTTGTCGCTCTTCGGTGCGACGTTGCGGCAGCCGACGTCGTGGGTTTGCAGGCCGAGCGAGTGGCCGAGCCCGTGCGGCAGGAACTTGCGCGTGACGCCGCTCGCGACGAGGTCGGCGCTGCTCGCCTTGGCGACACCCGCTTCGCGCAGGACGTCGGCGACGAGGTCGTGGGTCTGCTCGTGCAGTGATTCGAACGGCCGCCCGATCGTCGCCTCGGCGCACAATCGCTGCTGCGTTCGCTCGAGGCCGGTCACGAGTTGCGCGAAGGTGGCGGCGGCGGCGCCCTTGCCGCGGACGGCGGTGCGCGTGATGTCGCTGTCGTAGCCGAGGCACTTGGCGCCGGCATCGAGGAGCAGCGTCTGCGCGGCGCTCTTCTCCCGGCCGTAGCCGATGTGGTGCAGCGTCGCGGCGTTCTTGCCGAGTGCGACGATGTTCTTGTACGGAGTCTCGGGATCGTCCTGGCCGGTGGCGCGCAGGTAGGCGAGGTGGAGCTCGAACTCGCTGCAGTCGCCACGACGGAAGAGTTCTTGCACCGCACGATGACCGACGGCCGCGCGCTGGTTCGCCTCGCGCAGGCACATCTGCTCGTAGGGCGTCTTCAGGACTCGCAACTGATCGAGTGCGCGCAGAAACTCCGGCGGGTTGTAGGCAGTCTCGGGCAGTCCCCAGAGCTGGCAGCAGTCGCCCTTCTCCTCGCCGATGAACGCGAGTCGCTTGCCAGTCGGCAGCAGGGCGCGGATCGCCGCGGGGTCGGCGACCTCTTTCACGTTGAAGGCGCTCCAGAAGTGGTCCGACTCCGGCTTGCGCGCCGCTTCCCAGAAGTCGAGGACGTTGAACCAGAACAGCGTCGGCTTCTTTCCCGCTTCGATCAGCAGCGCAGAGCGACTGGTTTCGAGCGGCAGCCAGTGGTGGAAGTGCGGCACCGGGCGGAGCTGCCAGAACTGGTCGTCGAAGATGCTGCGCGGTTTCGGTGCTCCGCTGTGGATCACCACCCCGTCGAGGCCATGCGCATTCAGGACCTTGCCGTACTCCCCGGAGAGCCAGGCGAGATGTGCGGCGTAATTCGTTTTCAGTGCGGCCTGGTCGAGCATCGGAAGCTCCGGATGTGACGTCGCGGCTGGCGGCACACTGTAGCCCGCTTCACCAGCCCGGCCGGAGACGCGCAACTTGAGCGTCGGTGGACAGTCGTCGACACCGGCTCGCAAGGCTCCGCGACCGCGACCCCCACGCCTCCGGTGCGCGATCCGTGGATCGGCCGCGGCGGGATGGGCGTCGTCTTCCTCTGGCTCGCGATGGAACTCATCGACGGTCCCGACATGGCGCGCGACGAGGTCGATCCGCGTACCACAGGCAGCTCCGAGCCGATCCACGCCAAGCCGCTGCCGTTGGTGCGACGAGCGGCGCGATTCGCGAAGAAGCAGAAGTGGCCGATGACGTCGTGTCCAAGGCGTGGCACGCACTGGCCGCCCTGCGGGCGAGCGCCGAATCCATGTCGATTCGTCCCGGAACTGACTCTCGAGGCGATGCGCGCCCACGTGATTCGGTTCGAGCCGTTTGCTGATCCGTCTGCCGCGATCCGACGCCCCGGCCGGCTGATCTCACGCACCGCGCTGCATCGCGCCTTCCCGCAACGCCTCGCCTTGCAGCAGCGCTGCGAGCGACCAAGCCTGCATCGGGCAGCCGCGCCATTCGTGCGGCGCGTCGCCGTCGGCGATCTCCGGCACGTGCGCGCCTGCGCCCCGCTGCGTCAGTTCTGCCTCGAGGGGCGCAAGGAAGCGCTCATGAGCGGAGCGCCGCGCGTTCGCGCCGTTCCCGCGGCTGCGCGCCCAGCCGTCGGCCAGCGCGAAGAGCAGCCACGGCCACGCGGTGCCTTGGTGGTAGGCGCCGTCGCGTTCGCGCGGCCCGCCGACACACACGCCGCGATAGTGCGGATCATCGGGCGCGAGTGTCCGCACGCCACGTGGCGTCCACAACCGCAGCGCGACGGTGTCGGCGATCCGGCGCGCGCGCATGCCGCCGAGCAGGGCCCGTGGCAGGCCGCCGATCGCGAACAACTGATTCGGGCGGAAGCTCGGGTCGCGCGTTCCGGCCACGTGATCGAGGTCGACGACATCGTCGAGATAACCGTGGTCCTCGTCCCAGAAGCGGGCCAGGAACGAGCGGTGCGCCCGATTCGCCAGCGCCTTCCAGAGCGTTCCGTCGCGTTGCGTCGCCGCCAGGAATTCGAGCGCGTTCCACCAGAGCGCCTCGATCTCGACCGGCTTGCCGACGCGCGGCGTGACGGCGCGACCGTCGACGCGAGCGTCCATCCAAGTGGGCGCGACGCCGGGCGCGTTGGACGCGGCCGGATCGCCGATCGCGAGCAGGCCGTCGCTGTCGACGCGCACGCTCGCACTTGCGCCGCGCAGCGGGGCGTCGACGATCGCCCGGCAGGTGTCGAGCAGTTGCTGGCGCACCGTGCGATCGATCACGCGCCTCAACTTCGGCGCGCGAGCGTCGGCGGCGAGGAGTTCCTCGACCGCGACGACGAACCAGAGCGCAGCATCGGCGGCGCCAAATTCCGGCGGCGCGCCGCGATCGGGGAAGCGGTTCGGCAGCTGGCCGTCGACCAGCGCCGTGCTCCAACTCTGCAATACGTCCCGCGCTTCCTCGAGACGTCCGGTAGCGAGGCAGAGGCCACGCACGCTGATCGCGGTGTCGCGCCCCCAGTCGGTGAACCACGGCGCCCCAGCCACGATCGTCCGGCCAGCGCCGCGCACCGCGCTGAACTGCGCCGCCGCACGCACCTGGGCACTGCCGAGCTCGTCGCGCCGCGTGAGCTCCTCGCTGCGCGCTTCCTCGGCGAACGCGACCGCCCGGGTCTTTGCATCCAGGATCGACACGAGCTGTTGCGTGATCACACCGCCGCGCTTGCGCCGCGCGATCGTCAACTCCTGTCCGACCACCCACCACGCCGGCCCGCGCGCCAGGTCGAACTCGAGTTCGCCAGGCGAACCGAGCGACTCAACGTCGCCGAAGCCTCGTGCCGCCTCCTCGACGCAGCGGAAGTCGCGGTACCAGTGGCGGTCGTCGCGCCAAGTGCCGTTGGCGAGGCTCGCGACCGCCGGAAGGCTGGCGTACGGATGCCAACGCAGGTGCGACTCGCCGGACTTCGCCGGCAGCACTTCGGTGTCGAAGCGAAACGTCACGTTGGCGTGATGCAGCGCGTGGTGGTCGCGACCTGAGAGCAACGGGCGAACGATGAGACGGATCGGGGGTGCTTCGATGCGAGCGGCCGACCTCTGCGTGCGACGTGGCTTGGCCGTCGCACCCTGCACCCGCCAGCCAACCACGACGATCGGCGCGCCGTGAACCGCGAACAGCTCCTGCGCGATGCGAGTGCCATCCGGAAGCACGAAAGTCCACGTCGGCCACGGCTCGCTCGTGAACGACGCCAGTGCCTGCCAGCCCGGCGGCGCGAGCACGTCGGGCGCGTAGCACTGCGTCGAGAGCGGGAAGCGGCCGGCCGCCGTTTCGACAAACGCGTCGAAGCCGTTCACCAGCACGTGGCGCCCGGTCGGCGGCGACAACGCCGGACCGAGCAGCGCGTGGTAGCTCCGCGTCCGCCAGCCGCCGACGGTGCCCATCGCGAAGCCGCCGAGCCCGTCGGTCTCGAGCCACTCGGAAGTGAGGCTCGGGACGACGCGTTGCGTGAGATTCGGGGCGAGCGCAACGGCGCGTTTTGTTGCGCGAGCGAGACGAGGCGACATGGCGGACCCTCCACGGACGTTGAAGCAGCGCAGAACCTCCCATCGTGGCGAATCGTCGGTCAGTTCCGCACACGCCGTCGAACCGCCCTGCGCCCGCGGCGGGAGACCCTCAGCCGCGGGCGTGTGCCAGGTCGTCGATCAGGCGGATCACCAGGGCGGTCCAGCCGGTCTGGTGACTTGCTCCCAGTCCGCGGCCGGTCTCGGCGTGGAAGTACTCGTGGAAGAGCGCCAGATCGCGGAACGCGGGATCGCTCGCGAAGCGTTCTTGTCCGCCGTGGCACGGTCGGGCGCCGGTCCCGTCCGGCAGGAAGATGCGGGCGACGCGTCCGGCGATCTCGCGCGCGACCTGCTGCAGGGTGAGGCGCTTCCCGCTGCCGACCGGGCACTCGACCTTGAACTCGTCGCCATAGAAGTGGTGGTAGCGCTCGAGCGCCTCGATCAGCAGGTAATTGACCGGCATCCAGATCGGGCCGCGCCAGTTCGAGTTGCCGCCGAAGATGCCAGTCGTGCTTTCGCCCGGCGCGTAGTCGACGCGGAACTCCTCGCCGCCGGCGTGCAACACGTAAGGGTGGCGCTCGTGCGCTTTCGACAGCGAGCGGATGCCATAGGGCGACAGGAACTCGCTTTCGTCCAGCAGGTAGCGCAGCACCCGTTCGAGGCGCTCGCGCGAGGGGATCGCCAGCAGGCGCAGCGTCCGGCCGCTGCCGTCCTTGCGGGTCGCGGCCTTGTCGGCGAAGGCGACGTGGCGCGCGAGGTCCTTGCGATTCTCCAGGAACCACTGCATCCGGCGCTTGAAGCCAGGCAGTTGTTCGAGCGTCGCGTCGTCCAGCACCTCGACCGCGAACAGCGGGATCAGTCCCACCATCGAGCGCACGCGCAGCGGCCGAGCGGCGCCGTTCACGTGGAGCTGGTCGTAGTAGAAGCCCTCCTCGTCGTCCCACAGGCCGGTGCCGCCGAGCGAGTTCATCGCGTCGACGATGGCGACGAAGTGCTCGAAGAACTTGCTGGCGAGGTCCTCGTAGGCGGCGTTGCCCTTCGCCAGCTCGAGCGCCATCGACAGCATCGTGGTGCAGTAGAAGGCCATCCACGCCGTGCCGTCGGCCTGCTCCAGATGGCCGCCGGTTGGCAGCGGCTTGCTGCGATCAAAGACGCCGATGTTGTCGAGGCCGAGGAAGCCGCCGCTGAAGAGGTTCCTACCGCCGGCGTCCTTGCGGTTCACCCACCAGGTGAAGTTGATCAGCAGCTTCTGGAACACCCGTTCGAGGAAGACGCGATCGCGTTTGCCGGCCGGCGCGGAGAGTTTGTAGACGCGCCACGCCGACCACGCGTGCACCGGCGGGTTCACGTCGCCGAGCGCAAACTCGTAGGCCGGGATCTGGCCGTTCGGATGCATGTACCACTCGCGCAGGAACAGCACGAGCTGCTCCTTCGCGAAGTGCGGGTCGATGCGCGCGAACGGCAGCATGTGGAAGGCGAGGTCCCACGCCGCGTACCACGGGTACTCCCACTTGTCCGGCATCGACAGGACGTCGCGATTGAACAGGTGGTGCCATTCGTGGTTGCGGCCGTGGCGGCGCGACTCGGGTGGCGTCGGCTGGTCGCGATCGCCGTCCAACCAGTGCTCGACGACGTAGTGATAGAACTGCTTCGACCACAGCAGTCCGGCGTAGGCTTGCCGTGTGACGGCCCGCTCCGCCGTCGTGAGCTTGGCTGGCTGGCGAGCGGCGAAGTAGATGTCGGCCTCGGCGATCCGCTCGCGGAAGACGCGGTCGAACTCGCGGCCGAGGGCTCCTTCCGTCGACGCGGCGCTGTCCCGCATGGCGGCGGCGGTTGCGGCGTTCGCGCTGCTCGTCGTGCCTGGCCTCGCGAGCTTGGTGGGCTTCGGGACGGCCGTCAGGCGGAGCTTCACCACCTGCTTGGCACCAGCCGGCACGTCGAGCACGTACCACGCCGCGGTCTTGGTGCCGACGCGTTTCGGATTCACTGCGCCTGCGTCGCCGTTCACCACGCGATGGTGGAACGCGTCCTTCACGTGCGGCTGCAGCGGCGCGACACCGAACAGCCGCTGCGTGTTGGACTCGTTGTCGGTGAACAGCAGTTCTGGCGCCGCTCCGTCCGGTCCGTGTCCGACCGCGAGTTCGAATGCGCCGAGCGTGGCGTGCTTCGCGACGATTCGCGCCGCAACGGTGCGCGTCACGCCACCGCGGCCTTGGTCGCGAAGGATCGGCTTCACCCAGCACCCCTCGTGCTCGCAACCCCAGCTCCACGTGTTGCGAAACCACAGCGTCGGCAACAGATGCAGCCGCGCCGATTCAGGTCCGCGATTGGTGATCGTGATCCGGACCAGCAGATCTTCCGGCGCCGCCTTGGCGTACTCGGCGACGACGTCGAAGTAGCGCCCCTCGTCGAACAGCCCGAGATCCTCGAGCTCGAGCTCGCGTTCGTGCTTGCCGCGCGCGCCGTTCTCTGCGACCAGCCGCGCGTACGGGAACTCCGCTTGCGGGTACTTGTAGAGCGCCTTCATGTAGGAGTGGGTCGGCGTCGAGTCGAGGTACCAGTACGCCTCCTTCACGTCCTCGCCGTGATTGCCCTCGGGTCCGGAGAGCCCAAACAAGCGCTCCTTCAGGATCGGGTCCTTGCCGTTCCACAACGCCAGCGCAAAGCAGAGCCGGCATTCACGATCCGTGATGCCGAGCAGCCCGTCCTCACCCCAGCGGTAGGCGCGACTGCGCGCATGGTCGTGCGGGAAGTAGTCCCAGCAGTTGCCGTCCGCCGAGTAGTCCTCGCGCACGGTTCCCCACTGTCGCTCCGACAGGTAGGGACCGAAGCGCTTCCAGTTCTGCTCGCGGCGCGCGTCCTGTGCGAGGCGCTGTGCTTCGGCGTCGATGCCGCCGCCGCTGCCCCCCGCCTTGGTTCCAGCGCTGTTTGCTGTCCTCGCCAACCTCGCGCTCCGTCGCGCCACCGTTTTCGGCCAGCGGGAAAGCTCCCGCCGGCGCTGCGGCGCGCATCGGCCGGATGACGCTATCGCGCGCAGGGTTTCGACCGGCCTCCGCCCATTTCTAGGCTCAGGCGAACAGGACCCCCGGCGAGCGCTCGGCGGAGCAGGGAACCCGATGGCAAGGCCGACATTGCGAGGCGCGAAGCGCCAAGAGCTGGTCTCCGTGCTCGCCCGTGCATTCGCGGAGCTCGGCTTCCGGCGAGCGACGACGGCCGAGCTGGCGCGCCGCTGCGAGGTGCAGGAGACGATCCTCTACCGCCTTTGGCCCGGGAAGCGGGAGATGTTCGTCGCGGCGATCGAGCACGTCTTCGCCGAGTCGGCGGCAGCGTGGAAAATCCTGCTGCGCCGCGCGCCGAAGGGGGAGAGCGCGGCGAAGTGCATCCTCGCGTACGAGGCTTTGCATCACGGTGAACACGGGCTCTACCGCCTCGTCTTCACCGGCCTCTCCGAGTGCGACGATTCCGCGATACGGGCGGCGCTGCGCCGCATGTACGGGAGCTTCCATCAATTCGTCGCGGGGCACATCGCGACCCACCGCGGAGTTTCCAGGGACGACGCTGCGGTGCTCCGGGCGGCGTGGGCGATCGTCGGCCTCGGGATCGTCGCGAGCCTCACCCGCGAGCTCGGCCTGCTCAGCGCACGCGCTCGCGCCGAGCTGATCGAACGCGTGGGGGAAATGCTCCTCACCAGCGGCGGTTGACCGGCCTCGCGCGGACGAGTCGGCACGCACTTCGCCGGGCGAATGTAAGTGTTCACTTACTTAACCAAGGAGCGTTCGATGACTCGCGTGAATCCGCAATCCCGGCCCCGATGGCTCGCCGTGGTCGTCGCCGCCGCGTTTGCGACACCGGGCACGATCGCCCAATCAGCTGGCGACCCTGCCGCCGCGCAACAGGCGCGGCTCGAGAAGTTCCGTGCGCAGGGAGCGAAAGTGCCGCTTGCCGTGCTTCCGGCGGTGCTCAAGGCTCATGTGCGTCAGACTCCGGCCGGTGCCGACCATGCGCTCCTCGCCGCGTTCGACATCGACAAGAAGGCGTTCGTCGCGGTCCGCACATGGATCGTCGATCGGGACGGTGAGCTCATCTGGTCGGACGTGCAGAAGGCGGGCGACGCCGAGTTCGACCGGATCCGACCGGAGGAACCGCTCGAGTGCTGCGTCGTCGTGGCGGAGCGCGTTCGCGGCATCCTCGGTCTCGATCGTCCCAAGGGCGAGCGCGATGGCCGGATGGCGAAGTATTGGGCCGCCAAGTCGAACTATCCGATGAAAGCCGAGCTCGACGCGATGGCGGTCCGCGCGGAGGCGCTGCGCAAGCTCGGGAAGGCGGCGCGCATCGCGGTCATGCCGGTTCGAGTCGTCGGCGTCGGCGACGCGCCGCAGGCCGTGTCGCTGGCCAAAGCGCTCCTCGGCAGCTGCTGGGTGAGTCCGGTCGAAACCGTGGTGCCGCTCGACGCCAAGCCGACCAGCAACCAGCAGCTCCAGCTGTGGACGCTCGCGAGGGCACTGCGAACGCACCTCGAGAAGAACCCGGTCGATGCCGACTACGCGTTGTTCGCGGAGTACGGAGTCACGGCCGATCGCAAGCGCGTCATGGCGGTGGACTTCGTGATCTGCACGGCGAAGGGCGAGTGGGTGGTCGCCGATTACCAGAACGACCATCACGACGACTACCGGCAGGTCGCTCCGAACGGGGTCGCCGACTGCGACGCGCTCGTCGCTCGCCGCGTGGCGCGGCTGTTGAAGTGAACGGCTCGTGAAGTGAGCGACCGCTTCGATCCAAGGCTCACGGTGCGGCTTGCCGGCGAGCGGCGAGGATCGCCTGGATCAGCTCTTCCGTCGGCGGCTCGACCGGCTCACCCTTCGCGAGCCTCGTCAGCGCAACCGTCGTCTTGTAGCTCTTGAGGTAGTGGATGCAGGGCGGGCAGACGGCGAGGTGCCGCTCGAACTCGCGGCGCTGCGGGGGGGCGAGCGTCGCATCGAAGTACTCGCCGATGAAATCGGCGATCTGCCGGCAGGTCAGGAAGGGTTGCACGGCAGCTCCGTTCGCTTCTCGAGTGCAGCGCGAGGCGGCGGTCGAGCAGTGCCCGCAGCGCTTGGCGCGCGCGATGGACGCGGATCTTCACGGAATTGCGCGTGATCTCGAGCATGCGCGCGACCTCGTCGCTCGGGACTTCCTCGAGATCGCGCAGCAGCAACGCGACCCGGTAGTTCTCGGGCAGCTGGTCGATCAGCTCGCGGATGATCGCGCGCATCTCCGACTGCGCCGAGAGCTCGATCGCGTTGTTCTCCCACGGCTCGACCGGCTCGTTGGCGTGGCCGTCGCCGTCGAAGCGCGGCAGCACATCCTCGAGCGCAATCTCCGGCCGCCGCTTCTTGCCGCGCAACTTCATCAGCGCGGCGTTCATTGCGATGCGATGGAGCCAGGTGGAAAGCCCGGCGCTGCCCTCGAACCTGGCGATCGCCCTGAACACCGAGACGAACGCGTCCTGCCGCGCCTCGTTTGCGTCCTCGTCGTTGCGCAGGATCCGCCGGATGACCGCCAGCAGCCGCGGCGACTGGTCGCGTACGAACTGCTCGAAGGCGCGCTCGTCGCCGAGGCGCAGCGCGGAGAGCAGATCAGGTTCACTTCGGGACCCGCGATCCGATTCGTTGTGGTGCGAGTACGGACCGCTGCTCGACATCGGGCGCCTCGGGCTCCGTCCCTGGAGACGCTGGGACGCCAGTTCGGCGCGAGACTTAGAGCCAGACTGCCGGCGGACATCGCGAAGCAGGTGCGATGCGGGGTGCGAGTAGCAAGCGATGGTCATCGCGCATTCCGATGCTGATCGTGTCGCGCGTGGATCACGCCGCCGCTGGCGGGGTCGGCAGGGTCGATGTCGTCCACGGACTCCGCAGTCGGAACTCGCCGAGCATGATCGGCGTCGCGACCTTCACCATCAGCGTGAACGGCAGGAACCCGACCGCGAAGATGCCCGTTGCCACCCACACTTCGGTGCTCGACGGGAAGTAACTGGTGAGTGCTCGCCGAACCGCTTCGCTCACGCAGATCGCACACTCGTCAACTGAGGTCGGTGTTCCGGCAGTGTGACGTGTCGCCGCACAAGATCGATGAAGGACATTCCGAAGTGCGCGAGCGACTGGATGCAGCTTGCGTTGGCGCCGTGGACACGCGCTTCGGTCCGCGAGCGACTTCCGCCGCTCACCTTTCTGACCAGCACCAGGCGCCGAATCACCCGTTCGCCCCGGTGGAACGCGCTGCGCGAGTTCGTCGGATCGACCCCGGGTCGCCGCAGGAATGTGAGCAGTTCCCTCCGGCATCGCGCGCCCCGCTATTGCACGTGCTTTACCTCCTGGCAGCGGGTGCGCCCAGCACGTCTGCCGCTCGTGAGGCAGGCTGAAGTACCCGGGATACTCGTCGACGACGAGCACGCTGCCGACGTCCTTGCCAAGGACCGCTTGTGGCACCTTCGCGCTGCGCGTCGGCTCCATCAGGAAGACGACCACTTCCTGGGTCGCGAAGCCCCACGCCCAGCCGTTCCGGCCACTCACCGGCCAGGTCGTCTCGTCCGCGTGCTTCACCTTTGCCGCCTTGACCACCTCGAGCAGTGCGTCGCACGCCGGCTTGAGCCACTCCCCGACTCGCTGCACCAGCGACGCAAGCGTGCTGCGCGACACCTCGACATTGAAGAGCCCATGCAGCAGTCCGCTCACCTTGGTGAAGGGCAGGCCAAAGCCGCTCTTCAGCTCCGACGCCAGCGACAGCAGCCGGATCCCCAAATGGCCGCGTGGCGGCTCGTCCTGCGCTCGCGGCGCTCGCACGGTCTTCTTGCAGTGCGGGCAGTAGCCACGCTCGTGACGGAAGTTCGTGACGGTCGCGGGAGTTGGCGCCGGAAGGTCGACGACCACGTGGTCCTGCCAATCCAGCCATGCCGAAAGCTCGCCACCGCAGTCTGGGCACGCCTAAAGCGGCAGATGCACCACTGTCGGCTCGACCGCCGGCATCGACCACGACGTCCCAGGATGCCCCTCCGGCCGACCTCGCCGCTTGGGAATTGCGGGTGGCAAAGCAGCCGGCGGCGTCAGCGGAGGTCCACTCGGCCCCGACCCGCCCGCCGGCTCCAGGATCTCGATCCGCGCTTGCTGCCGCGCAGCCAACGCCAGCAGGTCCGCGACCTGCGCCTGCAGTCGCGTGACCTCTGCCCGCAGAGCACAAATCACCTGACGCGAAGAAGGAAGGAACGCGCCCCTCGCGCGGACCGCCACGGTGGCTCGCACTGCCACCCGCTATCCCCTCGATCGGCGGATCGAGTGGATTCATGCACTGCCGCTCGGCGAGCACTTACCAGTTACTCGAAGATCCAGCGTTCTCGGGGATCACGTTCACCTGCCAGGTCGCGGCGGAGGCTGCCAACGGGCCCGCCCCTCGTCGCGCCGACACGCGCGCCCGCGTCGCGGTATCACTCGGGCGCGATTGCTTCGACCGGCCACCGTGAAGTTTTTTCCGTTCCCGGCCGATACTGCGAGGGCGGTTGCCGCCGGGATTCCCGGGTCGCGCGATCGCGCCGTGCCCCGAGTAAGGAAGCCGACCCGATGAGTTCCCTCACTTCACCGTCGACGTCCGCCCGTCTCGCGCAGTTGAACGCCGCCGGCCAGTCGGTCTGGCTCGACTTCATCCAGCGCAGCATGCTGCAGGACGGTTCGCTCGCGCGAATGATCGCGAGCGATGGGCTGCGCGGCATGACCAGCAATCCGGCGATCTTCGAGAAGGCGATCGCCGGCTCGAAGGACTACGTGAAGGACCTCGCCGCGGCCGGCGCCGAGTGCGCGCGCAATCCGAAGTCGGTATTCGAGCGGCTCGCGATCGCCGACATCCAGTCGGCGTGCGACCTGATGAAGCCGGTCTACGAGTCGACCCGGTGTCAGGACGGCTACGTCAGTTTCGAAGTGTCGCCCGATCTCGCGTTCGACCGCGCGGGCACGCTTGACGAAGCGCGCCGGCTCTGGAAATCCGTCAACCGGCCGAACCTGATGATCAAGGTGCCGGCGACGCCGCCCTGCATCACTGCGGTGCGCGACCTGTTGGCGGATGGCATCAACGTCAACATCACCCTGCTCTTCAGCGTCGACTCCTACGAGGCGGTCGCCAACGCGTGGCTCACCGGTCTCGAGCAGTGGGCGGCGAAGGGCGGCGATGTCGGTCGCGTCGCTTCGGTCGCGAGCTTCTTCATCAGCCGCATCGATTCGCTCATCGACGGCAAGCTCGAAGCGATCAGCAAGGCGGCGACGACGCCGGCGACGAAGGCGCGCGCCGACGCGTTGCTGGGCAAGGTGGCGATCGCCAATGCGAAGCTCGCGTACCAGCACTACCTCGAGCTGAAGGACGGCGCGCGCTGGGCGGCGCTGGCGGCGAAGGGCGCGCAGCCACAGCGGCTGTTGTGGGCCTCGACCAGCACCAAGAACCCGAGCTACCGCGACGTCGTCTACGTCGAGGAGCTGATCGGGCCGGAGACGGTCGAGACCATCCCGCCGGCCACCTACGACGCGTTCAAGGACCACGGCGTGGTGAAGCAGACGCTCACCGGCGACCTCGACGGCGCGAAGAAGACTCTTGCCGAGCTCGCGGGTGTCGGGATCTCGCTGAAGAGCGCGACCGACCAGTTGCTGGCGGACGGCGTGAAGATCTTCAAGGACGCCTTCGACAAGCTGCTCGGCGCCGTCGCGAAGCACGGCGGCACGCCGGTCGAGCCTTGCGATGCCGCGCCGAACAGCAACAGCAAGGGCAGCATTGGCAACAGTGGCAGCGGAAGCAGCAACAGCAGCGCCGCGCGCGTGACGGTGCGTCTGCCGGCCGCGGTCGAGGCCGAGTTCACCAAGCTCCTCGCCGATTGGACCAGCGGCGGCAAGGTCGCGCGCCTGTGGGCTTCCGACGCAAAGCTCTGGAGCGGCGGCGACGAAGCCAGCTGGACCGGTTGGCTGACGATCGTCGACGAGCAGAGGAAGCAGCTCGCGAAGTTCGCCGAACTGGCGAAGGATGTGAAGGAAGCGGGCTTCACCCACTTCTGCCTGCTCGGCATGGGCGGTTCGAGCCTCTGCCCCGAGGTGTGGGCCGAGACGTTCGGGAAGCTGCCGGAAATGCCGCAGCTGGTAGTGCTCGACTCGACCGATCCGGCGCAGTTGCACGCGTTGGAGCGGCGCATCAACCTGACGCGCACGCTCTTCTGCGTGTCGAGCAAGTCGGGCAGCACGCTCGAACCGAACATCTTCAAGGCGTGGTTCTTCGAGCGGGTGAAGCAGGTCGTCGGCGCGAAGGAGGCGGGACGCCGCTTCATCGCCGTGACCGACCCCGGCTCGAACATGGAAAAGGTGGCGCAGGCCGATGGCTTCCGCCGGATCTACTACGGCGTGAAGAGCGTCGGCGGCCGCTACTCGGCGCTCTCCGACTTCGGCCTCGTGCCGGCGGCGGCGATGGGACTCGATGTCGCGAAGCTGCTTGATCGCGCGGCGGCGATGAAGCAGGCGTGCATGGCGCCGTCGATCCGTGACAACCCGGGCGTGCATCTCGGGCTCGTGCTCGGCGCGGCCGCGAAGCTCGGTCGCGACAAGCTGACCGTGGTCACTTCGCAGGGCATCGCCGACTTCGGTGCTTGGATCGAGCAGCTGGTCGCCGAGTCGACCGGCAAGAACGGCAAGGGACTGATCCCGGTCGATCGCGAATGCCTCGGCGGGCCGGAGAAGTACGGCAACGACCGCGTCTTCGTCAGCTGGGAGCTGCCGGGCCAGGTCGATCCGCGCACCAGCGAGTCGCTGACGCAGCTCGCGGCGGCGGGCCACCCGGTCGTCCGTGTTTCGCTCGCCGACCGCTACGACCTCGCTGGCGAGATGTTCGTGCTCGAGATCGCGACCGCGGTCGCGGGTGCCGTGCTCGGCATCCATCCGTTCGACCAGCCCGACGTCGAGGCGAGCAAGATCGCCACCAAGAAGATCACGTCCGCCTACGAGCAGACCGGCGCGCTGCCGACCGAGTCGCCGTTCTGGAGCGGCGAGGGTGTGAAGCTCTACGCCGATCCGCGCAACGCCGCCGAGCTGACCAAGGCCGCCGGCTCCGGCGCGACGCTCGCGAAGGTGCTGCGCGCCCACTTCGCGCGCATCCAGCCAGGCGACTACGCCGGCTTCCTCGCCTACGTCGACATGACCGCAACCCACGAATCGCTGCTGCAGAAGCTGCGCCACGAGGTGCGCGCTACGAAGCGCGTCGCCACCGTGCTCGGCTTCGGTCCGCGCTTCCTCCACTCGACCGGCCAGGCCTACAAAGGCGGGCCGAGCTCGGGTGTCTTCCTGCAGTTCACCTGCGACGACGCGCGCGACGCCCAAGTGCCGGGCGCGAAGTACACCTTCGGGGTGGTGAAGGCAGCGCAGGCGCGCGGGGACTTCGAGGTTCTCGCCCAACGCGGCCGTCGCGCGCTGCGCATCCATCTCGGCAGCGATGTCGCGGCCGGACTGAAGACGGTCGCGGACAGCGTCACGGAGGCCTTGGCGTGAACGAGTCGCTGCAGACCGATCCGGGGAAGAGCACGATGAACGCGGTCGAGCCGCTGTCGTCGGGGAAGCCGGTCGGGCCGTGCGCGCTGGTGATCTTCGGCGCCGGCGGCGATCTCACGAAGCGCAAGCTCATCCCCGCGCTCTACAACCTCGTTCGCGAAGGGCTCCTGTCGGACGACTTCGCGGTGATCGGCTTCGCGCGCCAGGCGATCGGCGACGACGGCTACCGCGCAAAGCTCGAAGCCGACATGCGCGAGTTCGCGACCAGCGAGCTCACTCCGGCGCAGTGGGGCTGGTTGAAGGAGCGCGTCTACTACTGCCAGGCCGACTTCGGCGAGGCCGACGCGTTCCAGAAGCTCGCTGCTGTGCTGGCGCGCGTCGAGAAGGAACGCAGCACGCGCGGCAACGCGCTGTTCTACATGGCGACCGCGCCGGAATTCTTCGGCGAGGTGATCGGCAAGCTCTCCGCGGCCGGCCTGACGCAAGAGACCGACGGCCGCTGGCGGCGGGTGATCGTGGAGAAGCCGTTCGGCCGCGACTACGAGTCGGCGCGCCTGTTGAACGCGGAGCTGCGCCGGTTGCTCGACGAGCGGCAGATCTACCGCATCGATCACTACCTCGGCAAAGAGACCGTCCAGAACCTGATGGTGTTCCGGTTCGCCAACGGGATCTTCGAGCCGATCTGGAATCGCCGCTACGTCGACCACGTGCAGATCACGGTGGCCGAGACCGTCGGTGTCGAGACGCGCGGTGACTACTACGACAAGAGCGGCGCGCTGCGCGACATGGTCCCGAACCACATCTTCCAGCTGATCTCGCTGGTGGCGATGGAACCGCCGATCAGCTTCGAGGCCGACGCCGTGCGCGACGAGCAGACCAAGGTGCTGCGCGCGATGCAGCCGATGTCGCCGGAGGAGGTGCTGCACCGCACCGTTCGCGGCCAGTACGGCGACGGCCAGTCCGGCGCGAAGAAAGTCGTCGCCTACCGCTCGACGCCGAAGGTGCGCCCCGACTCGCGCACCGAGACCTACGTCGCGATGAAGTTGAACATCGACAACTGGCGCTGGACCGGCGTGCCGTTCTACCTGCGCGTCGGCAAGGCGATGGCGAAGCGCTACACCGAAATCGCCATCACGTTCAAGCGGCCACCGTTCACGCTCTTCCGCGACACGCCAGTCGACAAGCTCACGCCGAACCAGCTCATCATCAAGGTGCAGCCGAACGAGGGCATCTCGCTGGTCTTCGGTGCGAAGATGCCCGGTGCGACCGTGCGCCTCGGCGGCGTGCAGATGGACTTCAAGTACGCCGACCACTTCGGCACGACGCCGTCGACCGGCTACGAGCGGTTGCTCTACGACGCGATGGCCGGCGATGCGACGCTGTTCCAGCGCGCCGACATGGTCGAGGCGGCGTGGAAAGTGGTGGCGCCGATGCTCGACGTCTGGCAGTCGCTGCCGCCGCGCAGCTTCCCGAACTACGCCGCCGGCAGCGCGGGACCCAAGGAGGCCGACGAACTGCTGTCGAAGGACAACCGCAGCTGGCGCCCTGTCGACTGACCCGAACAAAACCGCCGGCTACTGCTGCATCACGATCTTGGCACCGAGCGTGGTCGACCAACCGCCGACGGCCTGCGCGTCCTCGATGAACCACTGGGCGTACCAATCTTGGTCGGCCAGGATCGGGTCGTGCGACAACGGCAGCACCAGCGTTCCAAAGCCGTTGCCGGGACCGCCGCCTGAAAGCGTGAACCAGACGATGTAGGGGTCGGGCACGCAGTGGACGTTCAGCGGGATCCCGTTGATGTCGGTGTTTGGCGGCGCTTGGTCGGGGCCGAGCGCCACGAACGCGTTGGCTCCGCCGAGCGCGCCGGTCACCCCGAGCTTGAACCACTGGTTGCCGAGGTTCGGTGGCGTGTCCGCGATCATCTGCGGGACGAAGCCGCCGTCGCCGGCGCTCGATCGCCCGAACAGCTCCGGATTCGGCGGCAGCTCCGAACGCAGCGTCGGCCGCGCGTAGATCGAGACCTCGTCTTCCACGCTCTGTTCGGTGAGCCCGTTGGTGATGAAGTCGTAGAGGTCGAACTTCTCGATGCTGTTGATGTTGAGCGGGATGATCAGCGGGTCGAGGTTGTCGCTGAAGTCGCCGCCGTGGATGTACAGGTCGATCACGTGGTTCAGGTCGCCGAACTTGCCGTTGTGCATCCAGCGTCGGCGCGGCCCAGCGTTGCGCAACGTCGGCGTCCGAAACTTCCCGCGATCGGTGAAGTTGCCGGTCACGTTCATCAGGCCGGGATCTTCCTGGTAGGGGCGAACGCCGACGTTGTGGAATGCGTCGTCGGCGAACAGCGGCGGGACGTGACAGAGACTGCAGCGCGCTTTGCCGGCGAAGAGGTTCCAGCCGCGCGTCTGACCGGTCGTCAGTGAAGCGGTGTTCCCCATGATGAAGGTGTCCCACGGCGTGTTCCGCGGCGCCAGCGCCCGTTCGTAGGTCGCGATCGCGAAGGCGATCCGCGCGACGGTGATGGTCGAGTCGCCGAACGCGTTCGTGAACAGATCGGGGTAGGTGGGGAAGCTCTGCAGCGCGGCGACGACATCATTCGGGTAGTTGGTCGCCAGCGCGAGCGGCCGCGCGCGCTTCAGCTTCTTCTCGATCTCGGTCCAGTTGCGCCCCTCATGCGCCATCTCGGTGGCCGAGACCGGCGGCCCGACCAGCTGGCTTTCGAGCGCGCCACCGGACGCGATCAGCTGCGCGCCGCTCAGCGGGTCGTAGAAGGTCGTGCCCGCGCGTCCGTCCCAGAACAACGTGGTGAAGTAGCTCGCCGCCATGAACTCCGATGCGAGGCGTCCGGTGATCTGCCGTTCGAAGCCCCACGTCGGCGCCGACTTGTACTTCCCGAACTTGTCCGCCAGCCGCACGCCGGGCGAGCCCCAAGTGTCGTCGGGGGTGTTGAGCTTCCCGTCGCGACCGCCCGTTCGGAAGAACGCCGGATCGCTGCCGCCTTGCCGCGGCTGATGGCAGGTGCCGCACGCGATGGTGTTGTCGCTCGACAGCTGCTCGTCCCAGAACAGGATCTTTCCGAGCACGGTCTTTTCGGCGGTGATCGGGTTCTCGGGCGGTTCCGGCGGCGGCGGCAGGTTCTGGGCGACGACCGCGGGTCCGAGGAGACCCCACGCGAGGAATACGGCTGCGAATCGGCTCATCATGCGTCTCCAGGAGCGGGCCGCTATTTAGCCCGGACGGCTGAAATCAACAAGGTGGAGCGCGTCGATCGGAACGGATTGCGTGGTGCGACGTGGCGCCGGCCGCGGAGTCCCGCACGGAACCGTGGTTGACCCGTTTACGTCCAACCGCGAACCTCGCGCGCCATGAGCTTCCGACTGCTGCACACCGCCGACTGGCAGCTGGGGATGACGAGGCACTACCTCGACGCCGACGCGCAGGCTCGTTTCACGCAGGCGCGCTTCGAGGCGATCGGCGCGATCGGCCGCATCGCGCGCGAGCAATCGTGCGAGGCGGTCGTCTGCTGCGGCGATGTCTTCGAGCACAACGCGGTCGACCGCAAGACGATCTCCCGCGCGTGCGACGCGCTGAGGACGATCCCGGTCCCGGTCTTCCTGCTGCCGGGCAATCACGACCCACTCGACGCCGGGTCGGTCTTCCGCTCGACGACGTTCGCCGCGAAGAAGCCGGTGAGAGTCCACGTGCTCGAGACTGCCGAGCCCGTCGCGCTCCGGCCCGGCGTCGAGATCGTGGGCGCGCCGTGGACGAGCAAGCGGCCGCTGCGCGACCTGGTCGCCGACGCGCTCGAGCGCCTCGCGCCGAAGCAGGACGGCGTGCGCATCGTCGTCGCGCACGGCGCCGTCGACGCGCTCTCGCCCGACCCGGCGAACCCCGCGCTGATCTCGGTCGCCGCGGCCGAGCGCGCGATCGCTGAGGGTCGGCTCCACTACCTTGCGCTCGGCGATCGCCACTCGCTCACCGACGTCGGCGCGACGGGCCGCATCCGCTACTCCGGGACGCCGGAGCCGACCGACTACGACGAAGTCGAACCCGGCCATGTGCTGGTGGTCGACGTCGCGAGCGACGGCGTGACGGCGCAGTCGCGTCGGACGGGCTCATGGACCTATCGGCGCGAGAAGGCCGACCTGACTGGCGCCGCCGACGTCGAACTCCTTCGGCGGAAGCTCGGTGAGATCGCCGACAAGGCGCGCACGATCGTCAAGCTCGACCTCGTCGGCACGCTCACCGTGAAGCAGCGCGCGGCGCTCGACGAATTGCTCGACGAGGCGCGCGAGACGCTGGCCGCGCTGGAGATCTCGACGCGGGCGAGCGACCTGGTCGTCGTCCCGGAGGACGCTGACTTCGCCGACCTCGGCCTCGCGGGCTTCGCGGCGACCGCGGTCGCGCAGTTGCGCGAGCAGACGAAGGGCGCGACGCCGGAGGCGGCCGTCGCGCGCGATGCGCTCGGACTCCTGCTCCGCCTGGCGCGAGGCGCGGCGTGAAGCTCCTCCGCCTGCGGCTCCGGAACTACCGCGGTATCGCCGAGGCGGAGCTGCGCTTCGAGCCGCGCGGTGTGACGATCGTCGAAGGCCCCAACGAGGTGGGAAAGTCGTCCGTCGGCGAAGCGATCGGCGTGCTCTTCGAACACCTCGACAGCACGAAGAAGACGGCGGTGCAGGAGATCAAGCCGGTCCACCGCGACGAGGGCGCCGAGATCGAGGCCGACGTCGAGACGGGGCCGTACGCCTTCACCTACTCGAAGCGCTTCCACAAGAAGCCGGAGACGTGGCTGCGCGTCGATCGCCCACGACCGGAGAACCTCACTGGCCGCGAGGCGCACGCGTGCGCCGAAGCGATGCTGCGCGAGACGATCGACGTTGCGCTCTGGACGGCGTTGCGGATCGAGCAGGGTGGCGCGCTCGAGGGCCCCAAGCTCGCGGGGCAGACGCGTCTCTCGGCCGCGCTCGACGCGGCGGCCGGAACGGCGCGCGCCGGCGATCGCGAGGAGTCGCTCCTCGAGGCGGTCCGCAAGGAGTTCGACCGCTCCTTCACGCCGACGGGGCAGGAGAACAAGCAGCTGCGCGACCAGCAGGAAGCGCTCGACCGAACACGGGAGTTGCGCTGCGCGAGCGAGGACGAGCTGCGCAAGCTCGACGCCGACGTGCGGAGGAGCGAGCAGCTGCGGCGCGCGCTGACGCAGCTCGTCGAGGACGAGAAACGGCTCGCGCGCGCGGCGGAGGAGCGCAAGGCGTCGCTCGCTTCGCTGGCGCTCCTCGAATCAGACGCGGAGACGGCGGAGGCGAAGCGCTCGGAGGCCGAGGTGAAAGCGCGCGCCGCCGCCGCCTCGGTCGCCGACCGGAAGAAATTCGTCGACGACGCAGCCGGACGCAGGGAGGCGCACGCCGATCTCGTCGCCACGGTCGAGCTGGCCGATCCCGGGCTGCTGCGCACGGCGCGCGAGTTCGACGAAGCTCGAGCGGCGGAGACGAAGGCGAAGGGCGACTCGGTTCGCGCCGCCGGCCTGCTCGAGCTGCGCCGGAAGGATCGGGAGTTCCGGCACGACGAGCTCGACCTCGCGCAGGTGGAGGAGCGCGCGTCGCGCGTTGCGAAGGCGAAGGAGGAGATTGTCGAGGCGGAGCGGGTGCTCGCCGGTCCCGACGTGAGCGACGGCGTTGTCGCGGAGATCGAGGCGGCGGTGCTCGAGCTCGAGAAGGCGCGCGCCGGGCTCAGGATCGGCAGCCCGCAGGTGACCGTGACCGCACGCGCGCCGATCGCACCGCTCGTCGACGGGGCGGCGGTGGCGCTGCGCTCCGGCGAGCAGTTCGAACGGACCGTCGAGCAGTCGCTGACGATCGACGTGCCGGGTGTCGTCGAGGTGAAGGTGAGCGCCGGCGGGAGCGCGACGCAGCTGCGCGCCGCGTTCGAGAAGGCGCAGGAGCTCCTCGCGGCGCGTCTCCGCTCGGCGCAGGCTCCCGACCTCGCGTCCGCCCGCAAGGCGCGCGACGCCTGCCGCGACGCCGCGCGGCTGGTGAAGGAGCGGAGGAAGGTCGTCGACGAGAACCTGCGCGACCTGACGGCGGAGCAGTTGCGCGCGAAGGTCGAGTCGTTGCGGACGCGCGTCGCGGGCTACGCGAGCCAGCGTGCGGCCGAGCAGTCCCTGCCGGCGGACCTCGGCGAGGCGAAGCGGCTCGAAGCCGACGCCGAGCAGGAGGCGAAGGGCCGCACGGGCGAGCGGGACGGGGCGACCCAGCGGCTGGAGACCTTGCGGAAGCGGTCGACCGAACTCGCCGTCGCGGCTGCCGAATCGAAGGTCCGCGTGCAGCACGCGGCCGATGCGACTCGCGACGCCGACGAGAAGCTCCGGCTGGCGCGCGAAGCGGAGAGCGACGCGGCACTCGACGCGCGGCGTCAACAGGCGGCGGAACACGTGGGCGCGCAGTCGCGCGCGTTCGAGGAAGCGAAGCGCCGCCTCGCCGCAGCCGCTCCGGAGGAGGCGCGAGCGCTGGCGGAGAACGCGCGGAAGTCGGCGGAAGGTGCGACGCTGCAACTCGCCGACGCGCGCCGCGAACTCGACACGATCGGCGGGCGCCTGCAGGTCGCCGGCGAAGAGGGGCTCGCGGAGAGCCTCGACGTTGCGACCGCGGCGTGCGCGCGTCTCGAGGTCGAGCTCGAGCGGACGCGCGCGCGCGCCGTCGCCGCGAAGCTGCTCCACGAGACGCTCGTCGCGGCGAAGAAGGAGGCGCAGGCGGCCTACGTCGCGCCGCTGCAGGAGCAGATCGAGAAGCTCGGCCGCCTCGTCTTCGGCCCGACGCTGCACGTCGAGCTCAACCCGTCGCTCGCGATCGTCCAACGCACGCTCGACGGAATCACGGTTCCGTTCGAGAGCCTCTCCGGCGGGTCGAAGGAGCAGCTTTCGCTGCTGATGCGACTCGCCTGCGCGATCGTCGTCGCAAAGGATGGCGGCGCCCCGCTCGTCATCGACGACGCGCTCGGCTACACCGACGCCGGCCGACTCGAGAGCATGGGCGCCGCGCTCGCTCAGGCGGGAAACCACTGCCAGGTGATCGTGCTCACCTGCATGCCCGAGCGCTACCGCCATGTCGGCGGCGCGCGCCGCGTGCGCCTCGATCCGAACGGAGCGCCGCCTCGCCAGTGAACTGGGCGCAGCGTTCCCCTGGGCGATGAGGGAAAACACCGGTCGCCAGAGGATCGATCCGAAAGCAGTTCCAGACGGCGCTCCGGCCGACAACAGTTGAGGCGACACGGCCGGGGTCCACCGGTTCGAGCCGTTCGGAGCGACCGGATGCAGGACTGCGCAGGGTCGTTCGTCACGAGCCTGGTCGGCGCATCGCCGGACCCGGCCGCGATCGCGCACGGTCGCACGCTGGCGGAACTCCTTGAGAAGTCCCTCGCCGACCTCGTCACGCCGGAGGACGCGGGCCGCGTTCCGGAGTGGATCGAGCAGCTGCTGAGCGACGGCGCGCTCCGCTGCGACGCCGGGCACGCCCGCAAGGACGGAAGCCGCTTCCCGGTCGAAGTCGTGGCGCGAGCCGTCTCGGTCGACGGCCGGCGCTTCGCACTCGTTTTCAATCGCGACAGCTCGGCACGGGTCGAGCTGCAGGTGGCCCTCGCGGACGGGAACCAGCGACACGAGCTCGCGGTGCAAGCGAGCGGAGTCGGACTCTGGGATTGGGACCTCGAGACGTCTCAGGTCTTCTTTGGCGACGAGTGGAAGGCGCAGCTCGGCTACGCGCCCGACGAGTTCCCGTCGTCCTACGAGGAATGGGAACAGCGACTCCATCCCGACGATCGCGCCGCCACTCTGGCAAGCCTGCAGAGTTTCCTCGACGGCCGCAGCGACCGCTAACGAAGCCGAGTTCCGATTGCGGCACAAGGATGGGAGCTGACGCTGGATCAGCTCGGGCGCCGCGCTGGTGAAGAACGCCCCCGGACGTCCGATCCGCGTGATCGGCAGCCACCTCGACGTGACCGCGCGCAAGCAGGCCGAAGCGCACGTGCGCGAGAACGAGGCGATGTTGCGCAGCTTCTTCGACAGCCCCGGGATCATGCGCGCGATGTTCGAGACCGATCCCGAGTGCATCAAGGTGGTCTCGCCGGACGGCATCCTGCTCGACATGAACCCGGCCGGGCTGCGCATGGTCGATGCGACGGCGCTCGACGAAGTGGTCGGTCAGAACATCCGCGATCTGCTCTATCCCGACGACGCGGCGAGCTCGAGTTCCGCATCGTCGGCCTGCGCGGGACGCAGCGCCGGATGGAGACCCACTCGGTGCCGCTGCGCGACATCACCGAGCGCCACGCGGCCGAGAAGGAGCGGTGCACCACCGAGCTGCGGCTCCAGCGCGCGCAGAAGCTCGAAGCGATCGGTGCGCTCGCGGGCGGCATCGCCCACGACTTCAACAACATCCTCGCCGCGATCGGCGGCAACCTTGAGCTGGCGATCCGCGAAGTGCCCGCCAGTTCGCCGGCTCGCGAATGCCTCGACGAGATCCGCCAGGCGAGCGCACGCGCGAAAGCGTTGACCCGACAGATCCTGGCGTTCAGCCGGGTCGAACCCGCGCGGCGCCGTGTGGTGCTGCTTGCTCCGATCGTCGCCGAGGTTGCGCGCTTCATGCGTGCGGCCGCCTCCTCGGCGGTCGCGATCGAGGTCCGGGTCGATCCCGGTGTCTCCCAAGTGCTCGCCGACGCCGCGCAGATCCACCAGGTGCTGGTGAACCTCTGCACCAATGCCTGCCAGACGATGGAGGAGACGCAGCGGCCAGGGACGCTCTCGATCGAGCTGCACCAGCGTGGACCGGGACAGAAGGTCGCATTGGTCGTGCGCGACACCGGGGCGGGAATGGACGCGGCGACCAAGCTGCGCCTGTTCGAGCCGTTCTTCACCACCAAACCCGCCGGCAAGGGAACGGGAATCGGGCTGGCGGTAGTGCACGAGATCGTGCGACGGCATGACGGTTCGGTCGACGTGGAGAGCGAACCGGGCCGCGGCTCGACCTTCCCGATCCTGCTGCCCGCCGCCAGCGAAGCGATCGACGCCGAAGATCTTCCGGAACGGGTCACCGTCGGCGGCGGCGAGAACGTGCTGCTGATCGATGACGAGCCGTCGTTGGTGCGCGCCATCGCCCGCAACCTGACGCACCTCGGCTACCGCGTGACCTGCTTCGCTGACCCGCATGCTGCGCTGTCGGCGTACCGTGCCGATCCGGATCGCTTCGCGTTGATCGTGACCGACTACCAGATGCCGGGATTGCAAGGATTGACGCTGGCGCGCGAGCTCCTGTCGATCAGGTCGGACGCACGCATCGTGCTCCATTCGGGATTCCTGCGCCCCGAGGTCGTGAGCGAGGCCGCCGCGCTCGGCATCCGCCGGACGATCGCGAAGCCGCTCTCGACCCGGGAACTCAGCGCCGTGATCCAGGAAGTCCTGCGCGAGCCGGCGCTCCCTGTGGGGGTGTGAGCGGGGGGCTTCTCGGCATCCGCTGAACCGGTTCCGTCGCCCGCGGCGCTCTGATGGCGCATGCGGCGAATCGGGCGGAGCGCGGCGCGATGGGCGAAACGGAGAACGGCGCAGGCAGCGCCGCGGGGCTGCCGAGCGAGACGCCGGAGCAACTGCTCCGCCACGCCGGTTGGCTCCGTCGCCTCACCGGGCAGTTCGTCGTCGACGAGGCGCTTGCAGATGACGTCGCGCAGCAGACGCTGTTGCTTGCGCTCGAACGACCGCCGCGTGACGCGAGCCGTCCGCGCGTTTGGCTGGCGACGGCGGCGCGCCACGTCGTGGCGACGTTCCGCCGTGGCGAGAGGCGCAGGCTGGAGCGCGAACATGCCGTTGCCGTCGGCGAGCGCGTCGCCTCGAGCCTCGATGTGGTCGCGCAGGCGGCGCTGCACCACGCGGGCGTGGTTCGCGAAGGAGCCGGGCGACGAGATCACGAAGGCGGCAGCGGCGACGCGCGCGCTAGCGGCGGTCACGATCCCGAAGCTGACCTTCGCGGCGCGCCACGCGATCGTCGCGGCATCGCTCGCGCTCGCACCGACCGAGACGTTGGTTGGCGATGCGTTCCTCGACATCGCGAAGCACCACACCGCGGATCCGGCCGCGCAGAGTGAACTGGTCGCAACGGTTCGCCTCCACCTCGCGGACGACGACTATCTGTCGTATGACTTGAAGTTGATCGACGCGCTGTCGGCGATGGTTGGCAAGTTGCTTCACCTGGAGCATGTCGGCGCCGCTGCCGACGCAACACCTGGCGCACTCAAGTCGCTCTCGGAGTGGCGCGGCCGGCCGTGCCTGGTGCAGGCGAGCATTTACACGCCCGGCTGGACGAGCGAGGGGGAGAAAGCGGAACACGCGGCCTTCCGCGAAGTCCGCCAACGCTTCGACGCGCACGCGCTGCCGTGCCTCACCTTCGTCTGTGTCTACGACGAGTCGCCGGCCGAGCCGATCTTCGCCGAGCTCGCCCTGCGCGGGGAAGAGTTGCCGCTCTGGATCGATCGCGCCAGCTTCGAGCACTCGATGCTGCGCGACGCGCTCGGGATCTCGCAAGCGGGTGTCCACCTGCTGATCGATGCCGAGGGTGTCGTTCGAGCATGGTCGTTCCACGTCGGCGAACTCACGTCGCAGATCGAGAAGCTGCTGAAGCCCGCCGCGCCGAGCAAGAAGCGCCGCGTGGTCTGAAGTCTCACTTCGCCGGCGAATTCACCGTCGGATAGATCGCGCCGCGCACGGACACCCCGTCCTCTGCGACCAGATCGAAGGTCAGTCGCATCTGATCGACCGGCTGCAAATCGTTGACGAACAGGAACAGCCGGCAGCCGTCGGGTGCCAGTTCGACACGCGTGATGGCGAGCGGCTCCTCGCCGACTTCGCTGCGGCCATTGCCTTTGTCCGGGCGGTACTTCGCGCTGCCGTAGTCGGCGGTGGAGCGGTAGTTCCAGCGCGCCAGTGTGTAGCGATCGGCACGTGTGGCGATGGCGCGATCGAGCGGTTCCGGCAAGACGAGCGAGATCCAGCCGGAGCGCACGCGCAGCTCGGTCGGCAGATGGAACGCGCGACCGGTGTAGCGGACGCGTTGCAGGCAACCGTCGCGCACGGCGGCGGTCTGCCAGCCGTCGCAACCGACGACGTAGAGCGCGCCGTCGCCAGGTGAAAACTCGCCGCGCATCGAGCCCGACAGGAACTCGATCGGCAGAGGCACAACGCCGGCGGCGCGATCGTCGTCGCGCAACACGAAATAGAGACGCGCCTTGCCGAACGACAGGTGGAGCAGTTGGTGGGAGAGCGGCCCGAAGTCGCGCCGCTCGCAGAAGACCGGTGAGCCGGCGGAGTTGTCGACTTCGTGCGGGATCCAGCAGAGCGGGGGATCGGACATTGGGGGTGGCGAGGCATCGGGCAAGTCGTTTTGCGTCGCGCCGCGCGCGTCATCGGGCCGTTGTGCCAGGTCCTCCTTGCCACGCCACGCCGGCACGTAGCCGTGGAAGCCGCCTTCGCGGACGAGGTCCAGGCGGGTGCTCGGCACCCAGTTGCCTTGGTTGTCGCTGGTCACGATCTCGCCCCGCGAGCTGATCGCGAGGCCGTTGCCGTGGCGCCAGCCAGTGGCGAAGCGCGTGAGCGTCGCGCCGTCCGCGCTGGCCCGCAACAGTGCGCCGCCGTGCGGCGTGCCTGAGTCGCCGCTCTTCACGAAGAAGAGGCCACCGTCGGGGGCCTGCTCCAAGTTCATCGCGAACAGGTGGTCGCCGCCGGTCTCGACGATGTCGTGCTGAAACGCCTCGTAGAAGTCCGCCTCGCCATCTCCGTCCTCGTCATGCAACCGCGTGATCCCGTCGCGGCAGGTGACCAGCACCTTGCTCGCGACGACCTTCAGCCCGAGCGGCTGGTGCAACCCGCTCGCGAACCGCTGCCAGGTCACATGTTCGAGCGTCGCATCGATCCCGCCGACGAGCCAGACATCGCCATGCGCGGTGCAGACCGCCGCACGCCCATCGGGTAGGAAGTCGATGCCGCTGAAGTAGAGCAGCGCATTCCAGCGATTCGTGAAGGGCGGCTCGAGCGAGTCGACGACGTAGGCCGTGTCGTTCTCGGCCACGACGCCGCGCGTGACGATCGGCGCGCCGAAGAGGGCGGGGCCGGACGAGGCCAGCGCGGCGACATCGATCGGGTCGGCTTCGTGTGCCGAGACGTAGTCGGCGAGCTTCTGCAGGTCGGCATCGGGGCCGCGGTAGAGGAAGACGCGGATCGAGCGGGGGCGGTCGGTCGCAGACGTCGCGCTCGACCACCCTTGCGTCAGCGATTCACCGTCGGCGAGCGAGGTCGTCTGCGGGCCTCGCTGAGTCGGCACACCGAGCGAGGAGGCGAGGTCGAGGAGGCATGGCCCGACCTCGAACTCGCGCATGAGCAGGGGTTGCGCGAGGCCGCTTTCGTCCGGAAGCACTGCGCGCGGCGACTCGAACACGTGGACGCCGTCGATTTCGTATTCGAGCACGACGCGATCGCCGTGACGCCAGAGCCCGAGGAAGCTCCGGCTTGCCTTTGAGTCGGAACGGACGGTGGAAACATTGGCAGCAGGCTTGGTGGCTGAAGGCGCGTCGAGCAAGCAGGTCGTCAGCAGCGGCCTCCCCGGAATCGTCGGCGCCGACAGCAGCCCGAAACGCGCCGGCTCGAACTTCAATCCGCCCTCCCACGCGGCGACGAACTCGCAGCGTTCGGTGTCGAACAGCCACGACACCTCGCCGTTCTGGCCGAGCTTCACGGTCACGCCTTTCGCGACGCGTTCGCGACCAGTTTCGGGCGGTGTGCGGACGCTCGACATGAGGAACGGGCCGGTGTCCATCGCGGCGAATCGGGCGTCGCTCCAGTCGGCGTCGGTCTCCTTCTCCCATGGCGGAGCGTCGGGGCCGGATGCAGGCGGCGGCGTCCACGGGCGGTCGGCTTCCTTCACCACGGGCACCACGAGAGCATCGGCCGGAGCGAGCGCCTCGCGCGTCGTGTCGAAGTCCTCGAACGCGAGGGTCGCAACCCCGTGCGAAGGCGGGTCGGCGATCGGCGTGATCGGCGCGACACCGCGCTGCACGATCACCTCGTCGAGGAGCGCGTCGCTGCCGCAGCGCGGCGTCGTCCCCTCGTAGGAGGCGCCGATCACGAAGGGTCCGTCGATGACGTCGCTGCGACCGAGCCAGCGAACCTGCGTGCGCAGCACCTCGGCGCCATCGACGAAGAGGACGACCGTCGCAGTCGGCACGGGTGACGCGGCGTCTCTGGCCGGCACGAACACCGTGTCGAACTGCATCGCGAGGCGATGCCACTGCTCGTCGACGATGTCGCGCGGCGACGGAATCTCGCTCGGCTCCCATCCGGGAAGGTAGGCCTTGAACACGCCGTCGCCGATGCGCGAGTCGAGGTCGAAGTGGCCGGCCGACGCGTGCGGCTGGTGGGTGACGAGGACGTTGTAGTTGCTCTTCGAGAACAGGCGCGCCGCGCACTCGACGGTGAAGGAGTTGCCGGGTCGCGCGGCGGCATCGGGCGAGCCGGCGAGCTCGACGTGAGTGACGCGCGCGTCGAGTGCGCGGCCGCGCAGGCCTTCGACGTGGCGTGCGACGGTCGCGGCCGAGCCGCGTTCCGGCTCGAGGCCCGGCAGCGCGAGGGGCTTCAGCCCCGCCGCCCACGCGACGCCGCGCGCGAAGAGGCGCGCCGTGCCCGGCACGCGATACGACTGAGGTGCGTGGCCGAGCAGCGACTGGAAGACGCGGCCGCGGCCGACCTCGCGCGCCCACGCGAGCGGCTCGTAGCGCCCGCTCTGCCGCGACTTCGCGGTGATCAACGGCGCGATCGGCAGCGTGCCCGCCTGCGAGTGGTAGAGCTCGTCGTGCGCAAGCCACGCCGCTGCGCCGGCCGTGATCGGATGGCATTCGGCGGTCAGCTCGACACGGAAGGGGCCGAACGGATCGTGGCCGCTCGCCGGCTCGGGGTAGCGCCACCAGCGGGCGGAGAAGTGCTCACGAAACGTCGGCCAGTCGGCGGCGGGGCCGGCGGGGAGCGTCGCTTGGAAGGCGCTGCCGGAGAAGTGGGGCAGCACGAGCCCGCCGCCGCGTTCGACGAAGGTGATCCACGCATTGCGCGTCGTCGGATCCGTGGGTCCGGGATCGTCCCATTGATTCCACGCCAGGATCAAGGCTGCGAGCTTCGGCTCGATGGAGCGCGTGATCGACGCGAACGAATTCACGTCGAGCGTCTCATCCACGCGCACCTCGAACCGCGGATCGAGCGCCAACACCTCCTGCATCGCCGCCGTCACGCCGCGCCAGTCGTGCGCCGGATGATCGTGGCCCGTGACGATCAGCACTTGCGCCTTCGCGGCCGCCGGCGGCTCGACTCCCTTCTCCGGCACCGTGACCTTCGCCGTCCACGAGATCGCGTTCAACAGGAAGCGCTGGTAGCGGTCGGGTCCGTAGTTCTCGAGGAAGTGGCCGCCGCTGAAGCCAACGCCGCGCCCGCCGTCGGGACGCTCGACGGAGAAGGCGATGACGTCGTCGAGCGTCGCGGACGGTTTGCGAGGCGGTGACCCGGAACGCATCCCTGGTTCTTCCGGTTTGCTCGTGAAGAGCAATGGCGTGAGGTGAAGCTCCTCCTGACGCGCCAGTTCGACGAACCGCAGATGGTCATAGAACTCGTCGTACACGGACGTGTCGCCCACGCCGCGCAATACCGGATGGCACGGCTCGGGCCAGATCGGCGCGACGACTTCGACGACGCGCTCACCGGTCTCGATCCGCGACGCCCACCGCGTCGGCGCCGGCCCGCTCTCGTAATCGAAGTGCCCGCCGATCCACTCCGCGAACCGATCCGCCGGTGATGCGAGCCCGCCACCTTCGAGCGCGACATTCTGTCCGCCGTTCTGTTCCAGGACTGGAACGGCGGCGGGTGAGTTGCGCGGCACGAACAGGCCCCAGTGGATCACGACCAGTCCGCAGCCGCGTTTCATCGCGCGGTCGATGACGCCAAGGCGATCGCCAACCAGGAACGGATGGTCTTCGCGGCGGCGGTCGGCGCCGGCGGAGATCAGCACGATCGTGTCGGCAGTCGCGATCACGGCGTCGTCGGCGGGCCAGCCGTCGTGGTGGACTTCGCAGTCGACTTGCGCGCCGACATCGCTGCGCTGCAGCGCGTCGGCCAGCACGATCGCGGCCTTCGCGTACTCGTGGCAACCCGCAGGATGGTCGTCGTCAGCGCCGGCGAGGAAGACGACTCGACGTGGCGGCGGACGCGGGCGATCGGCCGCGCGACCGCGCGCCATGTCGCCGAGCCCCAGCGCCATCAGCGCGACGCTCACCGCAATCGCGACGATCGCTCGGCGCGCCTCGCCCCGCTCCGCCGCCCGGCTCATCGCGTGCCCCTCGATGTCGCCTCAGATTCCAAGTCTCCGCGGCTCGCGTGGCCGGCGGCGGAGAAGTGGAGCATCCCGATCGGCGGTCTCGTTTAGCCGATCGCGCGGAGGAGAGGAGATGTCGCGTGCGCGCGCCCGCGGGTCAGGCGTTCTCAGAGATCGAAGCCGATGCGCAGCTGCAGTCCGTTCGTGAAGGAGAGTTTGCCGACCGCGCCGACGTCGAACTCGATCACCTGCAGGTAGAAATCGATGAAACAGAGCGCGGGGTCGTCTGGGATCGTGTCGCTGTCACTGAAACCGCCGGCCGGGACGGTGATCGGCACGATGCTTAGCACGTCGACCAGCAGCGTCGCGCCGCTGTGCAGAGGCACACTCGCCGCATCGAGCCCGATCAGCAGCAGCCCGAGCGTCGCCCCGCCGAGCGAATTGTCCGCGGTCAGCGTCACGGTCGCGCCGATCGCGGGATTGCTGCTGACCGCGAGTGCCGGCGTGCCCAACGTACCCGGCCAACCGACGCCATAGCTCGCTGCGAAGGCGGGGCAGCCGAGGTAGATGCGAACAGCGCCGGGATTCACGGGGCCGCTGCGATCGAACCACGACCGGATGCCGATCGCGACGTCGCCGAGGCCATCGCCGTTCCAGTCGCCGCCGGTCGTGCCCATCCCGAACTCACCCTCCAAGACGGACGAGTCGCTAGCGCCTTCGAACTCATGCAGGCTGTTGCCGGAGGCGCACGAAAGGATCCCGACGGAGCCGATGCCGGCGCCGCCGCCGCTGTAGCTCGTGGCAGCAAGTTCGACCACGCCGTCGCGATTCCAGTCGCCCACTTCGGAGAGGGAGATGCCGAAGAACTCGAATCGAACGCCGCGGCGCGACCAATTCACGGTGAGCGTGGCACCATCCCGCAGTTGCACCATCCCCTGCGTCACATTCCCCCTCGCGCCGAAGATGCGGCCGCTCACGGCGATCTCGTCGATGCCGTCGCCATCGACGTCGGGAACGCTGACGATCTGGTAACCGATCGAATCATCGATGCTGCTTCCGCTGAACGAGCCGAGCGCTGCGCCGCTGCCGGCGGAGAACAGGAGCACCCGGCCCTCGGCTCCGATCGGACCGTCGTAGAGGTAGTTGCCCACCGCGATGTCGCGGTAGCCATCGCCGTCGCGATCGCCGATTTGCGCGATCGAGCTGATGACGGCGCCGCCTGTGGCCAACGTCCGCACGCGTGCACCGAGACCGTCGACGACGATGGCCTCGTTTAGAAAGTTCGTCGCGAGCAGCTCCGGCCGCCCATCACCATCGAGGTCTTCGAGTCTTGCCAGCTGCGCACCGAAGCGTTCGGACGTCTGCGCTCCAGCGGCGGTCCAAAGCAGCTGCCCGGTCGCACCGCTGAAGGCGTCGAGGGCACCAGCATTTTGGATATTGCCGAACGGACGCTGGGGCGCCGACGCGACGTAGTCCGGCACGCCGTCGAGGTCGAGATCTCCGGTCGCGATCAACGCGATGCCGAAATTCTCGTTTTTCGAAGTGCCTACGTGAGAACGCAGACCCAACCCTGTCGCGCCGCTGATGAGGTCGACCCTTCCTTCCCCGGTGAACTTGGTGGCGGTGAAATGCGGCGAGCTCACGAGCAGCTCCGGGATCCCGTCGCCATCGAGATCGCCGATCGTTGCGAGCGCGTGTCCGCACCAACTGCCGACCGACGGGCCGTCGAACTGGAAGTGCTCCACCTGCGCGCGGGCGGCCGGCAGACCGACCATGAACAGCAATGGCGCAAATCGCAGCCGGCACCGGACCGCGAGGTCGCGGGAGGTATCCATAGTCCGTTCTCCGGATTCGAGGAGGTTCACGACCACCCGCCGCGGCTCGACGTAGCGAGAGCGCTCGTGCCGTGAGTGGTTTGCGGAGACTTCGTGACAAGTCGCCAAGCGTCGCCCGGTGATCGCGTGATCGGCGTGATCGGCGTGATCGGCGTGATCGGCGTGATCGGCGTGATCGGCGTGGCAGCGCTGCCAACGCTTGGGCAAGCTTCGTGCCAGCTCGCGCTGTCCGCGGCATGATCTGCGGCCCGGCCGCCCATTCCCGCAGAGCGAGGTTGGATCGGTGAACGCTGTCTGCTTGTTCCTTGCGGCTGCCGCGTCGCTCCTGCCGCAGGAGCCCACCGCTGCGCTGCCCCCCGGCTCGATCCGCCACGATGACATCGCGGCGCCGCTCGCCGCCGGACGCGAGGCGCTCGCTTCCGGGCAGCGCGCGACGGCGGCCGGCCACTTCCGCCGCGCGCTCGACTTTGCGCCCGATTCGGCGGAGGCCTGGTCGCTGCTGGTCGAGGCGTGCGCAAACGATGCCGACGCGCGCGAGCTGGCGCTGCACGGCCTCGCGACTTGTGCGGTCACGGCCGATGGCAAGCTCGCGCTCGACGCGGACGCGAAGAAGCATCTGCCGATCGATGAGTCGCGTCCGTCCGCATTGGCTGCCGCGCGTGCCGAAGCGGTCGAAGAGCTGCTGAAGCTTGCGCGCGAGAAAGAGCGCGAGGCGGTCGCGAAGGTCGACGCACTTCTCATCGAGTGGTGGGCGCGCCGCTTCGCGCTCGATTTGGTGCGCGAGTCGCCGCACCTGCGCGCCGGCCGCGAGGCCGAACTCTCCGCCCGACTGCCGCTGCCGGCGAACCTCCCCTCACGCGTGGTGAAGTCGCTCGAGAGCTTCGCCAGCAGCGCGATCGCCAACAGCCGCACCGCCGCCGCGATCAAGGCGGGGCGCATCCTTGCCGGCCTCGGCACTCAGCTCGCGTTTGGCAAGGACCTGCAGGGCGAGCGGCCGGCCGGCGTCGGCGATCTGCGCGAACGCGCCGCGGCGATCCTCACCAAGGCGCGCGCGCAGCTGACCGGCAAGATCGAGAAGCCGTGGACCGTCGACGAGTTGCTGCAGCTCGACGGCGATCAGGAAGAGGCATTCACCCGCGCGCACGACAGCTTCGCCAATCCCGGAATCGCGGTGAGCCCGCAAGGGTGGTACCGCATCGAGACCGACTGCGGCTTCAACACGCTGGTGGGCGTCGCGAACACGATCGAGCTGCACCACCAACGTCTGGCCGGCTGGTACGGGCAGGATCCGTTCGTCGGTCGACCGGGACTTTGTCGCGTCGTGCCCGAAGCTTCCGGCCTCGAATCCGAAGGCGCTCCGTTCTGGTGGGCCGGCGGCTTCCAGAGCGGCGACGTGACGACGCTGCGCTTCAGTTGCAGCGACATCGAATCGTTCGGCCACGGCCTCACCCACGAGCTGACCCACCGCTTCGACGGCGCGATCTTCCCGGGCATGCCGGCGTGGCTGGTGGAAGGGCGCGCGGTCTGGACCGGCGGCGCCTACGGCAACTCGGAAGCGGAGCACTTCGTCGAGAACTTCGCCTCGGTCGGCACGATCGAGGCCGCCTTCATCAAGGGCTACGGCGACGGCAACAGCCTCACGAAGTTGATCGAGGGGACGATCGACGACTACCGCGACAACTACGTCGCCGGCTTCGCGCTTTACGTCTACCTCAACACCCGCAAGGCGGCGGACGGCCAGCCGTTGTTCAAGGCTCGCCTCGACAAATTCATGAAGGACGCGCGCAGCAGCAAGAAGACGAAGGAGCAGTTCGCGCAGTGCTTCTGCGACGGTCGCGAGGGGCGGCCGAAGGAGTTCGCCGAGTTCGTCGCGGCGTGGGCGCCGTGGCTCGCGGGCTTCTATTGGGAAGTGCGCGACAAGACGCCGTGGGTGAAGGAGTACACCGGTGGCGGTGGCGAACCGTCGAAACTCGTCATGGACGAGCCGACCTGGGTCTGGTCGCGCCACCGCGCTGAGCCGCGCTTCGGCCAGGATCAGGCGGCGCTGGCGGGTCGGCTCCTGCTCGCGGCCGGCAAGCGTGAGGACGCGATCGCGGCCTTCATGTTTGCGTTGTCCGTCGACGGGCGCCGACCGGCCGACGAGGCGTTGCTGGCGGGAGCGCTGGAGAGCGAGTCGCGGCGCGATGCGGCGTGGGTGCTGAAGCAGACGATCGAGTTCCCGGCGGGTGTGCGCGTCGGCGCGCCGCCGTTCGCGAGTGCACTGACGAAAGTGCGCGAGTACGTCGATTCGCTGCGATCGGCAGCACTCGCCGCCAGCGGCGCGAATCGACCGATCACGGCGGCGGCGTGGCTCGCCGAGAGCGAGCGGGTCGCGGCCTGGTTCGGGCTCGCGACGGCGACGGCGACCACCACGATGACGGTGGCTCCGCCGCCGCCGGTCGATGTCGCGAACTCGCTCGCCGGTTTCGATCCGCCGGCGCGCGCGCTCGGCGCCGCCGGATTCACCGAGTTCGGCCTCACCGACTACGAGGAGCGTCGCGCGAAGGGACGCTGGTACGTCGACGAGGACGGCGATCTGCACGTCGGCCGCAGCAAGCCGCGCGACGCGACCGGTACTGTCGATCGTCACGCCTCGCAGACCCACTGCTTCGCGGTCGCGCCCGAATGGGTGCTGCCCGGCACTTGGCGCCTCGACGCGCGCATCCGCTTCACCACTTCGTTCGTGAACGGCGCGGTGATCTTCGGCTGGAATGACCGCGAGTCGAACCTGCGCTTCTCCTTCAGCGCCGGCGATTTCATGTACGCGATCGGCAAGAGCCAGAAGGAGCCCGAGTTCACCGACATGGGCTGGTCGCTCAGCGGACTGCGCGATCGCGACGGCGGGCTGCCCGGCTCGACCGCGGGCGGCGGGGTCGGCTTCGAGGCACGCCAGTCGAACTTCACGCTGACGCTGCTGGTCGACGGCGCGCTGGTCGAGGCGTGGATCGGCGGCAAGCCCGTCGGCCGCTACCACACGGTCGACGGCGCCGCGATCGAAGGGCTGATCGGCTTCGCGACCAGCATGGGCGCGATCGAGGTCGAGGACGCGCGCGTCACGCGGCTCGAACGCAGCCGCCTCGCTCCGGCCGCGAGCTTCGCGCCGACCGTCTTCGATCTCGCGACCGCGCGTTCGCTGCCGCCGTGGGGCGCCGACGACCGCACCTGCGCCGGACTCGAGCGCAAGAGCCAAGGCACGCTGCTGCTTTGGTTGTCGCCGCCGACCGATCCGCTTGCCGACGATGCGACGCGCGCGAGTTTCACCTCGAAGCTGAAGTGGGACCTGCGCGAGCTGGCCCAGCTGGTCGAGCGGATGACGCCGACCCAGCAGCTCGTCGTCGCACTGCCGGCCGCAGTCGACGTCGCCGCACGCAAGGAGATCGAGGAGTTCGGCCGGCCGCTGATCGGCGGCGACGTGCAGTTCGTCGTCCACCAACAGCCGTTCGTGCCCGACGGCGTCGAGGCGAACAGCAAGCGCTGGCTGCTCTTCATCGACTCCGCCGGCGTCGTGCGCGGGCTATCCGAGATGCCGACCGGAGCGATGGTGGCCGACAATCCGCAGTTCAAGCAGTGGCTGACGGTCTTCCGCGACCACGGCCGCCCGAAGCGCGACCTGCCGCCGGCCGAGCGGCCGAAGCTCGACCCGCCGCGCGAGGACGAAGGCGGCTAGCCCCGTTCTATTCATGATCCCCGTTGCGAGGCGACGGGATGTCGGTTCAGGACGAGAAGGGAATGCGCGGTTCCGACGACGCGGGTGGAACGGCCCTTCGGGCATGCAAACCCGCTGAGGAAGGAACGTGCGTTTTCGACGAAGTCCTGGATCGACAGACCAAGCCGCAGCAGGGGTTTCATGAATCGAACGGGCAAGTACGCCGCAACGGCGACGGGTCGAGCGGCCATCAGCACGCATGAACCCGAGCGAGCCCACTGCGATCGAGTCGTGGCTGCGCGAAGCGGCCTTCGTGCGCGCGTTGGCGCGCGATCTCGTGTCGACGACGACCGATGCCGACGACCTGGTGCAGGAGACGTGGCTGCGGGCGCGGAACACGCCGCCGCGTGCGGGGTTCGCGTGGCGCGCGTGGCTGGCCGGGCTGGTCCGCAACGTGGCGCGCGAGCGGCGGCGTGCCGAACTGCGACGCACGCACCACGAGGCGGCGGCGGCTGCTGCTGAGGCGGCGGTCGGCGCGATCGCGGGCGTGGCGCGCGACGACCGTGCTCCAGCACTACCTCGAAGGCAGGACGCTCGAGGAGATCGCGCGGCAACGTGGCGAACCCTCGGCGACGACGCGCAGCCGGTTGAAGCAGGCGCTCGAGCGGATGCGCCTGCGGCTCGATCGCGACGCGACGAGCGGAAGGACGGGTTGGCTCGCGGCGTTCCTGCCGTGGGCGGTCGAGCCGCCGTTCGTGCCGGCAGCGCGGGTGGCCAACGTCGTGGCAGAGGCGAAGCTCGCCGCGGCCGCGGTCGTCCTGCTCGGCGTCGGCGGAGTGACCTGGTGGTGGAGCGGCGCCGGCAGTGGCAAAGCGGCGGCGGTCGCGGCTCACGCCGTGGACCGCGAGGCTGCGGGGATCGCCGAGCCCATCGCGCCGCCGACTGCAGGCATGGTCGCGACCGCCACACGGGTCGAACTCCGAGCGGCCGACCGCTCGGGCGCGGAGCGAGACGTCGCTGCCGAATCGCCGCCGGTCGAAACGGCCGGCACCGCGAGGTGGCGCGTCGTTGGTCGCCTTGACGGACTCGATCCGACGCTGGCGCTCGCGGCCGACGCGGCCATCGAGGTCGTCCCCGCGTCCACGGCGCAGGTGGGGTTCCCCGCGTCCGAGGTGGTGGCGATGACCGCGCGCTGCACTTGCACCGCAGACGGTCGCTTCACGGTGGCGCTGCCTCCCTACCGGCAGCCTTCCGGCGAGCCGCCGTGGTGGCGTGGCTTCACCGTGGTGTTCCGCGATCCCCGCTACCTCGACGCGCAGCAATTCCTCGCCACGGTGGATGCGACAGGGGCGCTGCACCGGGCTCCGCACGACTTCGTGGTCGAGCTCGCGACGCGGCCGTCGGCCTTCGCGGCCGGGCGCGTGGTGGACGAGCAGGGCGCGCCGCTCGCCGACGTCCACGTGCACTGGAGCGACTGGGAGGCCGCGGACGACGACGCCGACCGTGATTGCCGCAGCGACGAGGCGGGCCTCTTCCGGATCGAGTCGGCGGCGCTCGGCGCGACGCAGCTTTCCGCCAGCGTCGACGATCCGTGGCTGGCGGAGGAGATGACTGCGACGCAACGCAGCGAGCTGCCGCCGGAGCGGGCACTGTTGCTCCCGGCAGACGCGGTGGTCGAGCTGCGCGCCGGCCACGAGACCGCGGTGCCCGACCTCGTGCTGCATCGTGGCGCCGCGATCCGAGGCCGCGTGTTTGACCGCGACGGCGGGCCGCTGCCGCTGGCCTTCATCGAGGGGCACGCCCAACTTCCGGCGCCCACGCCCGACGAACCGCAGCACGAGCACGGGTGGAATCGTTCGATCCGCAGCGGGCCGGATGGGACCTTCGCATTGACCGGCATCGTGGCGGCGGAGTGGTCGCTGCTCGTGAAGGAGTCGGCCGGCGAGCGCTGCCATTCGGTGGTCGGCAACGCGGGTCTCGGCGAGTTCGTGAAGGTGGTGGCACCGGCCGATGGTGTCGTGCTGCGCCTCTCGACCATCGCCGTCGAGATGACGCTCTGCCTCGACGGCCAGCCGCAGCCGGGGCTGCGATGCAACGTCGGCGGGACCTCGCCGGATCGTGGCAGCACTTCGTGGCTCGGAATGGAGACGGACGCCGCCGGCCGCCTGCGGTTCGCCGGCGCCGTCGACTGCGAGTTCACCCTGTCAATCGATCGCCCCGACCTCGAACGCTACTCCCCGCCTTTCACGCTGCGCGCCGGCGAGACGACCCACCTTCGCACGATCGACCTCGAACGCCGCCGCCCGCGGCCGTCGCTCGCGCTGCGTCTCGTCGGGGAAGGCGCCACCGAGCTCACGCGCTGCTGCATCTCGCTCGAACCCGCCGACGGCTCCTGGCCGATAGCCTCTGAGAAGATCGCGGCGCCCGAAGACGGCCGCTTCCTCTGGCGCGATCTCGACCCCGGCAGATGGCGGATCACCGTCACCCCGGGTGGCGGCAGGTTCGGCGGCGGTGGCTGCTACGAGGCGGAGACGTTCGAGCTCGCGCTCGGCGCGCCCGAGATCGTGGAGCGCGAGATCGCGCTGCGACCGACCGGCCGCCTCTCCGTCGTCGCCCTCGACGAGCAGCGAAACGCGGTTCGTGCTGCCTGCGAAGTGCTCCCGCCCGCTGCGCCGCAGGGTGCCGCCCCGCTCCCCGTGCGCTTCGTCTGGCAGCATGCGAGCGGCACCGGCAGCTCGCCGAAGAAGACCTCCGATGACGGTCCCGCCTTCGTCGCACCGCCGCCGCCGGCCGGTCGCTACCGGCTGCGCTTCAGCGCGGAGGGATTCCACCCGACCGAAGTCGACGCCGACATCCGCCCGTTCGAGACGACCGAGGTGGCGGTCACGTTTGTGCGTCGGTGATGCGCGGCGCGCCGACGGGCGTCACATCGCCTCGCGATCGAGCTCGCGGGCGAGTCAGGCGCGGCAGAACTCCCAGTCGCGTTTGATCGAGGCAGTCGATCGGGCGAGCGCCTCGGCCGTCTGCTCGATGGTGAGGCCGGCGAAGAATCGCAGCTCGACGACGCGCGACTTGGCGGCGAGGGCCGGGTCGCGTTCCATCCGTTCGAGGGCGTGGTGGAGCGCCTCGACGTCGAGGTCGGCGCGGCCGTCGAGCGCGGTGCGGAGCGCGGGACCGAGCGCGTCGAGCGTGGTGCCGTCGACGGTCTCCTCGGCGGCTCCCGCTTCGCGCTTGGCGGCGTTGCGGCGGCGCACCAGCGGTCGATCGGCACGCCGTCGACGTACTCCATCGCGAACCACGGCGTCCCGTCGGCGAGCGACCCGCCGTCGAGCAGGCGCGCGATCCGCGGGTCATCGAGCGTCGCCAGCAGCTGGCGCTCCTCGCGGAAGCGCCGCACGATCTCGTCGTGCGTGCAACCGGCCAGCACCGGCTGCACCAGCTTGACCGCCGCGAGCTGCGAGTACTGCCCGTCGGCGTGCCGCGCGAGCCAGACACTTCCCATCCCGCCGCGTCCGAGCTCGCGCTCGAGCTGCCACGCGCCAACCCGCACGCCCGCGAGGTCGGCGTTGCCGAGCAGCGCGGCCACCGGCGAGCAGCTCGGCGTCGTCGCGGCACTCGACCGTAAGGAAGGCGGCGCGGCGGTCGGGCGCGAGCGCGTGCGCCGCCTCGAACAGCGCCACGAGGTGCGCGGTCCGGTCGCTGTGCTCGCTGCGAGCGGCATCCATCGGGCGCTCCCCCCCGCTCCCCGAGGCGCGGATGCTAGGGGCCTTTTTCGTGTCGCGATGAGCCGCTCCGCCCGCTTCCTGCGCATGGAGGGGCATGCAAGTCCGGTCGATCCGCCGACGTTCGTTCGGCCGCCGGCTGCACCTCGAGCCGCGCCCGCGCGGCTTTATCCGCCTGGAAGGAGTGAAGCCATGAGCACGTTCCATCACGCCCTGGTCTCGGTCTCGCTCGCCCTGCTCGCCGTCGCGCCGCTCCCCGCGTGGCCCGGCCAGCTCGTCGTCAAGTTCGCCGAACCGCTGAGCGAACGGGCGGCGCAAGGCTTCTGCCGCCAGCTCGGCATGGAGTGGTGCGGCCGCGCCTGGGACGGCGCGTTCGACATGGTCAAGGTCGCGGCAGGCGCGGAGACGGCCGCGATCGAGCTGCTCGAACAGCTCGCGGTCGTCGACTTCGCGGAGCCTGACTACGTCTGCAAGGCGACCGGACTGCCGACCGATCCGCGCTACCCGAACCAGTGGAACATGTACGACAAGGGCCGCGCGAGCGGGACGAAGGCCTCCGACTTCGGCGTGCAGGGCGAGTCGGCTTGGGCGGCGGGCGCGGAGGGCGCCGGCGTCACGTTCGCCGTCCTCGACACCGGCGTCGCGTTCAAGGACGTGACCTGGGACGGCCAGCTCTACAAGGTCGCGCCCGACCTCGCCGGCGTCACCTTCGTCGCGCCGCAGCGCTTCAACCTCGGCGGCAACGGCAGCGATGCGGCCGCCTACGACCGCCACGGCCACGGCACCCACATCACAGGAACGATCGCCGCGCAGCACGACAACCTGGTCACGTCGGCCGGCCTCGCCGCGAAGGTCGCGATCATGCCGGTCAAGGTGCTCAACAACTCGGGCTCGGGCAGCGTCTCGTCGGTCTCGCAGGGCATCTCATGGGCCGTCGCCAACGGCGCCTTCGTTCTCAACATGAGCCTGGTCTTCACGTCGCACTCGAAGGCGCTCGCGAACGCCGTGAACGACGCCTGGAAGAAGGGCAGCGTCATCGCGGCGGTGGCCGGCAACGACGCGGTCAACCGCTGCTACTTCCCCGCCGCGTACGAGAAGGTCATCGCGGTGGGCGCGACCGACTTTGCCGGCACCAAGACCAACTACTCGAACTTCGGAACCGACCTCGACGTCGTCGCGCCGGGCGGGGACGTCGCCGTCGACCTGAACCAGGACGGCACCAACGACGGGATCGTGCAGCAGACCGTGACGCCAAACGACCCCACGCTCTTCTACGATGCCTTCTACGAGGGCACCTCGATGGCGACCCCCCACGTCGCCGCCTGCGCCGCGCTGGTCAAGGGCGAGCATCCCGCCTTCACCAGCAAGCAGGTCCGCGATGCCATCGAGAAGAGCTGCCGCGATCTCGGCGCGCCCGGCCTCGACGCAAACTATGGCAACGGGCTGATCGATTGCGCGAAGGCGATCCAGTAGCTGCGCAGGCGGACGCTCAGCATCGGATCGTGGGCGGCGGCGGGGCGACGAGCTCCGCCGCCGCCCGATCCGTCATTCGTGAAGTCGCGTATTTGTGAAGTCGCGCGTCGCCCTCAGAGCGCCTAACAGAATGTCCGCTGCATTCGGCCGGCTGCGGACATCTGGGACTTTGTCGACCTCCATCGGCGACCCCATTGGGTCGCCTGCTTCGGTCTCCGCGTCCCAGTTGCCCTCGCTCGGCCTCGGTGCGACGCGTCCATTCTGTTAGGCGCTCTCAGTGTCGCGGACGTCACTCCGCGAACACGGCGTCGAGCGAGTTCGTCACGGCGCCGCGGCGGATCCAGCTCGCCAGTTGCCCGGACGTGGCAGTCGCGATGCGTTCGCGCCAGATTGCATCGACGGTGCCGAAGCGCGACTCGAGGATCGCGAGCAGGCTCTCGCGTCGGGCGGCGAGCTCGCCTTCGGTGCGGCCTTCGGTGCGGCCCTCGACTCGGCCCTTCTGCAGTCCGGCGAGGCGGCCTTTCTCGATCCATTGGTCGATCATGTTCATGAAATCGCTCCGACTCGCCGGCGGGAGCGACTCCGCGATCGTCCGCTCCACTGCGGAGATCGGGGCATCAATCCAGCGGCAAACATAGCTCGCCAACGCTGCGAGTGCCGGCACCGCCTCCGGCCCGCGCAAGTCCGCTTCGAGCGAGCGGATCGCGTCCACCATCAGCTCGAAGAAGCGCGCGCTTGCCCGCCCGTTTCGTAGCGCCAGCCATGTCAGCTTGGCGATGGTGTCGCGGCCGCGACCGAGCAGCTCGGGATCCTGCAGCAAGGCCAGGTCGTCGACGATGAACCCGAAATCGAGCGGCAACACGTCGCTTCGGATCACGCCGTCGGCTGGATCGCGGCTGTCGCGAATGTCGAATCCAGGGAGTCGTGCCAGCAGCGCCTCGCCGAACCTTCGCGAGCCTGGCCAAGGCCGCGGCCCATGGTGGATCACGATCGGCACGATCGGCGGCAGCTTGGGGTCTTCCGGATGCTCCCGCGCGTGGCGTTCCCAGATGCGCGTCAAGTAGCCGAGCAGCCGCAGCGGCATTCGCGGGTCGAAGGTGCTCTGGTGTTCGATCAACAGGTAGACGAGAGCCAAGCGTCCATCGCGAAGCAGCACGCGGTAGAGCAAATCCGCCGCGCTCGATCGCAACGCCTCATCGACGAACGACGCCTCCACCCGCGTGAGCGAGTCGAGATCGAGCTGCGCCAGCAGAGCGGCCGGCAGCACCGCGCGCAGCTCTGACGCAGCGTGCTGCGGCAGGCCGAAGATGGTGCGGACCAAGGCGTCGTGGGAATTGTGAGGAGTGTCGGGAGGCGTCGTCACGACCTCGAGGACGAAGCTCGAAGCCGGAGGTGACCGCGCCGGGCTGCCGCGTCCTTTGCGGCGTCATCAAGTCGAGACGGCCGCTCGCAACTGCCGCCGCCTCAGTGCGGGTGTTGGTCCCGGCGCTGCAATCGCCACCGCCGGAGGCCATCACGAGGGGGGTGCGATGGTGGCCTCCGGCGGCGTTCACAGCTGCACCTTGTCGCTGAAGTCGGTCTCGTGCGGGTGGAAGTGGAGTTCGTTCGCGGTCGTGCTGATCGAGTCGACCACCACTTCGACGAAGGCGAGCGAGCCGTCGTCGTTCAGCGTGACGTAGGCCGCGGTGGCGACGCCGCCGACGCTCGGCGCGGCCGTCATGAACCTGGTTTCGCTCGCCGCCTGGCCGTCGATCCACTCGATGAAGCGGCCGGTCACGGTCGCACCGTCGATCAGCGCGCCGTCTTCGCCGCGTACGGTGAAGGTTGCGAGCAGGTCTTCCTTGTTGCTCGGCAGCGTGCCCTGCGACGCCAGCACGACGACATCGGAATGGACCGACTGGAAGACGTGCGCGCCGGCCTGGAAGGTGATCGAAGAGATCGTCGCGACGTTGCCGTTCGCGTCGGTGCCGTCGATCTCCGCGAGGTACTGCGTGCCCGGCTTCAGTTTGCGCACGACCATCACGTGCTGCCGCTCGAAGCGCCGTTCGGAGAAAGTCGCGATCAGGGCGCCGGTCGCGGGATCGCGCAGCCGAATGCGGCTGGTTGCCTCGCTCGACGTCGTCCAGCGGAACTTGGCCAGCACCGAGTTCTCGAACACCAGTTGCGCCGCGGTGATAGTTGGGGCGACGCCGTTGCTCGGCCAGCTCGCGTTGTCGGCGGGGTTGGAGCCGTGGTCGGTCTCGTAGCCGTCGGGATAACTGTCATCGTCGGAGTCGGAGTCGGTCGGCGAAGTGATGATCTCGTCGCCGTCGCGCAGGAAGTCGCCGTCGCGGTCGATGCCGACGCGCCCGCCGGTGCCGACCGGCACGCCGAGGAAGACCAGCACGCCGCCGAGTTGCGCCAGCGCGTCGAGCTGCGCCAACGACTGCGGCGCCAGCGTCACGCTGTCGGGCTCGAACAGTTGCGAGGCCGGATCGAAGCGGAAGCCGATGCGCGGTCGCGGGCTGCCGGGCAGGAAGGCGTGGACGGCGAGGTCGCAGTTTCCGGCAGTGGCCTGCGGCTGCAGGAAAGTGGCGACCGGCGTGGCGGCAGGCAGCCCGGACTTCGCCGGCGTCAAGGTGTAGCTCCACATCGCGGCCGCGGCCGTGCCCGAGTCGAACTCGGCGACGAATGCCGTGATCGCCTGTTTGGCACTGTCGGAAGCGGTGAAGTTTTCGATGACGAAGTGTTTGAGCCCGTCGGCGAAACCATTGTTCGCCATCCCGAAGCCGGTCGCCGGTGTGCGGTCCAACCCGTTGAGATTCACCGAGTTGAAGGTCATGGCTCGGTAGTTCACGTCGTCGCTGTCCTTGTCGAACAGGCCGCGCAGGTGGGCCGGGTTGTCGGCGACGACCGGCAGCGTCACGTCGTTGAAGATCTGGTTGGTGGCGCCGTTGAACCCGGTCAGGTTGTGGCAATCGGCGCAGGCCAGGCGCCGGTCGGTGAACGGGGGCGCGGTGTCGAGCGCGACTCGCGTCACCGGAAGTTGCAGGAACGCCGCGCGGCCCTTGGTCGCGTCGGCGCCGCTGGCGGTCGAGAGTTCGCGCGTCGGGAGTTGGCCCGGGTTGGCCGGCATTGCCAGCGAGAAGACGTAGGACTGGAAGTTGCGGAACTCAACGACCGACGGCTCAGCGCCGCCGAGCAGCCCGATGAAGGCCGGCTTGAACGCGTCCAAGTCGACTCGATCACCGCGCCAGTGGAACGGCGCAGTCTCCTCGAGCCCGCGCAACGATTGCGTGACCTTCACCTTCTTGTCGTCCTTGTCGACCTTGAGAGCGTCGGTCAAGGTGCCAGTGAACTCGCCGAGCGACCAGGCGATGCGGTCGGCATGGCCGTCCAAGTGGCAGGTGTTGCAGCTCTGCGTGCCGGTGCCCGAGTTGGAGGCATCGATGTGCACCAGCCGGCCGTTGCGGATCACCGCGGGGGTCGGGTCGAAGCCGACCGGAAGGCTCGCGAGCGGCGTGATCACCGCGCCCGCTGCGACCTGCGTGAGATCGAACTGGTCGAGCGTGGCGTCGGCGCGATTGAACACCCACAGCCGCTCGCTTGCCTCGTCGAGTGCGAGCCCGCGCGGCCCGAAGCCGCTGGCGGCGAGGCTTGCGATCACGGTTCCGCTCGCGAGGTCGACGACGGCGGTGTTGCGCGTGTCGTAGCAGCAGCAGAAGAGGAGCTGGCCGTTGGCGGTGAGTGCTATCTCGTTGGGCACCGCGAACAGCGCCTTGCTGAGCGGCAGCAGCGGATGGCGCGACGCCGGATCGTTCAAGTCGATCACCGTCGTCGCCTGCGGGATGACGGCCGAGCCGGTCGTCGCGATGGTGAGTCGATGGCGCGCGATCCCGCCTTGCGGGAACTGGTGCTCGCCTTCGAGCATGTTGTTGGCGTCGACATTCGACACCACGAAGCGAGCCGCGCCGCGCGCCGGCACCTTCTTCACGTCGAAGCAGAGCGTGCCCATGCGCCAGAGCGCGATCGTCGCGTCAGTCGCGCCGCTCGCGAGGTCGAAGGCGAGCAGGTCGCGGTCGGGTGGGGGCGGGAAGGGGCCGGTGCCGGGTGGCGGGTTCAGCGTCAGATCCCACATGTCGACCATGGTGCTGCTGAGCAGCTTGGCATTCGCCGTCGTCCCGTTGCCGCTCTCGAAGGCGAGGACGAAGAGTTGGTTGCCGTCGAGCAGCAGCGCGCGCGGCTCCTCGGCGTGCACCAACGGCGAGTTCAGTGGATTGGGGAACTTGGTCCCGAACTCGAGACGGCGCACGACCGCGCGCTGGGCCGCGTCGATCTCGACCACCTGATTCACGAGCGAGAGCGTGCAGTACGCTTTGTCGCCCGCGATATCGAAGACCAGTCCCGACGGCTCGACCGGGATCTCGAACGCACCCGAGGTCGTCAAGGTCGCCTGACCCGGCATGAAGCTGTCGAGCACGCTGCGCGATCCGCGATCGAGCACGAAGATCGCGCCCGAGGACGCGCAGGTGACCCACAGCTCCTCGCTCTTCGGCCGGCGGCGCACCGTGACCGGTCCCATGCCGACCTGGATCTCGTCCAGCAGCAGGAGCGCAGAGGCCTTGAACACGCTCACCGTGCCCGCCGCGACGTTCGCGACCCAGAGCTCGTCGTGTTCCGCGAGCAGCTCGACCGGATGGACCGGCGACTCCTCGAAGTTGACGTAGCTGCCGTCGCGGTTGTCGGTCCCGGCGGTCTGCGCGCGCGATGGGGCGGCGAACGTCGCAATAAGGAGCGTGGTGGCAAGCGAGGTCGAAAGTGAAGTGGCAAGCGTCGTGCACGAGGTGAATCGCATGGATTGGCTCCGGCGGAGGATCAGTCCCCGTGCCTGAAGACCGATCGGCCGCGCGATTTCTCATGGCGATTCCGCGAATCACGCCCAAGAACCCACCGAGGTGGGCTCCAAGGGGGAGCGTCAGCGCAGCGACTGCCAGGCTGCAGCCGCGGCAGCATCCGCATCGGCGGCCTGCGCCGGCACCAGCGCAAGCAGCGTCGCCGCGAGATGGTTCTGCGGGAGATCGGCGGCTCGAAGGGTGCGAAGCGCGATCATCGCTGCAGCGGCCGCTTCGTCGTCGCCGCGCTCGTGGCGCAGGCGAGCGGTCAACAGCAGCGTCCGCGCGGAGGGCAGCGTGTGGTGACCGGCGGCGGTGCCGGTGCCGGCGGCGACCAGCGCCGCGAGCGCCTCGTCGACGCATTGGCCCGCGTCCTTCTCCTCGCGCCCGCCGAGCTCGGCGAACGTGAGCAGCACGAGTGCGTGCGCCTCGGCCACGACCGGGTCTTTCGGCAGACGCGCGATCGCGGCGCCCGTCCGCGCGAGCGCCGCGTCGACGTGATCGAGCGCGCGTTCCGGCTCGAGCCAGCGGCGGCGGATCGCCACGTCGACCCAGAGCGCCAGGCGCCACGGGTCGTCGGGCGCGACATTCACCATCCGTTCGCAGCCTTCGGTCGCCAGCGCCAGCACCGCCTCACGATCCTGACAACGCGGCGCACCCGCGAGCTCGAGCAGCGGGTCGATCCAGCGCGCGATGAAGTCGCGCCTGCCGGTCAACTGCTCGAACGGCAGGCGGCGCACGATCGTCGTCAGCTCTGCGAGGGTCGCCGGGCGTGTGGTCATCGCCCGATAGGTGCACTCGAATTCGTGCTGTTCCGTGGTCTGGATCGTCGGCGCGATCTCGCGCGCGTGGCGGCACATCGCCGCGCCCTGCTCCAGCCGATCGGCCAGCGCGGGATTTCGCTCCGTGGTGGCGATCGCTTCGGACACACGCAGTTGCGCCTCGGCCAGATCGGCTTGGCCGGTCGCCCAGGGGTTCTGCTGGAGTGTGGTCCCATCGGCGGCGGCGCGCGCCTCGCCCAGAGCGCGCAGCTCGTGGATTTCGGTGCGGATGCGGGTGATCTCGTCGGTGCGCGCGGGTGCGCTCCAACGCACCTCGAGCCCGATCGCGGCAAGGCGCGCCTGCACCGATTGCGATCGCACCCACGCGGCGCCCGGGACCAGCGCGACCGCCTGCGCATGGTCGGCGATGGCGCGGTGGAGTTCGTCGAGCGACGCTTGGCCGGAAAGCGCGAAGAGCGCGAGGTTCGTGCTCGCGGTGCCGACGCGAGCGTGGGCCGCGCCGATGGCCGCATCGATGACGCCGTCCTGCGCCAGCACGCGTTGGCGCACCTTCCGCCAGAGTTCCAAGTTGGCGCGCCACGCGTCGGCGTCAGTGCTGCCACCGATCAGACGCGCCACCTTGAGGTCGAAGTCGAGTTGGGCCGTGAGGATCGCGTCGACCACGCTGTCGCTGCAGGCGCCAGCGAACCAGCGCGCCGCCTCCTCGAGCTCGGCGACCGGGCTCTTGCCCTGATCGAGCTGGTCGCGTGCGCCGAGCTGCAGGCAGAGCGCGAGGAGCTTGATCGCCGGCGCGATGCCCGGGTGCGCGTCGCGCAGCCGGCGCGCATGGACGATCGCCTCGTCGACGCGGTGCTGATTGCACAGCGCGAAGCAGAGGAAGAGCGTCGCCTCGAAGTCGATGTCGTCGTGGCTGGTGCACGCCTGCAGCAGCTCGATCACGCCAGGCGCGTCGCCGGTCGCGAATCGTTCGACGCCATCGCACAGCGTCCCGATCCAGCGCAGGCCCGGCAGGTTGTCGATCGCGGCGGCGCGGCGCGCCTGTTCGAGATCCTCGCGCGCGTCCGCGATGACCTGCTTCATCGCCGGGTGGCGTTGGAGGGCCGCAGGAGCCGTCAGCGGCTCGACCAGCAGCTCGTAGGTGATCGGCGTGGTGGCGGACCACGCCGGTGAGTCGGCGACGCGGCGCAGATGGCGGCGCGCCGACAGTAACCAGACGAACGGGTTGTCGGGATGGCGCACCTTGGCGCGCGCGAAAGCGTCGGCAGCTTGTTCGGGCGCCAGCAGGAACAGCGACCACGCGCGATAGGCGTCGGCGATGCCGGTGGTGTCGTTGCTGGCATCGAGCTGCGCTTCGAGCTGTTGTTGGAGCGCGCGTTGTTGCGGCTCGGGCAGCGGTTGGTAGCGCGCTTGCTCGGCTCGCTCCAGAAGCGGCCGCAGGCGCGGCGACAAATCGAGCAGCGCCGACTCGGTCGCCAGCAGCACGGCATGCGAGTCGAGCGTCTCGCGCTGAAGCAACAGTTCGCGACCGAACCAGGCGCCAACCGCGAGCAGCGTCACGGCGACGATCGCCCCCGCCGCTCGCCATCGCAATGGCCGCAGCCGGCGCCAGGCGCGTCGTTGCCAGGTGGTCGCGTCGGCGAGGATCGGCTCGCCACGCCGGATGCGCGCGAGGTCGTCGGCGAGCGCCGCCGCGCTGGCGAGTCGCAGCGCCGGTTCGGGTTCGAGGCAGCGGCGCACCAGTGCGTCGAGCGAATGGGGCAAGGTCGGATCGCGCGTGCTCGGTGCCGCGGGTGCCTGTTGGCGCGCCGCGAGCGCCGAGTCGGGGGTCGGTGCGTCGCCGAATGCCAGCGCGCCGGTCGCGATCCAGTGCAGCAGGACACCGAGCGCGAACAGGTCGGCGCGACCGTCGTCGGCATGGCCTCCGCGCAGTTGCTCGGGCGCCATGAAGGCGAGCGTCCCGACCACGCCGCCGTCGCGGGTCAATGGCGCCGCGCCGCGCGCGCGCGCAACGCCGAAGTCGACCAGCACCGGCTCGTCGTCGGCACGCACCATGATGTTGCTCGGCTTCAGGTCGCGATGCACGACCCCTTGCCGGTGCGCGTGGTCGACGGCGCGCGCGATCTTCTCGACGATGGCAAGGCGGCGATCGAGCGTCGGCCGTTCGTGCGCGACCCACTCGCCGAGGGATCGTCCCTCGATCAGGTCCATCACGAGGTACCAGGAGCCGCCCTCGTGGCCGAAGTCGTGGACGCGCACGATGCCTGGATGGCGGAGCTTCGCGGCCGTCGTCGCCTCACGCCGGAAGCGCTCCAACCGCTCGGGATCGCCCACTTCGGCATCGTCGAGCGTCTTGATCGCGACCTCGTGCGCGAGCTCGCGATGGAGCGCGCGCCAGACGGTCCCGGCCGCACCCTTCCCGATCGGCGCGATCAGCAGGTACTGGCCGAGCGCCCGCCCGCCGCCCCCGTTCGCGTCGAGACCCACCTCAGTGAGAAATGCGCGACGCAGCGCGTCGGTGCGGTGGCGCGAGTCGTCGCCGTTGCCGTCGCCGCTCATGCGAAGACCTCCCGGATCTCGGCGATCAGGTCGGCATCGCTCGAAAGCCCGTCGCGCAGGTGGGCCAGGATGAGGTCGCGGAAGCGGGCGCGTAGCCGGGCGAGGCGGTTCTTCACGTCGTGTGCCCCGAGGCCAAACTCCTTGGTGAGTTCGTTGTAGCCGGACTCACTACCGCCGGATCCGAGACCGTCGCGGGCGAGGCCGTAGAAGCGAAAGAAGAGATCGAAGTGGTCGCGCTTGCCCTCGCTTTCAAGCGCCGTGCGCAGTTCGAGAAGAACCTGGTCCACGATCGATCGCATCAGCTCGCGTTCGAAGCGCTGCTCGGGCGACAGGTCGCGCGCGGGCGGATCGGCCTCGACCGGATCGAGGTCGTCGAGCGCCACGATGCGCACTCCGCCGCCGCGCTTCTGCGCCGCCTCGTCGCGCCGGCGGTTCAGCAGCCAGTGCTTGAGCGTCGCCTTCACGTAGGCGCGGAACCGGCCGTGCTCGGCCGCCACGTCGTGGAGCAGGTCGCGTTCGAGGAACGACGCAAAATAGGACTGCGTCAAGTCGCGCGCCGCCTCCGGCCCGGAGTTCCAGTCGAGCCGGACCGTCCAGTAGACCGGCCGCCAATAGACCGAGATCAGGCGATCGAGCGCCGTCGCACGAGCCGGCGCGCCGCCGTTCTGGGCGTCACGGATGACGGTCCAGCAAGTCGACGGAAAGCGGTGAGCGGGGGCCGAATCCATCGCCGTCGTCAGCGCTTCGGTGGCAGTTTCGGCGCGTCGCGATCGGCCGGGTTCCACTTCACGACGAAGAACGTGAGCGGCTCGCTGCCGCTGTTCAGCAGTCCGTGCATGACCCACGGCTCGGAGTACATCAGGTCGCCTGGATGGGCCGGCGACTCCTTGCCGTCGAGTGACCAGGTGCCTTCGCCCGACACGATGTAGAGGAACTCCTCCTCCGCGTGCTGGTGGGGCGGGTGCACTTGCTGTCCCGGATTGAGGATGGCGAAGCCGGTCACGACATCGCGCAGGCAGGCGGTGGTCGCGCCGTCGAGGTAGCGACGGAGCTCGCCGACCGGCAGGTGTTCGACCACTGCTTGATCGGAGGTGATGATTGCCGAAGGGAACGGCCCGGACTTGCGCGGCTCGTCGCGGTAGGTGCCTGTGGGGTCGCTCTCGCGAGTTGAGTCGCTTGCGGCGCAGCCAGCGACCGCGACGAGAGCGAGCAGCAAAGCCGCAGTTCGATCGGTTCGCACGGGTTCGTTCCCTCGTTGTTCACGGTCGGTCGTTCGAGGATTCAGGGGGATCTCATGCTCCGCCGAGCAGGTGCGCGGCGAGCCGCTCGATGAAATAGCCGACATCGGTCACGACGCCGATCGCCTGGAGCGTGCCGCGGTTCATGAGCTTGGTCGGCAGCGATTCGGTCATGTCGACGCAGACGGTGCGGACGCGGGCAGGCAGCAGGTTGCCGACGGCGATCGAGTGCAGCGCGGTGGCGAGCATCAGGCACATGCCGCAACCTTGCAGCGCGTCGAGGTAGGCGACCTGCGCGTCGCGGTTGTCCGGGATCACGTCGGCGAGCGGTCCGTCGTCGCGGATCGAGCCGGCCAGCACGAAGCGGGTGCCCTGCTGCACGCAGGCGTGCATGACACCCGACTTCACCAGGCCGGACTCGACCGCGGCGCGGATGCTGCCGGCGCGATTCACTGCGTTGATGGTGAACAGATGATTCCGGCTGCCGCCGTCGCGCGGCCGGCCGCTCTTCGCGCAGATGCCGAGGCTGGTGCCGAGCAGCGCCTTTTCGAGGTCGTGCGCGGCGAAGGCATTCCCCGCCAGCAGCACATCGATCCAGCCGGCGCGGATCAGGCGGGCCAGCGCGACATCGCCGCCCGAATGGACGATCGCCGGGCCGGCGACCAGGACGATCTTCTCGCCGGCCGCGCGAGTCTCCTTCATCTGCGCCACGACGCGCGCCGCGATCGCCTCCTTGTTGATCTCGGAGGAGACCTCGTGGCTCATGAAACCGAACGCCTTCGCGTCCGCTTTCAGGTTGGGCGGACTCACACGCAATCCCGCGCCCTGCAACACCACCGGCTCGCCGCTGCGGACGAGGCGCTGCTTCACGCAGGTCGGCCGGCCGTCGCGCACGACGATCGCACAGTCCATCTTCTGGGCCTGCACGGCGTGCCAGCGACCGGCGAGGCGGACGAAGGTGTCGAAGTTCGAGGTCGCATGAAAGTCATCGGGCAGGATCCCGTCGCGTTCGGCCGGTGCGGTGCGGGCATCGGCGAAACTTACCGAGGCGCCAAAGGGCTCGAGCGCCCGCAGCGCGACGTCGAGTCGCTCCGGATCGGCGGCGGTGATCTCGATGCTCGCGACCGCGCGTGCCGCGTCGCCTTCGAGTGCGACGACGGTCGCCGAGGTGCCCGCGCCCTTCGCCGCCGCCAGCAGCTGCGCCAGCCGCTCGCCCTGCAGCAGCGGGCCCTCGAGCCTCACCTCGTCGCGGATCATCACGAGCCCTCGCGCACCGTTCCTCGATCGGCCGGCGCGATCGTACTGAACGCGAGGCGGCGGCTGCAGTGCGCCACGACGCGGTCAGTGCCCGGCCGCGTCCAAGTTGATGGCGACGCGAGCGGCGACGATGTCGGCCGCGAGCGCGTCGAGGCCGGCGGCGCAAGGACGGATCGCACTGGCGTTCGCGACGGTGGCCCAGAGGAGATCGAGCAAGGCCGCTGCATCCGGGCAGCGCGACTCGCGGGCGTAATGGAACAGCGGATCGACGAATCGGCCGAGCGCGGCGCGATCGCCCCCGAGCTTCGCGAGCGGCAGCGCGCCCGCGGTTGCGGCGAACCGCGCCGCGGTCGCGCCGCGCGCGATCAGTGCTCGCAGCGTGCATTCGAGCTCGCAATCGAGGATCGCGGTGAGCTGTGGCGCCAGCGCGCGTGCGCTCCGGCATTGCGCAGCAGCCCGTTCGAGCCGTTTTGCAGACTCGTCGAGCGCCTCGGCCGTCGCTTCGGGCTCTCGTGTCGCCTCCTCGGACAGCCACAGCTGCGCTTCCGCGAGCTCCACCCGCGTCTCCGCCGCGCGCAGCGTCGCGTCATCGATCGTCGATTGCGCAGCGATGCGATCGCGGATCGACCACCAGGCCGCGACGTTCGCGGTCCATTCGGCGATCGATGCCGTCTGCGCGGCCGCGCGCGCACAACTGAGATCGAACTCGACCGTCGCCGCCAGGATGTCGTCGACCAGCGAGTCGCCGCGCGCTTGCGCGAATCGCTCCTTCGCCTCGACCAGCGGATCGATCGGGCTGCCGCCATCCGCCATCGCCGCGCACGCCTGCGCCTGCAGGCAGAGCGCGAGCAGCTTGCCCGCCGGCGTGAAGCCGGACCGCCCCTCGAACAGCGCGCGCGCACGCTCGACTGCCTCGGCGGGGCGCTGCCGTTCGCACAAGGCCAGGCAAAGGAAGAGCGTCGCCTCGAAGTCGACCTTGGTGTGATCGGCGATCGACGACAGCCGTTCGATCACGCCGTCGAGGTCGCCAGCGGCGAACCGCTCCATCCCCTCGCACAGCTGCCCGATCCAGGCCATGCGCGGCTGCTCTTCGACCCTTGCCGTGGCGCGCGCGCGGTCAAGGTCGTCGCGCGCGTCGGCCAGCACCTGCCGCAGCGCACCCTCGGGGTGCAGCACGGACGCAATCGCGATCGGCTCGAACAGCAGCAGCGGACGGATCGGCAGCGATGGCGACCACGCCGGCGATTCGGCGACGCGACGCAATTGCCGCCGCGCCGACATGAGCCAGACGAACGGGTTGTCGGAGTGGTGCTGCTTCGCGCGCTCGAAGGTCTCGGCCGCGCGCTTGGGATCGAGCAGGAAGCAGCTCCAACCGCGGTACGCGTCGGCCACGCCCAGATTGTCGGCGCTGCCGTCGAGGCGCACCTCGATCTCGGCAAGCAGCCGTTGACGGTCGGCTTCGGGCGCCAGCTCGTAGCGCATGCGCTCGGCCTGTTCGAGCAATCCGCGGACTCGCGCCGAGATCTCGACCTGCGCCGTCGCGATCGCCAGCAGACGCCGCTGTCGCGTTACGGTCTCGTCGCGATCGAGCGCGCGCCAACCGGTGTATGCCAGCGCCACGAGCGCGGCGCCGACGACGATGATCCCGGCCGCGCGCCGTCCGCGACCGATCAGCTTGCGCCATGCGCGGCGCGGCCAGCTCGTGGCACCGTCATCGATCGGCTCGCCGCGCTGGAGGCGGCCGAGGTCGTCGGCGAGCGTCGCCGCGTTCGGCAGACGCCGCGCGACGTCGGGTTCGAGGCAGCGGCGCACCAGCGCGTCGATCGCGCCGGAAAGAGGGCCGCCGAGCGGGTCGTCGCTGCGATCTGGTGGTGGCACGGCGCACCGCGCGGCCAGCGCTTCGGCCGGCGTGCGCGCGTCGCCGAACCGGAAGGTCCCGGTCGCCAGCCAATGCAACAGCACGCCGAGCGCGAAGACATCGGCGCGCGCGTCCTGTTCGGCCGCGCCGCGAAGCTGCTCGGGCGCCATGAACGCGAGCGTTCCGGTCACGACACCATCCAGCGTGCGCAGCCGGTCGTCGTGGGTGCGCGCCACGCCGAAATCGACCAGGACCGGTTCGCCATCGGCACGGACCACGATGTTGCTCGGCTTCAGGTCACGATGGATGACGCCCTGCCGATGGGCGTAGTCGACCGCACGCGCCACCCGCTCGAGGAGTTCGAGGCGGCGCGCGAGTGGCGGCTGCTCCTGCTCGATCCAGTCGTCGAGGCGGCGCCCGTCGACCAGGTCCATCGCCAGGTACCAGGTGGCGTCCTCGCAGCCGAAATCGTGGACGCGCGCAATCCCCGGATGGCGCAGCCGCGCGGCCGTCGCCGCCTCGCGCCGGAATCGCTCCAATCGCTCGGGATCGCCATTTTCGATCCGGTCGAGCGTCTTCACCGCGACCTCGTGCAGCAGCTCGCGATGGAGCGCGCGCCAGACCGTGCCGTTGGCGCCTTGCCCGATCGGCGCGAGCAGCAGGTACTGCCCGATGACACGCCCCTCGCCGCGACCCGACTCGAAGCCCACCTCGCACAGGAACGCGCGCCGCAGCGAGTCGGTCATCCCGTCGTCGAGCGGCACGTTGTCGTGGTCGGGCGTCACGAGAACACCGCCCGGATCTCGCCGATCAGGTCGCCATCGCTCGTCAAACCGTCGCGTAGCAGCGCCAGCACCAGGTTGCGGAAGCGCGCGCGGGCTGCGGCGAGCCGGTTCTTCACGTCATGCGCGGACAGGCTGAATTCCTGCATCAGCCCCTGGTAGCTCGGCGGCGCGCCCCGCGCCTCGAGCCCGTAGAAGCGCAGGAAGAGCTCGAAGTGGTCGCGTTTGCCGTCGCGCTCGAATGCGGCGCGCAGTTCGACCAGCGCGCGGGCGAGGATCGAGCGCATCAGCTCACGTTCGAAGCGCTGATCCGGCGGAGCGTCGCGGCCCGGCGGATCGGCCTCGACAGGATCGAGATCGTCGAGCGCCACGATGCGCACGCCACCGCCGCGCTTGTGCGCGCCCTGATCGCGCCGCCACTGCAGGATCCAGTGCTTCAACGTCGCCTTGACGTAGGCGCGGAAGCGGCCGCGTTCGGCGTCGACTCTGTGCAGCAGGTCGCGCTCGAGGAAGGCCGCGAAGTAGCCTTGGGTCAAATCGCGCGCGTCGTCGGGGCCGATGCTCCAGTCGAAGCGGAAGGTCCAGTAGACGGGGCGCCAATAGACCGCGAGCAGCCGATCGAGCGCGGCCGTACGCGCGGCGCCTTCACCCGCCTGCGCTTCACGGATCACGGTCCAGCACGTCGACGGAAAGCGGTGGGCGGGATGGGCGACCATGTTAAAGTGGTTCCATCAGAGCGCGCGGACTCGCCGATTCCGACCCGCGCCGAAAAAAACGTCCCGTGGATTGGACGTGCCGCTTGTTGCGCAGGTGCGTTCGGCGGACAATGCGCCGCCTCCCCATGGATAGTCGTGCTGTTTCAGAACAATTACCGGCGCTGATGACGCACCACCTCTCCTTCTTAGACGATGATCTCGCCTGGTGGTGCGTTGGCGCGACCCACGAGTCGCTCCGAACTGCGCTCACCGCGACGGCATCGTCGAAGGCCGCCGACCGCGCCACGGCGCGATTCGCGACTGCGTGGGTGCCGGCAGCAGCCGGCGTTCTGCTGGCCGAAGAACGCGCGGGCCTGCGCCTTTCTGGCGAGCACCGCGATCTCGGCCTCGGCGCGCAGCGAGTCGCGGTGCTGGTGCTGCCGTGGCGCGGGACGGTCGAGCTGCTGACGCGGGTCGCGAGCGATCTCGACCGTCGCACCGACGACGATCCCGCCGCGAGCGGCCACACCGCCGATGTCCGCTACTTCGCCCACGCGCTTCGTTTCGTCGCGCGGCTGGTCCTCGACGGCCGGTTCGTGCCGGGAGCCGACGGCGAGAAGCCGCCGTATCGATCGGTCTGGCAGCCGGTCATGCGCGACGAGGAGCACGCGCTGATCGCGGCGCTCGGGGATGCGTTGCCGGGGGTTGCCCGCGCGCTCTCGCCGGACGGTGCGACCGCGCCGCCACGGGACGATCCCCGCGCATTGGCGAAACGCTTCATCGCCTCGGCGCTCGACACGCTGGTTCGAATCGGCGCCGACGAGGCCCGCCAGCTCGGTTACGCGCCCGCGAGTCGCGTCCGCTCGCAGCACGATGCATGGGTCCGCGCGCTGGTCGCCTTCGATCCAGCGGTGGCGATCCAGCGCGATGGCGGCGATCCGCTGCCGCGCGAAGTCGCCGCCTGGCAGCGGCCGCTCCAACTGTCGAGCGACGCGCCGGTCCGCCTGGTGTTCCGCCTCGAAGAGCCATTGGGCGAAGATTCCGCGAGCTGGACGCTGAGCTTCCTGCTGCGCGCCACCGACGACCCGAGTCTGCTGGTGCCGCTGGCGGAAGCACTGGCGAGCAAGGGGCGCGGCGGTCCGTTCAAGCGCGGCGGCGCGGTGGTGCGCGAACTGGCTCTGGTCGCCCTGGCGCAGGCGGCCGCGGTGTCGCCGTTGCTGTCGACGCTGGTCGGTGCGACCCCGTCCGGCGCGGTGTCGTTCACGCTCGATCAGGCCTACCTGTTCCTGACGCGCGATGCGCTGGCGTTGGAGGAGGCTGGGTTCAGCGTCCTGCTGCCGCGCTGGTGGGTGCAGCGGGCCGGCAAGCAGCCGCTGGTTGCGCGCGGCCGGTTGCGCGGCGATTTCGGCCAGGGCACCGGCGCCTTGTCGATGAGCGACATCGTCACCGTCGACTGGGACGTGGCGCTTGGCGACCAGGCGTTGTCGGCGGTCGAGTTGCAGGCGTTGGCGAAGCAGAAGCAGCCGCTGGTGCGCCTGCGCGGTCAGTGGGTCGAGCTCGATCCGACGCAGTTGCAGGCGGCGCTCGAACGCTGGAAGAAGCAGAACTCGACCACGGCGACGATCCGCGAGCTGATCCATCTTTCGCTCGGCATCGACGGCGAGGAGCGCGCGCCGCTGCCGGTCGCGGGCATCGAGGGTGCCGGCGTGCTCGGCGAGCTGTTCGATGGATTGACCCGCAAGGAGCGCTTCCGCGAACTCGAGACGCCCGCCAGTTTCGTCGGCGAGCTACGTCCGTACCAGCGGCGCGGCTGGTCGTGGCTGGCGTTCCTGCGCAAGTTCGGCCTGCCGGCATGCCTCGCCGACGACATGGGCCTCGGCAAGACGATCCAGGCGCTCGCGCTCCTCGCGCACGAGCGTGAAGCGGGCGAGACGCGGCCGGTGCTGCTGGTCTGCCCGACCTCGCTGGTCGGCAACTGGCAGCGCGAGGCGGCGCGCTTCACCCCCGATCTGCCGGTGATGGTGCACCACGGCCTCGATCGCCAACGCGATGACGAGTTGGCGCGCGCGGTGCAGCGCCACGCGCTGGTCGTGACCACCTACTCGCTCCTGTCGCGCGACAGCGACACGCTGGCGGGGGTGGCGTGGGCCGGCGTGATCCTCGACGAAGCGCAGAACGTCAAGAACCCCGACACCAAGCAGTCGCGGGCGGCGCGCCGCCTGCAAGCCGAGTGGCGCGTCGTGATGACCGGCACGCCGATCGAAAACCACGTCGGCGACCTCTGGTCGCTGTTCCAGTTCCTCGGTTCGGAGCTGCTGCCACCGCGCGAGCGATTCCACCGCGAGTTCGTCATGCCGATCCGCGTCGGCCGCGACGAGGCCGCCCTCTCCCGGCTGAAGCGGCGCACCGGCCCGTTCATCCTGCGCCGGCTGAAGAGCGACCCGAACATCCTGCCCGACCTGCCGCGCAAGCTCGAGCACAAGGTCATCTGCAACCTCACGCGCGAACAGGCGACGCTCTACGCCGCGATCGTGAACGAGATGACCGAGCGCGTGCAGAGCTCCGCCGGGATGGAGCGTCGCGGCGCGATCCTGGCGGGCCTCACCAGGCTGAAGCAGGTGTGCAACCACCCGGCGCACATGCTGGGAGACGGCTCCGTGCTGCCCGGACGCAGTGGCAAGCTCGCGCGCGCCACCGAGATGCTGGCCGAAGTGGTCGAGGTCGGCGATCGCGCGTTGATCTTCACCCAGTTCCGCGAGATGGGCGATCTGTTGCAGCGCCACTTCGCCGCGGAGCTCGGCTGCGAGGTGGCGTTCCTGCACGGCGGCACGCCGGCCAACCAACGCCAGGAGCTGGTCGACCGGTTCCAGGAAGACAAGGACGGTCCGCCGATCTTCGTGCTGTCGCTGCGCGCGGGCGGCACCGGCTTGAACCTCACGCGGGCGTCGCACGTCTTCCATTACGACCGCTGGTGGAACCCGGCCGTCGAGGCGCAGGCGACCGATCGCGCCCATCGCATCGGGCAGACGCGACAGCTGCAGGTCCACCTGTTGGTCTGCGCCGGCACGCTCGAGGAGCGCATCGACGAATTGCTGGAACGCAAGAAAGCGGTCGCGGATCTCGTCGTCGGTGCCGGCGAGCAGTGGCTCACCGAGCTCTCGACCGAGCAACTCCGTGATCTGGTGCTGCTCGACGACGAGGCGGTGACGGAATGAAACGCGGCGGCTGGTATCGCGATCCCGTACCGGGCGGCTTCAAGCCGTCGCGCCCGCGCGCGACCGGTGGCGGCCTCAAGTCGGAAGTCCGCACCGCGCGCGCCGCGAAGAGCGAGCACGCCAAGAAGTTCCTCGAAGTGGTGGAACGCCTCGGGTTCGGGCTGCGTCTGCAACGCGGCCGCGGCGATGCGCGGCAGGGTTTGGTGCGGACGCTCGACGTCGAGGTCGGGCGGATCGTGGCGACGGTGCAGGGCGTCGATCAGCCGACGCACGAGGTGATCGTCGCGCTCGCGCCATTGCCGCCGGAGAAGCTCGAAGCGGTGCTCGCGGCGTTCACGCAGCCCACGCTGGCGGCGGCGAAGTTGATTGCTGGCGAGCTGCCGGCGGAGCTTGAGTCGGGGCTCGCGGTGGTCGGTCTGATGCTGTTGCCCGACGGCAAGGATGCGTGGTCGGTCCGCTGCGACTGTCTCGAGACCGAGCAGCCGTGCCGGCACGCCGCCGCTGCGTGCTGCGTCTTCGCCGCGGAGCTCGAGCGCGACCCGCTGCTGCTCTTGCCGCTGCACGGGATCGATGCCCGCGAGTTGATCGAGCGGCTGTCGGCGGCAGGCGCGCAGGAGCGCACCGCGGCCGAGACGGAGGCCGCTGCCGGGCGCCCCGAGGTGATCCCCGAACCCTCGCCCGAGCCGCCGCACGACCTCGGCAAGTTCTGGCGCGGCGGCGAGCTGCCCCCGCTCGCCACCGTCGCGCGCGCGATCCCGTCGCAGCCCGGCGCACTGCTGCGTCGACTCGGCCCGTTCCCGTTCTGGCGCGGCAGCTCCTCGATCTCGGCCTCGCTCGAACCGGTCTACCGCTCGGCCGCGATCACGGCCGCGGCGATCGCGCTCGGGCCGCTGTTCGAGGATGCGGAGGATGACGAGGACGGGTGAGCACGGCGCGCGGCGGCGGCGGCTGCCACGCAGGAGTCCATCGCGCCGGGTCAGCGTTGCGGCGGCGGCGGCGACAGCGAGTGCAACTGCTCGCGCAGCGGCGGAATCGCGTTGCGGACCAGCTCGAAGATCCGCCGCTGATCGATCGCTCCATATTCGTGTTCGAGGACGTTGCGCTGCGCGATGATCGCTCGCCAAGGGATCGCTGGAGCACGGGAGCAGGTGGCTGGCGACACTCGTCGTGCAGCCTCTCCGAGGATTTCGAGCGCCCGTTCGACGGCAAGCTGCGTGCGGCGATCCGCCAGTTACTGCTCGAACGACGAGCCCTCGATGAGCTCGACGACCGTCCTCGCCGCTTCCTCCATGTCCCAGAGGCGGGCCGCATCCCGCTCGTCAGGCTGCATGGATCACCTTGCGCGTGCTCAGGATGGAGTGGCGGCGGAAGGGATTCTTGAGCGCCGACTCCTCGACCAGGTCGACGCGGCGACCGAAGCGGACCTCGAGCTCCTCGCGCATCGTCATCAGATCGAACAGGTTCCAGGCGGCTGCCAGCTCGAAGGTGACGAGGACGTCGATGTCGCTGTCGGGACCGAAGTCGTCGCGCAGGATCGAGCCGAATAACGAGAACCGCGTGACCCGCCAGCGCCGGCAGAAGTCGGAGACGGAGGCGGAATCGATGACGGGCTTGGCGCTCGACACGGCCGGATGATTGCCCGGGCTCATGGATCATCCGGGCTGGGCCGGAGGGTGTCGCGGCGCCTTGCTCACGCCCCTGCCGACGGGCAGCGCTCCCGCAACCTGCACTCGCCGCAGATCGGCTTGTTGCGCGTGCAGAGCTCCTGGCCGTGGCGGCGCAGCGCGAGGTGTAGGGCGGCGAGATCTGCCGCGTCGCCGGCGAGTCCTGCGGCGAGCTCGGGCGCGATCGCCGCGTTCACGGTGCGCCAGGTCGCCGACCAGTTCTTCTGCTCCTTGGCGAAGCCGAGGCGGACCAGCACGCGCAGGCCGTTGCTCTCGAGCGCGAGGCCGCCGCCGAGTCCCGCGAAGAGCAGCAGCCGCGCGCCCTTCGGAAGGAGTCGCGCGCGCACGGTCGCGAAGTCGATCGAGCGCTTCGGCATCGGCGTGGCTCCTGATCGCGAAGTCGTCCAGTGTCCGCTTGCCGACGATGGCCGACAAGCGGCGGCTCGGCTGATCCTGCTTCGTCGAACGCGCCGCTCCGGTCGACCAACGGCGCGAATCGGCCTCGTTCCTTGCGAGCGCGACACGCTGCTGTTCCGCATGCAGTCGAACGCGGCGGCCTGGTACGTCGCGCTGCCAGCGTTCGGCAACGTCTTGCCGGATGCGCTGCTCGGGATCGTGGTGGTGCGCGACGCGAAACGGCTGGCGGAAGCCGGCGGCGCGCCGGCGCAGGGGCGCGCGCGGCGCTGGGTGATCGGTCATCTGCTGGTCGCGGTGTCGGCCGCCACCAAGGTCGGGAGCAACCTCAGTGCCGTGGTCCTGATGCACGGCTCGGCCGATCTCGCCAGGTACGACCCGTTGATCGCCGGCTGGCAGTGGTTCTTCAGCCTCACCAACTTCCTGGTGATCCACTCGCTGACGCGCGCGCACTGGACCGAGGCGGAGGCGTTGCGCGCGCGGCTCGATCCGCACTTCCTGTTCAACACGCTTCACTCGCTCTCCGCGCTCGTGCGCGCGCGCCCCGAGGACGCGGAACCGGCGATCGAGCAGCTCGGCGATCTGCTGCGCTACATCCTGCGTTCGCGCGAGGACGGCCGCGACGAGGTGCTGCTGTCGGAGGAGTGGGCGTTCACGTGCAACTACCTCGACCCGGCAGCGCTGGCGGCGCCACGGCCGGCTCTCTCGCTGCAGCCGCTGGTGGAGAACGCGATCCACCACGCGATCGCGAAGCAGGCGCGCGGCGGACGGCTGGTGATCACCGCGCGCGTCGCACGCGTCGAGGGCCACGAGCTGGTGATCTCGGTCGAAGACGACGGGCCGGGCGCGACGGCCGCTGAAGTGGCCCGCGCGGGAGGTCTCGGGTTCGCGCTGGTGCGGCGGCGGCTGGCGGCGATCCACGGCGTGCGCGGGAAGCTCGAAATCGCGACCGTGCCGGGGAAGGGATTCCGCGCGACGCTGCGGGTGCCGATCGATGGCGGGAGCGACGAGCCATGAGCCTGCGCGTGGTGCTGGCCGAGGATGAGCCGTTGGCGCGGCGAGCGCTGCGCGACTTCGTGCAGGAGATCGACGGGCTCGAGCTGGTCGGCGAGGCGGGCGACGGCCGGGAGGCGGTCGAGCTGATCGATCGGGTCCAGCCCGAGTTGCTGCTGCTCGACGTCCGCATGCCGGTGGTGGACGGCCTCGCGGTCCTGAAGGCGATCCGTTGCCGTCCCGAGGTGATCTTCACCACCGCGTGGGATCGCTACGCCGTTGCCGCGTTCGAGCTCGGCGCCATCGACTACCTGGTGAAGCCGTTCGGGCGCGCCAGCGCTTGGCCGCAGCGGAGGTGCCCGCGGAGGTGCACGCAGCCGAGCGTGTCGCCGACGCGCTGTCGACGGCGCCGCTCGATCGGCTCTTCGCGCGCCGCGGCGATCGGGTGGTGCCGATCCAGGCCGCGCAGGTGATCCGGCTCGAGGCGCGCGGCGACTACGTCGCGGTCCACGCCAAGGACGGCGAAAGCCTGCTCCACGTCACGATCCCAAGCGCTTCGCGCGCGTCCATCGCTCCCACATCGTCAACCTCGACCACGTCGCGTCGATGCACACCTGCGACGACCGCCGCCTGCTGGTGAAGACCAGCGACGGCAATGAACTCATCGCGAGCCGCGCCGGTTCGACCCGGCTGAGATCGCGATTCGGGTAGTGCGGCCGAGGCCGTCGATCACTCGCCGCTCGCGGCCTTGTTGGCCCGCAGGTAGAGCCAGACCCAGCCGTGGCTCTCCGACTCGACCGGCAGCTCCTGGCGGATCGCTGACATGCGTTCGCGGAGTTCGCCGGTTCGCGCCTCGCGCTTCTGCTTCGCCTCGGCCGGTTCGTCGACTGGATGCTGCGGGTAGGCGAGCGGGCCGTATTCGGCCTGAAGCTTGTCGAGCTCGGCCTTCAGCGCGATGTGGTGCGCGGCGACCTCCGGCGTGACCGGGAGTTGCGACGGCTTGAGTGCCGCGAAGTCTCCGACCAACAGGTCGAGTTGCCCGTCGCCGTTCCAGTCCGTCGCGCAGACCTTGCTGCGGACGCCGGGAGTCGGGGTGCTGGGGACGGTGCCGCCCCAACCCGCATCGCCTTCGCCGATCAGCACCTGGCCGGCAGCGAGCTCCGGCACTTCCTCCGTCCCGTCGTTGCGGTACCACGTGACCTTGCCAGAGCCGTCGCCGACCAGCAGGTCGAAGTCGCCGTCGCCATCCCAGTCAGCGCAGAACGGTCCCGCATCATTCTCGACGTGCAACGCGTTGCCGCCCGCCTCGACCGCCACGTGCGAGCCGAACTTCCACTCGGTCGCGCTGCCCTCGTTCGGGATGCGATGGACGCTGCCGCCGATGTCGCCGACCAGCAGGTCGTAGTCGCCATCGTCGTCCCAGTCGACTGCGTGCGCGGAGGCGGCGGTGCCGGTGGTCGCCATTTGCTGGCCGGGCTTGGGGCGGTAGGTCTTGCCGTGGAAGACGACGATCGACGAGTTGCCTTCGGTCTCGAACTCGCCGTTGCCGGTGATGAGGAGTTGTTCCGGCGTGTCGCTGACGCCGCCGCCGATCAGGATGTACTCGTCGTTCTTGTCCTTCAGCATCTCGGGCGCGGCAAAGCTCAGATCTGGCTGGCGCGCGAAGAAGAACAGCTCGCCCGGCCACGAGCCGGAGAGCAGGTCGAGGTTGCCGTCGCCATCGAGGTCCACCAACTGGGGACCGAAACCGATGCATCAGCCGGTGGGGACGGTGCCTTCCGGACGGCCTTCCTTCCACTTCACGCCTTGGGTGAGCTTCGGCGCCGCGTTCGTGCCGCTGTTCTTGAAGATCCAGAGCGCGCCGCCGCCGAATTGGCCGACGAGCAGGTCGTTCACGCCATCGTCGTCGAAGTCGCCGACGAACGGACCCGCGTGGCCGATGTCGGTGTCGATGACGCCGCCGCCGGCTTCGAGGCGGACCGGCGGCAGGAGGTCGGTGGCGCGCGGAGTTGGGTTCTTCGGCTTGGCGGCCTGCGGCGCGGCGGCGGCCTTGGCGGCTGCGAGTGCTGCGACGAGAGGGACGATCGCGATCGAGAGGTGCATCGAACGCTCCTTGGAAACACTTCGACGGAGGAACTGTAAGAATCGGCGGCCGCTGCGTCTCGTCCTGATCAGCGACACCCACCGCAAACACGGCTGCCTCACGCTGCCCGACGGCGACGTGTTGGTTCATGCGGGCGACGCGACCAGCATGGGCACGATGCCCGAGATCACCGAGTGGAACGAATGGCTCGGTCGCCAACCGCATCGCCACAAAGTGGTGATCGCCGGCAACCACGACTGGCTGTTCGAGCGCGATCCGGCGATCGCACGCTGCCTGCTTACGAACGCGACCTATCTCGAGGACGCACCCGTCACGCTCGATGGCGTGCGTTTCTGGGGCAGCCCGTGGCAGCCGCGCTTCTTCCGCTGGGCGTTCAATCTCGATCGCGGTGCGCCGTTGCGCGCCAAGTGGGAGCAGATCCCGGCCGGCACCGACGTCCTGATCACCCACGGCCCGCCGCACGGGATCCTCGACCGGACGTGGCACGGCGAGTCGGTCGGCTGCGAGGAGCTCGCGCCCATCGTCGCGCGCCTGCGCCCTCGTCTCCATGTCTTCGGCCACATCCACGAAAGCCACGGTCGTCTCGACCGCGATGGCACGACGTACGTGAACGCCTCGACCTGCGACGCGCGGGAGCAGCCGACGAATCCGCCGGTGGTGGTCGATCTGCAAGCGTTCCGCCGCAGGGGGCCGTGCGACGACATCTGCCCCTCGATGCCAGATCGCTACGACGCGGACTCGGCTCAGTCAGGGGGAGATCCGGACACGCAGATCGAGAAGGAGCACGGTCATGTCGAGCGAGTCGATCGCCAATCCAGGTCATGCCAGCGCGCGGGTCGGTTGGGCCCGGTCGTTGCGGCGCCGCGGGTGTTGGATCGGCAACTGCGTGGCGCTGCTCGCGATCCTGACCGGTTCGGCGCCCATTGCTTGCAACCTGGTCTGGGGGCACAGCCCGACGCCATGCTGCCTGCTCCACGGCGAGATGGCGAAGGAATGACTCGGCATCGACTCGTCCGAACGATCGTTTTCGGTCGGTTACCAGGACATCGGCGGCGGCAGCCAGAAGGACTTCTTCCAGGTCCGCGATCCGGCCGGCGGATCGTTGAGCAGGAACATCTATTCGGCGAACGCGTGGAACGCGTACTACGACGGCATCAAGGTGAAGAAGAACGGCAGCGAGGCCTACACGATCGGGACGCAGTTCACCGGCAACTTCGCCAATCCGAACAACCTGCTGCTGACGCGCTGGACGGCGGGCGGCGGCACGCCGTGGAGCGCGCCGGTGAATGCGGCGTCGGTGGTCTACTCGCCCACGAGTCTCGGCCTGGCGGGGAAGGAGGCGTGGGGCTGCCGCGTGATCAAGGCGTCGGCGACCGACCTGTTCATCTCCGGCTGCACCGACCTCGAGATCTTCTGCGCGCGGATCGATCGGGCGACCTTCGCGCTGGTCACGAGTTGGGGCGTGAACGGTGTGCAAAGCGTGCTTTCCTCCACGCCGAACGGCTGTCCGAAGCACGCGATGCCGGGCGCGTTCCTGCTGTTCAACTTTTATCCGCAGGCGTCCGTCGAGACGGTTGGCTCGCTGCTCTATCTCGGCGGCACGCTGATGAACGACATCGCCGGATTCCCGATCGACTACGACTTCGTCTCCGCGTGCTACGACGTGAACACGGGCGCGCTGGTGCCGCCATACAACGTGCAGTACAGCCGTTGGTTGGGCGACGAAAACATGACGGCGGCGGCGGGGACATCGACCGGTTTCTATGCCACAGGGACCGTCGATCCGTCCGGCTTCCCGCAGATGGATCTGGTCTGCTGGGACTCGAATCGATCGCAGCGTGCGCCGTACCTGATCCGGCAGCCGACCCCAAGCCGCGGGAATGACGTCGAGGCGGTCGTCACGGGAGGCAACTGCGAGATTTACGTTGGCGGATTCGGCGGACCCGGCACGGGTGCGACGTGGCACTACACCCATACCACGGCACCGGCTTCGACGGTTTCGCTGCCGACGCTCTGGTCCGGCGGCGGCAGCGGCTCCAATCCCAAACTTTATGGCCCGCTACAGACGCCGATCGACGAGGTCTACGATCTCGGCCTCGGCAAGGGACTCTTCGCCGGCCACGTCTTCGCCGTCGGCGGCGTGCAGTTCAGCCTGACGACGTTCGGGCAGCCACTGCAGTGCATCGCGCCGACCGGCATCACCCTGTTCAGCAACAACCCGTCGCCGCTCGCCCCGAGCTCCGATCGGGCCGTCGCCTGCAACTACGACAGCGGCTCCTTCGGATCGGTCTACACCAGCGGCACCGCCTTCGACCCGACGAATGGCAGCAGCTTTCTCTTCTGCCCCAACCACTGGGCCGCAAGAAGCAGCCGCTACAAGCCCTGAACCGCGCTGCCGCTCGACCTGCGCCGCAACGCTACGTCCTTCGCAACGCGCTCGACCCGTCGCCGAGAGGTCCGACATGCTCCATGCCTGCCAAGCGCTTCTCGCCGCGATCCTTCCAATCGCGCCGCAGGATGCGAAACCCGTCGCGGCACCCGTCGCGCCGCAAGCCAACTCTCTCCGATTCGAGACGAGGCACCGACTCGCTGCTGCAGGCGGCCGGCTTGACTACCACGCGATCGCCGAGACGACGCTGCTCCGCGACGACAAGGGCGAGCCGGAGGCGGAGTTTTTCACTTTCGCCTACCTCGCCGGTGGCGCCACGGCGCGGCCCGATCGGCCGGTCACGTTCGCGTTCAACGGCGGGCCGGGTTCCTCCTCGATCTGGCTGCACATGGGGCTGCTCGGACCCAAGCTCACGCAGGTGCCGAGCGATGCCGCGAACGCCGGCGCGCCGCCCTACCCGCTGATCGACAACGTCGACTGGCTCCTCGCGGTCACCGATCTCGTGATGGTCGACCCGATCGGGACCGGTCTTTCGCGTGTTGTGGGCGCCGGCATGGGGGCCGACCATTGGGGGGTCGACGAGGACGCGAAGTCGGTCGCGCGCTTCATCCGGCGCTGGCTCGCCGACCACGATCGGTGGGCGTCGCCGAAGTACCTGCTCGGCGAAAGCTACGGTGGGATCCGTTCGGCGCTGCTGGTGCGCGAGCTCCAGTCGGGATCGAGTGCGGTCGCGCTGAATGGCGTGATGCTGATCTCGCCGGCGCTCGATTTCGAACTGGTCGACGGTCAGGACAACGACGCCTGCTACGCCGTCGAGATCCCGACGTTCGCCGCGACCGCCTGGTACCACCATGCGTTGCCCGATCGTCCCGACGCGCTCGAACCGTTCCTGGAAGAGGTGTCGCGGTTCGTGGCGAACGAGTACGTCCCCGCGCTGTTCAAGGGACGCGACCTCGATGGCGCCGAGCGCAAACGGTTGGTGCGGAAGCTCCATCGCGTCACGGGCCTGTCGCCCGAGTACCTCCGCCGCGCGAACCTGCGCGTATCCTCCGATCGTTTCTGCCGCGAGCTGTTGCGGGACCGTGGTCTGGTCGTCGGCCGGCTCGATTCGCGTTACACCGGCTCTGGCGCGCGGGATGGCCGAGAACCCCGCGCTGCGCGTCTTCATCGCGAGCGGCTGGCACGACCTCGTGACAACCTTCTTCGCCGCCGAGCACAACGTGCGGCGCAGCACGATGGACCGCAGTCGCGTGACGCTGAAAAACTACCCGGCGGGTCACATGATGTACGTCCACCACCCGACGGTCGCCGCCCTGGCGAAGGACCTGCGCGAGTTCCTCGTGCCGGCGCAGCAGTGAGGAGAGCGTGATGTGCAAGCCGCTCAACGCGGTGGCGATCGTCGCGAGCCTCGCTGTGTCGGTGGTGCTGGTGGACCCTGCCGCTGCGCAACGAACGCCGGCGAAGTTTGAGTGGCAGGGGCGCGCGGTCGTGCTCGATTACGGCAAGGTGAGCGTCGGGAAACACGCCCTCGAGGAACTGCGTCCGGGCGAGACGTGGCGCATGGGCTCGGGCGCGATCACGACACTCCTGGTCGAGGCGCCGCTGATCACCGACGACACGGTCGTGCCGCCCGGCCACTACCGAACGTGGGTGGCGCGCTACGAGGAACGCAAGTTCGCGTTGCAAATCGACGGCGCCGGGCGCTGGATGGCGGCCGGCGGCGATCATGTGACGATCCCCGCGACGTTCACTCTGGCGGATCCGCCGAGCAAGGCGCTGGAAGTCACGCTCGATCCCGGCGGCGAACAGGTTGATCCCGAAACACGTGCGCTCGGGCTGACCGTGACGTTCGGCTCGCCACGGTTGACGGTGCCGTTCAGCATCGTCGGCAGCGCGCGGAAGAAGTCGGGCGGCGCCACCATCGACTGGTGGAAGCTGCCGACCGAGTGGCTGGTGCAGCGCATCGAGCTGGCGAAACACACACCCATCGCGGCCATCGCCTTCGACCGCGTCCCGAGGGGCGAGCCGCAGCGCTTCAACCTGCTCCTTTCCGATCACGATGTGCGCCTCGTCCCGCAGGAGACGCCACCGACCGCCGACAATGGCTTCGGTCCGTTGGCTGAGACTGCGGCCGCCTTCGAGCGCGTTGGCACCGTCACCTGGAGCGAGGCTTCGCTCGCTCCGACCGTCGCCGGCCAGCCCGACCCGGCGACCCATCTCATCGTCGACGAGGTCACCCTCGACCGGAAGACGGCGCTTCGCTTGGTCGCGCGCGCCGGCAAGCGCCGCGCGGAAGTGGTGGTGCCGTTTGAGTCAGGTGGTGCCGCAGATGTTAGGAAGCGATGAACGTCGTCTGGGCGCGGATGCGAGTGAGCTGAGCCGATGGGAGCTCTTGGACGGCATCTCACTACGACGCGGCGGCGAAGTGCCGGATCGAGCGGTCACTCACGATCCTCGCGAAGCCGATCGGCGCGCCGCGTTGTGAAGCGTTCAAGATGGCGTTGCAGTCTGCACTGACAAACCACTCGGCGGTCGGCCACCTTCAATGGAGTCGAGTGCGATGAGCCACCTCGGAGTCCGTCTGGCGGCGCTGCTCGTGGCCGTCCTGTTGCCAGGTTGTCCGTTCGAATTGAAGGTGCCATTGGGCGCGCCGCAGCCACGGCAACGGGACGATCGGCTGGTGGGCGATTGGGTCTGGGAGGACAAGGCGGGCAAGCAGGACTCGACGCTGGTCGCGATCCTCCCGTTCAACGAATCCGAGTACCTCATCGAGCTGACGGAAGATGACAAGAAGCCGGGGCGTTTCAGGGCATTTGAAGTCGAGATCGGTGATCAGGTGTTCTGGAACATCAACATGGTCGACACGGCGTTTCCACCGAAGTCCTATTGCTTTGCGCGGACCACGCTGCGAGACGACGGTCGATTGTCGGTGAGATGGGTGGGTGGCAAGGGCGTGCCGAAGGCCTTCGAGTCGGATGCCGACGGTCTGGTGGCGTTCCTGAAGTCGCACTCGTCCGATCCCGCGCTCGACGACACCGACGGCGCAAGCGTGTGGCGTCGACCGCTGTCCGGCGAGATCGAGAAGGGGCGGCTGAAAAGCTGGTCGAGCCGCACGGCGCCGGACGCCGCGTCGTCGGGACGCTGAGGCAGGGGCGTCACCAAGTGGTTTCCACGATCGCTCGAGACTGGCTGCGCTGGACGCTGCTCGACCGCGGTCTCCAACGACAAGGCATGACCGAGGCGTTGCGGGTGCTGCGAGTTGGCGCGTTTGTGTTGGCGATCCCGCAGGGTGTTGCCGCTTCGCTCGCGCCGCTGCTCATCGTCGTGATCTATCTGCCGGGCTTCTGTCTCGCGCCGGACTCGCTTTCGCTGCTCTTCGTGGGAGCTGGCTCACTGGCGGGGTTCTGGGACGGTGTGTTGATGACGGTTTTCGCGGGGATCGGCGCCTTCGTGGCGACGATCGCGGTCGGCATCGTCGCGTGTCGTCCCGGCCTCAAGTGAACTCTCACCCATGATTCGGCGGCCTGCCCGCGTTTTCCTGGCCGCTGTTCAGGTCGATGCCGATGTCGCTGCCGCCGTGGTCGATCTGCTGCTGCTTCTTGAAATCGGGGATCAAGGGCGGCGGCGGCGGCGGGCGCGATGGATCGAACTTGCCGTCGGCGAGTTGGCGGTCGGGTGAGGGTGGCGGGAAGACGGTGAGGTAGAGGGCGCCTTGCACGGGATCAGGGATCTGGGTGGTCGTGACGCCGCTGGCAGAGACGAACACGGTGCGTTGCGCGGCGAGGTAGTTGACCTCGATGGCGCGGACGCGGTTGGTGTCGACGCCGGCGACGGCGAGGCCGGTGAGTCCGCCCCAGGCGACGGAGAAGCCGGTGCCGCGGACGGCCAGCGTCGCCGACGGCGTCAGCACCTGGAAGTCGCTGGTCACGCCGACCGCTTCGACCTTGAAGTCGCACTTGCCACGGTAGACGGCGGCGCGCGTGCGCAGGACGGCGCCGTCCTGCACGATCACGGGCAGTTCGATGCGGCTCGAACGCGCGATGACGAGCGTCGCGTTCTTGCCGACCCGCAACGACAGCGTCGAGCGCAGGCCGGTGCGGATCTCGCAGCCGGGATCGAGCAGGTCGTTCAGCTCGGCAACCTTCCACTTGTCGCTGTCGGCGCGCTTCCATTCGGAACGGCCGTCGACGGCGATGACCAGCGCCTGCAGCACCTGCTGTTGGCCGGCAGGGAGCGGAGCGACGACCGGCACCTGCGGTGCGACGATCGGCGCCGTAGGAGCGGGCGCGGCAGATGGGGCGACGGCGGGAGCGACAACGGGTGCCGCCGGGCTCGCCGGCTTCTCCTCCGGTTTCGTCTCCTGCAGCGGGAGCAGCGTCGCGAAGCAGAGCGCGAGAGCGAAGTTCATGAGCCGGCTCCGCCAGCGTGGACGGCGCGCCAGTCCTCGACGCGGCCGACCAGTTCGAGCAATTCGAGCCCGTGCAGCGGCTGCGACGCGGTCCGCTCCGGCATGAAGCCGTGGAACACCAGATCGCGCGTGCACCAGCGCGGCGCCTGCGGGAAGAGCTGGCCAGTCACACCGCGCTCGAGCGGCACGACTTGGCAGATCGCGACCGCGACCAGACCCACCGTCGCAGCACCTTCCGCCTCAACGGTCGCGTCCTCGGCGACCCAGCCGCGTTCACGCGCCGCGACGAGTCGCGCCGTGAAGCTCGCGTAGTCGGCCTTGCCATCCGCCAGCAGGAACAGCGCGTGCAGAGCGTCGTCATTCGAGACTCGCGGCGAAGTCTCGAGCGCCTGCCAGAAGCCGAGTTCGTCGCCCAACAGCTCCACCCGCGCGATCACCGGCGTTCCGGCCGGCGGCGTCGCGCATCCGGCCGCCAGCAGCACCGCGACTCCGCGCGCCCACGCGCGCTTGCGATCAGAACGCATAGGTCACGCCTCCGAACAGGATCTGTCGCGTCCCGTCTTCTTCGGGCGGCATCGCGCCGCCGGGCATGAACGCGCCGTAGCGGAACGACAGCGTCACGTCGGGGCGGACGTTCCAGTCGAAGCCGAGGTCGAGCTCGGCGCCGACGAAGCGTTCGCGCACGGTCGGGACGTTGATCGGCGCGTCGGGATCGAGCTTGTTGAACAGATAGAAGGCGGCGACGGCGCGCAGCCGCTCGAGGCGCGCGTCGCCGGCGAACGGCGAGGTTTCGAGGCCGACCCGCAGCGTGGCGAGGTTGCCCGGATCGGGTGCCAGCGCGAGACCGGTGTCGAGGAAGCCGAAGCCGTTGAAGCCGCGGTCGATGGTGCCGGCGGTGTTGCCGCCGAAGGTGTCGGCCGAGTCGAGGCGATCGTCATCGGCTGATGCGACGATGAGCGCACCGTCGATGCGTGACTTGCGGGCGTCCTCGAGCGACCAGGCCACTCCGCCCGCGAACGCCCAGCCGAAGATCGACTCGTGCGTCTGCGTGCCGGGCGTTCCGACGGCCGTGATCGGACTCGACAGCGCGCGACCGGTCTCGACGTCGAACTCCGCGTACCAACTCGACTGCGGCGTCAACGGCCCGCGTGCGCCGGCGCCCCAGTAGGTCGAGTCGTACTCGAACTCGGTCGGATAGACCTCGAGCCCGTCCTGGAAGATGGTCGAGTCGCGATCGTTGCGGTCGGTCTGGCGCAGGACGTGCGCGAAAGGTGTCACGTCGCCGCCGCGTCGCTCGAGCGTCGCACCGATGAAGCGCCGCTTGGTGTTGGTGTCGAAGCTCGGGCGCGAGGCGTCGAAGTCGATGAAGTCGTTGACCGGAGTGTCGGCCGCGATCACGCCGAGCTCGAGGCCGCCGCGCGCGACTGTCGCGCGCACGCCGATCAACGTGGCGGACAGCGCCACGCCGTTGCCGACCTCGAAGTGCTGCTTGCCGAGTTGTGCACCGATGCGCCAAGCACCGTTGGCCGCGGCCGCACCGTCCGCGCTGTCGAACTCGTACCACCACCGTTCGCTGAGCGGTTCGCGCAGATCGTCGCCTTGGCCATCGAAGTCGTCGCCGGTGTTCCAGTCGTCGTAGCGCAGCTTCAGCCGCGCGAAGAAGCGATGGCGGCCGTCGATCTCCGCACGCATCCACGCGCGCGCGTCGGTCTGCCGCAGCGTGTGTGACTTGCTCTCCGCGTCGTCGATGCTGTAGAGCGAGAAACCGATCGACCCGCCCCATTCGAGCAGCGCCCGCTCGGAAAAAGCCGCGTCGCCCGGCAGTTCGAAGCGCGCCGCCTGATCGAGCTCGCGCAACTGCCGTTCGACGCGCTGCACGGCGTCGTCGCCGGACTGCGCATAAGCCGGCGTCGCGGCCAGCGCGCATGCGATGGCAATCCGTCGCAGATCCATGGTCTCTCCTGGCCTATCTGCGGGGGATATCGGCACCCGATCGGAAGAACTTGCGCGCTCGCCTCAACTTAAGCCGCTACAGCGGCCGATCTCTCCTGAACCACCTGACTGCGGGAGATCGCCGTGACCCTCGCCCCGATCGCTTGCCCGAGCATAGCCTCGCCCCTCCGACTGTTCGCGCGGCTTGCGACGCCCTTCGGGATCGGACTGCTGCTGGCGCACGCCGCGTGCGCGCCATCCGATGCCGATAGATCGGTCGAGGGGCTGATCGCGCCGCCGTCGGTCTCCGTGCTTTCGGCCGATGCCGCCGCAGTCGCCGCAGGCGTGCGGAAGCTGTCGCCGAGCGCCTTCCCTGCCGATGCCGAGTACTTCACCGACCCCGTCTACGAAAACGCCTTCGACCTCGCGACCGACGAGATCACGGTGGTGAACGACGTGCTCTGCCTGCTCGGCCAGGCGCGCTACGGCGAGCTGGTGAACCAGGGCGTCTACCTCGCGCAGATCGAAACGCAGCGCTGTGATCCCGGTGCCGGCTCCGTCACGCAGTCCGGCACGACCAAGAGCTACGAGGACTGGCTGGTCCACAGCCGCCGTCGCGCTGACGACGAACCGCAGCACGTCGAACTGTGGGTGCCGGCGATGACCGACGGCGGAAGCCAGCAGCAGCAGACGCTTTATTCAGAGCTCGATGTCTTCGCGCAGGCGTCTGACTTGAACCCGTACGGCCTGTTCGAGCTGAACTTCGCCGGCACCCCGCCGTTCGGCGATCCGCACGCCGCGAACTTCTGCGGTCGCCTCTCGACCAAGCCGGCTCTGGCCGGCCGCGTCGGCTTCGAGTTCTTCATGCTCCGCGGCAATCTGAACACGCTCCCGCTTCCCGGCGAGCAGGCCGAGTTGACCCAGGTGAACGTCGATCTCGCCGGCGATCAGACCAGCGGCGTCGCGCGCGTCTCCAAGTTCAAGCGACGCAACGACCCGCAGACCGGCGACACGGGAATCCTGTCGAAGAGCTTCCGGCTGGTGTTCGATGGCGGGACGCTGGTGCGGCAGCAAGACAGCGGCCCGGTCATCGCCCTGTCGCGGACCAACTTCAAGAGCTGCAGCCGGCGCATGAACCTCTACGTCGACGACACGCGCTACGGCACTCTGGGCGAGCGGGTGAAGTTGAAGACCGGCATGGGGATTCTGCTGCCCGGCGGCCACCACGCCTTCGTCGACTACTACGGCGTCCACTCCAACTCCGACGTCGTCGGCCAAGACGGCGATCTGGTGCAGGAAGATCGTCCCGATGGCTCGACCAGCGCGACCTTCACGCTCCGGATCGCGCCCGGCCGCCTGATCGAGTGCACGCGCCAGACCGCGCCGCTTTCGAGCGTGATTGGCGAGTGGTTCGATTGGACGGAGCCGTTCGTGCCAAACGCGCCACCGCCGCGGCGGCTGCGCCTCGCGTTCGACGGCGTCGACTTCACCGCGTTCGAGCAGTTCGATTTCGCGACCGGCACCTGGCAACCGATCACGCCCTTCGTCGTGCTGTGGTCGCAGATCGTCGTCCTGCACATGGGCTCGAAACGCTACGGCGGCAACTGCATCGCCAAGTTCGGCAACCCCGACCTCGGTTACTACGTCGAGCGGGTCGCGAGCGGCGACGACGCGTTCTTCGGCACGCTCCAGAACGTGCAGCTGTTCGGGCTGCTGAACTGTCTGCGGCCGCAGTTGACCGCGGCCGCGGTCGATGCCGGCGACGTCTTCTTCCCGCCCGCGCCCGATGTCACGCAGTCCTACAGCTACCAGTTCTCGAGCGTCGACCGCGTCCTCTACTACGACGATCCAGTGCTCGGCCCGCTGGCGACGACGATCGCGCCGGGCGAGTTTCCCGGCGGCGGCCCGTTCCAAGGCGGCATGCGCAGCGGCCCGATGGTGCAGGACCTGTCGTCGCTGCGGGTGCCCGAGAACATCTTCGACGAGCCGATCTACTGGGTCTGGGAGACCGGCCAGAACGAGTGGAATCTCTGGAGCGGCCTGATCGACGCGACCGGCGCGACCGTCGCCTTCGACGCTCCGATCCAATTCGCTTACGTGCACTTGCAGGCGAACGACGCGAACGACGACCCCGCGTTCGATGGCCAGAGCTTCCTGCTCGAATACCGCGGCGATGGCCAGCTGTTCGGCATCCCGTGGCAGCAGGTCGACACCGATCAGGACGGGAATCCAGACCACGACGTGCCGCTGTTCAGCATCGCCGACGGCGTCACGCTCGGGCCGCAGGGTTTTGGTTACGTGGTGAAGACGATCGAGCGCGAGCTCCTGTTGCAGCCCGACGTGAACGGCCCGCCGCCTGGCCTCGATCCGGCGCTGGCCGACACGCTGCTGCTTCCTGACGGCGGCTTCTATCGCACGCCCGAGATCGGCCCGGTGCCGCTGCTCGACATCGCGCCGGCAGTGGTGGGAGGCGAGATCCAGGGCGTTCGGAAGCGCTGACACAACGCACTGATACAATCGCCGCCTCGTTCGCGGAGCGGCCTCGTCGTGAGCCGATGCTCCGCCGGGAGACCGACGATGCGGGCGCTGTGGAACGGGAGCCGGTCGGGTCGCGATGGCTTCGCAGTCGCCGCCGCCACGTTCGCCGCGTCGGTTCTCGCCCTCAACGCCTGCAGTTCTCCGCCGCCCGATCGCGCTTCCGAGACCGCGCCATTCACGCGACCCGATCCGCCCGCCGAGCGCGCGCAACAGCTGGGGGGGGGCGTGGCGATGGCTCGCGGCGCGCTACGACAAGAACAGCGACGGCCAGATCCTCTCGGATGAGCACGGTCGCGGCGAGACCGCGTTTCGGAACCTCGATCGCGACGGCGACGGTGTCGTCACGCGCGAAGACCTCGCTCGCGATGTAGTCCTGCCACCCGAACTCGGCATCCAATTCCTGCTGCTGCATCTGTTCGCCGGTCCGCAGGCCGAGGCGGCGCCGATCACGTCGCTGGCCACGGCGCTCGCAATGCTCGATCACGACGGCGACAGGAGTGTGAGCGCTGCGGAGTTCCAGAGCGCAGTTGAATCGGGAGCGCTCCCAGGTGTCGACGGCTTCGGCACCTTGCTGGCTGGAATGGACAGCGACCGGGACAGCCTGCTTTCGACGACCGAGATCATGCAGTGGCTGCTCGATCGCGACAGCGACGGCCTGCTCGCGCTGCGCGATCGCGAAGGCGCCGCGCCGATCGACGGCTGGTTCGAGCCGGAAGCGCGCGAGCCGGCGCCCGACTTCGCCGCCTTCTCGCTCGAGGCCGGCGCGCCGGTGATGCGGAACGCGTTGCAGCAACGCCGGCCGATGGCGCTGATCTTCGGCAGCTTCACCTGAGGATCGTTCTCGCATTCGGCCGGTCGGCTGAGCGACATCCACCGTATCCGCAGCCGGTTCGCCGACTTCTTTCTGGTCTACATCCGCGAAGCGCATGCGGTCGACTCGACGTGGGCGAAGGGTGCGCCCGAGGGCATCGTGATCGAGGAGCCGCTGACGCTCGAGGAGCGCTGCGAGAACGCGCACCACTGCAAGGAGGCGTTGGGGCTCGGCGTGATCCCGGCCCTGATCGACGGGCTCGACAATGCGGCGGAGCGCGCGTACGAAGCGTGGCCAAACCGGATCGTGCTGATTGACGCCGATGGGCGCATCGCATGGCGCTCGAAGCCCGGCCCGTTGGGCTTCGTCCCGATCGAGCTCAACGCGGCGATCCAGCGCGAGGTGAAGCGAGTGCGCGCCCTGACCGAGAATCGGTGATGGCGGCGTCGCGCTCGGGCCTCAGGGTTCCGGATGCGTGGTGAAGACGACCGAGCGCGAGCTTCTGCTGTCGCCCGACGCGAGCGGCCCGGTGCCGCTGCAGGACCTCGCGCCAACCGTGGTGGGAGGCGAGATCCAGAGCGTTTCGCGGCGTTGAGCGCGCAGCGTCCACGGCTCGGCAGGGTGCACCGATACAATTGCCGCCTCGTTCGCGGAGAGGCTCTGGCGTGAGCCGGCGCTCCGCCGGGAGGCCGACGATGCGGGTGCTGCGGAGTGGGAGCCTCTCGGGTCGCGCCGGAATCGCGATCGCGGCCGCCGCCGCGCTCGTCTTGAACGCCTGCGGCTCCCCGCCAATCGACCGCGGTTCCGATCGCGCGCCTGTCACCCGCCCCGATGCGCGCGCCGAGCACGCGCAACACATGGAGGAGGCGTGGCGCTGGCTCGCGGCGCGCTACGACACGGACGGCGACGGCCAAATCACTGCGCACGAGCATGACCGTGGCGAGACCGCGTTTCGCAACCTCGATCGCGACGGCGACGGCGTCGTCACGCGCAGCGACCTCGCTCGCGATGCTGTGCTGCCGCCGGATCTGGGCATCCCGCTGTTGTTGCCGCGCCTGTTCGGCGGATCGCAGGCAGAGGTGGCGCCGATCGCACCGCTGGCGGTGGCGCTCGCGTCGCTCGATCGCGATGGCGATGGCCGGGTGAGCGTCGCCGAGTTCCGTCGCGCGGTCGGTTTGGGTGCGCCCGCCGGCATCGATGGTTTCGGCACCCTGCTGGCCGGCATGGATCGCGACCGCGACGAACTGCTCTCCGCGCCCGAGATCGCGCAGTGGCTGCTCGATCGCGACGCCGACCGCGATGGGCTCCTCGCGATGCGCGAGCGCGAATCCAGCCGCGAGGGCGCTGCGCCAGTGGACGGTTGGTTCGAGCCGGAGGCGCGCGAGCCGGCGCCCGACTTCGCCGCGTTCGCGCTCGCGGACGGCGCGCCCACGTTGCGCAGCGCGCTGCAGCAACGCCGTCCGATGGCGCTGATCTTCGGCAGCTTCACCTGAGGACCGTTCTCGCGCTCGGCCGGTCGGCTGAGCGAGCTCCACCGCCTCGGCGGCCGGTTCGTCGACTTCTTCCTGGTCTACATCCGCGAAGCGCACGCCATCGATTCGTTCTGGGCGATGGGCAGCCCGGACGGCAGCGTGATCGAGCAACCGCTGACGCTCGAGGAACGTTGCGAGAACGCGCGCCACTGCAAGGAGTCGCTTGGGCTCGGCGCGATCCCGGCCCTGATCGACGGACTCGACGATTCGGCGGAACGCGCATACGAAGCATGGCCCGACCGGATGGTGCTGATCGACGAAGAGGGGCGCGTCGCGTGGCGCTCGAAGCCCGGTCCGTTCGGCTTCGATGTCGTCGAGTTCAAGGCGGCGATCCAGCGCGAGCTGCAGCGCGTCCGCGCCTTGACCGAGATCCAGTGATGGCGCCGTCGCGCTACCTCGACGACATCTTCGCCGAGCCTGCGCGACTGGCGGATCTGCTCGATCGGCTGGTGCGCGGGCCGCAGCGCGACGCGGTCGCGCGCGCTGCCGAGCTGCTGCGCGCGGCGCCACAGCCAATCGTCGCGGGCATGGGTTCGAGCTTCCATGCCGGCCACGCTCTGCAGGCGTCGTTCGACGCCGCCGGTCGTCCCGCGCGCAATGCCGACGCCGGCGAACTGTTCCACTTTGCCGCGCTGCCCGCCGGTGCGACGCTGCTGTTCCTGTCGCGCAGCGGCAAGAGCGTCGAGATCGTCGAGTTGCTGAAGAAAGCGCGCGCAGCCGGCGCGGTCCGCCTCGGCGTGACCAACGACCCCGCATCCCCGCTGGCGCGCGAATGCGCTCCGGTCGTGCTGCTCGACCTGCCGTTCGACTTCAACGTCTCGGTCACGATGTACAGCGGTGTCGCGTTGGCGGCCGCGGCGATGGTGGCGCAGTCTCTCGGCGGTTGGCGTGCGGAACTGCCGGCGGAGCTGTCGCGCGCGCTCATCGATGCCGGTCAGCGGCTGCCGGCGTGGCAGACGACCATCGCGGCTTCGAGCTTCGTGACGCCTGCCGCGACCACGCTGCTGCTGGCGCGCGGGCCGGGCCTCGCGGCGGCGCTCGAAGCGCGGCAGCTGTGGGAGGAAGCGGCGAAGCATCCGGCGACAGCGATGTCGACCGGCGCGTTCCGTCACGGGCCGAACGAGGTGGTCGCGGCCGGCTGTCGGGTCGTGATCTGGCTTGCGGCCGGCGAACGACTGCGCGCGATCGACCTGCAGCTGGCCGCCGATCTGCGTCGAGCGGGTGCGAAGGTGGCGCTGGTCGGCGCCGACCTCCCGCCGGGCTCGGCCGATCTGCTGCTCGAGATCCCGTCGCTGCCGCCGCGCTGGCAGTTCCTGATCGAACTGATGCCGGTGCGCCTGATCGCCGAGGCGATCGCACGGGCGCGCGGTGTCGATTGCGACGCGTTCCGTTACTGCCCGTTCGTGGTCGCCAGCGAAGAAGGGCTTGGCGGCGGGCATGGGGAGACGGCCGCGGACGTCGCGCCCGGATGAGCGACAGCCCGCTGCCGCGCCGTCCGCCCGCGACCTCCGCCTTCGTCCGCGCACTCGGCGGTGCGATCGCCCTCGGTCTCGCGAGCTGCCGCGCGCCGCCGGCCGGCGTCCTCTCGGCTCCCGCGACCGCCGATCCCGCGAACTACTCCTACGCGATCTACGACAACAACGACGCGCTCCTGCACACGCCGATCGAGCAACTGCGCCGCGAGATCGCCGATCGGAGGAGCAACGGCCAGAAGCCGATCAGCGATGTCTACGTGCTGGTCCACGGCTGGGACTTCACGCTCGAGGAGGCGTTCGCGCTCTACGAGGGCTATCGCGCCGCGATCGAGCAGCGCCTCGTCGACATCCAGCGCTTCGATCCCGACTACCAGCCTTGGTTCGTGTTCGTGACCTGGAGCTCGGTGTCGCGGCCGTTGACGCATGGGTTGCGTTCCGTGCTGCCATTCCCGCCGCCCGACCTTGCGGAAGGGGCGACGCGCCTCGCCGACGGCCTGCTCTTCCACCTGCCGAGCGCGTGGGGCGAGTCGCAGGACGCCGTGCGCCTCGCGATGGGACATCCGCAGCGCTGGAGCCAGGTCGATCTGCAGGGCGACGGCGACTTCGAGTACCGCCGCGCGCTCGAAGCCGGCGCCGCGCGCGTCGCCAGCGGGACGTTCGCCGGATTCGAGATCCCGGTCTCGTTGTTGATCGAGGAGCTGATCCACTTGCAGCGCAGCGCGTGGCATCCGGCGCCGCCACCCGCGTTGCACGTGGTCGGCCACAGTTTCGGCGGGAAGCTCGCGTCGCTCGCCGCGTACGACGCGATCCAGCGCATCGCCGCCCGCGAACTCGCCCGCGGCGAAGGCGTGCGGACCGACTCGCTGCTCGATTCGTTGGTGCTGATCCAGCCGGCGATGCAGGCGAGCGAGATGTACTGGGAGCTGCCGCTGCCGATGGCGGACGAGTTTCTGGCGCCGTTCGAATCGTCGTTGCGGCGGCACGCGGGCGCGCAGTGGCCTTCGCTGCGATTCGAAGCGGCGGCGGCGCGCATCGGCACCAAGGTGCTGGTCCACAGCCGGCACGACAGCGCCAACGGCTGGGTCTTCGGCGTCGGTGACCTGCTGCTGGACCACGATGCGGCCGCGCGCGCGCAGGAGACGATGGCTCGCGCGCAGGAGCGGCCGTTGCCGCCGCCGCGCACGTTCAGCCAGCGGCTCATCACGTTCCCGTTCGACCTTGCCGACCGACTGCTGCAAGTGGTGGTGCGCGGCACGGAGATCGTGGTGCAGACCGTGATCTCCGACGTCGGCGCGGTGTTCGATGGCCTGGCCGAGAGCGCGGAGGAGATCGGCAGCGATGTGGGCGATCCGCCGGCGCTGCTGGTGGACCTGCTGAAGGTCCCGTTCTCATCGATCATGACCCAGCGCAGCATCGGCAATCGCGGCTTCACCCGACCGCGTTCGCTGGTGTCCCGCATCGATCCGCGCACGTGGCTCGACGGCAGTGCCGGTGCGTGGCTCGAGAGTTCGCAGACGATCGACGCCGACGAATTCCTCGCGCTCTCCGCGACGCTCGGAACGCCGCCATCGCCTGAACCGGGTGGACGCTACTTCGTCGCCGACGCGCGCAAGGTCTACGTCGGCTCGCTGCCGGGCAGCTGGAACGACATCATCCCGCCTGGCGCGCATGGCGACCTGCGTTCGACTGACGTGCTGATCGGGCCGGGACCGATCGCGTTGTCGAAACGCGATCGCACGATGAACGTCGTCTACAACCTGACCCGCGGGCCGCGCCTGGCGCGCGGCGCCACGGATCCCGCCACGCTGCCGCGATGAGCGCCGGCTCCTCGAAAATCACGACGGCGAGCGGACCCGGACGGGAGATGAAGATCGCGTCGAAGGCGGAGTTCGCCTGGCCGATCGAGGGTCGACTCTCAGTCGAGCGCCGGCTGGATCGCGTCGAAGCGCAGCGTGATCCCGTCACGCGTGCAGGACGCCGTCGCCATCGGCGCGCCGCCCATCAGCCTGGCCATGCTGGCGGAGACCTTCGCCAGCTCGTCGTCGGCGAGGGGCGGCCCGGCGACCAGGAAGTCGACGTACTGATCGTGCGGCTCGACCCGCAGCGTCAATCGCGACCCGCTCTTCGGCGAGGAGGCTTGCGACATCTCGATGAGCGCCGCGGCGAGCGCGCACGCCGCCTCGGGCAGGTCGGCATGGAGTGCGAGGTTGGCGTCGAACGGTTGGATCTTGACGCCGCCGGCGCACCGAGTCTCGTGGAGCGCCGTGGTGAGCGCCGCCGAGAGGACCTGGTACACCCAGGCGATGTCGCCACCGTCGGGGCTGACGGTCGTCTCCACGGCATCGATCACGACCGACGCCTGATCGATGTCCGATGCGAAGTTCCGCAGCAGATTGCGGACGTCGTTCACGGCGGCTTGACCCGCGCCGAGCACTGCGGCGTTGCGCGCGAGCTGCTCGGAGTTGAGTTCGCCGCGCGCGGCGGCCGCGAGCAGTTCGCTGCCACCGGCTAGGTCGGCGAGCGCAGCGTCCATCAGCCCGCCCGCCATCGAAATACGGCAGAGCACGTTGCGCAGCTCGGCGAAGGCGGGCCGGACGGCGCGGCCAGCGAGCGCTCGCGTTTTGCGCGCCGGGCTCGCAAGGATCTCGTCGATCTTCTCCGCGACCGAACGCAGGACTTCGAGCGTGGTGTCGTCGAGGGAGTGCGGCACGACATCGATCACGCACAACGAACCAATCACCTGGTCTTCGGAGTGGATCGGCACTCCGGCATAGGCTCGCAGGCCGTAGCTCTCGATCAGCGCGCGCGGGAGGTCGGGGCATTCATTGGTGTCGGGGACGCACAACGGACGGTCGGTCGCGACGATGAATTGGCAGAACGAGGCACAGCGATCGGTGGCGCGCGAAGCCTCGAGGTCGGGAGGGAGGCCCACCGCCGCGATGAATCGCTGCGTCCGCCGCAGCACGATGCTGATCGCGGCGATCGGGAAGCCGGCGCGCTTCGCCGTCTCGGCCACCAGGGCGTCGAGCTGCGGTTGCAACGACGCATTGCGAAACAGCTTCGCCGCGGCAACGAGCCGGTCGTCGGCATCGAGAACGCGGCTCGGGTCCGGTTCGTGGTGCGCTAGCGCTTCGAGGCGAGATTCCATTGGGGAGGGTCTCCTGCGACCCGCTCCCATCGTCGCCAACCCGGCCGCCGTCCGTGACGCGGAATTCCCCTCGGTTCGGGAGATGCCCCGGGCTCCCTCAGAGCCGCTTGAAGAAATCGTCCGAGTCGTCGATCTCGCTCAGGAACTTCTTGAACTCGTCCTTGCTCGCTTCGTCGATGCGGGCGCCTTCCGACGCGCGCGCGGCACCCAGGACGCGGTCGACCACGGCATTGGGCACGTAGACCTCGCCCGACAGCTCCTTGTCGAGCACGATCTCCTCGATCTCGATCAGCCCGAATCGCACCAGCACCGACTTCTTCGCGAACAGCTTGCGCCGCCGGATCAGATCTTCCTCGCTCTTCGCGACCAGCTTCAGCAGGTCGGCGGCGTCGAGGTAGGGCGTGCCCTGCGTCAGCTCCTGGAAGATCAGCGCGACCAGGATCACCTGGTGCTCGATCTCCAAGTGCAGCTCCTGGCAGAGCTTGACCAGCGGGAAGCGCGCGGCGCCCGGCGTCGCGGCCAGACGCGCCTCGATCAGCGCGATCGTGCGCGGGATCTGCCGTTGCAGCAGCGTGAGCGAGTCGGGCAGCTCGGCATCGTCGAGCTCGTCGGTGTAGTCGGAGTGGAACAGCTTGGCCGCCCGCTTCTGGAACAGTCGAGCGAGGCGGCGCAGATCGGTCAGGTGCTCGAGGTGGCTGCGGTACGGCTTCTTGCCGAGGTCGGAGCCGGCGCGTTCGCTGTCTCGCTGTCGTCGCGGTCGCAGTGCGCGCAGCAGGATCCGGAAGGCGCGGTCGGAGAGGCGGTAGCGCAGGTCGAGCAGTTCCGGATCGCCCTCGGCACCCTGCAACTCGGGCACGATCACGCCGGCCGCGATCAGGCGCGAGTCGGGCGCCAGCAACCGCACCCCTTCCAGCAGCCCGAACGACGAATCGCAGACGATCCCGAGCAGCTCGCGCCCCTTCAGCGAGGTGTCGTCGTGGCTCAAGCGCCGTTTCAGGAGCTCGACCATCAACAGCATGTGCTCCTTGCCGAGCCGGTAGCGGCGGACCAGCAGGTGCAACGGCCCGCTGCCTTCGATCTCCTTCAGCAACTTGCCGACTTGCGCGACTCGCGAACGCGCGCGCCGCGACAGTGCGCGTTGCTCGGTTTGATCGAGCGACAGTTCGCGCTGGTCGCGCCGCAGCCGACCGAGTTCGTCCGCGAGGTCGAGCAGCCGCTTCAGCAGCAGGCGATCGTGGCGCGGGTTCATGTTGGCAGCGTAGCCCGGTTGATTCATGAGCCCTTACTTCGGCTCGTTCTGTCGGCGCATGACTTCGTCGGAAAACCGCGTTCCTTCCTCAGCGGGTCTTTGGACCCGCATCGTCGGAGCCGCGATTTCCATCCTCGTCCTGCACCGACATCCCTTCGCCTCGCGACGGGGCTCATGAATCGCCCGGGCTGGCCGCGCGCCGCGGTAGCTTCTGCGGATCGGGCGCCGGGTCGGCGGACCCCTGGTCGAGGAGCAGCAGTCGATGGGGCGGATCGTCGCGGGTGCCGACTTCGGCTCGAACAAGACCGGCTACATCGTCGCCGAGGCCAAGGGCGGCGAGCTCCACCCGATCGAGCGCGAAAGCCGCTTCACCCGTCTGGCCGAGGGCATGGGCAAGAGCGGCCGCATCCATGGCGAGGCGGTGCTGCGGTTGCTGGCGTGGTGCGAGGAGATCAGGAAGCGCCTGAAGAAGCACGAGGTCGAGAAGTTCCGCGCGGTCGGCACCGAGGCGCTGCGCCGGGCCTCGAACCAGCGCGAGGTGGTCGAGATGGTCGGCGACGTGCTCGGCTGGCCGCTTGAAGTGGTGAGCGGCGAGGAGGAGGGGCGGATCACCTTCGCCGGCGTGCGCCTGCGCTACCAGAAAGGACCGCTCGCGATCATCGACATCGGCGGCGGCTCGACCGAGCTGGTGATCGGCAGCGAACCGCCGAAGCGCGGCGAGGAGCCGCTCGAAGTGAAGAGCCTGCGCATGGGCGCGGTGATCCTGACCGAGCGCCACGGCGAAGACTGGGATGCGCTGTGCAAGGCGGTGCGCCAGGAGCTGCGCGGCTTCTCTCCCGACACCGAGTTGCCAGGCGTGCTCACCGTGCTCGGTGGCACCGGCGCCAACCTCGCGATGATGGACCTCAACGAACACGATCTCGACGATCAGCATGTCGAAGCGCACGTCGTCGAGCGCCGGCGCCTCGAAGAGCTGCGCAAGAAGACCCAGGCGATGAGTCCGAAGCAGCGGATCGAGAAGCTCGGACTGTTGCCGCAGCGCGCTGACGTGCAGCTGGCCGGTCTCGCGATTCTCGAGACCTGCCTCGACCACCTCGGCATCAAGGCGGTGCGTGCCACCCGCTACGCATTGCGCCACGGCGTGCTGCGTTCGATCGCGCCGCGGGACTGAACGATGACACCACAGGTCTTCGCCAATCCGCCGTCGCTGCCGCCGCGCAGGCGCCGCTTGCCGTGGCGGGGAGCGCTGGTGGTCGCGCTCATGCTGGTTGCGGTGCGCCTGCTGTTGCTCGAGTCATTGGTGGTTGGCTCCGGCTCGATGGAGCCGCTCCTGCATGGCGACCCGACGGCAGGTGATCACGTGCTGGTCGCGCGTCAGGCGTGGCGCCTTCGTGCCCCGCAACGGTTCGATCTGGTCGTGTTCGAGCGTGACGGCGAGGATGCGCGCGCCGACGAACGCGTCGTCGTCAAGCGGGTCGCGGGCGTCGGCGGCGAGTCGGTGCGGATCGCTGGTGGCGAGCTGTTCGTGCGTGGCGCGGGCGGCGCGGAAGAGCAGGTCATCAAGCGCTATTCCGAGTTTCGCAGGCTCCTGGTGCCGCTGTGGCGCGAGCGGTTCGATGGCGCGGCGCTCGGACGACTGGTCCCGCTCGATCCGGGTTGCGTCGAACTGCGCGCCCGCGAGTTCGCCATGGACGGAAGCGATCCGGGGCTCGCGTGCGGAGTCGAGTGGGTGGGCGATGCCGCGGCGTTCGACGATGGCTGGCTCGCGGCGGATGGAACGCATTATCCTGGCCGGAACCGCGTCGCCGATCTCTGCTTCGCGCTCGACGTCGTGGTCGAGGACGCCGCCACCTGCGTCGGTTTCGAGTTCGCGCTGGCGGAGAATCGTTGCGAGCTGATCGCGCAGCCCGTCGCAGGGGTCTGGCGGATCGACTTGGTCGTGACCGATCGCACCGGTGAATCCGCGCGCGCGACCTGGCGCGGCACCGCTTCGCCCGTCACCGTCGGCTCGGCGCAGCGATTCGAGTTCTGGCACGTCGACGGGGGGGTCGGAGCCGCGATCGACGGAGCCGTGGCGTTCGAGGAGCGGCTCGATCGGCGCTCCGATGTCGTCATCGCTGGTTCCGTACTCGGCGCGCCGACTTTGAAGATCCGCAACGGTCGCGCGCGCCTGGTCGGCTGCGAGGTCCTGCGCGACCTGCATTGGACGGCGCCTTCCGACGCGCCGTACGACTGCGGCGCCGAGGCGTGCGAAGTCCCCGAGGGCCGCCTGTTCGTCCTGGGCGACGCGAGCGATCAGTCGATCGACAGTCGTCACTACGGGACGGTCGCGGTCGGAGCGCTGCGCGGCCGGCCGCTCTTGGTCTGGCGACCGACCGTCCGGTGGCGCTGGCTCTGAGCGGGGCTATATTTTCGGCTCGATCGGTGGCGATGGAGCCTCGCCACTCGTCGACTGGGAAACCTCCGATGAAATTCATCCACGTCACGCTCCCGTCGCTTTCGTTCGTTGTGCTGCTCGCAGGTCACGCGCGCGCTCAGTTGCCCGGCCCGACGCTGACCGGTCAGGAGTTCGGCTACTTCGGCATGCGCATGGTCGATGTCGGCGATCTGAACGGCGACGGGTGCGCCGAACTCGCCATCGCCGAACAAGGCTGGGATGCGCCGGGAGTGGCGACAGTCGGTCGCGTCACCCTTGTCGATGGCGCCAGCGGCACGGTGCTGCGTACCCACGACGGAGCGAACTTCGAGGATCGACTCGGCTCCTCCATCGCTGCGCTCGGGGACTGGGACGGCGACGGGGTGAACGACTATGCGATCGGCGTGCCCGGCACCGATACGTCGCGGCCGGACGTCGGATCGATCATGATCGTGAGCGGCGTGACCGGAGCCACTTTCGTCACGCTCTTCGGCACGACGACGCAAACGATGATCGGTTACGAGATGGCTGGAATCGGCGACGCTGACGGCGACGGCATCGGTGACCTGTTGGTCAGCATGTACCTGCTCGGCGACGCGCGCATCTACTTCTCGAGTGGCGCGTCCTACCAGCAGATCCCGGGCTCCTCCAGCAGCAAGTTCGGGGTCGTCGTCGCCCGGCTCGGAGACCTCGACGGCGACTCGATCGACGAATTCGCGATTTCGGAAACCGGATGGGATCCCGGCTACCCGGACATCAATCGCGGACGCGTCCACGTCTATTCGGGCGCGACCATCACGCGGATCGGGACCGTCGCTGGATTGCAGAGCGGCGACGCGTTCGGCAACGCGATCGCTCGACTCGGTGATCTCGACGGCGACGGCGTGTCGGATTTCGCAGCCAGCGCGTCAGGCGCGAATTACGCGTTCATCGGCAGAACCGGCTACGTCCAGATCGTCAGCGGCGCCACGTTGCTGCCGCTGTTCGTGATCGGCGGGGCTGCCTCCGACGACCAGCTCGGTGTTGCGATCTGCGGCATGGCCGACTTGAACCACGACGCGATCGACGATTTCGCTGTCACTTCGGTGAACGGCGGTGCGCAGGACCTCGGCCTGGTCGAAGTGCGTTCAGGCCGCGACGCCAGCGTGCTGTGGACGATCGAGGGTGTCGCGAACTCGACCTCTGCGAACGTCAACTTCGGTTCGCTCGCGGGCGGCGACTGGAACGGCGATGGAGTCGGCGATCTCGCCGTGGGCGATTTGCTCTTCAGCGTCTTCGATCCGGTCACTGCAACCTGGCTCTATCCAGGGCAGGTCGCGCTGTGGCTGGGTGCGCCGGCGTTCAGCGAGAGCTACGGCGCGGGCTGGCCAGGGACCAACGGCATCCCGTCGCTTGACGCCGTGAATGACCCGGGCTTCGGTCAGACGCTCGATGTCGCGATCGGCAACTCCGCCGGCGTGACGACGCTCGCGCTCTTGCTGGTGGGCACCGCCCCGGCGGCGATCCCGGTCAAGGACGGGACGCTGCTGGTGGTCGCCGACTTCTTTTCCACCTACCTCTTGCTGCCGGCCGGCGGCACCACGCTGAGCGAAGACATTCCCGACGACCCCGCACTCGCCTTCGTCGACCTCTACATGCAAGTGCTCGAGGCCGATTTTGGCGCATCGCGCAGGGTCGCGTTCACCCCTGGGCTTCGCCTGCGGTTCGGTTTCGACGTGCCGTGAGGCCGGCGCGGAGGTCCTCCGGGTAACCCACCGAGTCGCTCTCCTTCCGCCGAGGAAGCGGGATCGCTGTTCCCACCGCGCAACATGGGCAGCGCGACTGGGTTCTGTAGCCGACCATGAGGTGCGCCCACGCGATGCCGCAGGAGACGGGACAGACGGCGGGAGACGACGGCGCCGATCCGGGGCAGGTGTGGATGCTCGCGTTCCAGCGTGGCGACGACGCTGCGTTCACGGCCTTGGTTCACCATTACGGAGCGCGCGTCCACGCCTTCTTCCGCCGCGGTGGAGCCGATCCCGCCGCGGCGGAGGATCTGGCGCAGGAGACGTTCCTACGAATTGCGCGCGCGCGCGACCGCTACGAGCCGACCGCCAAGTTCACGACCTGGCTTCATCGCATCCTGTTCCGGATCTCGCTCAACGACGCGACGCGCAATCGCTGGCGCCACTCGGTCGGGATCGGCGGCGGCCGCGGCGAGCTTGGCGCGGGCGAGACGGATGGTTCCAACCTGCCCGAACTGGTGAGCAGCGCCGAGTCGCTGCCGGGCCGCGCGTTGGCGCAGGCGGAGCTACGCGAGCAGGTGCGTGCCGCAGTGGCCGCGCTGCCCGAGCCGCAGCGGACCGCGCTGCTGCTCCATCGCTTCGAGGACCGTTCCTACGCCGAAGTGGCGGCGGCGCTCGGGCTGTCGCTGCCGGCGGTGAAGTCCCTGCTGTTCCGTGCCCGAGACAACGTGCGGCGACGCCTGGCGCCGTTGCTGGCCGACGACAGAAAATTGCGCGGCGAGCGCAACGATGTGCGCGACGAGGTGGACCATGGACTGTGATCGATTCCGCGAGCTGTTGCCGGAACTCCTGGCGCGCGACCTGACTGCCGATGACGCGGTCGCGGCGGAGCGCCACGCGCGGGGCTGCACGGTGTGCGCCAGCGAGCTCGTGCAGCACCGCCGGACGTGGGAGCTGCTGGGCGTGCTCGAAGAGGAGCACCCGATGGCGCCAGCGCGGCTCGATCGCATGGCGGCGACCGCGTTGGCGCGGGCGGGTGAGCCGGAGGAGGGCGTGGCGCCGGTTGCGACGATGGAAGTGCTGGCGCTGTCGCGCTGGCGCTCGCCCTGGACGCGCGTGGCCGCGGCGGCCGTGCTGGTCGCCTCGACCGCCTTCGTCACGCGCTGGTGGATCCGGCGCGAGGTGCTGCCCGAGTTCCTCGACGACGCCGAGTTCGTGATCCATTTCGAGCTGCTCCGCGACCTGTCGGATCTCGACGGCCAAGGTGAGTTGCTCGATCTCGACGACGAACTGATCGCGCTCGACGCGCTGCGGGGGGCGTGACGTGGCGGCGCTGCTGATCGGGCTCGTGGTGGGGCTGCGCCTGGCGCTGGTGGGCGCCGTCAGCGTGCAGGCGGAGTCGCACGTGCCGTCGGCGGAGGAGCGGGCGAAGGTCCGCGCGCAGTGGGAAACGATGACGCCGCTCGAACGGGCCGAGCTCGAGCGCAACTGGCTGCGTTGGAGCGCATTGACCGCCGAGGATCGGGCGGTGATGACGCGACGCCACCTGCGACTCGAGCGCGCCCGCCGTCGCGAACGGGAGAGCCTCGGCGGCGAGTTGCCGAAGGAGTGGCAGCCGCTTGATGAGAAGGCGCGCCGGCACGAGCTGTCGCGGCGCGCGCTTTCGGGCTTGCGCGCGAAGTTCGAGTCGCTGCCGCCCGAGGTGCGCGATTCCATCCAGGCCGGGTCGCGCTCGCAGCCGCCGCGCGAGCGCGAGCGGCGCGCGAAGCAGACGCTCGAGCCGTACGTCGAGTTTGCACTGGGCGAGCAGGTGCGCGCGATGGCGGAACGCGGCGAGCTGCCGAAGGAGGCGGCGATCGAGTTTGCGCGCAAGCTGCAGCGGGCGCCGGCGGAACGGCTCGCGCTGGTGAAGCAGTTCATCGGCGAGCATCCAGATGCATTTCACGTGCCGCCCGAGATCGCGGAACGGGTGCGCGGCGCCGCCGACCCGGCGACGGGATTGCGCCTCCTCGATCAGGTGCGGCGGCGGCGTGGCGATCGGCCGCCGTTCCCACCGCGATTGCCGCGGTTTCCGCGTGACGGGGCGCCCGACGGAAGGCCCGACGGACGACCTGAAGGAATTCGAGAGGGGCCGCCGCGACCGGAGGGCCAACGACAAGAAGGTCCGCGACCGGAGGGCGAAAGGAAACCGAGCGGGCGGTCGCCGTCTCAGTAACCCATGCACTGCCCGCCGTCGACGCGCAGGCAGGTGCCGGTGATGTAGCGGCTGCGCGGTGAGGCGAGGAAGAGGATCGCGTCGGCCACTTCGTCGGCGTCGCCGAAGCGGCCGAGGGCGGCGGCCTGTCGCGCGGCGGTTTTCACTGGCTCCGGCAAGCGCGCAGTCATCGGCGTGTCGATCAGTCCGGGCGCGATGGCATTCACGCGAATGCCGAAGGCGCCGACCTCGGCGGCGGCCGACTTCGCCAGCGCGATCACGCCGGCCTTGCTGGCCGCATAGTTCGAGCTGCCGAAGCCGCCGCGCAGCCCCAGGATCGAGCTGATCAGCACGATCGCGCCGCCGCCTTGCGCGCGCAGGCGCGGAACCGCCGCTCGCACGACGTGGAACGAGCCGTCGAGGTTGACCGCGAGGACGCGCCGCCACCGTTCGTCGTCGAGCTTCCAGACCAGGTCATCCGCGGTCACGCCCGCGCAGTGGACGACGGCGTCGAGGCGGCCGAACCGGTCGAGGGCGGTGGCGAGAGCACGCTCGACCTCGGTCGGCTGGGTCACGTCGCAGGCGACGACGGCGCAGCGCGCGGGGTCGGCGGTCGGGTCGCCTGCGCTCGGCTGTGATGTTGGTTGTGGTGGTGGCGGCGGTGCGACGCAGTCGGCGGCGACGACGCGCGCGCCCTCGTCGAGGAAGCGACGCACGGTGGCAGCGCCGATGCCGGACGCGGCACCTGTGACCAGCGCGACCTTTCCTGCGAGTTCGAAACCCGTCATGGTTGACTCACGAAGACCGCGCCAAGTTCGCCCAGGACCGCGGCGACGATGGAGCGGTCCACCGCGGCTCAGCAGCGTTCATACTTCCAATTGCGGCGCTTAACCCTGCGCGAGCCACTCGATCGCAGTGGCGATGCGTCGCGCGCGAGTGGCGTCTTGCTTCGCGTCCGCGACCCACTCGACGTAATCGGCGCGCGCGCTCGGCGGGAAGCCGTCGAGCGTCGCCTTTGCCTTGGCGCTCTTCTTCAAGGCGGCCGCGAATTCGGGATGCGGAGCGGCCGCCTTCGTGGGCCGCGTCTTCCGCCGCACGACCTTGACGCCCGCCTCGCTCAACTTCATCGCGGTCTTCACGTACTTCGCCAGCACCGCCTTCGAGGGCAGGTCGGAGAGATGCTTCAGGCAACCGAAGCTCCCCATCGCCTCCTTCGCCTTGCGATCGGCGCCGACGATCACGTCGTGCTTCCAGAAGCCGAACACGGCGTTCGCCTTGAACGCGGCCATCCCGCAGAGGATCCCCTTTCACTCGAACGACGGCATCCGCCACTTGATCGTCTCCTCGATCTCGGGGCAAGCGCTGTGCACGACCGCGCGCAAGTGCGTGAGGATCGGCTGAGCAAAGTCGGTGGCGTTCGCGATGTAGGCGTCGACGCGGGGGTTGCGCTGGCCCATGAGGGCGGATCCTCGAGAGGTCGACGGAACGACGGTTCCGCGCGGCGCGGGAGGATAGGCGAGTCGTGCGGCGGTCGATCGCGCTTGGCGCGCTGATCCTGTTGCCGGCACGCGCGCCTCATGGACGGTTCCGCGTCACTCGACCACGCTGAACGTCCCCGCATCCAACCAGAGCGTGCCGCGTTCGAGGCGGAAGCCGATCGTGATCGTCTCGGCGTCCGCCGGCACGGTGGCGGTCACCTCGGCGCGCCTCCACGCCGAGAGCTTGCTCGTGCCCCACCCGAAGCTCCCCCTCGACCCGATCGCTGTCTTCCGAATGGACGGTGAGGAACGGTCCTTCCGGCGGGACGCTCGCACCGTCGGCGCGGAGGAAGACCGCGAACCGGACCGTCTTCCCGCGCCATGGCGCCGCGCCAGCCTTCTGGCGGATCCACACGCCGCCGGCCGGGCCGCCGGTGTGCGCGAGACGTGCGCACGCGCTGCCGGTCACGTGCGATCCCGTGTCGCGGACGAACTCGTAGACCGAGTTCTCGTAGTCGTCGTCGAACGGATCGCCGACTTCGGCGACGGTCATGAGCCACTCAGCCGGGCGCTCGCCCTCGGCGGTCGGCCACTCGAAGTCGAGGTTGGTGAAGTTCGCGCGGAGCCGCTTCGGATCGAACAGCGACGTCTGATCGGGACAGACCTCGAAGCGCAGGTCGTCGATCCAGACCGGCGCCTCCGCCTCGAGGTAGACCCGCGCTCCGATCACGATCGACTCCGCGTCGTAGGGCACGTCGACGCGGGCGGCCAGTCGCTTCCAGCCGTCGAGCGGGGCGGTGGTGGCTTCGCCCGCGACGGCCGCCGGCAGCCGTTTCGCATCGCTGTCGTAGTCCATCACGCCGTCGGCATTGACAAAGACGCCGATCCGCGACCGATCCCACCGCGCCCAGCCGGTGACTTGCACCCGCTTGCCGCGCCAGTCGCCGGCATCGAACTCCTGCGTCAGCGCCCGCTCCGCCGGAATCCGCGTCGCCGGGCCCGAAATCCGCATCGCACGCGCGCCGGCATGGCGCGTCGATTCGTCGAACTCGGCTTTTCCGTCGAATCCAGTCGTCCATCCGCCGTCGGAAAGCGGCGACTCGAAGTCGAGGTTCCGCGGCTGCTTCGAGAGCGGCGTCTCGTCGTCAGCGTAGAAGGCGGAGGGAGACGACAGTGCGACGAGCGAGCCGAGGAGGACTCGTGAAGCGGGCATGGGAGACCTCCGCCGTCCACTGCATGCGGCCGGTGTCCTCGGAGCCGCAGTCGGTGCAAGGATGCGCGACGCTCCAGAACTTCGCTTCCGTGCCGTCGTCGATCCGCTGCTCGCGCGCTTTCAGGCACTTCGGGCAGCGCAGCCACACCGCCGTCATGCGCGGCCGGTCCTCGGCGCACTGGTGGACCGGCTCGCCGCAGGCGGAACAGGTCCCGGAGTATCCGACGTCCCAGCCCATCGAACGGCTCCTCGTAACGAGGCGGCGATGCTACACCCGACGTAGCTACGCTGCCGCCCGCGAGTTGTCCCGTCGCACCCGAACGCGTGGAGCCGTGCCATGTCGATCGCGTCGTTGCTGTTCGCGTGTCTGCCGCAGTCCGTGGAACCGATCGACTTCGCGGCGGTGCCGCGCGCGATCGCGAAGGAGCCGGCGTACCTCGCCGCTCCGCGCTACGGCTGCTTCCTGTTCGGGGAGAACGGCGAGCGGCGGATGTGGGCGGTGCTCGACAAGAGCGACGCGAAGGGCGCCGCGTTCGACGTTCTCCATCTCGACCGCGACTTCGACGGCGACCTGACCGAGGCGGGGGAGCGCTTCGCAGGCAAGGTGGATGGCCTGAGCAGCAGCGAGGAGCAGCCGTTGTCGGCGACCTTCTCGATCGGCGACCTCGCGGTCGGCGAGGTGAAGCACACCGACTTCCGGATCGTCTGGTACGCGACGCGCATCTCCTATCGGATGCAGTGGCGCGGCGACAAGGTCACGATGGGTCCCTACGCGCCGACGACCGCCCAGAACGCCAGCTTCGCGCCCGACTTGAAGACGGCGCCGCTGTTCGTGCCGGGCCACGACCGGCCGTTCCAATTCGAGCACTGGATGAGCGGCACGCTCGAGCGCGGCAAGGAGACCTACTTCAAGGTCTTCGTCGGCAACCGCGGCAGCACGAAGGGCACCTTCAGCTGCGTCGACGACAAGTTCCTGGCGCAAGAGGAGTTCGCGGTCGCGACGCTGATCTACACGACGACCGCTGGCAAGGAGGAGCGCGTGCGCAACGAACTGCGCGAACGCTGCTGAGGCATGCTCTGCCACGGCCCCGTGCGGGTCCCCGCCAATGCTCGTCAAGGCTCCGCGATCGTCCGCGTCGAATTGCCGCCGACCTCGAAGTACCGCTCGATCGCGACCGATCTAGTAGTCGAGATCCGCTGACGGCCGCCGACGGCTCACGGCGGCCCCTCGAACAGGAAGCGCAGCACGTCCTCGAACCTCGCGGCCCACGCCGACTCGTCGTGGATCGCGCCTTCGTACGCGCGCGCCTCGAAGTCGTCGCTGCGGACGAGCCCGGTCGATTCGAGCGCGCTCGCGAAGGCCCCGAGTTCCGCGAGCCACTCGGCCGAGCGGCGCGCCTGCTCCGGCGTCGCGTCGCCCCACTCGCGCGTCCCCATGTCGAGCCAAACGCGCGGTGTCGGATCGGGCGGACGCTCCGTCCAACGCCGGCCGAGCCAGCGTTCGTCCCATCCAAGCGCCGGAGAGAGAGCGGCCGCAGCGGCGAACGACTCGGGATGTTCGTGCACGAGCCAGAGCGAGACGAGGCCGCCGAGCGACGAGCCGCCGACGGCGGTTGCCTCACGCTCGGGTCGCGTGCGGTAGGTCGCATCGATGAAGGGCTTCACCTCGTCGAGCAGCATCGCCGCGTGCAGTGCGGCGCGCCCGCTGCCAGGATGCTGCGCCACCGCACTGGGTGAGTACTCGCCGATGCGACCGCCGCTGTTCTCGATGGCGACGACGATGCGCGGCGCGATCACGCCCGCGGCGACCAGCCGGTCGCAGGTCTCGTCGACCTGCCATTCGCGGCCGGCGAACGACGTGGCTGCGTCGAAGCAGTTCTGGCCGTCGTGCAGGTAGAGCACGGGAAAGCGCGCCGCCGTGTGGTGCGCGTACTCGAGCGGCAACCAGACGTGGATCGGCCGCGCCGGAAGGGCGCTCTTGGGACCGAAGCCGGCGTGGTGGTGGAGGCGCGTGGGGTCGACGACGGTCGAAGCCGGCTGCGTCGGCGCGACGGCGAAACGCGCGACGGCGAGCTCGATCGTCGCGTCGTCGTGCGCGAGGTGGCGCCGGTTCGCGACGTCGGCGCCGCGCGCATCCTTCTCGACCTCACCCCAGCTCCCGAGCGTGAACTTGAACTCGAGCGCCGCGCCGCGCTCGACCGTCACGTCGCCGTGCCACTTCCCGTCCTCGCCGTGCGCGAGCTTCACGCCATCGGGCTGCCACGTCCCGAGTTCCGCGACGTTTCCGGCGAGGTGCAGCGACCGATCGGCCGGCAGCGCGGCCGGCGCCTGCACGACGAAGCGGAGGGTGACAAGCTCGCGCCCGGGATCGGCCGCCGGCGTTTCGGATGGCGGAGTCGCGAGCGGTGGGGTCGCGGACGGTGGAGGACTCGGTGGATCGGACCGCGGCGAACAAGTCACGGCAGCGACGAGCAGCAGCACCAGCGCCGCCGCTGCGGCCGTTCGCGCGTCCGCCCTCACCGGCGCGCCCGCACGAGCGGCACGTCGATCGAGACCAACTCGCCACGGACCAGATCGACCGGCAGCGGCACGATCGGCAGCCAGTCGCCAACGGCGACGGTCGTCAGCGTCGCGGAGCCTTCGCCGTCGATCATCATGGTGAAGCCCGCCTCTCCTCCGCCCTTCATCCAGCTCGACACGCGAAGCGACGCATCGGGACCGGTCAGGTCGATCGCGCTGTACCAATCGATGTCAGCGGGCACGACGGCGTCGCCCTCGCGCAGCGTGACGGCGAGCCACGCCGGCTCGCGCATCTCGAAGGTGATCTCCGCGGCCTCCGATTCGAGTCGACGGAGAAACGACTGCGTCATGAGAGGGCCGCCCTTCGGGATTAGCCGAACGGTGAGGTTGCCGCGTGGCACAACGAATTCGAGCGGTTCACCGTCGCGACTCGTGTCGCCGCCGCCTGGCGAGAACGGCGGCGCAGCGCGCGAGTCGTCATGCGCTTCATCGTTCGCCCAAGCGCCCAATTGAATGTCTGTTCGTCCCGGCGCATGCGCGTGCAGGGTGACGTGACACGGCGGCGGCACGACGATCACAATCTCCGCAGCAGCCTGCGGCAGCACTTCGATCCAGGTCGACCAGTGGAGGTCGCGGAACCATGCGGCGGCTCCGCCTGCCTCGAGTTCGCCGGCGTCGAATCGACGCTCTTCGGGTCTCGAGCCGGAGGTGAGTTCGACGGCACGGCCTTCTAACTCCGGCGTGCGCTTGGCGGCGGGGTGAAGCGATCGCACATGCATTTGTGTCGGCAGCGGCGGCATCCCCGGCGCGAGCCACTCGCGCGCGAACTCGATGCGACCGATCAGCGGGGCCGTCGCTGGCCAGGCCTTCGGTTGCCAATCGAGTCGCAGGCGGGTCGATTCCCCGACGGAGACGCGCACGAAACCGGTCGCGCTGCCGAGTTCGGCGGCGTTGGCGGGAGCGGAATCGTCGGTCGCGATGCCGACGAACTCGGACGGTGAGTGCTTGGCGGCGTTGACCACGACGATCCAGTCGCCGCAGCCGACTCCCGCGATCTGCACGGGCGCCGCTGTGGTGAACGTCGGCGACAACAGGTGCCGCGAGCCAGGAATGACGCTGCGGATCACTTCGCTGAGTTCGCGTTCGCCGATCCGCTCGCACTCTGCGCGTCGACTCAGCAAGGCGACGCTGGCTTCGAGACGCTCGATCCAGCTGGCGTGGATCGCCGGCTCCTCCGCCGTGAGGTGACGTCGACGCGCGAGCTGCCCTTCCAGCCGCGCGAGCAGCGCGTCCGCGTCGTGGAGCTGCGCCACCAGCGCCAGCTCCGGCGGCGCACCGACCACTTCGACGGTCACGTTCCCTGCCGCGCGCAGTTCGATCGTCCGCGACCCGCCGGCGCTCCACGCGAGTCGAAGGTGACCGGTCTCGTATCCGGGCACCTTGACCCATCCGCTCGTCACGTCGCGACGCGCATCACGGGTCCGCAGCTGCAACGGCGAGTCGGCCGCGCCGATCACGCTCGCCTTTTCGGGGGGCACCTCCGTGGGCAGGCCGAAGCTGAACGAGCCGCTGTCGTCGCGATTCGCGAAGACCTCGCAGCTGCGCAGCTCCTCGCCCGTCTCGCGGTCGCGCACGTGCAGCACGATCGAGCGTTCACGCTGCGTCGGGCCGCCCGGCGTTTCGCTCCAGAGGCCGTCGTCCTCCGGCACCGTCGGCGTGTCGGAGGGCGGCGTCGCCTCGCTGCGCACCACCGCGATCGCATCCTCGGGCGCGGCGAACGGCGGCGCCGCCGAGTCGTCTTCGGGTCGCGCGCCCGCCTCGCCGGCTGCGAGTCGCGGCGTCCCGCTCGATGTCGCGATCCAGACGACGATCCAGACGACGATCCACGCGACAACCGCCGCGACCGCCACCACGACCCGCAGCGCACCGATCGCGCCGCGCCGGTAGCCTGCGCCGCCGCTTTGCGCGAGGCGATCGCGAGGCTCGGGAGAGGACTCGGATGGTGGCAACAACCGCGTCGCTCTTGGCGTGGCAGTTAGTGCAGGGCGCGTGGGCGGCCATGGTGCCGAGCCAGGGCGCTGACGCCAAGGCCGCAGCAAAGCCAATAGCAGCAGCAGCGGCGGCGACCACGCCAGGTGCCGACCTCACGCTCCGCTTCGTGCTGCCGCCACCGGCGCCAGGCGAACCCGAGCTCACGGTCACGTTGTGGGCGATCTCTCCGCAGCTCGCGAACCCGACCAATCTCGACGTCGACTGCGACGGGCGCGTTTGGGTGACGGAGGCGCTGCGTTATCGCGGGATTCCCGATCACGATCCGAAGGCGCTGCGGCACGAGAAGGGCGACCGGGTGGTGATCCTCGCCGATCGCGATGGCGATGGCGTGTGCGATGAGAGCAAGGTCTTCGTCGAGGATCCTGATCTGCTGGCGCCGCTCGGCATCGCGGTGTTCGGACCACCGGGTGGGCCGCGCGAGGTCTACGTGAGCTGCTCGCCGAATGTGTTCCGTTACGTCGACGCGGACGGCGACGACGTGCCGGAGCGCCGCGACACCTTCCTCACCGGATTCGGTGGGCGCGACCACGACCACGGTGTGCACGCGCTGGTGCAGGGACCCGACGGCGCGCTCTGGTTCAACGCCGGCAACCAGGGGCCGCACGTCGTGACCGACGCCGACGGCCGCACGCTGCGCGCCGGTTCGTTCATCGACGGCGGGATTGGCGTCGCGGGAGACGACGGGCATGCGTGGCTCGGCGGGGTCGCGATGCGCGTCGGTCGCGACGGACGCGGCCTCACTGCGCACGCGCACAACTTCCGCAACTGCTACGAGATCGCGGTCGACGCCTTCGGCGACGTGTGGCAGAACGACAACGACGACGACGGCAATCAGGGCTGTCGCATCGCCTGGGTGATGCGCGGCGCGAATCAGGGTTACGTCAGCGCGGACGGCAAGCGCAGCTGGCAGGCCGATCGCCGGCCGGGACAGTCGACGGCGACCGCGCACTGGCATCAGGACGATCCGGGCGTTGCGCCGAGTGGCGCGATCACCGGCGCCGGCGGTCCGACCGGCATCGTGCTGCACGAAGGAAGCGCGCTCGGCAGCGCGTGGGATGGAGCGCTCCTCTCTTGCGACGCGGGCCGCAGCCTCGTGTGGGGTTGCGTGCCGCAGCCGCAGGGCGCCGGCTTCACGCTCGCGCCGACGGTCTTCCTGCAGCCGCGCACCGACGATCCCGAACGCAGCCTGTTCCGTCCGAGCGACGCCGCGGTCGACCTCGACGGCGCGCTCTTCGTCGCGGACTGGTGGGATCCGATGGTGGGTGGCCACGGGATGCTCGATCGCGCGGGCGGTGGCCGGATCCTGCGGGTGCAGCGACGCGGGGCGAAGGGAGCGAGCGCGGCGCGGCCCGATTTCGAGACGATTGAAGGCGTGCTCGCGGCGCTCGACTCGCCGGCGGTGCATGTGCGCGCGGCGGCGTTCGATGCGCTCGGGAGCCCGGGCCTCGGGAACCCGCTTCACCTCGACGTGGTCGCGGACAAGATCGCGCGATTGGGTCCGACGCCTGCCGCGGCGCGCCAGATCTGGCTTCTCGCGCAGGAGAGGGGCGAGGGGCAGGAGCTTGTCCAGAGTTTTCAGGATCCGAAGTTCGCGGCGCCGCTTGTCGTGACGGCGTTGCGCGCGGTGCCGCCCGACTGGGGCACCGAACGCGGACGCGGCGTTGCGCGGCGGCTGGCGGCGAGCGCGTCGCCCGCGATCCGGCGCGAAATCGCGCTCGCAATGCGCGGCGCGCCGCTTCTTCATCTTCGTGAGATTGCGGTGGCGCTCGCGCGCGCTCTCGACCCGGCCGATCGCTTCGAGGTCGAGGCGTTCGGCCTGCTGTGCGAGGGATTCGAGGACGCGCTCTGGCCCGACCTCGTCGCCGCGCTCGGCGACACGCCGACGAAATGGTCGGCGCGGTTCGAGGCGATCGCGTGGCGGCTCCATCCGGCGGCGGCGCTCGATGCCTTCGTCGCGCGCGCGCGATCGACGGAACTGCCGTTCGAGACGCGGCGCCGCGCCGTCGATGCGCTCGCCTTCGTCCCGTCGCCACGCGTCGCCGACGCGCTCTTCGAGCTGCTGCGCCACGGTCCCGACGACATCCGGCCGCACGCCGCGGCGTGGCTGCAGCAGCGTGGCGGGCTCTCGCTCGAACGCGGCGCGGCGGCGTGGAGCAGCGGCGTGATCCGCCACGACGACGCGAAGCGCGTCGCGGGCGAGATCGAGGTCGCGGTCGACCTGACCGGCGCCGAATTGCTCTGGCTGGTGGTCGGCGACGCGGGCGACGGCAACGGCCACGACTGGGCCGACTGGATCGAGCCCACGCTCCACGGTCCGGCGCGCGCCGACGGCACCCACGAGACCGTGCGCCTCACGACGCTTGCGCCGTTGGTCGCCAACGTCGGTTGGGGATCGCTCGGCGTCGACCAGAGCTGCGGCGGCGGGCCGTTGCGCAGCGAGTTCGGGCCGATCGCCTTCGGCTTCGGCGCCCACGCCAGCTCCGAGCTCGCGTTCCTGCTGCCGCCCGGCCGCTTCGAGCGTTTCACGGCGCGCGCCGCGCCCGACCTCGGCGGCAGCGAACAGTCCGGAGCGCGCACGTCGCTCGAATTCTCAGTGCATGTCACGAAGTCGCTTGGCGGCGCCGCAACCGGCGATTCGCCCGAGCGCACGGCCGACATCGCACGCCTTGCGTCCCTGCGCGATCGACTGCTCGAGCGGACGACGCCGCGTGACGAGCAGTTGAAGCTGGTGCGCAAGCTCGCCGCCGATCCTGCAGCGGGACTGCTGCTGATCGAACTGGCGGGTCGCGGCGCGCTCGATGAAGAGTTGCGCGAAGCCGCCGCGCCCGCGCTCTTCCGCCATCCCGACCTCGCCGTGCGCGCGCTCGCAAGCGAGTCGTTCCCGCTGCGCGCGGCCGACGGCAGCGCGTTGCCGAGCGTCGAGAAGCTGCTGGCGCTGAACGGCGACGCCGGACGCGGCCGCGAACTCTTCGCCAGCGATCGCACGGGTTGCAGCAAGTGCCACTCGCATGGCGACCATTCCAGCGGCGACGTCGGACCGGCGCTGACGCAGATCGGCGCGAAGTACGACCGCGCAGCGCTGCTCGACGCCCTGCTCCATCCGAGCGCGGCGATCGCGTTCGGCTACGAGCCGTGGATCGTCGTGCTGAAGTCGGGCGACATCGCGTCGGGCTTCGTGCTGGCCGACGGCGATCCGCTGATCCTCAAGGAGCCGAGCGGTGCGCGGCGCACGATCGCGGCCGCCGACGTGCTGTCGAAGCGGCGCTCCAAGCTCTCGCTGATGCCCGACAACGTCGCCTCGGGTCTCACGCCGCAGGAGCTCGCCGATCTGGTGGAGTTCCTCGCGCGATCGGGGCGATGAGCGGCGGGTCGGCCCGTTGCCGCGCGATCACTCGGGGAGCGTCAGCGTCGCCGGATCGGTGAAGAGCGTCCAGCTGTCCGAAGGCAGATCAGCGAACGCGATCGCGCAGCGCGCGGCGAGTAGCCGCTCGCGAACGCGATCGGTATCGCCGTCGCTTTCTGCACCCACGACTTCGCCCGTCGTCGGATCTGCCGACGGGTGGGCGGGTCGTTCGGCGGGAGCCTTCGCTCGTGCTGTCGGCGCCGGCAGCACGCGGATCCAGATCGCCGCGATCTGCTCCTTGTGGCGGCGTGCCAGCTCGCCATAGACCTCGGGATCGGACTGGCCGGAATCGCCGATGAGCACGAAGCGCCGCTGCGGCCAGCGGGCGAGCAGCGGTTCGAGCACGGCGAGCTTCTTCGCGCGCGAATCGCCGATGAGGTCGGCGAAGTCGCCGTCCTGCAGGCGGAAGTGCTGCAGTTCGAGCGCGCCAGCCGGGAAGCCGTATGCCGCGAAGAACTCCTCGAACAGACCGGCGAGCTGCCAGGGGCTGAGCGAGACGTAGTGGAACGCGGCGCCCCGCGCGGCGAGGCGTTGGCAGAGCGCGGCCATGCCCGGCACCGGCTCGAACTCCTCGAGGAAGGTGCGCTGCAGCACGCGCAACCGATCGTGCACCTCGGTGATCTTCAGCGTGTCGTCGAGGTCGCTGATCACCGACAGGCCTTCCGGTCCGATCAACGCGATACGAGTCGCGGCAGCGTCGATGGCCCCTGGCGTACCGACCGCGATGTCGAGCCAGCGCGGCGCGCCCGATCCGGTAGCTGGCGAATGCAGGTCGACCGCCGCGGTGTCGAGGCGTAGCTCGGCACGCGAGTGGCCATTCGGTTCGGTGGGGCCGAGTTCGAACGCGCGTCCAGTGACGGTGAACACGCGCTGCTCGCCACGTTCGTGGTCAATGAGGAAGAGCTTCGCGCGATCGCGAAATCGCAGTGCGGCGGCGCTGTCTTCGACGACCGCGAGCTTGCGCCGCAACGGTTCGAGCAGCGCCGTTCGCATTGGATCGTCGTACTCCGGCTCGAAGACCTCGAAGTGGATCGGCACCAGCCATTCCGACCCATCGGGTGAGAGTGCAGCGGCGGTCGCGTAGAGAGTGACGCGTTCGTCGGAAGTCGCGGGAGCGCTCGCGCCAAGCCCGGCCGCGACCAGCGCGACGCAGGATGCGCTACCGATGCTGTTGCTGCCGCGGCGCAGTTCGTCGACGTGCCATCGCGTGGAATCTACGAAGGCGCGATGCGCGCTTGGGATCGCTCCCGAATCGAGCTGTCGCTTGGAAACCGCTCGCGAAGGGAGGCTCGGAGCTGCGGGCTCGATCGCGAGAGCCGCGCGCCGGCGGGTGCATTGCACCGGCCGACGCGGGGCGAGCTCACGACTCAGCGGTGGGAAATAGGCCGCGGAGGCGGCGACCACTGAGCCAGGGAGCAAGACTTCGACACGATTCCGTTCACAGACATGCATCCATTCACGGCACTGCCAATCCGATCACTTCCGTACACGCAATCTCCAACACGGACCGACCATGGATCAGCGGTCGTCGCCGACTCGCCGATCGCGCCCGACCTGGTCGAAGTGGCGCGGCGCCCAATGCGCTGCGCCAAGTCGTCCTTCTTTTGGATCGGGCGGTCGTCGTGCGCCCCGGGGCAGAGCCCCTGAGGCGCGTTGACGGGCTCAGTCCTGCAACATCGAAGCCAATCGGCGTGAAAAGACCGTCAACGTGAGGTGGAGTTCGCCGGCGCAGCGTCGGATCGGGGGCGCCAGAGCAAGAAGTCACCCCCCGGCCGGCGTCTTCCGACCGGGGGGGCTCAGGAGGATCCCGTGCGGCCGATGCCACGACCGCACGTGGGCGAAACGGACGCGCCCACCACCAGTGGTGGGAGGCAGGCCCGAGCGAT
>SIAN01000011.1 GCA_009691715.1 Planctomycetota bacterium
CTCACCACCGATCCCTGCGGCGCGCGGCGCGGCACGCTCGCTCTCTCGCGCGGGACCGTCGAAACGCCCACCTTCATGCCAGTGGGCACCAGCGCGGCGGTGAAGGGCGTGACGCCTGATCAGGTGGCGGCGACCGGGGCGGGGATCATCCTCGGCAACACCTACCACCTCGCGTTGGCGCCGGGCGCCGACAAGATCGCGAAGCTCGGCGGGCTGCACGGCTTCATGGGCTGGAAGGGGCCGATCCTCACCGACAGCGGCGGGTTCCAGGTCTTCTCGCTGCCGAAGACGCAGGTGCGTGAGGAGGGTGTGACGTTCGAGTTCGAGAAGGGTGGCCAGCCGATGGAGCTGTCGCCGGAACGCTCGATGGAGATCCAGGCGCAGCTCGGCTCCGACATCGCGATGGTGTTCGACGAGTGCCTCGAATACCCGTGCGCCGAGGCGCGTGCGGCCGAATCAGTCGAGCGGACGTTTCGCTGGGAGCGGCGCAGCAAGGAGGCGCACGCGAAACTCTTCGCCGAGAAGCGGATCGCTGGCACGACGGGCCAGCAGCTCCTGTTCGGGATCGTCCAGGGTTCGACTTATCCGGCGCTGCGCAAACGGAGCGCGGAGCAGATCGCCGGCCTTAACTTCGACGGCTACGCGATCGGCGGCGTGAGCGTCGGCGAGGGGCTCGACCTGCTGAAGAAGATCGTCGGCTGGACGGCGCCGTTCCTGCCGAAGGAGCGCGCGCGCTACTTGATGGGCGTCGGGCTGCCGGAGGACCTGTTCGCGTCGGTCGAGCGCGGCATCGACATGTTCGACTGCGTGATCCCGACCCGCTACGGCCGCGGCGGCACGCTCTTCACCGCGCGCGGCAAGCTGCGCATCGAACACCGCAAGTACCGGCGCGATGGCTACGCGGTCGACACCAGCTGCGACTGCTACACCTGCGCGACCGTGCCGCGCGCCTACCTGCACCATCTCTTCAGCACGCGCGAGCCGCTCGGCGAGACCTTCGCCACCATCCACAACCTGCGCTTCTATCAGCGCCTGATGCAGGGCATGCGGGACGCGATCGAGCACGACCGCTTCATCGCCTACCGCGATGAGTTCCTCGCCGGCTATCTCGGCACAGGCGGGCTCGGCAAGAGCGAGGGCGCGGAGGAGTCGACCTAGCGGTAGCCGCGGAAGTGGGCCTTGGCGCGCTTCTGGCGTTGCGGGTTGCAGGCGCGCTTGCCGTGATTCGCCTTCTTCAGTTTCCGACGCGGCTTCGACATCGCAGTGCTCCTTGTCGCTTTGGGGCGGGAGACAGTAGCGAGTCGCCGCGGTTCGCGCAGCGGTGATCTGGCAGCTGGCGGTCAGCGGGTGGTCGCGGCCCCGCTGCCGAAGCGGGCTCCGCCGGCGGCCGCAAGCTCGGCGACCAGTTCGCCCAGCAGTTCGTGGAGCCGGTCGCATTCGCCGCCGACGATGTCGAGGTAGTGCCGCCGCGTCCGCTCCCGCTCGGCGGCCACCATTCGGAGCAGCTCGCTACCGCCCATCGCCGGCGCCGGAGCGGCAAGGTCGCGCACCTGCGCCACCATCTGCCGCAGCGCCCGTTCCGCCTCCTCGAGCGCCGACAGATCGAAGATCAACCGCGCCGTCCCGTTGACCCGCCCCGCCATGTCGCACAGGGGCAGCATCGTCTGCAGGCAGCGCAGCACGACTTGATCGCGCCTCACGTACTTGACGACCGTGTCGCGGACGGTCGCACCGCCAGCGACCTCGGCCAGGTTCTGGGCGTCGACCGCCTGGTGCTTCTCGTGCAACAAGTCCGCGAGCGGCCGGTCGAGGATTTCGCGCTCCTTCCAACCGAAAAGCGCCTGCGCGCCACGGCTCCAGCCCAGGACCCGCCCGTCGAGCGAGGTGGTGACCAGGGCGTCCTGCGGTCGCAAGGCGACACTCTCGGCCATCGGCTGATTGCTCCTGCGTCCGTAGTTCGGCCAGCCACCCAACGCGGCTCAAGGCGGATCGCCGCCCGCTACTGTCGTTCGCCTCGGAGAGTGCTCTCGATGACCTTGGTCCCACTGCTCTGCGCGCTGCTCGTGCCGTGGCCCGGCGCGACCGGCACGCGCCACCACGACACCGATTCCTACGCCCACCTCGTCGTCGGGGGCGAGCGGGTAAAGCTCGCGCTGGAACTCGACACCGACAGCTTGATGGCCGAGGTCGAGGCGTTGCCGCCGCAAGGCGAGGACTGGGAGGCGGTCGACCTCGAACCGATCCTCGCGCGCGCCGCGGAGTGGGTCGACGAGCATTGGCAACTCACGCTCGACGGCACTCGGGTCGAGATCGAGCCGCGCGGCTTCGAGCTGCTGAAGGCGTTCGATCCGCTGGTGCAGTCGGAACGAAACGTCTCGGTCGCGCTGCGTTTCGAGTTTACGGCGCCGCACCACGACGCCGCCGCCACCCTGCAGCAGACGCTGTTCGAGGGCCGCGAGATCGGCCACCGCCACACGCTATTGCTCGAGCGGAGCCGCGGAGATGCGGGGCGCAAACTGGCGGCGGAGCCGCAATTGAACGAAGAGTGGCGGGTCGGTCGCGGCAGCGCGTTCCATTTCACCTTGCATGACACCGCACCGGGAGCGGGGATGCGCCGGGCTCTACGGGCCGCGATCCGCGGATCGACCACGATCGGCACGTCGCCGTGGCTCGCGCTCTTCGTTCTGGCGCTGGCGCTCGCGCCGCTGCCGGGCCGGACGCGGGCGGCGTCGGTGGCAGCGATGGCGGGCGTCGCCGCGTTGGCGTTCGTGGCGGCACGTGCCGATTGGATCGCGCCGGCGGGATGGGCCGCCACGGCAGCGGCTGCGCTGGCCGTCGGCTACGTCGCCGCCGAGAACGGCTTCGCGCGCGAGCTGAAGTTGCGCGTCGCCACCGCCGCGCTGTTCGGAGTCGTCCACGGCATGGCGGTGGCGCCGCTCGCCGGTCGAACCACCCGCGCTGCCGGCTTCAGTGCAGCGGATGCCGCGTTCTTCGCTGGTGCCTGCGTCGTGGGCGTGCTGGCCGGCGGCGCGATCGGCGCGGCGCTGTCGCGGTTGCTGCGTGAGCGACCTGCGGCGCAGCGCCTGCTGCCGCTCTTGCTGATCGTGGCGAGCGTGCTCGGCACGATCGCGGCGGTACACGGCCGATCAGCGGCCGATCACTGGTAGCCGAGCTTGCGCAGTTGGGCGGCCATCTCGGGGCTGACGGCACCGCCCGAGGTCGCTTCGGCGGTCGCGCGCACCCACGACTCGAATGCCGATTCGAGCGCGCGCACGACGTCGGCGTGCGCAACCGAGACATCGCTCGTTTCGGCCGGGTCGGCCGCGAGATCGAACAGCGCTCGCGCGCCGCCCTCGCGCAGGATCAGCTTGAAGCGGCCGGAACGCACGACCGCGGCCTCGCTGTCGCCGCTCGCCTTGCCTTCGAATCGCGTCGGCAGCGTGGCGATGCCGTGGCGGCTCCATTCGAGCGCCGCGAGGTCGTCGGCCTCGAACAGCGGCGATAGGTCGCGCCCTTCGAGCTCGCCGGGAATCGTCTCGCCGAGCTGCGCAAACAGCGTCGGCACCACGTCGAGATGGAGCGCGAGCTGCGGCACGACGCGGCCGGCCGGGATGCCGGGCCCGCGCCAGAGCATCGGCACGTGCAGCGTCGTCTCGGCGATGACCGGCGCATGGAAGCCGAGCGTGCGCCCTTCGAGGCTCTCGCCATGGTCGGCAACGACGATCACGAGGGCGTTGTCCCAGGCTCCGGCGCGCTCGAACGCGGCGCGCAGCTCGCCGACGCGAGCATCGGTGAAGGCGACCGCCGCGTCGTAGCGATCGGAGTACCACGCGGCGAAGTCGGGCGGCACCGCGACCTCGCCGCTCCGCAACTTCTCCATGGAGAAGAAGTCATCCTTCAAGGGGCCGTCGTAGCGATGCGTCACGCGCGTGGCGAACGCTTCCGGCAGGTCGTGCGGTCCGTGCGGGATGAAGAGGTGGACCCAGGTGAACCGGCGCCGGCCCGCCGTCGAAGCGAGGCACTGCGCCACGGCGGCGACGATCCGTTCCGCGCGGCGACCCTTGTCGAACGCGATGCCGTCGAAGCCCTGGACCAGGTTGATCGCCGAAAAATCGAACGCGTTGAACAGCGCGCCGGTGGCGAAGCCGAGCGAACGCAGCCGTTCGGCGAGCGTCTCGATCGCGTCGGGCGCCTTGGTGAAATTGCTGGTCACGCCGCAAAGCCGCGGCGACAGCCCCGTGAAGAGCGCTGCGTGCGCCGGCGCCGTGCAGGGCATCGGCGCCATCGCGTGCTCGAAGCGCGTGCCTTCGCGCGCGATGCGGTCGAGATTCGGCGTCAGGCCGCCAGGATGACCGTAGCAGCCGAGCCGGTCGGCGCGCAGCGTGTCGAGTGTCAGCAGGATCACGTCGCGCGGCACGATCGCATCGACGGTGGCGGCGACAGTCGCGACGCCGCTCGATTCGTCGTTCAATTCGTCGCTGCAGCCGCCGAAGATCGCCAGCAGCGCCGCGAGCGCGCTGCGGCGCGCAGCGTTACAGCAGTCCATACTTCTTGAGCCGGTTGTAGAAGGTCCGGCGCGGCAGGCCGAGCAAGCGCGCGGCCTCGATCCGTTTGCCGCGAGCGGCCTCGAGCGCCTGTCGGATCGCCTCCTTCTCCAGGTCTTCGAGCGTGCGACCGGCCAGCGCGAGGTGGATCGGGCGCGTCCCTTCGCCGAGCCCGCGCAGATGGCGCGGCTCGATCTTGCCGTCGGAGAGCGCGACCAGCTTCAGCACCTCGTTCTTCAGCTCGCGCACATTGCCGGGCCAGGCGTAGTTGCAGAGCGTCTGCAACGCCTCGGGCGTCACTTCCGGCGGCGGACGCGCGGTCCGCTTCGCTGCATCGCGCAGGAAGAAGTCGATCAGCGCGGGGATGTCGCCGCGCCGCTCGCGCAACGGCGGCACACGCACCGTCATCACCTTGAGCCGGAAGTAGAGATCCTCGCGGAAGCTGCCGTCCTCGAGCTTGCGCGCAAGATCGGCGTTGGTCGCCGACAGGATGCGCACGTCGACCTTGATCGAGTCGTGGCCGCCGACCTTGCGGAACTCCCCTTCCTGCAGCACGCGCAGCAGCTTGCGCTGCATCGCGACTTCCATGTCGCCGATCTCGTCGAGGAAGAGCGTCCCGCCGTGCGCCTCTTCGAACAGTCCGCGCTTGTCTTTGTCGGCGCCGGTGAACGCGCCCTTCACGTAGCCGAACAGCTCGGCTTCGAGGAGGTTCTCGGCGATCGCGGCGCAGTTCTCGGCGAGGAACGCCTTGGTGGCGCGCCGTCCCAGCCGGTGGATCGCGCGCGCGACGACCTCCTTGCCGACGCCGCTCTCCCCGAGGATCAGGACCGGGTAGTCGGTCTCGACCACGACGTCCAGCAGTCGCAGCATCTCCAGCATCGACGGCGAGCGGCCGATGATCTCCGGGTAGTCGTGGCGCGGCGGCGTCGCGTCCGGCCGCTGCATCAGCGCGTCGCGCATCGACTGCAGTTCGACCTCCTGCACCGCCACCCGAACCGAAAGCTTGCCGTTCAGCTGCTCGAGCTCGACCCGCGCGGCGGCGTTCTGCGCCATGAGGCGCGCGTTCTCGACCGCCACCGCGGCCTGGTCGGCGAAGAGCTCCATCAACTGCTGATGGTCGGGCGTGAAGATCCCGCGCTGGAAGCGGTTGTCGAGGTAGAGGCAGCCGAGCACGGTGCCGCGCATCTTGAGCGGGACGGCCAAGATCGAGACCAGCCGCATGCCACTGATGGACTGGGACGGCTGCAAGCTCGGGTCATCGAGCGCGCTTTCGATGCGCTGGGTGGCGCCGCTCTCCACGACCTTGCGCACGACGGTCTTGCTGACCTTGCTGATGGCGGAACGGATCTCCTCGCGGTCGACGTTGCGCGAGGCGGCGACGGCGGGTTCCTCATCGCCGGCGGAGGAGAGCACCAGGAAGGCGCGTTCGGCACCGGTCAGCTCGACGGCGGCGTCGAGGATCTTCGAGTAGAGGCGCGCCTTGTCGAGCTCGGCGGCAAGGGCCTGATTGATCTCCAGCAGGCGCTTGAGCTGCGCGCCGCCGGCCGCGGTCGCCTCGTCGCCGGCCCCGCCGAACCCGAACCAAGCCGCGAGGCCGCGCTTCGGCTCGTCGCCGCCGCTCACCGCGCCGGTCCGGCGGTGAGGAAACGATTTCGCGCCATCGGTACCGGGTCGCCGAAGGTCGCAGGTGCGATCGATCCGATCTTCCGACCAGCCATCGGGGTTGCTCTAATCCCGCCGCCTCGTGAACGAAGCAAGAACGGCCTCGGCCACCAGCGGTCGGGGCGATGATGATACGCCAGCTTCCTCCCTGCAGCTTCCTCCCTACAACCGAGCCCGCCGCCACCTCATGCCGCACTTCATCCTCGACACCTGCGTCGGCTGCACGCTCTGCGCGAAAAACTGCCCGACGGGCGCGATCTACGGCGAGACCAAGAAGCTCTTCGTCATCCAGCCCGAGCTCTGCATCGATTGCTCGATCTGCGCCAACGTCTGCCCGGTCATGTGCATCACCGACCAGCTCGGCAACTTCCCGCCGAAGCTGAAGGTGCCGGAGAAGCCGAAGGCGGTCATCCTCGAAGAAGGCTGCACCGGCTGCGAAGCGTGCATGCAGGTCTGTCCGGTCGACGCGATCTACAAGCCGACCGCGGAAGACGACCCGAACCTGATCGACCAGACCTTCGGCATCTTCAGCCTCTGCCGCGTCGATCCGGTCAAGTGCATCGGCTGCGAGCTCTGCTACAAGGTCTGCCCCTGGGACACGATCGAGATGGCCGAGTCCGAGAAGGCGACCACCACCGCCTACAAAGAAGGCGGCTACGTCTCGCGCCAGGTCACGAGCTGACCCAGCCCAGCTGACTCACGTCACGAGCTGACTCAGTCCTGTCTGAGTCAGTCCGGTTCGAGCTCGGTCGCCAGCAGATCGTCCATCGTTTCGCGGCGGCGCACCAATCGCGCTCGACCGCCGTCGATCAGCACTTCCGGCGCGCGCGGGCGCGAGTTGTACTGGCTCGACATCGAGGTTCCGTAGGCGCCGGCCACTCCGATCAGCAGCAGGTCGCCAGCGCGCGGACACGGCAGCACGCGCTCCTTGGCGAGGAAGTCGCCGCTCTCGCAGATCGGGCCGACCACGTCGACCGTGGCGGTCGGTCGCGACTCGCCCGCCGGCAGCAGGAGCTCGACCGGATGCCACGCGCCGTAGAGCGCAGGACGCAACAGATCGTTCATCGCGGCGTCGACGATCGCGAAGGTCTTCTCCGGTGTCTCCTTCACCGCCAGCACCCGGCAGAGCAGCGAGCCGGCCTCGGCCACCAGCCAGCGCCCCGGTTCGAGCAGGAGGCGCACGCGCAGCGGTTCGAGCAGCGGGCGCACGGCGGCGGCGATCGCGGCGATCAGCGGCGCGGGCGAATCGTAGGCGACCGCGAAGCCTCCGCCGAAGTTGAGCAGCTCGACCGCGAAGCCGGCGAAACGCGCGGCCCGAACGTGGTCGGCGACGATGACGGCAGCAGCGGCGAAGCAGCCGGGATCGCCGATCTGCGAGCCGATGTGGACGTGGAAGCCGCGGAAGTCGAGCGCGCGATTTCCGGCCGTCTGGCGCAGCGCCGCCAGCGCCTCCTCGAACGGCAAACCGAACTTGTTGCGCTTGGTGCCAGTCGTGACGTACTCGTGGGTACCGGCCTCGACATCGGGATTGAGGCGCAGCGCAAATCGGGCGACCACGCCTCGCGCCGCGGCGAGCGCGCCGAGCCGGTCGAGCTCCTCGCTCGACTCCACGTCGAACAGCCCGATCTTCAGATCGAGCCCGGCCGCGAGCTCCGCATCGCTCTTGCCGACGCCGGCGAAGACGATGCGGCCCGGGTCGACTCCGATCCGGCGGCAGCGTTCGAGCTCGCCGCCCGAGACCACATCGAAGCCGGCCCCCTCCGCGGCCAGCAGCCGCAGCAATGCGAGGCTCGAGTTGGCCTTCACCGAGTAGTGCACTTCGTCGAGCAGGCCGGCGAAGGCGCCTCGCAGTTCACGCAGGCGCGCGCGCACCGCGTCGCCGTCCGTCACCCACAGCGGCGTGCCGTGCTGCGCAGCCAGCGCCACGAAGGGCGGCCGGCCGGCCGGCGCCGCGCTCACGACTCGGGCGCCAACCGGCGGTGGAGCCGCAGGATCAGCCGGCTGTGCAATTGGCAAACACGCGATTCGGAGAGACCGAGGCGCCGCCCGATCTTGCGCATGGTGAGGCCGTCGCCGTAACGCATGCGGATCAGGTCGCGCTCGATCTTGGAGATCGAGTCGTCGATCAGTCGCAGCAGGTCGTTGCGCTGCGCCTCCTCGTGCGGCTCGCCGAGCGGATCGACCAGGTCGTCGGAGAGGAGCGAGACCGCGTCATCTTCCCGATCCTGCCCGGTCACGACATCGAGCGACAGGAGGTTGCGCGTCGCGGCGGTCGCCAGGATGCGTTCGACCGCCTGCGGGGCGAGGGCGACCCGCTGCGCCAGTTCGTGGTGCGTCGGCTCGCGGCCGAGCTCCTGGCGCAGCAGCGACTTCGCGCCGCCGACCGTCCGCGCGCGTGCGCGTGCATCGCGCGACAGGCGATCGGCGCTGCGCAGCTCGTCGAGCATTGCGCCACGGATGCGGACTTTGCAGAAGGTCTCGAACTTGACGTTGCGTTGCGGATCGTAGGAGTCGAGCGACTGCAGCAGCCCGAACACGCCGACCGAGATCAGGTCGTCCGGATCGACGCTGCGCGGCACGCGGGCGGCGACTTCGTCGGCGAGCAGCTCGACGAGCGGCAGGTACGACTCGGCGAGCGCGTTGCGCCAGCGGTTGCGGCGCTTGGCGAGGAACCGGCGCCAGAGGTTTTCGCGCAGCGATTCGTCGGCGCGGATCATCGCTCGGCTCCGCGCTTCACTTCGGCGGCGAGCAGTTCCTTGATCTCGAGCAGCGTCTTGGTTGCGCGCAACTCCTTGATCCGGTCGAGTCGCGCGAGTGCCAAGTCGTCGTAGAGGCGATGGCCGCTTGGTGTGCGCCTTACCGACTCAATCAGGCCGAGCATCGTGTAGTTGTGCAGCGTTTGGCGGGAGATGCCGCTGCGCTCGATCAACTCGCCGATCTTGTGGAGCGGTCGTCGCTCGTGCTCGGCCATCTGGCCCGCCCCCCGGCAACCGCCCGGTGACCCCGGGGACTTCCCCGCCGTGGACAGGTGCCCGGCACCTACCACCCCTAGGGTGTTCGCCGCACTGTAGCCCAAAGGGTGGCGTACTTTGCACTTTGTATTTTGCATTTTACGAAGTGCTCGGTTTCGACCCTTGCGGAGTGAAGTCACTCGCCCGTCGGCGCTGCGCACCAACCTTCCGTGCGGCGATCCGCAACTCCGTGCAGGCGGCCGCTCGCCGGGTCGCGCTCGATCGAGTGCGCGTCGCCTTGCCGCGTGCGCAGTTGCACCACGTGACCAAGGCGACGCAGTGCCTCCGCGGTCGCCGGATCAAACGCCTGCTCGATGCCGATCTGATCGGGGAACCAGCCGTGGTGCTGGCGAGGTCGCGCGACCGCGGCGGCCAGCGGCGTCTCGAACTCGAGCACGTCGAGCACGATCTGCGTCACGGTGCTGATGATCGTCCGCCCGCCGGGACTGCCAGTGACCAGCACGACCTCGCCGTCGCGGCGCACGATGCACGGCGTCATCGAAGAGAGCGGCCGGCGACCGCCGCGCGCGAGGTTCGCCGCCGTGCCGATCTGGCCGTCGCGGGTCGTGCGACCGGGCTTCGGGTTGAAATCCTGCAGCTCGTTGTTGAGCAGGAAGCCGGTCCCGGGCGCGATCAGCTTGCTGCCGAACCGTTCCTCGATGGTGTAGGTGTTGGCCACCGCGTTGCCAGCGCCGTCGATGATGCTGAAGTGCGTCGTCGCACCGGCGTCGGTCTCGGTGACCGGCGGGCCGAACTCGGCACTTGCACTCGCACGCTCCGGCTCGATCGACGCTCGCCGCGGCGCGAGGTGGGCCTCGGAAAGCAGCTGCTCGACCGGGATCGCGGTCGCTTCGGGATCGCCGAGCCACTGCGCGCGATCGGCGAATGCGCGGCGTGACGACTCAGCGAAGAGGTGGCGCGCGGACGCGTCGAAGCCGCCGCGCTCGCGCAGAGCGAACGGTTCGAGCAACGCGAGCATCTGCGCCAGCGCGATGCCGCCCGACGATGGCGGCGGCATCAGCAGCAGTTCGTGGCCGCGAAAGCGGGCGACCAGCACGTCGCGCACGACCGGTCGGTAGGCGGCGAAGTCGCGCGCGTCGAGCAGTGCACCGGCATGCGCCATCTCGGCCGCGATCAGCGCCGCGATCGGCCCGTCGTAGAACGGCGCCGCGCCGCCCTCCTCGATCCAACGCAGTGTGTTGGCGAGATCCGCTTGGACCAGCGTCTCACCGACGTCGTAGGGCGTCCCATCGGCGTGCAGGAACTGCGCGCGCGATGCGGCGAACCGGGCGAGGTCGACGGCGTACTCGGCAAGCCCGGCCGCGAGTGCCGGTTGCACCACCAGGCCGTCGGCAGCAAGCCGCCGCGCCGGCGCCACCAGTTCCGTCCACGGCCGCGTGCCGAACAGGCGGTGCGCCTCGGCGAGACCCGCGACGGTGCCCGGCACCCCCACCGCATGGTGGCCGAACTCGCGGCGCTGCGAATCGACGGCGCCGTTCGCGTCGAGGAACAACCGTTCATCGGCCCGCCGCGGCGCCGTCTCGCGGTAGTCAATCGCCGCCGTCCGCCCGTCAGCCAACGCCACCAACATGAACCCGCCACCGCCGAGGTTTCCCGCTTCGGGATAGGTCACCGCCAGCGCAAACGCCACGGCCACCGCTGCATCCACCGCATTGCCGCCTTCCGCCAGTACCGCCGCACCGATCTCCGCGGCGCGCCGCTCGACGCACGCGACCACTCCGCGCTTCGACTCGAGCTCCGGTGCGCCGCGCACGGCAACCGCCGACTGAGCGCGTGCCGCGGCGACGATCGTGCTGTACACGAGGAGAAGCGCGCCGGCGATGCGGGTGCACACGATCGATCGCATGAGGGGCGGATCGTAGCGGGGTGCTGCACTCGATCCTGCACCCGGACGAGGCAAATCGTTTTCGGCGGCGACCGCTAGCTCAAGCGATCGCCCCGTCATCGCACTGCCCGAAGCAGCACCCCACGCGTTGCGTCAGGTCGCGGAACGCGGGGTGCAAGTCGGCTCCGAGCTCCTCTGTGAGCGTCGCGAGCGTGAAGCGAGCGTACTGCTTCTTCGACAGCTCGGCGCAGTTGCGGTCGAGCGGATCGTGATCGATGTAGCGGCCGAAGAAGCGATCGCCGAAGGCGCGATAGAGCTTGGTGTTGAGCACGAAGGCGTGCCAGAGTCGGTCGATGTCTTCGACCATCTGGATCGGCTGGCCCGGGCGTGCGAAGGGGATGGCGGAGAGCCATTGGAGCAGGCCGTTGAAGCGATCGGCCGCTTCGTCGCGTCGAAGACCGTCGTGCTGGACGGCGGTATCGAGCACCGGGGTGTAGTCGAAGGCGGTGAGCATCGCCGCGTGCAGGGAGCGGCCAGCACAGGCATGCCGGGTCGACGAGTTCATGGTCGTCTCCTACTGGATCGTCACTTGGAACGGGATCGCATCGAGGAGCGGGCCGCGGCCGGCGCGAGCCTGGGCGTAGCCCATGATCGTGAAGTCGATGCCGCTCACGCTCGAGTCGACGTCGGCGGAGAGCTGGATCTCCCCGTTGGTGTCGAACGTCGTGAGCAGGAGCGGCTCGAACATTGGCACGCCGCCGATGTCGATCACGACGATGAGACCAAGCGTGCCCGGCGTGCCGGCGCGGAGGTCGACCACGACGGTGTCGCCGACGACCGGTGCGGGCGGCTCGGCCTAGAGGTAGAGGTCGTTCAGCGCGAAGGCGAAGACCTTGCCGCCCTTCGGTTGCTTGAAGCGCGGCAGCGGCGCGCCGACGACGAGGTCGGGAAGGCCATCACCGTTGAGGTCGCCTTCGCTCGCCATCGACAAGCCGAACCAACAGGTCTCCATGCCGAAGGGATAGAAGCGGTAGAGCGGTCGCAGCGTGCGACCGGAGCAGAGACCGACTCGGCCGGCGTCGCGGGCATCGTGACCATCGGTATGGGCAGCGACTGCGATCTCATCGACGCCGTCCCCATCGACATCGCTACAAAGCACATATCCCCACGAGTCGTTCACGTTATGCCAGTGCTGGTACGAGAACTCGAACAGGAGCGCGTCCGTTGCGGGAGAGTAAATGCGCAACACGCCGTCGCCGAGTCCGACCTAGGCCACGAGGTCCCCACGGCCATCCCCGTCCCAGTCTCCGGCGCTGTTGAGAAACGTGCCGAGGCCGTCATTCACATCGCCCGTCTTGCTCCAGAGCAATGCTCCGGAGGCACCCGAATACACATCGATGCGACCGCGATTAGAGTCAGGAATCAACTGCGTCGACACCGCGTAGTCAACGACACCATCTCCGTCAACGTCTTTGCAGCGTGACAGCGCGGTGCCAAGCCTTTCGCCGGAGAGCGATCCCATGTGTGATCGAATCACATGAGCATCGTCAGTCGATACGACATAGACTCGTCCTAGATTCAGCGTGCCTTGGTCAGCTGACGAGACCAGAATTTCGTCGAATCCGTCGCCGTCGATGTCACCGACGCAGATCATCGGAGAGCCGAAGTTGTCGGCGGATTGCTCTCCGACAAGCGACCAGATGATCGTTCCGGATGCGCCCGAGAGCAGCACAACTCGGCCGGTCTCTCGCCCCTGGGTTGGCTCCCAGTACCACGGGCAAGCAACGACGAGTTCCGCAACGCCGTCTCCATCGACGTCCCGCACCTAGACGACTCTTGTGCCGACCTGGTCGTCATCGCCACACCAATCGATAAGCTTCCCGCCCGCGAGTCCGCCGACGACTTCCACCATCCCGTCTTCAACTCCCGTGCAGTCGACATACTTTCCGCCAACGAGGGCGTCGCAGCGTCCGTCACCATCCATGTCAGGCGTGATCGCCACTGCACTTCCATACGAATCCGCGTACGTGGTTCGCTCGCGTGTCCACAGGAGTTCTTGAGCTGACGCACGTTCGTTTCCGCCGAGGCACGACGCGACCATTGCGAGCGCCATCAGGCACGGTCGAACCGCAGTCGAAGTCTCATTCATCGGATGCACTCCATGCGTCGCCTCCACCGAATGCCGCGCTCCCTCACGGGACCGCATTCGGATCGACGGTGAACTCCATCACGTACCGAGGCGACACCACGACCAGCCGCACCGTCTCGCCTGCGGCGTTCTTGAACGGGAAGAGATTGTTGTAGCTGCCGTGGAAGCAGCCGAGGTCGGCCGACCGCGTCGCGACCTTCCAGGTACCGGACGTCACGTCCTTGTAGAAGAGGTAGACGTGGAACTGGTCGGTGCACCAGATCTCCTTGGTGCCGTCGTTGTCGACATCATCGATCTTGACGCCGAAGACCGGCGCTCCGATGCCCGCTCCGGCGTTGGGCGGCGCGAAGCTCGAATCGCCCGTCAGCGGTTCGATCCCGAGTCCGGAGCCGACGAGTGGTCGCAGCGTCGTGTCGATGACGTAGAGCTTCCCGCGGTTCTTGTCGGTGAGCCCACCAGCCATTTCCGTGCGTCGGATCGAAGCTGTCGTGCAAAGGATCCGACGGGATGACGAAGTCGCCGAGAAAGTCGTAGGCGTAGCGGCTCCCCCGCGTCGGGTGTTCGAACACTCGCCCACCCCAGAATTCGCTCAGGTAAGCGGCCGGTCCGACCCCGTCCGGCCGGAAAGGGTTGAACGACGAGGCTGGAATCGCCGGACCAGCCCTGAGGCGCTGTCGAGGTAGGCGACCCCGGTCTCGGCGAGGATCTCGAGATCGCGGCCGTTGATCCCGTCGATGTCGCGGTAGATGAGCGTCCGGTTGAAACTTGGCCGCAACAGGTCGTACGAGTCCTCGTTCTTCGCCTCGAGGATCGAGGTCGTCGGCACTCCGGTCGGGCTCAGGAACCGCTCCCACGAATGGCCGCCGGACGCTCCCCGTTCGATCGCATACACCGCGTAGATGGGTTTGTCGTTCGCGGTGGTCTTCCGGAGCGTTCGAACAGCGTAGTCCGCGACGTAGAGCCTGCCTCCGCCATCGGCCGGCGTGTGATCCTCGGCGCAGTAGGCGTAGTTCCCGGCAAGCGCCTGATTCGACGCCCGTTCTGCGAACGTGGTATTGGTCGGCAACGTCGCCCCGGCGAAGTTGACCGATGCGGTGCGCACGAAGTTGAGGCCGCCATCGAGCACGTAAACCCGACCGCTGCAGTCTCCGAACACGAACTGCGATTCGGGCACGCCACCCGCCGACGCCTTGAGCGGCGCCACATCCAGCGACGTGATGCATTCGATCATCCTGGCCGACTCGCTGTCGCCGTGGAAGAAGATCTGCTTCGCCGACGATGGAGTCACCGTCAGCGGAGTGACGTCATAGATCTGGATCGTCGCGCCGGTGGCGATCGCGAATCAGCCGACGCCGACGCTTTGGGAACTCGCCTTGTTCACCCAGGCGAACGACATCGACGGGTCGAAACCGTCGAAGCTGGCGGAGAGCGACGCTGGCAGTGTCTGCACGAGCGAATGACTCGCGAGATTCCAGAGCTGGATCGTGTCGGGTTGCCCATCCTCGACACCGTCGAAGTCACTGTCGTCGTCCTTGTCGTCGTTGCGCCCGAAGACGAGGAGGTGCGAGGGCGCCGAGGGGCTGAGGGAGTAGATCGGCACGACCTTGAACAGCGCGGGGCCGGTGTAGGGGATGGCGGTCACAGGCTCCAACCACTGCCCTGACGCAGTGTCATAGTCGAACCACCAGACGTGCCCGTCGGACGCTGACACCAGCAACTCGCGATTCGGGTCGCCGCCAACCATCGATCGGAACGCCGGAAACGCATCCGTCAGTCCGATCGCGTGGCTCGGCCGGAACAGCTTGCCGCTCGCGATCGGTGCGCCGTTGAACGCGTGCAGCGACCAGTCGAGGAAGCGATTGACGATCACCAGCTCGCGGGTGCTGGTCGAGCCCGCCATGTCGTTCACAAGGACGAGCGGTGTCGAACCGGCGTAGGCCGCATTACCCCCGACGACCGAGGCGGACACGATCGGCAGGCCGGCGTTCTTTACCTCGTAGCTGTTCGATGCCGTCGCATCGATGCGGAACACCTCGCCGTTCGAGGTCGCGAAGAACATCTGCGCCTTGCCGCCGGCGAAGACGCAGTCCGCCCCGATGATCCAGCGCCCGAGGTAGGGGCTCTTCCACTCGTCGTAGAGGCGGTAGGGATCGGTGGCTCCGGTCGGGTCGCTCGCGAAACCGCCGGGGTGGAACTCAAGGACGTGGACGTAGCCCTCGAAGTTGCCGAAGACGACCTCCATGTTGCCGTCGCCGTCGAGATCGAGGACGTGCATCGTGTCATGGAAGCCGATCCAGGTCCCATGGCCGATCGTGTTCAGGTTGGGGTTCGGTCCTGGAGTCTCGATGCGATAGGTCGGCGTCAGGCTCGCGCCGGCGTCGACCTGCGTGAGCACCGCGTGGTTCGGACTCGGGTCGACATGGACATGGCGAAGCGTGTGCGTGTGCGTGTGAGGGATCGGGGTAGGGCTTCGCGGGCGCGGCACCCGACGGCACCAGCTCGGTGTTGGCTGAAGCGGGCGCAACGCCGGCCAGTTCGACCCCGCCCCACTCCGAGCCATCCCACATCGCGAACTCGTGCTTGCTCGGGATGAAGCCAGAGACCGGGTCGTGCTCCCAGTTCTTCATGAACCGGGGAGCGAAGCTGCCATTGGTTCCGAACGGCCCGAGCAAGTCGTCATGGCTCGGCCAATGCATCGGCCAGTTGAACTCGACATCGCCCAGCACTCCGCGCACCGGAACGTGAAGGCTGCCCGGCCGCCGATTCATCGAGAGCGCAGCGAGATCCCAGCCGGTCTGGCCTGCCTTCGGATCGTCGAACCGGATCCCAAGCGCGTCCACCAACGCCCACTGCGTCGCCTAGATCGGGTCGGTCCCCGGCAACCAGCCGGCGTGGCCGAGCGCGATCGAACGGTCGAACTGGAGGTCGTAGTGGTCGGCCTGCGCGTAGCCGAAATCGTTGATGTTCCACGCCTGCGTCCCACTGTAGATGGCGGGCTGGAGGAAGCTGAGCGTGCCAGCCATCGCCTGCCCCCACGATCGCCCTTCGAGGAACGAAAGGCCGACCGGGATGGAGCTGTAGCTGCCCGCGTTCTTCGGCGGCGCCGGCGCTTACTCGTTGCGGATGAATGCCTCGGCTTCCTGCGTGCGCTGCACGGAGATCCAGAGGTTGTTCGAGATGTTCTCCCCGACGTAGACGACGATGTCGCCATCCTCGATCGCCTGCGCCTCGATGCCGAGGACCTCTGCACCCGTGCTGTAGCGGCCGCCTTCCTGGGTCATGAATGCGGCGCTGCTCGGACCGGAGAACTGCCGTGGCCACTCCACGCCGGGGCCGGCGTCGCGCCATCGGTTCTTGTTGGTGCCGAGATGACGGTAATGGAAGTAGTAGTTCACCAGCATGATCGAGGAAGGCTCTTCAGGCTCGCGCCGCGCGATCTCGCGATTGCCGTCCGAGGCCATGCAGATCATCATCGCGCCGCCATTGATGCGGTACGGCCACATCAGCACCTTGCGCTTGCCCGCCCCGGCGACGCCACCGGGAGTGCAGCTCCACCACGTATCGAACTCGAGCGGGAACTGCAGGTCCGGAAAGGGAAGCGCGTTGTAGGTGAGCAGTTCGGGGTCGATCTCGGCACGCGCACCGAACGGCAACATCGTCGGCGGATTCGTCGGCGGTGCGCCAACCACCGTGGCGTCGAGTACGGCGTCGAGTTCGTAGAGGTCGAGGCAGTGCTTCTTCATCAGCTCGCGGAACGTCGCCGGGAATGGCGGCGTCCACGTACCGGTGTCGTACGGGATCGCGTCGGCATGACCGCCCGAAGCAGCGTTCTCGGAGTAGCGCGAGAAGGGAATGAACCCACCGAGGTCGAGCTGCACTTCGGCACCGCCCGACTCGTGGACGTTGCTGCGCCCGTCGTTGACGTAGTAGGTCGAGAGGTTCGAGACTTGTGCACGCGAGCCGCCGGCGAGCGCTGCCACCGATGCCATCGCTAGTGCCGCCGCGCGCCGCCAGTTCAGCCGACAACGAAGCCGAGCCGATGCTTCAGCCCTGAGAAGTGCGCCCCCCCCCGCACACCGCATCCGCAGCTCAGCCTGGCACTCGCGATTCTGAGCGAGACCCGTCACTTCCGTTGCGTTCGTCAAGCCCATCGGGCTCGCCCTACCCCCTCGGCGCGTTGGCGCCGAGTCAACTTCAGAGAGCCTGCGCCCGTCGTGATCGAGGGCGGACAGTCCCTCCTCGCGGTCGCTCGAACGGGGACGGTAGTTAGCCCGGAGTCAAAAAGGCGTCAAGACAGCAGTCGACGATCGTGACCCGTCGCGGGCGCGCTCAGGCTTCTCCGGAGCAATCCGGACCGCCACGTCGTCGACATTGACCACGGCGCCGGAAACCCTCAGCGAACGTGGCGTCGTCTCGATCAACCGCCTCTGAGACGCTTCAGCCGTGCCGCGGCCGCAAGCAGTGGATCGCTTGAAGTCGTGACCGGCTCGGCGGTCGCGAAGGCGGGAGCGGACTCGGCGACGCGGCGTTCGATCGCGGCCATCGACGACGCGGTCGGCGCCACGCTCTCTCCGCGCTGCATGGCGCGCAGGCGCTTGGCGGCGGCCAGCAGCGGGTTGCATGGCTCGGCGGCTGGCTCGACTGCGGGCTCTGCATCGGGCGCCGACGGCAACGTCATCGTCGCCTCTTGCGCCGGCAGCCCGAACTGCTGCGTGACGACCGTCGCGAACGCGTTCGAGACCAACGTGAAGTCCGCGCTGTCGTCGACTTGGTCGAATAACCGCGGCGGCACGTCGGGCACCGCCGATTCGACCTGCGCCTCCGGCACGTCGCGCAGCAACGGCTCGATCACGACGGCGGCCGGTTCCGCCACGACGGCTCGCGGCGGCGTGCCGACGAATTCGATCGGGTAGCGCGACTCGCCGTCGCCGGTGAGCAGCGCCGGCTCGAACATCGAGAGTTGCGATTCGCACAGCACGCGCACTTCGGTGAGGCTCGGAGCGCGGAACAGTCGTTTGCCGCCGCGCATCATCGGCACCAGCAGGGGCGCGCAGCCGGGCGGCGGCGCCTGGGTGTCGGGTTGCACGGTGTCGGCGTGGAAGCGCCCCGACGCGCGACGCCGCCAGACGGCACGTGGTCCGTGTCCGCCGTCGCGCCGCTCGATCGGACCGCCGCCCTCGCCGCAGCGTTCGACGAGTTCAAGCACCAGCGCGTCCTGCAGGCGCAGTCGTTCCGCCAGCAAGGGTGTTCCGATCACGAATCCGTCGACCGCCATGGCGGCAAGCTCCGCGACGCGACCACGATCGAGGTCGCCGCCAGCGAACAGCTTCGTCGACTGGAACCCGAGTTCGTCGAGGCGCGTCCGCACGCGCGCGAACTCGCTCAACGCCAGCCCGCCCCGCCCGCCCTCGACGACGATGGCGCGCGGCGCCTCGCCGATCGCGGCCAACGCGGCGCAGGTGCGGTTGCGCGCAGCACCGTCGATCTCGACGGCGCAGCTCGAGAGTCCACGCAACCGGCCACCGAGCGCGACGAGTCCGGAGAACGGCACGATCGGCAGCGTCGGCAGCGAGTGAGCTCCGGCCGCGAGCGGCTGCGTCGTGCCCGCGGCGCCGCCGATCTGCGCCGCACGCGCCGCCAGCAACGCCTCTTCGCGCGAGGCGAGCGCACCGACCGCCTCGAAGCACGGCTTGCCGGCCGCGGCCAAGCGGAATCGCGCCATCGCCGTCGCCAGCGCCGACTGGGTCCGCACCACGCCGGTCAACGCCTGGAACACGGTCGCGGCCTCCGCCGCTCTAGCGCGCAACCGCAGCAGCGGCTCGCCGGCGAAGACGACCGTGCCTTCGGGCACCGCCTCGACGTCGCCGTGGAAACGCAGCTCGCCGACTTTCGCCAGCGCCGCGGCATCGAGCGTCGCGTCGACGCGAGCCGGCCCTGGCTCCGCCCGCAGCACCATCAGGTCGGTCGTCGCCAGGCTGAGGTCTTCGAGCAGCGCCAGCGCCTGCTCGAGCCCCGCGGCGATCAGGAACGGCGAGGCGTCGGCGTCGGCCGCCAACGCGAGCTCGAGGCACCACGACTCGGAGGCGCCCGACTCGACCAGACGGCTCGAGAGCAGGAGTTCCGGGAAGCCGAACGAGAATTGCGACGGCAAGGCCGGTCTCCGCACGCGACGGTTCGGCGAAGGCGTGCCCGCATGACCCGCTCGCGCGTCCCCACGCAGCAGATCGGCCGGCGCTGGCGGACGGCGCAGCACTCACCCGCGCGATCGGAATAGATCTCGCGCGATGCCGACCGCCTCGAGCGCCCGGCGTTCGGCCGCGCGCATCTTTTTCTGCTCGGCCGGCGCGTGGTCATCGAATCCCAGCAGATGGAGCACGCCGTGCACCACATAGAGCAGCAACTCGTCCGCGGGCCGCACGCCGCGCGCACGCGCCTCGCGCATCGCAGTGTCGGCCGAAGCGACCACTTCGCCGAGGAGTCCGCCAGCGCCGGCGAACGGGAACGACAGCACGTCGGTGGCCGAGTCCTCGCCCATGTGGTCGAAGTGGAGTCGCCGGATCGCACGATCGCCGACCAGCGCGATCGATACCGCGCCGGTGCGCCGCGGCTTCAGCGCCAGCGCGGCCTGCACCGCCAGCTCGATGCGATTGCGACCGAGCCGGATCGAGCTCTGTCGATTGGAGAGCTCGATCGGCGGCGGCGCATCGGGGATCCGGGCGGGGTCGACGACGCGCTGACGGCGCGGTGCGAGCCGCCTCATGAAGGGTTGGGCGGGAGCGTTGCGGGCGGACGCGGCGTGGGCGAGGTCATGACGCGTTCAGGCGCGCGGCCCGACTCGATCTCGGGCACCAGCTCGACCTCCGCCAGCGGCACGGAAAGGCGACCGGTCGGATCGCGCGGATAGGCCGGCCGGCGGTGATGGATGCCGCCCAGCACCTGCACGAACGCCTCCTTGATCCGGGTCAGTTCGCGCATCGTCAGCTGGCATTCGTCGAGCTGTCGATCGTCCATCTTCATCCGCACGATGTCGTCGACCAACTGCTCGAGGCGCGCCGGCGTCGGTTCCTGCAGCGTCCGCGACGCGGCCTCGACCGAGTCGGCGACCATCACGATCGCCGTCTCCTTGCTCTGCGGGCGCGGTCCGGCGTAGCGGTAGCTGTCCTTCGGGACCTCCTCCTCGCTGCGCTGCTTCACGGCGATCCGCCAGAAGTACTCGACCGCGGTGGTGCCGTGATGCTCTTCGATGAAGGACTGGATCGGTCGCGGGATCTTGTGCAATTGCGCCAGTTCGATCCCGTCCTTCGGATGCGCCGTGATGATCAGTTTGCTCATGTCGGGGCTGAGCACGCCGTGGCGGGCGCGCGCCTCGGCCGAGTTCTCGGAGAAGTACTCCGGCTTGTTCATCTTGCCGATGTCGTGGAAGTACGAACCGACCCGGCAGAGCAGGCCGTTGGCGCCGATCGACTCGGCGGCCGCTTCGGACAGCGTGCCGACCAGGAACGAATGATGGTGCGTGCCGGGCGCCTCGACCTGCAGCCGCCGCAGGACCGGCTGGTCGTTCTGATTGCTGAACTCGAGCAGCGTCAGGTCCGAGAGGCGATCGAGCGCCTTCTCGAACGCTGGCAGCAGCGCCAGCACGAGGAAGCCGCTCGCGAGCCCGTGCGCCAGCGCGATCAGCAGCCGCCGCAACAGCTCGGCGTTGGCGGGCAGTTCGTCGCGCACCAACGTGATCGCCGCCAGCACCAGGATCTGGGTGACGCCGACGATCGCCCCGATGCCGATCAGCCGCGAGGCCCGGCGCACGCGGAACGAATAGAGCGCGCCCGCAAGCGAGCCAGCCGACAGGACCAGGAGCGCCGACAGCAGCTCGGGCGTGCCCCAGGCGACCATCGCGACCAGCGTGAGCAGCAGGCCGACGAAGGCGACGGCGAAACGCGGCGCAAGCAGCAACGAGAGCAGCACCGCGACCGTCGGCACCGGCAGCAGCAGCAACGATGGCTGGCCGGTCTCGCGATGCGCGCGCGCGCCGACAAGGAACAGCAGGATCAGCGCACTGAGCGAGGCGACGCGACGCAACGGCCCGACCGCCTCGGCCTCGAACTTGACGAAGAAGCGACCAGCGAGGAACAGCACGCCCCCGATGACGACCGCGAGGCCGAAGAGGCGCGCGACGCCCCCGCCAGGTGCGGCGGCGAGCAGCACGGCGGCGAACGCGGTCGCCGCCGTCATCAGCGCCCGCTCGGCCGGCTGGTTCGCGAAATCGCGCTCATGCCCCGCGCGTGGCAGCGGCCGCACCAGCTCCGGTGCGACGCGGCGCGGCTGGCGGCGCAGCCAACCGAACATCAACCGCCGCCGTGCCGCGGCGGCGGAGGCTGCGTCGCGCGGTCGTACGCGTCGACGACCCGCTGGACGACCGGGTGGCGCACGATGTCGCCACGCGTCATCCGGACGATGCCGATGCCGTCGACGCCGTCGAGGATGCGCGTCGCCTCGACCAACCCGCTCATCTGGCCATGCGGCAGGTCGATCTGGGTCACGTCTCCGGTCACGACGATCCGCGAGTGGAGCCCCATGCGGGTGAGGAACATCTGCATCTGCTTCTGCGTGGTGTTCTGCGCCTCGTCGAGGATCACGAAGGCGCGTTCGAGCGTGCGGCCGCGCATGTACGCGAGCGGCGCGATCTCGATCACGTCGTGGTCGATGTAGCGGCGCACCTGCTGGGCGTCGAGCAGCGCGAAGAGCGCGTCGTAGAGCGGCCGCAGGTAGGGGTTGACCTTCGCCTCGATGTCGCCCGGCAGGAAGCCGAGCCGTTCGCCCGCCTCGACCGCGGGACGACAGAGCACGAGCTTGCGGAAGTTGCCTTGCTTCAACTCGGCGACGGCGTGGGCAGCGGCGAGGAACGTCTTGCCCGTGCCGGCCGGACCAACGCCGAAAGTGATCGCGTTCTTGCGCATCGCGTCGACGTAGACGTCCTGGCCCTTGGTGCGGGTGTGCACCCCATCGGGCAGCGCGCCGTGCGCGTTCGCCGGCGCATGGCCGTTCGGCTCGGGGGCCGCGTCGCGTTCGCTGACCGGGCTGGCGTCGTCAATGATCCGCCGCAGGCTCTCCTCGGACAGGATTCCGTCGCGGCGCCACACGCCGATCGCGCGCTTCAGCGCGTGCGCCGCCTCGTCGACGGCGACCTCCTCGCCCACCAGCGTGACGCCCTCGCCGCGCACGACGACATCGACACCGAAGCGCTGGCGCAGGCGGCGAAGGTGGCGATCGGACGGCCCGAACAGGGCGCGGAGCAGTTCCTCATCGCCGATCGGGATCACCTGCTCCATGCGCCGGTTCGGCCTCCTGGCCGCATCGACGCGGCGCCGGAATGGTAGCAGAGCCTTCCGAGGTGCGCGCGCCGGGCGTCAGTCGGCAAAGAGCCGCAGAAGCGCGTAACCGGCGGGAACCGCGAACAGCAGCGAGTCGACCAGGTCGAGCGCGCCGCCGAACTCCGGCAGCAGCTGACCGGAGTCCTTCACCTTCGCCGCGCGCTTCCACAGCGACTCGAACAGGTCGCCGACGTGACCGGCGACGAACAGAAGCGCGCCGACGGCGAGCAGCTCGAACAGGTGGTAGTTCCTCCCGCCGAAGTGGCCGATCAACCAGCAGGCGACGGCCATCGCTGCCGCCAGCCCGCCGATCGCGCCCTCGACCGTCTTGCCCGGCGAGACGTGCGGGATAAGTTTGTGTCGGCCGCACGACTTGCCGACGAGGTAGGCGCCCATGTCGCCGGCCTTGGTCGAGATCACCAGCGCGAAGAGCAGGAACGGCCCGAAGTCGTAGACGACGTCGATCAGCGTCGAGAGCAACTGCGTCACGAGCAGCACCAGCGCGGCGCCACCCGCGCGCGCGATGCCACTGCTCACGTCCCGTTCCCGCAGCAGGAGCGCCGCCACGAAGATCGTCGCGGCGGCGAGCGTCGCCGAGTGCCAGGCCGCGCGCGGCTCGAGACCGTGGTACTCGACCCACGTCTTCGCCAGCAGCAGCGACGCGCTCACGGCCAGCAGCGGCCAGCGCGGCAGCACGCAGCCGGTGCCGGCGAGCAGTTGGAGCAACTCCTTCACCGACGCGAGCGCGATCAACGTGGCGAGCAGCGGCGACCAGAGCGGCGGCGTGCCGCCCGCGATGCGTTGCGCATCGAGCCACAGCCCGCCCCCGACCAGCGCGATCAGAAGCGGGCCGAAGAGGAGCCTCTTTCCGAGGCGCGAGCTCAACGGAAGATCGTCTGATCGCGCGCGGGCCCGACCGACAGGATGGTCGCGCGCACGCGGAGGAAGTCCTCGAGGAAGTCGACGTACTCGCGCGTCGCCTCCGGAAGGTCGTCGAAACGGCGCACGCCCGACACGTCCTCGCTCCAACCGGCGACGGTCTCGTAGCGCGGCTTCACTTTGTCGAGCGTGGTCATGCCGACCGGGAATCGATCAGTCACGTGGCCGTCGATCTCGTAGCCGGTGCAGACCTTCAGCTCGGCGTAGCCCGCCAGCGTGTCGAGCTTGGTGAGCGCAAGCGAGTCGACGCCGTTCACCTGCACTGCAAAGCGCGCGGCGACGCCGTCGAACCAGCCGCAGCGGCGCGGCCGTCCGGTCACGGCGCCGAACTCGCCGCCGCGCTCACGCAGCAGTTTCGCCTCTGCGTCGGGCAGTTCGGTCGGGAACGGGCCTTCGCCGACGCGCGTGCAGTACGCCTTGGCGACACCGAGCACTTCACCGACGCGCTTCGGCGCGATGCCGGTGCCGGCCGTGATGCCGAGCGCCGAGGAGTTCGACGAGGTCACGAACGGATAGGTGCCGAAGTCGACGTCGAGCAGGATTCCCTGCGCGCCCTCGATGAAGACGTACTGGCCGGCGTCGAGGCAATCGCGCAGCAGGTGAAAGGTGTCGGTCACGTACTGCTTCAGGCGCTGCGCGTAGCCGCGGAACTCGGCCAGGATCGCGGCACCATCGAGTGGTTCGGCGCCGTAGAGCGCCTTCAGCAGCAGGTTCTTCTCGGCGACGTTCGCCTTCAGCCGTTCGGCGAAGCGCGCCTCGTCGTAGAGATCGCCGACCCTGAGCCCGGTGCGCGAGATCTTGTCGGCGTAGCAAGGCCCGATGCCGCGACCGGTGGTGCCGATCTTCATCCCGCCCTTCACGCCCTCGGAGGCGCGGTCGAGCGCCTTGTGGTACGGGAAGACGAGGTGCGCGGCGGCGCTGATGAAGAGCCGACCGGTGAGGTCGATGCCGCGCTTCTGGAAACCGTCGATCTCGGTGAGGAGCTGCGCGGCGTCGAGCACCATGCCGTTCGCGATCACGTTCTTCTTGCCGGGGTGGAGAATTCCCGACGGCAACAGGTTGAAGACGAACTTCTCCTGGCCGACGACGACCGTGTGGCCGGCGTTGGCGCCGCCTTGGTAGCGCACCACCACGTCGGCCTTCGAAGCGATGAGGTCGAGGATCTTCCCCTTGCCCTCGTCGCCCCACTGGGCACCGATCACGCTGAGGACGGGCATCGTCGCGCCTTCCGCTGTAGCGACCCGCGAACTGCGGCCTGCACGCGCGCGGCAAGGTCCGCCGCACACCTTTGAAAGCGCGCGGATGCTAGCGAGACGTCGCGATCTTTTTTCCGATTGGAAGGCTCGCGCATCCTCGGCTCACGGCACGGTCAAGCTCCGCCGCATCGACTCCCGATGGGGACGGCGTTCACTGCCCACCGCCGAGGACCGCGTCATGGCGAATCCGAACGACACCACCGATCAAGAGAGCCGCGTCGACAACCGTCGCAGCAGCGCACGGTGGCGCTCGCGGGCGCTCGCCGACGGCACGATCCGGTCGGGGGCCTTGAGCGACGACTCGTTCCTCGGTTCGACGATCGACCTGTCGGCGAACGGCGCTTGCGTGCGCACCTATGAGGCGTTGACCGATGGCATGCGCGTCGCGCTGCGCCTGCGGTTACCGGAAGGCGACATCGAGACGCTCGCCACCGTCACGCACGTGACCCGCGACTCCGTCGGCTGCAGCTTGGCCGGAGTCCGGTTCGACCCGCTCACTGCCGAAGGCTGCGCGCTGCTGGCCACCCACCTCGCTGGGGTCGTGCCGAGCGCCAACGGCTACGCCTCGCACGGGCCCAACGGAGAGGCGGACGAGAACGTCGATCTGCGCACGGTCTGAACCGGAGAGCGCGGTCGCGCGAAGCCGGGTTCAGTCGCTCAGGCGGAGAACGACTTGCCGCAGCCGCAGCCGCCGCTCGAGTTCGGGTTCTTCACGGTGAAGCCCGAGCCCTGCAGTGAATCGACCCAGTCGACTTGCACGCCGTTCAGGTAAGGCAGGCTCATCGGGTCGATGACCACGTCGAAGTCGCTGCACTTCGTCACGTCGTCGCCGTCCTGCTTCTCCGAAAAGGTGAAGCCGTACTGGAAACCGGAGCAGCCGCCACCCTGGACGAAGACGCGGAGCGCCTTGCCCTTGAGCGCAGTGTCCTGCTCGAGGAAGCCCTTGACAGCTTTCTGCGCGGAGTCGGAGAGGGTCAACATCGCGAGACCTCGGAGTGATTTCGTGGGTAGCGGGATTCGCCGCGTCCTTCTAGGCCCGATTCGCAGGCCCCGCAAGCTGCGGCTGCGTGGCCTCCGGCAGCGGCTCGATCGGACGACTCACCTTCGCGATCGCGGCGCGGATCGACTCGAGCGTGAACGGCTTGTTCAGCACCGCGTTGCCGTCGGCCTGCGCGACCCGCGCGACATCGCCGGAGAGCGAATCACCGGTCAGGAAGATGACGCGGCCCCGCCAGTCGGCGCGCCGCTCGCACAACTGCTGGTAGAGCCGCTCACCGCCCGCTCCCGGCATGCGCCAGTCGGAGCAGACAACGTCGAACTCGGTCTGCGTGACCGCCGCGAGCGCCTCGTCCACTGAGCCGGCCGTCGTGACGGCGTGGCCGTCGCCACTGAGGAACGCGCGCATCAGATCGAGGATGATCGGCTCGTCGTCGACCACCAGGATGCGCGAGCGTACGGCCGACAGGGTCACGGTCTGCTCCTTCACCAGCGACGCGCTGCCGGACGGCTCCGCGATCACAGGCAGGTCGAGGCGGAACGTCGTCCCTTCACCCGGCCGGCTCGAGACCGTGAGCGTGCCGCCGTGCTCGCGCACGATCCCGTACGAGAGCGAAAGCCCGAGTCCGGTTCCCTTGCCGACGCCCTTGGTGGTGAAGAAAGGGTCGAAGATCCGTCGCACCACGCTTTCGGGCATCCCGCAGCCGTTGTCGGCGACTTCGACCACCATGCGCCCACCGGTAGCGAGGCGTGACCGCAGCGTGACGACGCCGGCGCGCTGCGCCTCGCCGATCGCGTGCTGCGCGTTGGTGAGCAAGTTGATCAGCACCTGCTGCAGCTGGAACGAGTCCATCATCGAGTCGGGCAACGCCGGATCGAGCTCGCACTCGATGCGGACGTTGCTGAGGCGCAGCTGGTAGGAGAGCAGGTCGACGGTCGACTGCACCACCTCGTTCAGGTTGGCGCGCACGCGCTCGGCCTGGTGGCGACGCGCGAACTTCAGCAGCCCGTCGATGATCTTCTTGCAGCGCTGCGCGTGCGTGAAGATGTGGCGCACCTCATCCTTCTGCTCGGCCGGCATCTCCTCGGAAAGGAGCAGCTGCGCGAAACCGAAGACGGCGGTGAGCGGGTTGTTGAGCTCGTGCGCAACGCCGGCGACGAGCTCGCCGATGGCGGAGAGCTTCTCGTTCTGCGCCACCTGCGCTTCGAGCCGCTTCCACTCGGTCACGTCGCGCGCGACCACGACCGTGCCGAGCAGGCGGTCGTCGAGCGAGCGGATCGGCGCCAAAGCCAGCGCCGCGCTGCGCGCACAGCCGTCCGCGGAGGCGAGCGTCGCCTCGGCGTCAAAGCGCTTGAACTCGCGTAGCGCGTGCACGAATGCCTTGCGGGCCGCATCGTCGACGAACGGCAGCACCGCACCATCGCGCGGCGCCGCGCCCTCCGGCAGCGGCCCGAACAGCGCCTCCGCGGCGCGATTGCGGTGGAGCAGCTCGCCACGCAATCCAAGTGTCACGATCGGGTCGTTCGCGCTGTTCACCACATCGTGCAGCAGGCTCGCGCGATCCTCCGACTCGGCGTGCGCCGAGACGTCGCGGATCTGCTGCAGCAGCTTGCCGGCGAAGCCGCGGCGGTCGAACAGCGGGAACGTCGTGATCTCGAATCGGCGCGCGCCGCGCTCGTCGCGGACGAGCTCGAAGCGCGCCTTGCGTTTGCTCCACGCTTGCGTGACCGTGCAGTTCGAACAGTCGTCGTGGCCGAGGTACGCCTCGCAGCAGGTCTTGCCGAGGATCGCCTCGCCGAAGACCTGGATCGCCATGTGGTTGGCGGCGATCACGCGGCGCCCTTCGCCGATGACGACCAGCGGGTCGGGCATCGACTCGAAGAAGCTCTCGAGGAACTCCTCGGAACTCTCGAGCAGATCGAGGGCCTTGCGACGCACCATCCGGTCGAGCGCGAACAGGATCATCACGGTGCCTGCGGTCTTCAGCATCAACTCGGGCACCATGTCGTCACGGAACCAGCCGAGCAGGCAGCCGCCGGTGCCAGCCATCAGGACCAGCGTGCCAACCAAGAGCAGCGGATGGTGGCCGTCGAGCGTGCGCGCGCGGACGCGGAATGCGGCGAACCCCAGCACGCACGCCACCGTGAACACGTTCAGCGTGAGCTCGCTCATGCGCATGTCGTGCTGGGCGAACAGGCTCTGAAACGCGATCCCGACCAGGAAGATCAACGGCAGCGAGATTGCGCTCCAACCGCCATCGGAAGCACGCAGGAGCGGCCGCAGGCGTCCCGGATGGGCGCGCAGCTTCCGTGCGATCTCGTGTCCTTGTTCGGTCGGCAGTGCCGCCTCGCTCATCGATCCATCCCGGCTGGACTGCGCATGGCCGGTATAGCTTCGGACGCGGCGACGAGCAACTTGACGACGGGCGGCGGCCCGAGGTCACGCAGGGCTTGGACGGGAAGTCGTTTCCTGTTCGTTCGCACTGGTCAGCGCCGCGCGGGCAGGCGCGGCAGATCGGTGGAAACGATCCTCGCGTCGGGGTCACGGACCAGCGCCTTGCCACAGATCTCGTCGAGGAGGATGCCCTCGACGACGAGGTCGGAGCCGTGGGTGACCCAGCGCACCGGCGTGTCGGAGGATGGGTCGAATTCGCGGCGCGTCATCGGCACGAAGACCGCGAGCTCGAGGCCGCTCTCCGACGACCGCAAATCGATGCAGCAGCGCTCGCGGAGCACCTTGCCGCCGATCACTTCTTCGAGCTCTCCGGTCTCGATCTTCCCCGCCGCTGCGTCGATCTTGATGGTCGTGCCGCCGTAGTGCGCCAGCACGGTCTCGCGCGCCCACTCGAACAACTCGGCGCGATCGACGCCGGCAAGGACGACCTTCTTCCACGAAAGCTCGGGCTCGCTGCGGCAGCCGGCGCAAAACGTCGTGGCGAGCACCGCGATAGCGAGTCGAAGCGCCCGACCGCACCCGTCGCTGGCCATCCCGAGTCGCCGCACGGTCGTCTCACACCTCGACGTAGATGGTCGATCCTTCGACGCTGGTCGCGTAGCTCGTGACGCAGACTGCGGCGTTGCGCGTCGACTTTCCGGTCGCGCAGTCGAATTGCCAGCCGTGCCACGGGCAAGTCACGACGTCGCCCGTCAGCGAACCGTCGGCCAGCGGCCCGCCGCGATGCGGGCAGAGGTTGTCGATCGCGAGGTAGCGATCGGCGGCCTTGAACAGCGCGATCTGCTTGCCGGCGATCTCGAAGCTCTTGCCCTGGCCCGCGAGAATCTCGGTGATGTCAGCGACAGCTTGGCGCGTCGGCATTGGTTTTCATTCCTTTGCGATGGAGACGGCGACGGCGGTGATCCGCTGCGCGGCGCGATGGTCTAGCAATCGCGAGTTCCGAAGTCTTCCCCGCGAACGGGCGATGCGAAGACCCGGCGCAATGCGGCGACGAGCGCGCGCGGTCCGTCGCCTTCGACGATCTCGCGCGCCGCGGCGCGGGCCGGAGCCGACGAGCCGGGTGCTGCGAGCGAATGGCCGGCTTCGCGCAGCATCTCGATGTCGTTGGCCTCGTCTCCCACCGCGACGATCGCGGCGGGCGCGATCGACGCTCGACGCGCGATCCACTCGATGCCGCGCCATTTGTCGGCGCCACGCGCGAGGAGCTCGGCACGGAACCCGGGCACTGCCATCTCGCGCTGGACGAAGCCGCGCACGCCGCTGCCGTCCTCGGCTTCGACTTCGGCGACGAGCGCCCGCATCTGCGACTCGTTGCCGTGCGCGACGACGCGCATGACCGATTCACCCGCGGTTCCGGCCGGCGGCGCGGGATCGGCCTCGAGCGGGCCTTCGAGCGCGGTGAGGTGCCCGGCGGCGTAGCGGGCGTACCAGGCGAGGAAGCCGGTCGGATCGGCGCCGCCGTGTCGGTGGAGGATCTCGCGCGGCCCTCGCGGCGCGTCGGTGAACAGGACCGCGCCGAGACGGCGCGCCTCGACTCGCGCCACCAGCTTCGCGACTTCCTCCCGGGTGAGCGGGGTGGCGCAGAGCGTCTTGGCGAGCCCGATATCGGCCACCAGCGCGCCGTTGTGGACCACGCAGGAGCCCGACAGCCCGGCGCCCCGCAGCTTCGGCAGCGCGCTCCAAAGGCGCCGCCCGGTCGCCGCCGCCACCACCACCCCGCGCTCCGAAAGCTCGCGGAGAAAGGCCGCGCTCTCGTCGGCCAGGGAACCGTCCTTTTCGAGCAGCGTCCCGTCGAGATCGAAGGCCAGCATCCGGAAGGGCAAGTCCATCGCAGCGAGCCTATCATCCGACCGTCGCACCCCCCGACCGCTGCGCCCCCTGATTCAGTTCGCAGGAGTCCGTCATGCCGCGATTCCCAGCTCGCACCGCCATCGCCGCGAGCTGCGCCTTGTGGTTGCCACCGCTTCCGTCGGCGCTTCCGCCAGTGACGACGACGACTGCCGTGACGACAACTGCCGCACAGCAGTGGATCGCCATCCGGCCCGTCCATGACGAGGCCACGCTGCAGTCGCTCGCGCGCGACTTCGACCTGCGCGGGTGGTACCAGGATTTCGTCCTCGCGATTGGCGACAACGGCGACTTGGCGCGCGCGCAGCGCCGCTTTTCGCAGAGCAGCGCGCTCGGCGCGGTCGTCGCGGGTGAGAAGCTCGTCGCGCTCATGCTGCTGCCCGGCGAGACGCTCTCACCAGTGCCGGGCTTGCGCGTGCTCGATCAGACGGCCACGCAAGTCCTGATCGGGTTGCCGCAGAACACCGCTCTCGAATTGCATGAGCTGGTGCGCGATCGCACTCGCGAACCGTTCCACGACGGCGTCATCGTGGTGCCCGAGCGGCGCATGAGCCCCGCGCGCGGCTCCCGCCATCAACCACGTCAGCCGCGGTCGCCGGCCCCGCCAGTCGCTGATCCGCGCGTGAGCACGCTGGTCGCGGCGGTGGTCCAAGCCAACCTCGACAGCGACGTCCTGTACTACTCGACCACCTTCAAGACCCGCCGCAGCGACCAGCCTGAAGCGGTCACGGCGCAGGCCGACCTGCTGGCGCGCTTCCAGGCGCTCGGCCTCGTGGCCTCGGTCCACGATTTCGACGGCAACACTGACAACATCATCGCCGACCTTCCCGGCGCGCTCGAGCCGCTGAAAGTGGTGATCGTCGGCGCCCACTACGACTCGATCAATGGCGCTGGCGCCACCTCGAAGGCGCCGGGGGCCGACGACAATGCGTCGGGTACGTCAGCGGTCCTCGAACTGGCACGCATCTTCGCCACGGCGGGCCAACAGTTCCGCTACACGGTCCGCTTCTGCCTGTTCGCCTCGGAGGAATTCGGGCTGGTCGGATCCGACCACTATTCGGCGGACCTGGTGAGCCAGGGCGTCGAGGTGGTCGCGATGCTGAACACCGACATGAATGCCTATCGCGCCTCGTCCGACACGCTCGACCTCGACTTCGTCACGAATGACACGACCGGCTGGCTCACCGACGACCTCGAAGCGCTGTCGCTGCTCTACGTGCCGTCGCTGCCGGTCGTGAAGGGCACGTTGGGGGGCGGCACCTCCGACCACCGAAGCTTCTATTACGACGGCTTCCCGGCGGCCTTCTACTTCGAGGACCTCGGCAGCTACTCGCCCTACATCCACGGCGCGAACGACACCCATGGCACCAGCGCCAACGACTTCAAGCTCGCTGCGCTGATGACGCAGTCGGTGGCCGCCGGCCTCGCCAGCTACGCCGAGCCGATCGACCTCAGCATCAGCCATGTCGCGCTGCCCGACAGCAGCGACTCCTGGAATCCCTACATCGCTCGCGCCACCGTGACCGCGAACACCGCTGCGATCGCCTCCGCCTGTGAGCTGCATTGGGACGCCGGCCTCGGCGACACAACCGTCGCAATGGTGCAGGGCGGCGTTGCCGGCGAGTGGCTTGGCGAGATCCCGGCGCAGACCTCGGGCGCGACGGTGAGCTACTGGCTCCTCGCGACCGACAGCGCCGGCAACACCGAACGCCACCCGTCGAGCGGCGCACTCTCGTTCCTCGTCGGCCAGCGCCAGACCTTCTGGTTCGAGAACTTCGAGAGCGGCGCGGTCGGATGGACCCACGGCGGGACGAACGACGACTGGCAGCTCGGCACGCCGGCCGGCAAGAGCACCGATCCGACGGCGGCCTACGCGGGCGCCAACTGCTACGGCACGGACCTCGGGGGCAGTGGCTTCAACGGCGAATACCGCGCGAACGCGAACTGCTACCTGCTGGCGCCCACCATCAACGCGACCGGGCACACCAACGTCCACCTGCGCTACGCGCGCTGGCTCGGAGTCGAGGACGGCTTCTACGACAAGTCGACGATCCTCGTCAGCTCCATCCTGCAATGGAACAACCCGATCGGCAGCGGCAACGATCATCTGATCGACGACGCTTGGGAACTGCACGATCTCGACATCTCGGCGGTCGCCGACAATTCCGCCGTCGTGACGGTGCGCTTCAAGATGATCAGCGACGGCGGCCTGCAGTTCGGCGGCTGGAACGTCGACGACGTCGAGCTCTACAGCATCGTTCCTGGCACCGAACCCGAGCTCTGGCGCGACGCCGGCGTGCTGTCGCTCGCCGCGGGTGGCACGTCTCACATCCAATTGAACCTCGGGCCCGCCTGGTCTGGCCGGACCTACGTCGTGCTGGCCAGCGTCTCGGGGACGGCTCCCGGTTTCAACCTCGGCAAGACCCACGTCGACCTCAACTTCGACGTGATCACCCATCTCGGGATCGAGTTCCTGCCGTTCCTGCCCGGATTCCTCGGTCAACTCGATGCGGCCGGCCGCGCGACCGCGACGCTCGATCTCGACCCGGGGACCGATCCAGCCTTCGCCGGCCTGACGTTGAACCTCGCCGCGGTCACGCTCGGCCCGAGCGATCACGCCACGCCGCCGATCGGGATCGAGCTGGCGCAATGACCGAGCTGGCTCGATGACCGAGGCGGCCGCGGGGAAAGCGCCAAGCGACGACGTCCTCGCGGGGGGCCGCACGTCGCCGATGCTGCAGCAGTACTTCGGGGTGAAGCGACAGCACCCCGAAGCGCTGCTGTTCTTCCGCATGGGCGACTTCTTCGAGCTCTTCTTCGAGGACGCGAAGGTCGCCTCGCGGGTGCTCGGCATCGCACTCACGTCACGCAGCAAGGAACAGGACCTGCCGATGGCGGGCGTGCCCGTCCGAACGGTCGACTCCTATCTGCGACGCCTGATCCAAGCCGGCCACACCGTCGTCGTCTGCGATCAGATCGAGGACCCGAAGCAGGCGAAGGGGCTGGTCGAACGCGCGGTCACGCGCATCGTGACGCCGGGCACGATCCTCGAGGAGTCGCTGCTCGAGAGCGGGCGGCACAACTACCTGGCAGCGCTCGATCTCGATTCGCGGGTGAAGCCGCCGATCGCGGCGCTGGCGTGGCTCGACCTGTCGACCGGTCGGTTCGAGGCGGCGAGCTTTCCCGCCGAGCGAATTCACGACGAGCTCGATCGGATCGCCCCCGCCGAGCTGCTGCTTCCGCTGCGCTTCAAGGAGCGGCTGCCCGCTGAGCTTGGCTTCCTCGCGGGCCGACGCGACGAAGGGCCAGTCCTGGCGTGGCGGCCCGATCACGATTTCGCGCAGGACCTCGGTCAGCGCGCCCTGTGCGAGCAGTGGAACGTCGGCGATCTCGCCGGTTTCGGCCTCGAGCAGGGCGATCCGATCGTGGGACCGGCCGCAGCGCTCCTTGCCTATGCGCGCGAGACGCAACGCGGCGCAATCGACCACGTTTCGCGGCTGCGCCGTCGCGTCGACGAAGGCGCGATGCGACTCGATCGCGCGGCGGTGCAGGCGCTCGAGCTGTTCGAGACCACGCGCGAGCGGCGGCGCGAGGGGTCGCTGTTGGCGGTCGTCGATCGCACCAAGACGGCGGCCGGTGCGCGCCTGCTGCGCGACTGGCTCGCCGCGCCGCTCACCGATCCCCATGCGATCGCCGCGCGTCATGACGCGGTCGGCGAGCTCGCCGGCGACGCCACTGCACGTGAACCGCTCCGCCGCGAATCGCTCCGCCGCGAGCTCGAAGGGATCTTCGACCTCGAACGCATCGTCGCACGCCTCGCCGCCAATCGCGGCAGCCCGCGCGATCTGGCGCAACTGCGCGACACGCTGCGCCGCCTGCCGGCAGTGCGAGCCGGAACGGACGGCGCCGCCGCGGCGCTGCTCCAGTCGCTCGGCGTGCGATTGGTCGCTCCGGCCGACCTGCTCGCGCTGCTCGAGCGCGCGATCGACGAAGCGCCGCCGCTCGCCACCAAGGACGGTGGATTCATCCGGAACGGCTTCCATGCCGAGCTCGACCTGCTGCGCAAGCTGCGATTCGACGTGCAGTCGATCCTCGCCGACCTGCAGCGGCGCGAGATCGAGCGCACGCAGATCCCGTCGTTGAAGGTCGGATTCAATTCGGTCTTCGGCTACTACCTCGAAATCACCCATGCGCAGCGCGATCGCGTCCCCGCCGACTACATCCGCAAGCAGACGTTGAAGAACGCCGAGCGCTACATCACGCCGGAGCTGAAGGAGCTGGAGACCAGGGTGTTCTCGGCCGAGGAGCGCTCCGTGCGCCTCGAGTTCGAGCTGTTCGAGCAGGTTCGCAGCGACGCGGCCCGGTCGATCCGACCACTGCAGGAACTCGCGGCCGCGCTGGCGGAACTCGATTGTCTGCAGGGCTTCGCCGAAGCGGCGCGCGAGCACAACTACATCCGCCCGCTGGTCGACGACTCGCGCGGGCTCGAGATCGACGAGGGGCGCCACCCGGTGCTGGCGGCGACGCTGCCACCCGGAAGCTTCGTGGCGAACGACACCCGCCTCGGCGTCGATCGCGCTTGCTTCGCGCTCATCACCGGCCCGAACATGGCCGGCAAGTCGACTTGGCTCCGGCAGAACGCGCTGATCGTGCTCTTGGCCCAGGCGGGGTCGTTCGTGCCAGCGCGGCGCGCCCGCGTTGGGGCGGTCGACCGCATCTTCACGCGGGTCGGCGCGAGCGACGACCTGTCGCGCGGAGCGTCGACCTTCATGGTCGAGATGGCGGAGACAGCGAACGTCCTGCACCACGCCACCGATCGGAGCCTGGTGATCCTCGACGAGGTCGGACGGGGCACCGGCACCTTCGACGGCATGTCGCTCGCGCGAGCGCTCTGCGAGCACTTGGCCGAAAAGGTGCGCTGCCGGACGTTCTTCGCCACCCACTACCACCAGCTGACGCAGCTGGCGGAAGAGCTGCCGTCGGTCGTCAACCTGTCGGTCGCGGTCCGCGAATGGGGCGACGAAATCCTGTTCCTGCATCGGATCGTCGCCGGCGGCACGGATCGCAGCTACGGGCTCCACGTCGCGCGACTGGCCGGTCTGCCGACCAGCGTCATCGACCGCGCCAAGCTGCTCCTCGCCGACCTCGAACGGCTGACGCCCGAGGTCGAGCGGCGGACGAAGCTCGCCGTGGCCGAAGGCGCGAGCGGCAGCGTGCCGATCGCAGACGATCGCGCCGCCGATCGCGTCGCCCGCGAACTGCGCCGGCTCGATGTCGACCGGCTCACGCCACTGCAGGCGATCACGCGCCTCGCTGAGCTGAAGCAAATCGCGCAGGGCGAGACGCCTGCGACAACGTCGAAGACCGCGCGCGCCGCGCAGGGCGGGCCGTCATTGTTCGGCGAGAGCGGCAGCGTCTGATCCAATCCCGAGACGGATTCAGCTCGGCGGGTGCACTGCCGCAGGCTTTGCCGAAGATTCGCCGTCCGGCGCCGCCAATCGGCCGCGCCACGCGAGACCGGTGCTGAGCGACAGCAGTGCGACCGCAATGAAGCGGCGAACCGGGACGGACGACTTGAAGCTGCCGAGGCAGTCGCAGCCACCGTCGAGTTCGGCGAACTGCGACGCGGGCAGGAACGTGGCCGCGATCAACAAGGCGGAAAGTGCGACGCTCGCGACGAGCGAAGATCGAGCGGCGACCGGAAACTAAAGCGCGCATCCGATCGCCAGTTCGGCGAAGGCGATCGCGATCGACCACGACACCTCGCCGTCGCGGAGGTATGCGACGACCTTGAGCATTCCGAGCGAAGCCCAAATGGACGCCAGCGAAAGCCGCAAGAAACCGGCCAGCCTCGACATGCCCGCTCCTCAAGACCGCTCGGCGCCTCGAACCGTGCCGCCCCTTCGTCCACCAAGCCGTGCCGAAGATTCACGACAAGGAGGCGGCACGAGTCACGATCATTCGCAAGCGCACTTGCTCGGGGAGTGACGATTGGCCTTGCAGGACTTCCCGGTCGGGCACGCAGCACCCGAGTTGCACCCGGCCTCCCACTTGCTCGTCGCGGGGTTGTAGCACGACAGCGGCGTGCAGCACACCTCGCTCGGCTCGTCGATCCCCGCCGGTATCGGGAAGAGGAACGAGCACGACTGACAGGTCTGGCCGCTCGTGAAACTCCACTGCAACTCTCTGCATGCCGGCGGATCATTTTATGCACCGCTGCAGCCCAACTGTCCTGTGGGGGTCGTCTGATTTGGATGCATCGTCGACTCAGAGCAGCACGCCGACGATTCCGAAGAATCGAAGGCGAGCGCGACTGCCGCATGTCCGGCAGTGAACATCGTCGCGAGACCCATTGCGGACAAGATCAATTGCATGAAACCCATCGAGCTTCTCCTCTCAAACTCCTGATTCTGAGCTACTCCTCACTGGAGTCGCCTTCATTGTTCTCTTTCACGGTGAGCAACAGTTCGATGACCTCACCGGGCTGTTTGATCGACACCTTGTGCAGATCGGACGACCCCTTGCCCGTCGTCGCCCAACGCACCTGATAGTCACCGGGGACAGCGCTGAACCGATACTCTTCTTCCGTCGGATCGGCGTCAGCCAGCACACCGCCAAATCGCGACACGACGACGACACGACGACGACACGACCAAAGCGAAGCACGCGGCCGACTTCGTCGACGGCTCGGATCTTCAGGATGCCAGTGGTCGCGGTCCGAGCGCGAATCGTCACGTTCGCACCCGCGCCCGGTTCGACGACGACCTTTGTCTCCTCCAGGATCACGGGTTGCGTTTTCGCCATCCCGACCTGGGGTACCACGGAATACCGTCCCGCCGGAACGCGGAATCGGTAGCGGTCGCTCGATCCGTCAGGCGACGGTCGATTCTCAGACGCGAGCAGCAATGGGCTCTGCCGGTGCTTCCGAGAAGCGTCAACGAGCATCTACAGAGCATCATCCGGAAGCGTCGGGTTGGAGTTCTCGTCGATGAACCGGGTGGTTACATCCTCGAGTCTCTCGCACCGGGTCTCCGGCGGACAGAGCACATCCGAAGCTGCGATCTCCTCGAGCAGTTTGAACTTGAGGTCACCCTTGAAGAAGGGGTCGCACGGGAGCGCACGGAATCCGATGGGAACACTGATCGGATAGGAGCTTGGATCCGATTCGATGCCGAAGTGCCATTGGATGTTGATGATGCCGATGCGGCCCTCGACGGACTTCACGAGCCGTCGCTGCGTCGCGTTGTCGAGATCCGCGCGTCGAACGCCGTTGATTCCGTCTCCCAACCCCTCGCGTTCCGAGTAGGAACCGATGGTCGGGGCCTCCCCGTCGAACTCCGGGACCTTGATGCCGGCGGCAACGAATGCGTCCAGTGTGATCGTCACGCGATCGATCGAAGTCAGAGTTGGGTCGAGGTAGAGCGAGGATTCGGAGAATCCGAGCTTGCAGGCAACGACCTCGTAGGCAATCGCTCTGGAGAGCGAAAGCAACGTCGCGCCGGACGGATCCGTGATGCCGATCGGAGCGAGGAGGTCTCGCGGCAGTGAATGCTGCACTTCGCGTCCGACGAACAGTTCGGCTTCGCGTCCGCGCGTTGCATAGGCCGAGACGCTGGCGCCAGCGACCCGATGACCGCGCCGGTCGGCAACCTCGACCCTCAACAACAGTGGCGCGGTCAGCTGGACCTGGATCTCGAATGGCTCGACAGCACTGTCCAGTGCTGTCCAGCGCTCGTCTCGGGGTTCGACGATGCTCGACGCATCGCTCGAGTGACTGGCGAGAATCCACGCCTGCGACGAGCCGACGACAACCTTCGAATCGATGACCGTGCAGTCGTTGGCGTCGGTCTTCTGACCTTCAGAGTCCGGGTCCAAGATTCTGGCGTAGATCTGCGACACGAGCACGCTCGCTCCGGGAATCGGAACGTCGTGCTCGTCATGCACGCGGACCAAGATCGTTCCAGCATCGCGACGACCGTCGGTGGAACGTACATCACTCCGGTCAATGACTCGAACCGACTTGCGCGGGCGTTTGGCTTTCTTGGCATGCCGAAATACGCGCCGGCGAACAGGGCCAAGAGCATCGCAGCGAGCGCAACAGCACGTCGGGCATTCGGGGCCTACTTCACCTCCGTGATCGGGCAGACGCCGAAGGAGGTGCGAAAGTAGGAAATGAGGGGGCAAGCCCTTTTTTATGGCGACGATGCCACGTTCGAGAAACGCGCGGCGCTATCGAACTCCCGCGCTTGACACCGCCTGTTCAGCCTGCGAACGCGCTCAGTTCGCGCTGCGGGAGCGCTGGACCGCGGTCGCGAGACCGAACTTCCGGAACAGCGCCAGCGTCCACCAGCCGACGTCGATCTCCCAGGGCTTGCGGCCGATGCGCGCGTCGGACGGATCGTCGTGGTGGTTCTTGTGCCAGTTCTCGCCCTGCAGGAAGTGGAACGGCGCGAGCCACGCGACGTTCTTGCTGCTGCCGCCGGCGGACGCCGCGTCACCCAAGTGGCTGATGCTGTTGATCGTGCACTGGAGATGGAGGCCGAGCAGCAACCGCGCCGGCCCGAGCCAGAACCACGCGGTCGGCGAGATCAGCAGCGGACCGAAGAACGAGATCACCAACAACGGTTCCTGCAGGCGCGCCCAGAACTGGTAGCGCGGCCGCAGCAGCGTTCCGCAGTAACGCTCGGTCGGCGCCTGCCCTGCCTGCCAGAGCCAGCGCAGGTGGGCCCACCAGAATCCGCCGCGCGACGGAGCGGAGATGTCCTCGTCGGTGTCGCTCACGGCGTGGTGCAGTCGGTGATTTGCCACCCAGGTGAGCGGCGTGCCCGAGCCGTTGAGCATCGCCGCCAGGATCAGCGGCGTCTCGACCGACCAATGGAGGCGCGCCGCACCATGAGCGAGCGCGCGATGGAACGCCACGGTTGTGCCAAGCCCGCCGAGCGCGCAGAGCCCGAACGCCGTGAGCAGCAGCGCCGGCGATGGACGCTCAGTGACGAACGGTGCCAACAGCACCGACAAGTGGAGGATGACGATCCAGGCGAACGTACTCCGATCGCCCGGTGCGCACCACCAGAACGGCTTCTTCCAAGGCTCGGCGATCGCGCTATGGCGCGGACGCGGCAAGTTGACCATCGGCGGCGACAGACGCGGGGGGGCTCCGACAGCAGGACGAACGGGCACGGGAGCTCCAAGGCGGCTGATTCTGAAGGGAACTTGGCGGAAGAGGGTAGCCGAGAAGGCCAGGCGGACGCCGGCAGAAATCGGTCGTCGAGGCTCAGGGATCGGAACAGTCGCGCACGAAGCCGCAATGCGGACAGACCACTTTGCAGTGCCGATCGAGTTGCGAAAAGCCGCAGATCTCGCAGCGGCCCTCGGGCGGCGCGAATCGGCGACCCAGCGAGCCAGCGGCCGCTCGTTCGAAATCTGCGGCATCGGCAGCGCGGGACGGTTCACCCGCCCCTTCGCGCGGAAGTTCTCCCGCTTCGTCCCCCACCCGTTCACTCCACCGGTCGCGGCGGGTCGAGGTGGCCGCGATCGGAGTCGCCGATCGCCATGCCGCGCGGGAAATATTCGCTCCAGCGCCGGGTCACCAGATCGCGCGTCGCGTCGTCGCAGAACAACTCGTCCGGAAGGTGCGCCTTCATTCGAGCGTCGATCACAAGCGGGGCGCGGCGCACCAGTTGCCGTTCGACCAGAGAGTGTTCCGCGGCGAAAAGGTCGCGCGCCGGATCGAAGCGGGTGAAGGTCATCCAGAGGAAGTTCGCCGCGCTGGCGGTCGCGCGGGCGACATCGTCGGTTACCACCACGAGCGGCCACTCGCGCACCGCGACGTCGCGCGCCAGACGCTCCGGGAAGACGCGGTCCGTCGCGTGCGTCGGTCCCTCGACGACGAGGCACCCGGGACAGAACATCGCGACCCGGCGCGCACCCGCCGGAAGCGGGCCGCGCCATTCGCGTGGCAGCTCGCGGATCGCGTCGCCGAGACCGAGCAGAACGCCCTTGCTGCCACGGTTGAGCGTCGCGCCGGTGTAGTCGAGCGTGTCCATGGCGAGGTTCGGAAAGACGAACAGGTCGGTCTCGAACCGTGCGCGGGCGAGGACGTGCGGTAGCAACTGCCGGAAATCGCGCAGGTCGACCGGCTGATCGGTCAGCAACAGGAACTTGGTGAGCGAGAGCTGCCCCTCGCCCAGGATCCGGAACGCCGACACCATTGCTTCGCGCTTGTAGCGGTCGCGCACGACGGCCGCGGCGAGCGCGTGGTAGCCGGTCTCGCCGTACGACCAGAGATCGACCACGCTCGGCATGACCAGCGGGAAGAGCGGAGAGAGCATTTCCTGCAGGAAGTCGCCGAGGAAGAAGTCCTCTTGGCGCGGCTTGCCGACGACGGTCGCGGGCACGATCGGGTCGCGCCGGCGGAAGACCTTCTCCACGCGGAACACCGGGAAGTCGTGCTTCAGCGAGTAGTAGCCGTAGTGGTCGCCGAAGGGACCCTCGGGTCGCCGCTCAGCGGCCGCGACGCGTCCCACCAACGCCATCTCGGCGCCGGCCAGAAGCGCGTGCGGCACGCCGGAAGGTCGGACCATCGGCAGGCGGCGACCGAGGAGTAGCGACGCCAGCAGCAGTTCGGGCACGTTCTCCGGCAGAGGCGCCAGCGCGCCGAGCAATGCCGCGGGCGGTCCGCCAAGGAAGACCGTGACCGGCAGGTCGAGGCCACGCCGCTCGGCAGCGTCGTGGTGGAAGCCGCCGCCCTTCTGGATCTGCCAGTGCATGCCGGTCGACTCGTCGTCGTGACGCTGCATGCGATAGATGCCGAGGTTGCCCGGACCGTGCGGTCGACCGTTCGCGTCGAGCGCCTCGGTGTAGACCAGCGGCAGGGTCGCGAAGCAGCCGCCGTCCTGCGACCACGATTGCGTGAACGGCAGAGCGTTCAGGCGCGGCGATTCGACCACGTCGGTGATCGGCGCGCGCCGCGACGAAGTGGTGCCGATTCGCGCGACGCGCTTCAAGAGTGAGCGCGCGCGCCAGAGCTTCCCGATCGTCGGTGGCGGAAGGTCCTGGGCGAACCGCACCAGCTCCGTGACGAGCTCGCGCGGACGCCCGAACGCGACCTCGACCCGGCGCGCCGTCCCGTAGAGGTTGGTTACCAGCCGGAACGGGCTGCCTTTGACTCGCGTGAACAGCAGTGCGGGTCCGCCGGCGGCGATCACGCGGCGGTGGATCTCGGCCACTTCGAGGCACGAGTCGACCTCGACGTCGACGGTGGCGAGATCGCCCATCGCGGCGAAGCGCGACAGCAGTTCGCGCAGGTCGGCGGGCGGCGGCGGCGGCACGCTCATGGCCGAGAGGCGCAAGATCGGCTCATGCCTCGTGACGCAACGTCTCGACCGGATCGAGACGTGCCACGCGCAGTGAGCCCAGGAAGGAGAAGAGGAGGGTGACGGCGAACGTGCCGGCGACGGCGAGGCGGATCACCTGCGGCTCGAACGCGACGGGGATGCTCTTGAAGAAGTAGACCTCCTCGTCCCAGAGACGCCGGCCGGTCACGCTGGCGACCAGTTCGTGCGCAGCGTTGATGTGGCGCGCGAGGAAGAGCCCCCCGCCGAGCCCGATCGCCGAACCGAGCACCGTCACGAGCACGCCCAGCGCGGTGAAGATCGACGCGATCCCGAACGGGCCGCCGCCCAGCGCCGCCAGCGTCCCGATGTCGCGCAGTTTCTCCGTGACCATGAGGTGCAGCGAGACCAGCAGGTTGAAGCCGGCGACCACGACGATGCAGAACAGGCAGAGGTCGAGCACCTGGCGCTGGTTGTCGATGGCGTCGAGCACCTCGGCTGCCTGCTGCTTCCACGTCCGCACCGGCGCGTCGTAGCCGGCGTGCAGGCCGAACGATTCGATTCGCGGGAGGATCCGCGCGACCAGCGCCGTGAGGTCGACGCCGTCGGCGGCGCGGACGGCGATCTCGGTCGACGCTGCGAGGGTCTCGGCGAAACGCATCAGCTCGGCGCGCGGCGCGTAGGCGCGGGTCAGGTCTTCGATGAAAGAATCGGTCTGGAAGGTGCCGACGATGCGGAAGCGTCCAGCGCGCGGCTCGATCCCCTGCTCGCGCGCGGACGTCTCGTCGATGTCATGGATCGTCATCAAGTCGAGCAGCGCACCGCGCTCGAGATTGAGCGCTGTGGCGAACCGATCCCCCACCACCAGCGGGATCGCGTCGGCGGCTTCAGGCAGCGCCCCGCGATCGAACGGGCGCGAGAGATCGGCCACGCGACGTTCCGCGGGTGCGCGGGCCAGGAACCCGCGCAAGTCAGAGACCGACGCCTCCGCCTCAGGATCGATGCCGACCACGTTCACCAACGATCGACGCGAGACCGAGCCGATTGCGATCACCTCCGGCAACTTCATTCCCGGAGGCAGCAGGCACGGACGCACCAGCCGGGGCGCGGCGCCGATCACGCCGTCAACACCGAGCAGCGTCCGCAACACGGCGTCGGTCGGCACCACCGCGCCGTTTGGCCCGCCCTGCGGCAGGAACGTCATCACGGTGATGTCGGACGAACTGCCGCGCCAGACCCGCGTCAGCTCGGCGATGACGCCGTTGAAGATCGAGTCGACCACCAGGATCGACGCCACGCCGAGCGCCACGCCGACCACCGACACCCAGAGGATGGGCAGGCTGCGCAGCCATCGCCATGCGATCACCCAGCGGTACATCGCAGGCCGCCCTTTCTCAGCCGCGACCGACCATCGGGGTCACGTCGCGTTTCGCGGCGCCGCAGTAGATCTGGCGGGGACGCGCGATCTTGGTCTCCGGATCGCGCATCTGCTCCTCCCACTGCGCGAGCCAGCCGGCCGTGCGCGGGATGGCGAAGAGCACCGGGAACATCTCGGTGGGGAAGCCCATCGCCTGGTAGATGAGGCCCGAATAGAAGTCGACGTTCGGGTAGAGCTTGCGGTCGACGAAGTAGGCATCCTGCAGCGCGATGCGTTCGAGCTCGAGCGCGATCTCGAGCAACGGGTTCTTGCCGGTCACGTCGAACACCTTGTACGCGCACTCCTTGATGATGCGCGCGCGCGGGTCGTAGTTCTTGTAGACGCGATGGCCGAAGCCCATCAGTCGTCGCTCGCCCGCCTTCACCGACTTGATGAAGTCGGGCACCTTCGCCACCGAGCCGATCTCGGTCAGCATCTTCAGCACCGCCTCGTTGGCGCCGCCGTGCAGCGGGCCGTAGAGCGCGGCGGTCGCCGCGGCGACACCCGAGAACGGGTCGACCTGCGACGAGGTCACGGCACGCATCGCGTTGGTCGAGCAGTTCTGCTCGTGGTCGGCGTGCAGGATGAAGAGGACCTCGAGCGCCCGCGCGAGCACCGGATGGGGCTGCCACTCGCCGCCGATGTCGAACAGCATCTTGAGGAAGTTGCCGGTGTAGCTCGCGCGATTGTCAGGGTAGGTCACGCGCTGGCCGAGGCTGTGACGGTACGCGAACGCGGCGATGGTCGGCATCTTCCCGATGAGGCGCACCATCTGCAGGCGGCGCAGTTGCGCGTTCTTGACGTCCGACGCGTCCTTGTAGAGCGTCGAGAGCGCCGCGCAGACGCCGATCAGAATGCCCATCGGGTGGGCGTCGTAGCGGTAGGCGTCGATGATCTGCTTGACATTCTCGTGGATCAGCGTGTGTAGGCCGACCTCTTTCTCCCACGCGTCGAGCTGCGACTTGTTCGGCAGCTCGCCGAAGAGGAGCAGCCACGCCGTCTCGAGGAACGAGCACTTCTCCGCGAGCTGCTCGATCGGATAACCGCGATAGCGGAGGATCCCCGCGTCGCCATCGAGGTAGGTGACCGCCGAACGACACGACGCGGTGTTCATGAACGCCGGGTCGTAGGCCATCAGGCCGAAGTCGTGGTCATCGACGCGAATCTGTCTCAGGTCGATCGCGCGGATCGTGCCATCGACGATCGGGAGCTTGTAGCTCTTGCCGGTGCGCTCGTCGGTGATGGAGAGCTCTTGGACGGTGGGTGCGGACTTTCGCGACTGGTCCATGGGTGCGGGCGGCCTTCCTCGCTGCCGACCCTGCTCGGTCGCGCGGGTCGCCCGCCCACGTCGACGAGGGATCAGAAGGGGCAGCGAGGATAGCGCGAGGCGACGCCCTTCGCGCCGGGCGAGCGGCAGATGAGGACCAGCATCCGGTCGGCGACGCCAGAGAGGAACACGTGCCTGCTCATCACGCGAGTCGGTCGGCGTTCGCAGGTGCAGCGCCGCGATCCGCAGCCGAACGGGAGCGGTCGAGGCGACGCTCCGTGCGGATCAGAATCGCGCGAAGAGGTGAGGCACGTAGGTGCCGCCGAACCACCAGGCGATCGCGACGCCGCCCACGCCAGCAGCGCCGTAGAGAGCGAGCTCGCCCGCGGCCGGACCAAGCGGCGCCACGCCCCGTTCGAGGGGCAGTTCGCAGCCGGCGTAGACCTCGGCCGGACCATTGCCGGCGATGAAGTGGATCGGCGTCGCCACAAGATCGAGCGCGTGCAGAGTCGCGAGGCCGCCGTGCAACAGCAGACCGCCGACGAACGCGACGGGCAACCAAGCGCCCGATTGCTCCGGCCCGACGCTCCACTCCCACGCGTCCCTCGCCGCGAGCCACGGCACCTGGATCGGCGCGGTCGCGGTCACGAAGAGATCCTGGCCGAGTCGGTCCGCCGAATTGCCGGGCGCGGGAAACGCGGCGCAGCCCGCCACGACTGAAAGCGCTCCGACGACCAGCCCGCGCATGACCCGCAGTCGACCCACCGCCTGGTCGCTCAGCTGCCGCTCTTCTTGTAGGGGCTGCGCTGCACGAAAGTCAGCGAGTCGGCGTTCCAGAAGTCCTGCGCCGCGTTCTCCTCCGACAGCGAGAGACGCGCCTTCTGCAACTTGATGCGCCGCGACTGCGTTTCGCAGTTGTAGAGGAACTTCATCAACTGCTCGCGGTGCTTGGGCTTGTCCTTCTTGAAGTCGATCGTGTACGCCTGATCGATCCATCCGCCCTTGACGTTGGGTTCAGGTTCTTTCGGCTTCCAGAGATAGTCCTGCCCAGGGTTGAAGTGACTCCGTTGCGCGAGCGCGCTGAAGTACGAGATGATCCCGGTCTTGTCGGCGCTGTCCTGCGGGAGCTTGTCGTTCTTCTTCTCCTCCTGCAGCACCTTGATGTCCTTGGTGACCTCGCCGACCTCCGCGCACAACGTCTCGACGGTCTTGATGTCGCGTTGGAAGTTGACGATCTGGCGCCCCGCCCAGATCCAACCGCCGAGGCAGGCGACGATCAGCAGGCAGGAGAGCCAGAGCGTGAGCTTGACGAAATCGAGCTCTTTCACTTGCCGCTCCCCTTGGTCGCGCGCGGGTCGTAGTCGGTCACGAGCTCGACCTCGAGATTCGTGAATTGCAGCCGGTTGTCCTTGGTGCCGGAGACCGGCGGCTCCTGGACGACCTTCACGGCATCGCAGCCGCGGACGGCACGGACGAGCGCGTCGACGTTCTCTGCCGTGTTGACCATTCCGCTCAGCTTGAGCGTCGGCTTGTCGCGAGCGATATCGATGTCGATGGTGGTGAATTGGAGGCGGCCGATCGCCGGCAGGTCCTTGTCGATCGCGAGCACCACCGCGTTCAGGTAGTCGAGCACCGAGCTGAGGCGCGGGATCGTGCTCGACCGGCCAAGTTGCGTGCGGAGCTCGTTGGAGAGACGTTCGAGCTCGACCTTCGCGGTCTGCGCCGCCTTCAGCACCGAGCCTCCGCCGTTGACCTCGCTGAAGAGGGCGTCGGTCGCGGAATACTGCTGATGCTCCTGCAGCACGGCACCACCCGCGGCGTAAAGCTCGGTCTCCAGTTTCTTGAGCTGCTGCACTCGCTCGAAGCAGAGGATCGCCATGCAAATCAGGCCGGCGATCGCAATGCAGGCGAGAGCGACCTTCACCTGGTCGAAGCGTTTCGCGTAACGGACTTCCTCCTGGCGGAACTCGATGCGGCTGCCGCCGCTGTCGCCGACCAGCCGCAGGGCCAGTCCGAGCGCGGCCACGCCTTCTGCGTTGGCCTCTTCGAGAACCTCGGCCGGAAGGTCGTGGGCGACCCGGTCGAACGGCCGCACCACCTCGACGTTCAGGTCGAGCGCGCGACCGAGGTCGTGGCAGAACTCGACGTCGCGGGCGGCGCGCCCCATGAGCAGGACCTTCGCCGGCGGCGCAGCCGACAGCCCCAGCTTGAGCATCGTGCGCGAGATCTCGCGCTTGAGGCGCACGAAGAAGTCGGCGCCGCGGCGCGTCCCTTTCAACGCGTCGGCGCCAAGATCGTCGACGACGACGAGCGTCTCGTCGACGTCGCCGCGTGCGTCCGTTTTCGCGTCGGGCTTGGCGCTCGGTAGCTCCGCGCTTCCGGCGCCGATCTGCGGAGGCGTCGCCGGCGACGTGCCGAACCGCAACGCTCGCGCAGCGATCAACCGATCGCCACGCATCACCAGCAATTGCGTGAGGTCGGGATCACACTCGAGCGCGAGCACGATCTCGCCGATCGCCCGTTGGTCCGGTGGCGCGTCGGCGGCGGCTGGCGCCGGAGCCACGACGTATCCGGTGGCTCGGAGCGCACCGAAGAGCGAGGTGAGGTGGAGGTCTGCATTCTGCGGATCGATGCCGACCTTCCCCAAGTCGGCGACCACACCGGTGATCGTCTCCTTCGGGCAGGCGGCGATGAGCAGACGTGAGCCGCCGCGTCCGTCGCTGTCGAGCAATTGGTAGCTCACGACGACGGAGTCGATGTCGACCAGTTGGAGGTGGCTTTCCGCCTCGAACTTCACGACTCGATCGATCTGGTCGGCGCCCGTGAAGGGCAGTTCAATCTCGCGGAAGGTGCAGTCGAGTGACGCCAGCGCGACCGCGGCCGGATCGCGGGTGAGGCGTCGCTGCGCCGTGAGCGCCTGCAGCGCCTCGACGTAGTCCAGCCGAACCGCTCCGGCTCCCTCCGTCGGGGGCGGCGTGGCGATCTCCGCCGCCGTGTAGCTCTTCACACGGGGACTCTTGGCGCTGCCGTCGATCTCGACGGCGCGGACCCGGAGTCGGCTCAAGTCAATGGCGAGTTGGGTCGGCATGGAGCGGCGATTGTAGTCCCGGGTTTCCTACTTCGTTGCGATGCCGACCGCGCGGTCGCGCCAGCAACGCGCTTGGTCGGGGGTCAGGAGCCGCTCGATCTGCTGATCGGCGGTGGCTGCGGCGGCGGCGACCCGCGCCTGCCAGCCCTGCTCCTCCGCCACCACCGCATCACGCCAACGGGAGCGGATCATCCCAAGCTCGGCGCGCTGCTCCGGCGTGAGATCGAGCTCTTCCATCCGCGCCGAGGCTTTGTCAGCGAGGTCGGCGAGCGTCGGCACCCGACCGCGCCACCGCTCCGCCGCGAACACTCCCCCGGCTCCGACCGCCGCCCACAACAGAGCGTGCCCGACCGTCCAACCACTCGCTCGCCAACCCATCGATGCCTCCTGCGCCTCCGCGTCGCCCCGGTGGCCATCACCGACCGGCAGGCAGAGCCATCTCGAAAAAGCTCGGCGCCGCGTCGCGCCCCTTCTGCCAGCGATCGAGCACCCGCTGGAGCGCTGGATCGTCGCTGCCGAGCGCCGGCACAGCGCTGCTCGCGCTCATCTGATCGGGCTCGGTCGAGAACCAGATGCTGGCCAGCGCAGCGAGGCACGACGCGGCCAACATGGCGCTGCGCCGCAGCGCCCGAAGCGGCACCACGGCAGCCTCGGGCTCGAGCTGAGCAGCGGGTGCCGCGGCGACTGGCACCAATGGCTTGAGCCGCGCCACGATGCGATCGGCGAGACCGAGCGGCGCGCGCCGCGCAGACGCGATCGCGTCGTCCCGCATCAACCGCTGGGCCACCTGCCAGTCGCGCGCCACCAAGGCGCAACGCGGACAGCCATCGAGGTGGTCGCTCAGCAGTACCTGCTCGCGCGCCGGCAACTCACCGTCGAGTTGGCGCGAAAGCCACTGCAGCACGTCGCCGTGTCCGCCGCCGTGTCCGCCGCCGTCGCCAGGGCGGTCGTCCTGCGGGTTGTCATTTTGGTAGCTGTCCATCGCATCACGCCTCATCCGGCAGCATGTCCGCCAGGCCCTCTGGCCCCAGCTTGGACTGCAACCAATCACGCATCTTCTGCCGTGCCCGAAACAGCCGCGACTCGACCGTTCCCTTCGGCACGCTGAGCACTTCAGAGAGCTGCTCGTAGCTCAGATCGCCGTACTCACGCATGACCAGGATCGAGTGGAACGGTTCAGGGAGCGCCGCGACCGCTGCACGCACCCACTCGATCGCCTCAGAGCGACGCAGGTTCGCATCCGGCTCCGGCGAATTGCCCGGCAGCCCTTCGTGCATCGGAACCTCGCCGGCGTCGAGCGATCGCGCGACGCGGCGTCGTCGCTTCTTCGCCAAGTCAACCGCCGCGTTCACCGCGATGCGATAGAGCCAAGTGTAGAGCGCCGAGTCGAACTTGAAGCGGTCGAGGTTTCGCCACGCCCGGAAGAACGCGTCCTGCACCACTTCCTCGGCGTCGGCACGCTCCTTCACGATGCGCAGGACGACTTCGTAAAGCCGGGCCGAGTAGCGCTCGACGATCGTCCGATAGGCGTCTTGCGACCCCTGCCGGGCGGCCAGGACGAGCGCGTGATCCTCGATCGGTGCCGTCATCGTTCCGTTCACACTCCGTTTGGACGCGATCGTCCCCGCCTTCTTCCTTCGCGGGCAACCGAAAAAAAGCGGGCTAACATCCGCGACCGTATCCCTCAAGGAAGGCCATGCGAGACAACAACTTGCGGCAGGGACCTTCGGAAGACACTCGGCCCGGGAGGCATGGTGCGTCCCCGGGGACCGTCGACCGACTCGAAGGGCCGACGAAACGGCGCTGGATCGGTTTGGCTTCGGTGGTGACGGCGGTCGGAGCCGGGGTGCTCGCCTGCGCTGAATCACCGACCGCCGTCACGGCAGGCTCGACCAGTCCGCATCCGGCGGCGAACGGGACCGTGGTCGCCGCACGAGGCGGCGTCGTGCGGTTGCTGACGGGGGCGAACGACGCTGGTTCGGTCTGGCAGGTGCGCGGCGCTCCTAACTTCGATCGGCGCAACCTTGCGAGCGCACCGACGCTTTTCGAGTCGACATTCGACGCGCGCGCAGATGGCAGCGACCCGCTGACGAGCGACGGCTGGCTCAGCGCTCCCGAGTTCGGGACATTGGCCGGATCGACGGCGGATGTTGCCGAGTTTCCGTCTGCAGGGGCGATCGCAACGACAGTGACCGGCCGACTCGCGCTGTCGCAGCGCGATTGCGTGGCGGTGCGCGTCGTCCAAGCAGCGCCGATCACGCTGTATCTCGTGACCTTCACTCTCAGCGGGGCGCGGCGCGACGAACCACGGCTTTACATCGTCGACCTTGCTGACGATCACTCCGCAACGCGCAACAGCACCGAACTATTGCAGCAGATTCGGTTGCCCGGTCGGGTCGAGGGATTGCGAGAGGTCGCCGATTGGTCGGTCTCGTCCGCCGAATGGGCAAGTCGCCTCGTCACCGTTCCCGTCACGACGTCCCCGGACCCTTCACCGCCTCCACCCGGGGACTCGAGTCTCCGCGAGCGTGCGCTGTGGGCGAAGGTAACCGTCGCCGCCGACGGTTCGGCCACGTGGAGTGTCCTGTTCAGCAGCCTCTGGCGCACGCGGTCGCTGGGGCTCGCCGTGTGCGGCAGCATCGACGGACCAACTTGGATCGACGATTTCCGGGTGCAGGAACTGACCGCCGCTGACGTGCTTGCGCTGTCACCCGGCGAGCCGGGCAGCTTCGACCTGCCGCGACCGTGGGAGAATCGCGATTCGTCGTTGCCGATTACCAAGGTGCGCTGCGAGTGGGAGTCGCGCCGGGCGCTGCTGCTCACACGCGGCGGCGTGGCGCGCTGCGAGTTCATCGCTCCGCCGGGTCACGGCGGTCGCGTCGAACTCGGCCTCGCGCTCGTGCGGGAGGAGCGGCTCTGCGTCCGCGGAACGCGGCGAGAACGCGCGATCGTGCGTTGGAACGGCGCGGTCGCAGAGCATGAACTCGAGCTCGAATTCGACCACCCGGACGGGTTCCGGGACGTGACGTTGCCGCTCCCAGCGCAGGGCGGGCCGTGCGTGCTCCAGATCGAGCTTGCGGGAGCGACCGATCGCGCAAGCCCGCTGCTCGCGATCAGCGATCCGCTGCTGTACGCATCCGATCCTGCAGCGGCGCCGGCCGCGGTGGCATCGCCGGGTGAAGTCGTGCCGAGGAACGTCGTGCTGATCTCACTCGACACGCTGCGGGCTGATCGGCTCGGACGGAAGCGCAACGGACGCTCGCTCACGCCGCGCCTTGACGACCTCGCCGCGCGTTCGGTGCGCTTCCGGACTGCGCTCGCCAACGCCTCCTACACTTTGCCGTCGCATGTTTCGCTCTTCACGTCGCAAAGGCCGGGCGAGCATGGGGTGCTGACCGTCTTCGACGCGCTCGATTGGACGCGCTCCGAGAGTCTCGTCCGCATCGCCGCTCGCCACGGCTACGCGGCCGCCGCGTTCACATCGGGCGGGATGCTGAACGCCGAGTTCTGCGGCATCGACACGGGTTTCGACCGCTACGGCGAGATCGATGCGCTGCTGTCGCCCGACGACCGACTGCGCGATATCGCTCCGTTGCAGCAACGCGCCGCCTACAACCGTGAGCTCGCTGCCGCGCGACGGCTCGATACCGACGTGCTGCCGTGGCTCCGCACTCACGGTGGTGCGCCGTTCGTGCTGTTCCTGCATTCGTATCTCACGCACAACTACCAGCCCGAGCCGGAACTGCGTGCCGAGTTCACGCGTGGTCTCCCGCCGACGCCGCTCCGACTCCACGGGCCTGCACCGCACCTGTCGAAGCTCAACACGACCCACCTCGAGAGTCCTGAAGGGCGCGGCGAGACACGTTTCTCTTTCATCGGCGAGGGAGCACAGGAGTTCGTCCCGGACCGGGATCTGCCGATGTTCGAGGCGCTCTACGACGCGACCGTCGTTCAGGCCGATCGCGAGGTCGGCAGGATTCTTGATGAGATCGATCGCCTCGGACTCGCCGAACGAACGATCGTGGTCGTCACTTCCGACCATGGCGAGGAGTTCTTCGAGCATGGCGACCTGTCGCACGCGCACTCGTTGTTCGACGAGATCCTGCGCGTGCCGTTGCTGATCCATGTGCCGGGGGTGGTGGCGCGCGATGTCGACGACCCGGTCGAGCACATCGATGTCGCGCCAACCTTGCTCGCGGCGATGCGACTTCCGATCGACCCGCGTATGCGCGGCGACGATCTACTGGCACCTGGTTTCCTGGCGCGACGCGTCACGCTCCATGAAGGCACCGGCGGACTGTCGGCGGGTCCGACGCTTCGCGCGGCGCGACGCCGCGACGGGAAACTGATCGTGACGGAGCAGGTTGGCGGCGGCGAGGCGACGCCGCTCTCGTCGGCGAACCTTCAAGTGCTGCAGGCTCTCGGCTATCTGCAGAGTTGCGCCGAGCTTCCGGACGACCTCGCCGCCCGCTTCTTCGACCTGGCTGCCGATCCGGGCGAGCATCGCGATCTGGCCGGCACCCGCGAGCTCCCGCGCGAACAGGCGTTGCGATTCTCCGACCTGGTCCATGCTCTCGCTGAAGCGCCGTTCCTCACCCCTGAGCGACGTTGATGCGAAACGCGACACTCTCGCCCGCGCGCCGCGTCGGTTTCGCCGCTGTTGGCTCAACGCTGCTGCTTTCAGTGGCGGTGGTGGCGGCGGTTGGTTGGCGCGCGCGAGTAACTCAGGCACCGATGCCGATTCGGTTGTGGGAGAAGGCTCTGGACGATCCGCTGGCGTTGCGGTGGACGTCAGAGCCGGCAGAGACGCGCGCCGAAACACTGCGCAGCTGGCATTTCGACCGCGGTAACTCCGGCTGGCTCATCCTCGATGAGCAGGCTCGTCTCGCCCACGGCGGCGGTGGCGACGACGCTTGGCGCCCCAGACCGCTCAGTGCCGCTGTCGCCGACCGCCACGCGACGCGCTTTCCGACCGCACGCGGCGCCTTGATCACGGCGCTGCCGATGGCGGCACAGCGTCTCCTACGGGTCGTCGCACGAGTGCGGCGCGCTCCCACTCCGCCAGGCGCAGCCGAACCACCGAGCGATCGGGCGATGTCGCGTCTCTATGTGCAACCGACGCTGCATGCGATCCGGCTCGAGCGCGAGCTCGCCAGCCGTTCGTACCTCGAGATCGCGCTCGACCCGAGCGTGCAGATCCTCGAGGAGCCACTGCTCGGAAGTGCTGCCGCACCTTCCGACGGCGAGTTTCACGACCTCGTCGTGACGTTGGCGACACCAGGGGGAACGCAAGGTCTCACGCTGCTCTTCGGCGCCGGCGATGGCAGCTGCGCGGCGGCCGTCGACCTCGAAAGCGTCCGGATCGAGGAACTGCCGTTGCGCGAACGGCTGGCGCTCGACACGCTCCCCGGCGCGCGCGATGAAAAGACCTTGAAGTCCGATGACGCACTGGCGGCCGAACTCGGTGTGCTGGCGCCGCCAGATCGGACACGCCCGATGCTGCGCAAGGTCGAACATCTGCTCGAGCAGCGCGACGCTGTCCTGCTGCCGCCGCCTTCAACCTGCGCGATCGAGATCGAATTAGAGGCGGGCGAGTGGCAGCTCGAATACGGTATCGCGCGCGTCCATGAGGCCCGTCGCAGCTTCGCGCGCTGCGACTACAGGGTCGCGCTGCGTTGTTCGATCGACGGTTCGGTGCTGAGTGAGCAAGTGACCTGCCTCGCTGCCGGAAACGACGCCGCTGGCTGGTTCGATCGCACGGCCTCGATCGATGTCGAGCGACCGTCGCGGCTGAAGATCGAGTTCGCCGTCGACCGGGGGAACAATTGCGACGACATCGTGGCGATCGGCGCGCCTCTCCTGCGTCGGCGCGGCCGATGCGATGGGCGCCGCAACCTCATCATCGTGTCCCTCGACACCGTCCGTGCCGACCATCTAAGCGCTCATGGATACCCTCGCCCAACGACTCCGTTTCTCGATCAACTCGCCGCCGAGTCGGCATGGTTCCGCTGTGCTTCGAGCACTTCCTCTTACACGTTGCCCGCGCATGCATCCCTTTTCACTGGCCAACATCCGACACGCCATGGCGCGCACTCCGAGAGCGCGGGTCGCAATCGGATCCGCAGCGATCGATCCGATCTGCTCGCGGTGCAACTGCGTGATGCCGGCTGGCTGACGGCCGCGTTCACCGGCGGCGTTTATCTGCGTGCGAACTTCGGGTTCGCGCAAGGGTTCGATCGCTACGACATGACCGACTTGGCGTTGCCGCTCGATACGGATCGCGCCCGAAAACTGCCGCGCCCAGGCGACCCAGGATTCAATGAGCGCTACCGGCGACAGCGGCCGTGGGAGCATGCTCTCAATTGGATTCGAACGCACGCCGACGCCCCTTTCTTCTTGTTCCTACACACCTACATCGCGCACGAGTACGTTGCGTCGCCGGAGCACGAAGCACGGTTCCTCTCCAGCTGCCAGAGCAACCTTGCGCGCGGTGATCTGAGATTCGTCCGCGACCTCACGCTCACTGCGAAACCGACTGCCGCCGACATGCAGCGCTACATCGACGCCTACGACGCGACGCTCCGCGAAGCGGACGCCCGCATCGGCGAGTTGCTCGAGGTCCTACGCCAGACCGCGCTCGACGAGCGGACGGTCGTGGTGGTCGTTTCTGACCACGGCGAGGAGTTCCTCGACCACGGCGGCGTCAATCACGGAAGGACGCTGTACGAGGAGATGGTGCGGGTGCCACTGCTGATGCGGGTGCCTGGGTCGCTTCCGCGAGAAATCGACGCGCCGGTCTCCCTGCTCGACGTCTCACCGACGTTGGTCGAGCTGTTCGGCCTCGCGGCCACGCACCCGCAGGACGGACGGTCTCTGCTCGCATTGATCGAAGGAGGCGCGCTGCCGCAACGCCCAATCGTCGCCGAGATTGACCTTGAGCCTAGGAATCGCTGGTCGCTGCGCCGCGAAGGCTCTCGGGTAGGGCTCGATGCTCGCGACGAACGCGCGGCTTCGGCGATCGCGAAAAGCGGACACCCGCGCGCGCGCGGTCGCCGAATGACCTTCAACACGGTTGCTGACCCGCGACAGACGCGCGACCTGACTCTTGGGACACCCGAAGAAGAAGAGGCTGCGGCGGAATTGCTCGATGCGATCGACGGGCAACGCGAAGATGCGCGCGATCGGCGCGAAGCAGCGCGACGAGGACCTACCGAGGAATCAACACGCGCCGACCGGTTCGACGTCTTCGGACTCGGCGGTTATGTCCAGATCCCCGAAGGTGACGACGACGCGGCCGGTGAAGACCGGCGCTGACGCGCCAAACTCAGCCGTCGCACCAGCAACTCCAACCGAACCACCACGGTCCAGTGAGCAGTGCGAGCCCTGCGCCGATTGCGGCACCTCGGCCGCGATCATGGAACTGCTGGCCAATGACAGCGCCGACTCCGGTATAGACCGCCACCCGCCCGAGCGCATAACCCGGCGTACAGCGCGACGTATGGAAGTGGCCTGTCGAAACGTAGCGGACCTCACGCTCGACGACGCGCGACGACGACTCGAGCGGCAGGCGCAGTTCGGGCGCCGGCGGCGTGTAGGAACGACGGTCCCCGACCCAGTTCCTGAACGCCGCGGTCCGCTGTTCCTCAGTGATCGAAGGAGCCACGTCGCGATCGGCGGGCGAAACGACGGGATCGACCATCCGTTGCGGCGCGGGTGCCGGCGCGAACTTCGGCGCGGGCGCGATCACCGTCGGTGTTTCCTCAACGCCGGCAGGCAACCGCGTGATGGTCGTCGACTTGCAACCGACCGCGGCGGCAAGTACCAGCGCACACCATCCGCGAATCATGACTTGCGCCATCGTCAACTCCCGCGCAATCGCCTCGCGATCACTTCTCTCCGGCTTTCGCCGTCCTTACTTGAACGTGGAAGCGGGTCGCCGCATTCGACAACGACTCACACGCGAAGTCCTTCGACTGCCCGCCCGAAATCAGGACGTGCTCGAACGGCGTCTCGCGCTCGACGGCGAAGTTGGCGTCGTCTTTGAACGTCCACGCCATCTGAACATGCAGATCACTCGCGGTCTTGTTGACCAACCGGAGCTGCGCCCGCAGCCGGCCATCTGCGAGCTTCTGGGCACGGTGGTCCTGGAGCTCGAGCGCCCATTTCACTTCGTCGTCCATCACAACCAGCGTCGTTGCATCGACGGCGGAGACGCGATCCGCTGGTTTCTCCTGCGCCTGAAACGGGGGGCCTCCACAGGCGGAGAGCAGGCAAAGAGCGAACACCACTGCGTATTTCATGGTCAGCACCTCATCGAAGGACACGCTGATAGACCAGCACGTCACCTTGGGGCGGAACCGTGATCTCCTGGATCACCGGACCAGCGACCCTCCATCCTGAAGATGGCCGGACCTCGATCCGATGCACGCCTGGAGTCAGTGCACTGCGGAAGAGTTGCACTTCATGCGGGAGGCTCGTCCAGTGCCGCGTGTCGGCTTCTGCGCGAACGGCGAGAGACGTGAGCAGTAGCGCCACACCGACGACGAGCATCCCATTCTGGTGCTTGCGCGACATGTCGTCGGCCAGGACCAGCGCGCCGACACCCGCAGCGCCCATCCCCGATTTCACCGCTGACTTGGTCTCGAGCACCGAATCGAACGCGCGCCCACCGCGGGTCGTCGCCTGAACGTACACGTCACCCGCCCTATCGGCACGCCCCAACAGCGCGTCGTCGGCCAAGATCTCGATGGCAGTCGGAACTTCTGCGTGCGCGACGAAGCGCGTCAGTTCGCCGTGCGCGCCCGCGTTCACCTTCGTCGGGCCACGCCCGACATCGATCAGCACCACCACGTTTCCATCGTTTGCGGCAGAGAACGCGTTGCAGAAAGGCTGCAAATCGCGGGCTGCCGCGAAGCTGCGAGCCGCCATCTCAGACTCGCCAATTTGACGGTAACTCAGTCCTTCGAGGAAAAGCGCGGGCGGGAAGTCGCAGTCGAATCTGTCGTCGCCGCGACTCGAGTCGACAAAAATCGCGTTCTTGAACCCCGCCAACGCATTGTCATGCACGCCGCGCAGATAGTTGACGATGCCGAGGTAGTACGAGTTCATCGCCCGCTCGTAAGGATCGCCTCGCCACTGCTTCGACGCCTCCGATCCGATGATCGCGCCAACCGTGTCGGCGCCGTCGGCCGAAAGCGACTCCATCAAATACCAAGCTTCCTCGAAGCGTCGCGACGCAGCGCCAAGGTCGCGAGCTTCGAGATCGAGGACCCCGAGCTCATTCAAGTAGAGCGCGCGGCTATCGGAATCGTCAGCGAGTCGCTGGTCGAGCTCGGCGCGCGCGCGGATCGGGTCGCCCGAGTACCAAGCGCGCCCAGCCGGTTCCGACCCGGGTGAAGCACAAGCTGCCGCCAATATCGCCACCAGCAGAGCTGCCGCCAGCCGTACCACATTCGTCCCCTAGCGCTCGATCCGGTCGCCGTCGTGCTCAGCGGTAAATCACGCCCTTCTCGCCGAGCTTCTTCCACTTGTGATCATCCTGCCAGAGCACCGCCCCCGTCTCCGCATCCGTCAGTCGGAATGTTGCGACGATGTAGTCGGAATCGAGGGTGCCATCACTCTTGCTGATCGACTTGAGCGTGCCGAACAAGAAAAGGTCCGTGCCAAGCGGGGCGGCAGCAAGGTTCGGTTGGCCACTCCCGTCCGTCGGCACGCTGACCGCTCCGGATCGCTTCAACTGACGTTCGCGCTGGATCGCTTCCCAATTCTCGCGATCGATGAATTGGACCCGCCCACCAGAATTCTGGATCAGAACCGTCATGATCTCGTCGACGATGATCGAGTCATTGATCGGGAATCGCGTCTCGTTCTTCGGGTCTTGCACGACCACGTACGGCGTCCCGCGCGCGAAGACGCGATCCATCGCGAGCACGGATCGCGCGATTTTGTCGGCAGTCGCGCGGACATCGGCTGAGTCGATGCCGGTGCCACCGATCGCATCGTCCTGATCTGGATCGATCCTCTGTGTCGGCGTCCCGCAGGCCGTTGCCAAGAACACGCCAATCACAGTCGCCAGCCGCCAAGTTGTTCTCATCGAAGCGTCTCCTCTTCTACGCACCCTTCACAACCTCCCGAGTGACCGAGAAACCGTCGGCGGAACTTGCGCGATCGATTGAGTTCGGCCGTCGAACTGATCATGACTGCACTTCCGCCTTCAGAGTTGGAAGCGATCCATCAGTGTTCTCGCAGAGTCGGCAACGATGCCGGCCTTGCGGGCCCGACGCAAAAGCAAACAGGGGGCGGCGCTTGCGCACCGCCCCCTGCCAACTTGCAGTCTTTCCTCTCCGAAGAGAGGTCAAACCCAGGCCGCGAAACTGACTAGGTCAGTTCCACTCGACCCGCATCATCCAGTTCGCGCCCGTGAACGCGATCGCCGGCGTCGCGAAACCATCTTGCGTAAAGTAGCTCGAGGTGTTCGGGATCGTCGTGCAAGTGTCGAGCGGACCGGCGTCATCCGCGCCATCCGTGTCTGACCCGATCCAGGTGCACGTGTCGCCACTCGCCCACTGCATCGCAACATGGCCGTTGGCCAAGCCCGACAGAGCGGTCGAGGTCGACGTCGCAACGTCCGGGAAGTCATACGTCGTGGCCGGATAGCTGAAGTCCGCCGAGTTGACCGCCATCGACAGGACCGTCGACGTCGCCACCACGTTCGCGAAATCCGGCGCGCCCACATCAACCGTGCTCGCCTCGTAGAGACCGACCGACGTCCACGACGGGCCGGTCGAGGTGCCCGTGCCGCAGAAGTCCCACGACGCGGCCTGCACCGACAGAACATTAGTGACCGCGCAGGTGCCGCCCGTGTTCGGGTCGATCATCGTGCCAATATTGACGTTGAAATAGTCCTGCGAGCCGGCCGGGTTCTGGACCTTCCAGATCGTGCCGTCCATCGAACCGTCATCCGCCTGACCGAAGCAGACGCACGGATTGCAACTCGCGTCGGTCGTGATGTTGACCGTCACAGCGTTCGTCGCCTTGACCTTTCCGTGGCCGATCTTATTCAGGTCGCAGTTGTCGAGGTAGAAGCCCTGCACGTCGAACGAAACGCCGGCCGGGATGCACGGACCGGTGGACGGGTCGGAGATGAAGTCGCCGAGCGTGCCCTGCTTGCTGTCCGCGATCGGGGAGCCGTTCTCGTAGCCCGTGGCCAAAACGAACGGCGGCACCTGGAAGAACGGATAGCCCGGAATCGTGACGCCCTGGATGTAGAGCGTCGGCTGAATCGCGCAGTTCGACCAGAGGGTCGCACTCAAGAAGCCGGTCTGTGTGACGTCGACAGTGCCCGTGGCGTTGTTCACAGTCATGTACGCCGAGCCCGTGCCCGTGTTGACCGTGCCGATCACGCGAATCATCAAATCCCAACCCGTCAACTTCACGCCAACGGTCGAGTAATTGTTGATCGAGAAGTACGCATGGTTGTCGGGAGCGCTGTTGTCGCCGCACAGCCAGAGGGCGGAGTCGCCCGTGAGGCAGGTCGTGACACCGTGAACGCCGCCCGAGCCGACGGTGACGTCCGGCAGGTCGTAACCGACCAGCGACGTGCAATAGCCGGCAGCGGGTCCCGGCACGCCCGTGATCGTCACCGTGCCGCTGAGCGATCCGAGGATCGAAAGCGGAGCGTTGATGTCAGGCGTCGTGCCGAGCGAGTCAACGATGCTGTCCGGGGCGAGCATGACGTACTTCAGGCCGATCGGCGACCCAGAGGACGACTGATACGTCTGGAGAGCGATCCCCGTGACGTCCATGCCGCCCGCCAAGAGGTCGAAATCCTGGCTGAACGCATCACCAGCACCGGTCGGATACGAAACCTTCCAAGACGTCTCCGCGCCGGCATCGTCGAAGAAGATCGACTGAGACTGGCCGAGACCACCCACCGGCGGGACCGGAATCGTCTGGGCGGTGGCAACCGCCGAGAGACCCAGAACCGCGAGGGAAGCGAACCACTTCCGCATGCGAGAACCTCCTGAAAATGAACGAAACTTGACTTGGGCACCGGCTGATTTCGGTCAGCTGGAATCCCGGGGAAAAACTCGCGAACCAGATTTTCGAGCAAGCCCGGCGGTCTGGAACGCTCGCCACCCTCGGTTGTTGATCACGTTGCTTTGGGCGTCGTCTGGATTTTTTCTTCGGGACCAGACGCTCAACTTCCCCGATCGAGTACTTCACCCTACTTTCGACCTAGGCTGGGACAAGAAGCCCCAAGCCGCGGAACTGTATCCCGGTTTTCTGTCTCGTCAAGCCGCCTCCGGGCGCTTGTTTTCGGTCGGCAACCGAGTGATCCTTGCCTTGCGCTTCGTAACGGTCGAGTTCCCGAACTCTGCTCGTCGGTCTGACGCAAAAAGTCTCAAGTGCGGTTCCATCGTCCGATCGGCCGCTAATATTTTCGCCCCCCCCGGGACTGCGCGATGATCGTCATCCTCGAATTCGAATTCTGCCAACCACTGCCGAAGGTGAAGCCAAACTTCGTGGGGCACGGACCCCTCAGCTACTGTTGACCGTTTAGTGCTGTATCAGCGCTTCAGTAACCTCGATCGCTTCGACGCGTTTTGGGGTTAGAAACGTGGAACATCCCCCGGCCTTGCCGCCACTAAGGGGCTGTCCAACCGCCTGCTCGCTCGCAGGCTTGCCGGTACCGATCCCATCGAAGCGCCTGCGGTTCTGGTTCCGCGCACTAACGTCGCGGGGTCAGAACTGTCGATCCAGTCCTCCGTATCGCAGCGGATGCGGGATCGTCAGCGCGGCTGATGGGTGCTTGAGTGTGCTCGTCGGACGTGCGCAGCCCACCTTCCGCGTTTTGCGGAAGACCTCGTTTCCATGAGGGCTGCACGATGACTTTGTCTCCCGGCGTCCGGACCTCTGCCCGCGGAAGCGCGATGGTGATCGCGCTCTTGCTCCTCGTGCTCGCGATCGGCGCTGTGATCGCGTTCGTCACGCTCCGCTCGGACAAACCGAGTCTTGTGAAGCCAACGGCGCCTCCCGTCGCTGCGATCTCGTCGGACTCGGTCGCTGCACCTGGCGAAACTGGCGTTGGCGCACTGAAGAAGGGTGGCCGCGAAGGGAAAAAGGCAGACAATCCGATCAAGTTCTCGGTCGTCTGCCTCGGACCGGGAGGTGCGAACGAACCACTCGCCGATCTCGAAGTCAGTGCCGCCCCGGCTTTGGCGACGGGAGTCGACTTCGACCACCAAGTCTCGGTCCGAACCGGCGCCGACGGCATTGCCCAGTTCATCGATCTGCCGTACTCGATTTACGAGGTGTGGGCTTCGCCGAAGGACTTCGTCGCCCTGCGCGCCCGTGGCGCCAAGGACGGCAAGCGGCTCGACTTCCTGTTCCGACCAGGAACTCTTTGCAACGGCACTGTGACGAACGCCGAGACGGGTGCTCCCATCGCCAACGCGTACCTCCAATTGAGGACCGATTTCGGGATGGCCGCCACGACCAAGCGGATTCACATGGCGGTGCAGCAGGGCATCGAGCCGCGCGATATCGAGGGATACGAACTACTCGCGAATCCTCACCCCTACTTCCGAGTCGATGCGACGACGAGTGAGGATGGGACGTTCTCGTTTCCGACGACCCCGTTCGACACCGATCTGTCGATCTCCGTCGAACACGCGAGCTTCGATGCCTACGAAGAGAACTTCAAGGTCAAGGGTGGCGACGCGTTCAAGCACGACGTGCGACTATTCCCGCGCGTCGACATCGTCGGGCGCGTCGTCGCCGACGAGACCGGTGAGCCGATTCCTGGCGTGAAGGTCCAAGCCGCCGAAGGCGGAATCCCGTTGTCCGTGGTGTTGCAGATCGGTCTGAACAGCGTCGAAATCGTCGAGTTCGTGACTGACGCGAACGGCAACTACCGTTTGGCGAAGCTTCCCCGCGGCAAGCAGTACGTCGTCTGCAACTACCCTGGTTACGAGAACTACATCGGCGCTTTCGACGTGAAGTCGACCGATCCCGAGTTCACCCACGAGATCCGCCTCAAGCGTTCGGCGTCGCTGTCAGGGATAGTCGTCGACAACGCCAGCCAACCGATCGAGGGCGTCTCGATCTATTGGGCGACTGCCGAGGCGCAGGTGATGAGCAACAAGGGCCTGCCAACGACGCCCCACGCGAAGACCGGTTCCGATGGGACTTTCCACCTGCGGGGCGCACCCGTCGGTCGCACGTTCAACGTGCTTGCACGCCACGCCGACTACGTCAACGCTGAGCAGGATCACTTCGTCCTGACGCCGGGTGAGGAGATGACTGGCGTCGAACTGATGATGAGCCGAGGCGGGGCGATCACCGGAGAGGCGCTCGACGCGTTGCGTCAACCCCTCGCCGGAGCCGCCGTCATCGCCACGCCAGTCAAGCCGCCGGGCGCACCGTTGGCGCCGGTGATGACGACTGCGGATGGCTCGTTCGTGATCAACAACACCCAACCTGCGACCTTCGAGATCACCTGCGAGGCGCCGGGCTATTGCAAGGCGACGATCGGCAACGTCCGCGACGTCGCGACCGGCGTGCAGTTCGTCTTGGTCAGGGAGGCGGTCTATTCCGGCCTTTTCCTGCTATCGGACGGTCAGCCGATCTCGCGGTTCAAGGTGCGGTGCAAGATGTCGAACGCCGAGAGCGCCGCGATTCGAGTCGAGCAATTGCGAGACAAGGACGGCAAGTTCGAACTCAAGGGCCTTGCTCCTGGACTGTGGGACTTCGAGTTCAGTGCTGAAGGCGTGACACCCCTCCTCGTCGAGCGCGTCGCTCTGCGGGAGGCCGAGCGGATCGACAAACAAGAGTTGCGAGTCTCCGAGGGCGGCAAGATTGGTGGAGCCGTCAAGTCGCTCTCCGGCAAGCCGATTCAGGCAGCACTTGTGCGTCTCGATTTCCTCGAGTCGTTCTCCTCCGCCGACAAGACGTTCACCAGGTTGCAGGCGTCGACCAACTCGATCGGCGAGTACGAGGTCAAGAACCTGCTTCCGGGTCGATACTTGGTGTGGGCGTCGCATCCTTCGTTCGCGCCCATCAAGGAGCAGGAGATCGTCATCGATCTCGGTGCGCGACACGAACTCGATTTCTCAATGTCGAAGCCTGCTTCTCTGCGCGTGGTCGTCCGCGACAAAGAAGGCAACACGGTGCCGGAGGCGTCGATCTGGCTGTTCCAGGGCGACTCGCCCGTGGATGGCGCGAAGCGGGTGATCGGCCCGAGCGGGATGGTTGGCCTAGAGATTCCGCAGTCGAACGCAGAGCGAACCGGGATCCACACCGCCCAAAACCAAATGCAGGGCGGCGGAGCGAAGGTCAGTGTCGGCGACACCGGCGAGGTGAATTTTACGCGCAAAGAGCCTGGCGAATGGACGCTCTGGGCCCAGTGCGCCGGGTACTACAAGTACATCGTAAAACTCAATCTCGAGGCAGGCAAGGAATCGGTGCACGAGGCCGAACTCTTGAAGATCGTGCCAGGCCAGCGTCAGGGTGAAGCCTTTGACGATCGGGACGCAGAAACCGCCAAGCGCAACGAACGTAAGAACCCAGCAAAAGGCAAGGGCCAGGAGAACACGGGGATCGCCGATCTCACCAACGAGCAGCGCGAAGTCGTAAGGAAGCAAAAGGACGGCGAAGAGCTCAACGCCGAGGACATGACAATCCTCAAAGAAGCGCGACTGATCATGCGCGGCGACAAAGGTGAGAAAGGTGAGAAGGGTGAGAAGGGTGAGAAGGGCGCAAAGCCCGATCCCGAATCAAAGGAGGGCAAGGCCGCCAACCGCAAGGCGAAGGCTGACACTAACGGCGACGGAAAGATCTCGCCCGAAGAGCGCGAGGCGATGAAGAAGCGCGCCGAGAAGCGCCAAGAAAGCGGCGGCGATGGTGGGAGCAAGAAACAGGGCAGGGGCAAGACTGAAGGCGGCGACGAGGACGGTGACTCTGCCGAGGGCGGTGGACGCTGAGACTCGACGTAAGCTTCGATCGGATGGGGCTCAGCATGACCGCCCGAACGGCGTGGATCGTGGCGCTGGCATCGCTCATCGTGGGCGCGTCGGAAGCCGAGGCGAATGCACAGGGTGCTTCGACGAAGCCTCGGGGTGGCCAGAAAGACGACGCGACCGCAAAGCCGCCGACCGAGTCGTTCTCTGTCACGAGGTCGACGTGGGCGCGATTCTCCGAGCGCCGCATCGCCGAGAAGCACGTCGAGCCGAGCGAATCCGAACTTGCTGCGCGGTTCGGGCTTGAGAACCTGGGGCCGCGCGCCGCGGACGGAATCGTCGAGTACCGTCAGGCATCGCTCGGAATGAGATTCGTGTTTGTGCCCGGCGGAACGTTTCGAATGGGATCGAACCATGGCGACATCTTTGCCAGTCCGATCGTCGTCGACTCGGCCATTCGCGGCAAGGCTGACGAGACCTATTTCGGGAACGAACAACCGCAACTGGAGGTCTACGTCTCACCGTACTTCATCGGCGTCTACGAGGTGACGAACGCCGAGTACGGGTCGTTTCTCTCGGAGTGGCGGGCCGGCAGGGTTTCCGAGTCCTGCGAGTGGCCGCTTCTTCTCGGAAAACCAGACCACACGCCGTATCTCGCGGGCGATCCGCGTCGGGCCAGCTTCGATGGCGATCGCAAACCAGTGGTCGGGATCAGTTGGGTTGATGCCTACGCGTTCTGCGCATGGGTGGGCGGACGGTTGGCGACCGAAGCAGAGTGGGAAAAGGCCGCGCGCGGAACGGATGGTCGGATCTTCCCTTGGGGGAATCGATTCGATCCGATGCGAGCAAATGTCAGCGAAAGCCAAAACTTTGGGATGGTCGATGTCGGCACCTACCCCGGCGGTCGCAGCCCATACGGCTGCTACGACATGACGGGAAACGCCGCTGAGTGGTGCCTCGACTCGTTCGAAGAGAGTTTTCTTCGAGCAATGCCGGTCAGCAATCCGTGCCTGCTCGAGCGTCATCCCGCGCGCGATCGTCGCTCGCAGCGCGGTGGCGCCAGCAACCGGTACGGGTTCTTGTTCAAGGGGCGAACCAGCGCGCGCGGCTCATCGAAACTCGTCCCGCGGTTTCCCGATCCGACCAAAGAGACGCTGGACTCGTTCCCGATCACCGAATACCTCTTCAGCGGAATTCGGGTCGTGCTGTCGCCGTTGCAAGATCTCTTCGCGGACGGCGACGTTGATCGATTGCGCGCGTCCTCGATCGCGATCGGCAAGGCGCGCATGGAGGCGATCAAGCGCAAGCAGGAAAGTGGCGGCGCAGGCCGTGCCGCCCCTGCCATCCCGCAGTTGCCAGGAACCGTCCCCGCGACGACCCCCGACGATGACGGTGGGCAGGCGGATGGTGGCAACCGCTGACGCGACAAGCCAACCGGCGCGCCGTGACCTCATGTTCGGCGACCGCGGTGCGCTTTCGATCCGAATCGGAGTTCGTCACTCAACTCGGCAGGTTGCGCAGGTCGTGGCCGAGCTTGTCCCGCTTCGTCTTCAGATACTCACGATTCTGATCGTGTGACGCGGTCTCGAGCGGCACGCGCTCGACGATTTCAAGCTGGTAGCCCTTGATCGCGTGGTACTTGCGCGGGTTGTTGGTGAGCAGTCGGATTCGCTGGATCCCCAGATCTCTAAGGATCTGCGCACCGACGCCGTAGTGCCGAACGTCATCAGGCAGTCCGAGCGCGCGATTCGCCTCAACCGTATCGAGCCCCTTCCCGAGTTGAAGCGCATAAGCGCGCAGCTTGTTCTCGAGACCGATACCGCGCCCCTCTTGCTGCATGTAGAGCAATGCGCCTCGTCCCTCGCGCGCGATCTGCCAGAGCGCGGCGTGGAGCTGGTCACCGCAATCGCAACGCAGCGACTCGATCAGGTCACCGGTGAAGCAGGACGAGTGGACGCGCACCAAGAGCGAGTCCTCGATCGGCGCAACGCGACGCGATGGGTCGGGAATCCCCATCGTCAGCGCGACATGCGGATCACGATCGACGATCGAGCGGTAGAGATGGACGTCGAACTCGCCGTAACGCGTCGGCAGCCTGATCGACACCGTGCGATCGATCATCCGCTCGTTGCGACGCCGCCATTCGATGATCTCGGCGATCGAGGTCAGCTTGAGACCATGCGTCGAGGCGAACTTCTCGAGGTCCGTGAGTCGGGCCATCGTGCCGTCTGGATTCGTGATCTCGCAGACGACGCCGGCCGGCTGCAGGCCGGCGATCCGGCAAAGATCGACGATTCCCTCGGTGTGTCCGGTTCTGACCAGCACGCCCCCGGGCTCGGCGCGGAGCGGCGGCACGTGACCGGGTCGGACGAGTTCATCAGAGCGGCAATCAGGGCGCGCCGCCAAACGGATCGTCGTAGCGCGGTCAGCCGCCGAGATCCCGGTCGTGATTCCGAAGCGTGCATCGATCATCACCGTGAACGCCGTGCCGTGTCGCGACGTGTTGGCGCGCGCCTGCGGCTCGAGGCCGAGGCGATCGACCCGCTCGGAGTCCATCGGCATGCAGATCAGGCCGCAAGCCTGACGCGCCATGAAGTTGATCGCCTCGGGCGTCACGAACTCGGCGGCCATGCACAGGTCGCCCTCGTTCTCCCGGTCCTCGTCATCGACCAGGACGAACATGCGGCCGGCACGCAACTCGGCAAGGATCTCTTCGATCGGACTCATCGGCATCGGAAGCTCCGCGACGCAGGGGGATCGGCGCGAGAGACGGAGAGTATCGCCGGACGCGTCGGCTCAGGAGATGCGACGAACGCTGCCGTCGACTCGTGATCCGATCAGCGCCTCGTCGGCGAGGTCGACGAACAGGCCGTGTTCGAGGACGCCTGGAATCGCATCAAGAACGCGCGCCAGAGCCGCTGGGTCTGGGATCGACTCAAACTTCGCGTCGAGCACGAGATTGCCGTGGTCAGTCACGACCGGGCCATCCTTCCCGCCGCCCTTCCGAAGCACCGGAACGGAACCCATCGCGACGAGCGTGCGCTCGACCGCTTTCAACGCGAAACCGAGCACTTCGACCGGCACCGCCCACTTCACGCCGAGAACGTCAACCAATTTGCCGTCATCCGCAAGCACCACGAATCGACGTGCCGCGGTCGCAACGATCTTCTCTTGCGTGTGAGCCGCGCCCCCACCCTTGATCAGCGCGAGCCCAGGCCCAACCTCGTCAGCTCCGTCCAGAGCGATGTCGACTCGATCGACATCATTCAGCGTTCTCAAGTCGAGTCCGGCCTGACGCGCCAGCTCGGCCGCCGACCACGAGGTCGGCACGCCGATGAACCGGAGGCCATCTTCCCGAACTCGTCGTCCAAGTTCGGCGATGGCACACGCAGCCGTCGAACCTGTCCCAAGCCCAACCACCATTCCGTTTTCGACCAGCGCTGCGGCGGCGACGCCGACGCGGCGACGCGCCTCCATCTGGACCGGATCTGCGGATTGCTTCAGGTTCACGGATAGGTTGCGAGCAGACGTAGCAAGTCGAAATGGAGCTTGATCTTGCGCGGGAACGCCGGCGGTGGCAGCGGCAAAATTGTCACGCGAAGGTCGACCTCGAACGTGACGGGGTCGATGTAGTCGGCGGGAGTCGCGATCGGGAGGCTCTTCGCGACATCGAACGTGCCGATCGCGTCCCAATCGAGGACATCCCACGCCCCCGTGTTGACGTTCTTCAGTTCGATCGCCTGCGGCATCCCCGAAGCCAGCAGGTGCGTCTCCGCCTCGACCACCAGCGCCGTCGGCGCCGCGCTGTTGAGCTCGAATCGGGCGCGCACACGGAAGGGACTGAATCGAGGCCGCAGCGCGCCGTCAGCGAACGCGTAGTACCGGTCATCGCTCGCAGCAACGTTGCCAGGGGTGCCGGAGATGATCGAACCAGTCTCTGCGAGCCACTCGATCGGATCGACCTCATCGACGACCGGCCGAACCCGGACGATCTTGTTGCCGAGGTGACTGACCACGTAGAGGTACCCGTCGGCGCCGATCTGCGCATCGGTCACGACGCTCCAACTGCTGCCCCACAAGATCTTGTTCCGCTCGCCCGTGTTGTCGGCCACCTTGTCGGTGAGGCCACTCGGAAGCTTGAACTCATTGCGGGACGGCTTGAGCGCGCAGTAGTAGAGGTTGCTGTTGTTGTTGTCGCCGAAGATGCAGTTGTCGACCAGGTCATCGGGGAACAGGGATGAGCCGAGAAAGGAGATCGCCGTGATGCCGACGGGCGTCTTGAAGCTGAATTCCGGGTCGAGGTAGTCGGAGTTGGCCAGCGCCACCAGATCCGATTCATCCCACGCGGTGTTGTTGTTCTCGGAGTAGGTGGCGTCACGGGAGTCGGGTCCCATGATCCTCAGCCATCCGCTGTTCATCCCCTTCGGCACGCGACAAACCTCGTCGTACAAGTTCGGGCCGTTCTCGGTGTCCCACAGCGCGCCGTTCACGCGGTCGAACGTCATTCCGTAGCCGTTGCGGAGCCCGTAACTCCACCAGAGGTGAAGCGACGTATCCGACTCGCCGATAAACGGATTGTCCGACGGGATCGTGCCATCGGTCGCGAGGCGGAAGATGCCGCCAACCGTGGCACTGCCTGACGCTGCCGTGTTCTGTTCGATCCGGCCCGTGCTGCCGATTCGGCCGCGATTGAGGTCGCCGGTCTGGCCGTAGAGCATGCCGTCCGGGCCGAAGCGAATGATGCCGCCATCGTGGTTCGGCCCGTTCGACTGCGCCGAGTCCGACGGGAACGCAATCAGCGGCCCGAACACGCTGCTGAGCGTCGACCCGTTCCACGTGTAGCGCTCGACGCGGTTGTCGAGCCAACTGCCGCTGGCAGTGGTGTCCGCCGACGTCGAACTGATCGAGTAATAGACGTAGACGTAGCCGTTGTTCGCGAAGTCGGGATCGGCCGCGATGCCAAGGCCGCCACGCTCGCTGTTGCTGTTCACCGCCAGATCGAGCGCCGTACCCAGGATCACGCCGTCCTTCACCCACCGAACCTTGCCGTCGTTCTTCTGGATGACGAACATCTCGCCGGGACCGATCCAGGTGAATGATGTCGGCGCCGACAGTCCTGTCACCCAGTTCGCCAGTTTCAGGCGGCTGTCCGTGAGCGTCTGCGCCGAGGCGATCCCCGGCAGGAACAACAGCGCGAGCAGCGACCGACAGCAATGGCGCATGGGCGAATCTCCGAGTCGCGGTTCTTCGCAGAAGCCTGCGGGGCGCCCTTCCTACCGCGCAAACCCGCTCGATGGAAGTCTCGTGCCAAGACCGAACGGCGCACCGCCGGGCTGGCCGTCGCCCCGCTCACGCTTCTCCACGACCGTGCCCGACCCAGCGCCGACGCGCTGCCTACCGACGCTCGCAAAGCGTCGTCAAACTCCAGCTGGCGCGCCACCACTCCCGCCGCCGCTGCCGTCGCTTCCGGACGTATCGCTCGCGGACGTATCGCTGTCGTCGTGCACCATGCGCCCGACCGATGCGACCTGGTCGCCCTCGACCTTGAAGCGCACGAGGCACACACCCTGCGTGTTGCGGCCGATGCTCGAGACGTCCTTCACCGGCGTGCGCACGACCTGACCCTGCTGGGTCGCGATCAGCAGATCGTCATCATCCGTGACTTCGAGTACGCCGACCACCGCGCCGTTCCGATCGGTCGACTTGATGTTGATCACTCCAAACCCGCCGCGCCCCTGGACGCGGTACTCCTCGAGCGGCGTGCGCTTGCCGAAGCCGTTGGCACAGACGGTCAGCACGGTCGCGTTCGGCTGCGCCAGAATCAGGCTCACCACTTCGTCCTCTTCGCGCAGGTTCATGCCGCGCACGCCGGTCGCCGGCCGCCCCATCGGACGGACGTCCTCAAGCTCGAAGCAGATCGACTGCCCCTCCTTCGAGGCGAGCAGCACCCGATCGCCTTCGCGCGCGATGCGAACACCGACCAACGCGTCGCCGTCGTTCAGTCCCATCGCGATGATCCCGCCGCGCATCGGCCGCGAGAACGCCGAGAGCTCGGTGCGCTTGATGACGCCACGCTTCGTCGCGAGGACGAGGAACCCAGTCTTGAAGTCGCGAACCGGGATGACGCGCGTGATCTTCTCTTCGCCCTGCAGTTGGAGCAGGTTGGCGATGGCGCGTCCGCGCGAATAACGCGACAGGAGCGGCAACTGGTACACCTTGAGCCAGTGCACCCGCCCGGTGTCGGTGAACAACAACATGTAGTCGTGGTTGTTCGCGATGAAGACCTGCTCGACGAAGTCGTCATCCTGCGCGTCGGTGCCGATGATCCCCTTGCCGCCGCGCCGTTGCGCGCGGTACTCGCCGGACGAGAGGCGCTTCACGTAGCCCTTGCGGCTGATCGTGACCGTCATCTCCTCGTCGGGGATCAGGTCTTCCGGCACCGTATCGTCGAGCGACTCGCCGATGTCCGTGCGGCGCGCGTCGCCGAAGTCGCGTTGGGTCTTCTCGACCTCTTCCTTGACGATCCGGTCGACCTCCTTCGGGTCGCCGAGGATCTTCCGGTAGCCCGCCACCTCTGCCGTGACTTCGCGATGCTCCTGCTCGATCTTCTCGCGTTCGAGCGCGGTCAGCCGGTGCAGGCGCAGATCGACGATCGCGTCGGCCTGCTTCTCCGAAAGCTGGAACTTCGCGATCAGGTTCTTCTTGGCATCGTCGCGATCGGCCGAGGCGCGGATCGTCGCGATCACCTCGTCCATGTGCGACAGGACGATCAGGAAGCCTTCCAGGATGTGGAGGCGTTCGAGCGCCTTGCCAAGCAGGAACTTCGTCCGCCGCGTGACGACGATGCGCCGGTAGGCGATGTACTCGACCAGCAAGTCCTTCAGCGACAGCGTCTTCGGCCGCCCGTTGACCAGCGCAATGCAGATGATCGAAAAGCGGTCTTGGAGCTGGGTGAACTCGTACAGCCGGTTCAGGACGACCTTCGCGTCCTCGCCCGCGCGGCACTCGACGCAGATGCGGATGCCGTCCTTATCGCTCTCGTCGCGCACCTCGCTCGCGCCGTCGAGCCGCCCATCCTTGATCAGGTCGGCGATCTTTTCGATCAGGACGGTCTTGTTGATCTGGTACGGGATCTCGGTGATGACGATGCGCTGGCGATTGCCGCGCGCGCCGAAGTCCTCGAAGACCGCCTTGCCGCGCACATCGACGAAGCCGCGTCCAGTGCGGTACGCCTCGCGCACGCCGTAGGTGCCACAGAGGATTCCGCCGGTCGGGAAGTCAGGCCCCTTCACGTACTCCATCAACTCATCGATGGTGATCTCGGGCCGATCGACGACCGCCTTCAGGGCTTGGCACACCTCGGTCAGGTTGTGCGGAGCCATCGATGTCGCCATGCCGACGGCGATGCCGTTGCTGCCGTTCACCAGCAGGTTCGGGAAGCGACTCGGGAGAACGGTCGGTTCCTGGCGCGTCCCTTCGTAGTTGGGGACGAAGTCGACCGTGTCCTGCTCGAGGTCCTCCATCATCGCGGCCGCCGCCGCGGTCATCTTCGCCTCGGTGTAGCGCATTGCGGCCGGCGGGTCGCCGTCGATCGAGCCGAAGTTGCCCTGCCCGTGGACCAGCGGGTAGCGCATGTTGAACGGCTGCGCCATGCGGACGAGCGTCGGGTAGATGACCGACTCGCCGTGCGGGTGGTAGTTACCCGACGTGTCGCCGGCGATCTTCGCGCACTTGCGCTGCTTGCTGCGCGGCCCAAGGTTCAGGTCGTTCATCGCGACGAGGATTCGTCGCTGCGATGGCTTCAGTCCGTCGCGCACGTCCGGCAGCGCGCGGCTGACGATGACCGACATCGCGTAGGAGAGGTAGCTGTCCTTCATCTCCTGTTCGAGCAGGAGCGGACGTTCGGCCGGCAAGTTCGAGTCGGTCGGCGGTTGCGGAATGTCGGGCACGGGCGTGGCGTCTCCCCTCGACGAACCCTCGACGGCTCGAGCGCGCCCGGAGCCGCGCGGCACCCCGGTTTGCGAGGCGGGGGATTATCTCAGAGAGCGCGCCGAAATGAGCCGGCCGAGTGGCGACCCGGGAGCCGTCAAAGCCAGGCGTAGAACGCCGTGAAGAGCGCCGCCGCCGCGATGAAAAATGCGGCGAGGCCGCGCAACTCGCGCTGCAGTCGGAGCGCGAATGGCACCCGCGACGGGACGATCACCAGACCCGCCCGTTCGCCCGGCTCAAGCGCCAGCGGCGGCAGCGGCTCGCGCGCTTCCGGCAACTGCCGCCGCAGAAGGACGACCGCGCCGGCGACTGCCGCGATCGCGACCAGAAGTGTCCCCGAACGCCCCCACTGCAGCACCCGCCACGCAACGAGCGCGACACCGAACAGGCTCGCCAACAAGCCGAAGACGCGTCCGCCTTCGCTGCCCTCGACGCGGCCGCGGAATCGCTCCACGAACGGCAGCGCCGGCAGTCCCTTTCCACCGCCGAGCAGCGCCAGAGTCGAAGAGAACAGGCCGACCGCTCCGGCCGCTACCCCGAACGCCGCGCCTCGATCGTGGGCGAGCATTGTCGCCACCACGATCGACAACGGCAGCGCGACGGCGAACCAGCACGCCTTGCGCGCGCCGCGCTCGAGCGATCGTGACCGCGACGCGCCGTGCCAGCGCAGCAAGAAACCTCCCGCCGGCGAGTCGCTGTACCGCAGCAGCAGACCGGTCAGCGCGAGGACCAGCGCGGGCAGCTGAGCGAAGAGCAGCGCGAACAGCCCGCCATCCTCCGCGCCGCGTCCCATCGACAGGAAGAGCAGCGGATAGGCGAGCAACGGCAGCGCCTGCAGCCGGAAGCTCCGCTCGCGTCGCAAGAGCAGCAGCGCGAGCCGGAAGGTCGGTCGCTCGCGCAGCGGAACGAACCACCGTTCGAACGCGCGCCGCCACGGCGGCGGACTGCGCCGACGCGCCAAGACCGGCGCAGCGGCCAGCGATTCGAGCAGCGAAAGGTAGCCGCGCGTCGTCAACCACAGCGCCAGCGCCACCGCCAGCAACGCCGCCAGCGCGCCGATCGCCATCGCCGGGCGGGCCGGCGCACCGCCTAACCCGAGCGCGAGCTCGGAGAACCACGCGCTCGGCAGCCACGCAGCCCCGCTCCCGCGCGCCAACCCGCCCGCGGCCGCCGGAGGCAGCGCCAGCCAGCCGCCGGTCGCCGTGATCAGCAGCAGCGCCCGCAGCCACGCCAGCACGTCCCGCACACGCGCGCCAAATCCGGCCCGCCGAAGCAGCAGGAGCAGCACGACCGCCAAGCCGGCAAGGAACGCCGCAAAAAGCAGAAAGCTCGCCGTCCACGCGATTGCCTGCCGGACCGCGCCGCGACTCATCGCCGCGCATGCGCACGGCAGCACCAGCGCGAGCCCCTTCGCAGCGACCGGCAACGCAAGCGCCGCCATCCGCGCGCGCGCGTAGCGACCGGGCGCGATCGGCAGCGTGCGCAACAGGACGACGTCGCGCGGGTCGAGCCAGGCGCTCGCAACGTCGCCCAGCGCATCGACCAACGCGAACACGCCGAGCAGCGCAAAACAGAGCCCGACCGCGGACTCCGCCGACTCACCCGACGCAATTCCCGCCACCGCGCCGCCGACCAGCGATGAGAAGAGGATCCCCGACAGCAGCGTCGCACTCCCGTAGCCCGCCGCCTCGACCACGTCGAGGCGCAGGCAGTGGAGCAAGAGCGCCCTGAAACTGCGTCGCACCGGCGGCGCCGAATGGGTCAGGGCGACTGCCCGCCCGTTTTCTGATCCTTGTCGTCGTCGATGTGGCGCTTGCGCAGCGGAGCATCCGCCTGGCCAAGCGGCGCGGCGTCATCGGGACCGAAGGTGGTCGGCGACGGCCACTGGCGGCACGGCGGAATGATCCGCTTCAGCCGCTCCTGCTCGGTCCGCACCCGTGCCGCCATCTTGATCGCACCGATCTGCTGAGACTTCAGGTTCGGGCCGTTCGGGTAGCGGATGACGACGCCGTTGGCGCGATACCGGTCGTTCCAGGGCATGTTCGCCGAGCGCGTGATCCCCTCGACCTGGAGGATGTAGGCCGCTTGCTTGTTGTAGAACGGCCCGGCGATGTCGCCGACCTCCTCGAGCTCGAACAACACCTTCGAGAACGGATAAAGGTAGAGCATCCCGCTGCGCTCGTCGTCGAGGCACAGCCCATCGATGCTGCGCGTCGTCTCGTCTTCGCTGTGGACGCGCACCACGTCCTTGAACGCGACTCCGGCCTTCAGCTTCGCGACGGCCGCCATCGCGCGCTGCTCGGTGGAAGCGAGATCGTCGCGGTAGTGGAGCATCATCGCCTTGTGCTCGATGAACTCGGACAACAGGACCGTCATGAACATCGAGTCATCGCCGGGCGGTGTCAGCCGCTTCAAATAGGCGAAGTACTCGTCCCACTCGGCGCTCGTGACCTCGAGGACCGAAACCTGCGTTTCGACCCGCGCGACTCGCATCTGGCCAGGATGTTCGGGATCGGGCTCCTCGATCGTCCGCGGGCGCGGTTCGAGCCGATCGAGCCACACCTCAAACGCGACGTCCTCCTTGACCGGATCGAACTGCGTCCGCGCGCCTTCGGGTGTCGCGGCGACGTCGAGGAAACGCATCAGTCCCGGACTCGCGCCAAGCGCCGGCAGATCGACCCAGCGCTGACCCGGTGTCACGGGCGGCGCCTTCTTCTTCCGCGTCTTGCGGCGCTTCGGCTTTTCGTCGTCGCCCTGCGCCTCCGGTGCGTCGCCACCCTTCACATCGTCCTGAGGCTTCTCCTGCGGCGCCGCAGGAGGCACCACGGGCGCAGGCGGAGGCACCACGGGCGCAGGCGTCTCCTGGGCGCGAATCGACGGCCACAGAGTTCCGGCGACGAGTGCTGCCATGAGCGAGAGACGGCGGGTCAGGATCGATTGAGGCACAGGCACTCTCCGCAATGCCGCCGACATGGCGGCGGCTCAAGGACTGAGACGGGCGCTCGCCAGGAATCGTTCCGCCTGCGCCTCGACGTCGGCGTCGGAAGTCAGTCGCCTGAAGAGTTGCTCCAGCGACTTCTCCGGCTGCCCCTGCAGCAGAGCAGCCGGTGCGCCGTCGGCAACGATTTCCCCTTCGTGCAGGATCAGCACCCGCGACGCCAGGCTCTCCGCGACGTCGAGCAAATGCGAGCTGTAGAGCACCGCGACGCCGCGGCGCGAAAGCTGGCGCAGGATCTCCTTCACCTGCAGCACCGTCGGCGCGTCGAGCCCGAACAGCGGCTCGTCGAGCAGCACCAGCTCCGGCTCCTTCAGGAACGCCGACGCGATCGCGGTGCGCTGCCGATTGCCGCGCGAACAGGCGGCGAGCGGCGTGTCCGCGAGCTCGTCGAGCCCGAGCGAGGCGAGCAGTTCCGGAATGCGTCGCGCCGCCGTGGCATCGTCGATCTCGAGCAGCCCGGCGATCAGCTCGAGCTGCTCATGCGGCGTGAGCGCGTCGTAGAGAGGCGCCGCGTCGGGCACGAACGCGAGCCGGCGCCGGATCGCATCGGCCTCCGTTGCCGGATCAAGCCCGAGCACCCGCACCGTGCCACCGTCTCGCGGCAACTGGCCGGTGAGGATGCGGATCGTGGTCGACTTGCCGGCGCCGTTCTGGCCGAGGAACGCCACCACTTCGCCCGGGCCGATGGTGAACGAGACGCCGTTCAGGACGCGCTTGGCGCCGAACGACTTGGTGAGCCCCGTGACTTCGATCGCTGCGCTACCGACCACCGCGATGCTCCGGATCGCGCGCTGCACTTCCGGAGCGCTGCGCGGTCAGGCCATGGTATCGAGCAGCGCGGTGCGCGGCGCCGCGCGTGCAGCCCGCCGGCCCGGCGCCACGCCCGCCAGCCAGCCCGTGAACGTGGCGGCGGCGATCGTCAGGAGCGCCATCGGCCACGCCGGCGCCAGTCTCACCGCGAAGCCCATCTCCTCGAGCGAGATCATTTCGAGCGCGATCGACGCCGCCGCGAGCCCGAAGCCGACGCCGAGCACGCCGCCGGCGAAACCGAGCAGCGTGCCCTCGGTCCGCAGCATTCGCCCGATCAACGCGATCGGCGCACCGAGCGCGCGCAGCAACGCGATCTCGCGCCGCCGCAGCAGCACTGACACCAGCAGCGCGTGCATCGTCCCGAGGAAAGCGACCGCGACCGCAAGCCCCTCCTGCGCGAGCAGCAGCGACCAGTAGCGCTCGACGATGCCCATGACGTTTTTCTGCACGCTCGCCGCATCGGCGATCAGCGCGGTCGGATGACCGGCCATCACTCGGCGCACGTCGGCCTGCACCGCCTCGAACGGCCGGCTGCCATCGAGCGTCAACCCGAACTCCTGCACCGCGTCGTCATGGAAGGCGCGGCGATAGAGATCGTCGTCCACCCAGATCGAACCGAGCGGCCACATGTAGTCCTCGACCACCGCCAGCACGCGCAACGGCAGCGGTCCGTCGGGGCTGGCGACGGTCACGGTCGAGCCGCGCGGCCGGTCGAAACGCCGGGCGAAACCCTCGCTGACGAAGCAGCCTTCTCCGCGCGCCAATGCGCGCTCATCGTCGCGACTTCCGTCAACGAACTCGGGCGTGCCAGCCTCGGGCGGGCCGCCCGCATCGAACGCGAAGAACAGCACCCGCTCCCCGTCGAAGCTGATGCGGGAGAAGCGCAGCCCGTGGCTGTGGAGCACACCCGGCAGCGCCGCGAGCTCGCCGTTCAGCCGGTGCTCGAAGTCGGTACCGATCAGGCCGGAACCGATGAAGTCGCCCCCCATCACCAGCAGGTCTTCGCCGACGTTGGCGGCGAACCAGCGGTCGAGCATCCGGCTGTAGCTCTTCACCATCACGTCAGTCGAGAAGACCAGGCCGAAGCCGAGCGCGATGGCGACGACCGTGCGCGCCGTCTGTCCGGCGGCGCGTTCGCAATGGTCGCGCGCGAGCCGTGCGGCGACGCCTCCGGTGCGCAAGAGCAGCGGCCCCGCGCTGCGCAGCAACACTGCCAGCAACGGTTGCGCGCCAAGCGCAAGCGACACGACCAACAACCCCGCCACCAGGTAGCCGGCGTGCGGCAAGCCGAACCCGCCGAACGCAAAGAGTGCGGCGGCGAGCCCGATCGCGACGAGCGCCGCGATCGCCGCCGGCCGCGACGTGCGCGACCGCAGCCGATCTTCGCCGCGCGCTGCGACCAGCCCCGCCAACGGCGGCTGACGCGCGACCGCGAGAGCCGGCGGCACGACGGCGACCAGCGCTGCTCCGATCCCTGCCGCCACTCCCAGCAGCGACTCCTGCATCGACGGCGTGCGCAGCACGATCTCGATCCGATCGAAGGTCTGGCCGACCGTCTGCCAGAAGAGGTCCCCCATCACGCCGGCCAGCATCCGACCGAGCGGCAGCCCGAGCAGCGCGCCGATCGCGCCGATCGCGGCCGCTTCGAGCAGCAGGAACAGGCGCAAGCGCGCCGCGGTGAGGCCGAGGCACCGGACGATCGCCAGCTCCCGGCGCCGTTCAGCGAGCGCCATCGAGAGCGTGCTGTGCACCAGGAACGCCGCGATCACCAGCGACAACAGCGCGACGAAGCGCAGCGCAAGGCGAAGGCTGCCGAGCGTCGCGTCGTACTCGCCCGCGATCGACGCCGGATCGACGAGTTCGGCACGGCCGGCGAGAGCCGCTCGCAGTCGCTCCGCTCCGATCGCGCGCGGCAGTTCCGCGTGGGTCCACACCAGGCACGAGTCGGCGCGGCTGTTGCGCCCGATCAGCGCCAGCGCATCCGCGAGGCGCAGCCCGATCGTGGTCGAGGCCATGCCGGCGGTCGCGGCGGTCGCCGTTGGCACCGCCGCCTCGTCGACGAGGGCAACGACGCTGGCCGGGCGCCAGCCGTCGTGCGCCGCGATCTGCAGTCGCGAGCCGACCTCGACCGGCGAGCCGTCGGCGAAACACCAACCATCGGCGATCTGCCTCGGCAGCGCGATCGGAATGCCGCCCAGCAGCAGCGTCGCGATCGGGCTCGCCAGCGCCTTCACGGCCGCTCTCGGGAACGGCAGCAACTCGTCGGGCATCGACTCGAGATCGACGCCGATCAGCAGCAGATGGAGCGTGCTCCCTTCGCTGCCGTCCAGCGACAGGTCGATCGGACGCAAGACGAACGGCGTCGCGGCGCGCACGCCATCGACGGCGCGCAATTCCGCTGCGAGCGTCGGCGACACTCCCGCTCGTCCGGCTTGCACGATCCAGTCGGCGCCGCCCGCGCGCGATCGCGCCGTCTGCTCAAAGGACTCGAGCACGCCGCGATTGAGCGCGGCCATGGCCAGGAATGCGCCGGCGCCAAGCGCCACCGAGCCAAGCGCGAGCGTCGTCCGCAGTGCGTGGCGGCGGAAGTGGCGCAGCGACAGAAGGCGCAGCAGGGCGAAGAAGCGCATCAGCCGAGCGCGCCGTCTCGCAACTCGAGCGACCGATCGGCGAATGCGCGTGCCGCCGGATCGTGGGAGACGACGACGACCGTGCGCTGCTCGCCGTGCGCCAGATCACGCAGGAGCGCGAAGATCTCGCGCCCCTTCACCGAGTCGAGCGCACCGGTCGGTTCGTCGCAGAGCAGCACCGGCGGATCGGCGACCAGCGCGCGCGCGATGGCGACGCGCTGCCGCTCGCCACCGGAAAGCTGGTCCGGCAGGTGGCTCGCACGCGCCGCGAGGCCGACTTGCGCGAGACGCCGCGCCGCCGCGACGCCGGCATCACGCTCGCGCACCCCGTCGAGCAGCAACGGCAGTTGCACGTTCTCCTGCGCCGTGAGCGTCGCCAGCAGATGGAATTCCTGGAAGACGAACCCGAGCGTGCGCCGCCGCAGCGCCGCCAACCGCTCGTCATCGAGCGCCGCCAGATCGATCGCCGGTTGCGTCAGGTCGGGTCGAAAGTGGACGACCCCCTCGCTCGGCCGTTCGAGTCCGCCGAGCAGGTGCAGCAGCGTGCTCTTCCCCGACCCCGACGCCCCCATCACCAGCAACACTTCCCCGCGCGCCACGTCGAGATCCACCCGATCAAGCGCGACCACCGCCTCACCCCCGCGCTCGAACCGCCGCGTCACGCCCCGCAGACTGAACAAGGGCACCGCGGTCGCAGTCGCACTCGCCGTCTTGGTCGATTCCATCCCGCGAAACGCTACCGCACCGCCGCGCCACCGCCGCAAGCCTCCGTGAAGCGCCGCGCCGGCGCCGCAAGCTTCACAAGATGCGGCGGCCGAAGGCGGAGAGCATCAGCCCGACCGCGAACTCCGCGGTCCGATTACGGGTGTCGAGGACGGGGTTCAGCTCGACGACTTCCATCGACAGCATCTGCTTGCTGTCGGCGACCAGTTCCATGAGCAGGTGGGTCTCGCGGAAGTTGAGGCCGCCGTTGACCGCCGTCGCGACACCGGGAGCAACCATCGGATCGACGCCGTCGAGATCGACTGACAGATGGAATCCGGCGGTGCCGTAGGTCACGCGCTCGAGCGCGCGGCGCGCCACCTCGCTCATCCCGAACTGGTCGACCTCCTTCATGGTGAAGACCAGCGCACCGGACTTCTTGATCAGCTCCTTCTCGCCGACGTCGAGATCGCGGATGCCGATCAGCACGGTGTGCTCCGGCTTCACCTTCGGCGCGAAACCGCCGAGCTTGACGAGTTCTGGCGGCCCGTAGCCGAGCAACACGCCGAGCGGCATGCCGTGGACGTTGCCGGTCGGGCTGGTGTCGGGCGAATTCATGTCGCCGTGCGCGTCCACCCAGATCAGGCCGATCGACGCGCCCTTGGCCCTGAAGTGGCCGGCGACGCCCGCGACCGTCCCGATCGCGATCGAGTGGTCACCCCCCAGCACGATCGGGCGATGCCCCTTCGCAACGCTCGCCTGCACCTTCTTGCGCAGCTGCTCGCAGCAGCGCGCGATCTCCGGCGAAAACTTCGCCTTCGCCTCACCCTGCCGGGTCGTCTCGCGCGACTCGACGTGGATGTCGCCGCCGTCGCGCACGTCGTAGCCGAGCTGCTCGAGCTTCTCCTCGAGACCGGCGATGCGGATCGCGCTCGGTCCCATGTCGGTGCCGCGCCGCGAACCGCCGAGGTCCATCGGCACGCCGAACAGATCGATCTCGCGGCCAGGCTCGTGCTTCTTCGCGGCCGGCTTCGCCGACGGTTTCGCGGCGGCGTGTCTGGTGGTGCGCTTCGCGGGGGGCTTTTTTGTGGTCTTCACGACGTTGTTCTCGGCGGAATCGGGGCAAGGATGGTAGCCCGCCCCCGCGGCAGGGAGGCGACCGTGGCGGAATATCGCCCACGACGCATCTTCATCCGCAGGGTTGCCTGCGACACGCCTAGCCGCGTCGCCCGCGCCGCATGATCTCGACCCCGCCCACTCGCTCTACGTGCGCCGACGTGCGAGCCGAGTCAACGTCCGATCGAGCGTCGCCGCGAACGCCTGCGAATCGCGCGGTCCGTACGGCCGCGGCCCACCGGTGATCACGCCGGCGCCGCGCAACTGCTCCATGGCGTTGCGCACCGACAACGCGGTGCGCGCGTCGTCGGCAGTGAACTCGCTGCCGCGCGGATCAATCACCACCACGCTCCGATCGACCACCCGCGACGCGAGTTCAATGTCGGCCGTGATCACGACGTCACCCGCCTGCGCGTGCGCCACGATGTAGTGATCGGCCGCGTCGGACTTGCCGTCGACACCCACCGACTTGACGAACGAATAGGCCGCCGGCACCTGGATCACGGCGTTGGCGACCAGCACCACCGCCAGACCCAGCCGTTTGCCCGCCCGAAAGACGATCTCCTTCACCTCGCGCGGCGCCGCGTCGGCATCGACCCAGATCGTCAAGCGCCACTCCCCGGTCGCTGCCCGCCGCTCGTCACGCGATCGACCTGCCACCGTCGACCGGGATCACCGCACCCGTGAGGTAATCGGGCCCGGTCGCCAGGAACACCACCGTGCGCGCCACGTCCTCCGGCGTTCCCGCCCGCTTGAGCAGCGTCGCGTCGACCGCGCGCCGCCGCTGCGCCTCGTCGAACTCCTCGGGCAGCAGCACCGGCCCCGGCGCCACCGCATTCACGCGTACCTTCGGCGCCAGCGCCCGCGCCAGCCCGTGCGTCAGCGCCAGCAGCCCCGCCTTCGCCACGCTGTAGGGCAGGTAGGCCGGAAACGGCCGCGTCGCCGCCGTGTCGAGGACGTTCACGATCTGCCCCCGCCCGCTCGCCACCAGCAGCGGCGCCGCGAGTTGCGCGCAGAAGAAGGGGGCCTTCAGGTTGGTCCCCACCAACTCGTCCCACTGCGGCTCTAGGACGCTGCCGAGCGGCGTGGCGTAGAACGCCGACGCGCTGTTCACCAGCAGATCGAGCCGGCCGCACGCCTCCGCCACGCTGCCGAACAGCCCTTCGATCTCCGTCATCCGCAGCAGGTCGGCACGCAGTGCCAGCGCCTTCCCGCCCGCCGCCTCGACGTCGCGAACCGTGATCGCCGCGTCCTCGCGCGACTCGCGGTAGTGCACCACGACGCGGAACCCCGCCTTCGCCAGCGCCAGAACGATCGCCCGCCCGACCCGCCGCGCCCCGCCGGTCACGAGCGCCACCGGCGCGTCATTCGCTGCGCCCACGGCGCCCTCTGCGCTCGCCGCGGCAGCCGCCGCCGCAATCGGCTCCTTGATCGACTTCCCGCGCTTGCTCAACTCTCGCCCCATGAATTGGCACAAGGTCACGACGATCCGCGACATCCCTCAGGGTACTCGCAAGCACGTCACGCTCGCCGGCCACGAATACATGCTCCTCCACACCAAGGAGGGCATCTGGTGCATCGATCATCGCTGCCCGCACGCCGACGGCGCCGTCGGCGACGGAATGATCCTCGGCCAGAACATCACCTGCCCGCTGCACAAGTGGCGCTTCGACCTCTGCGACGGCTCGCACGCCCACGCCGGCACGAAGCTCCTCGGCGTCTACCAGGTCAAGGTCGAAGGCGAGGACGTGCTGATCGAGGCGTGAAGGAACGGGTGAGCGCGCGAGCGCGCCGATTCCTGGCGTGCCTCACTGCCTGAGCGTGAACGCCTGAGTGGTCTCCCGCGCCGCCTCGACCACGATCGCCACCCGCTTCTCCCCGAGCGTTGGATGGCGCAGGACAGGCGTGTGGCGGCCGGCTGGCACGCCGTCGATCGCGTAGCGGCCATCGGCGCCGGTGACGGCGAACCACGGGTGCGGCAGCACGGCGATCCAGGCGCTCATCCATGGGTTGATGTCGGACTTCAGCTTGATGAATCCGGGCTCCGGGTGGTCGAAGGCCATCCGCTTCTTCCCGCCGGGTAACGCGATCGCGAAGTTCAGCTCGTCGTTCACCTGCGGAAGCAGGTGGAAGTTCTGCACCGTCGGATCGACTTGCACGAAATCGACCGACTGTCCGACCTGCAGCGCGAGCAAGTGCGGCTCGAACCGGCAGCGCTGCGACGAAACCCGCGCGACGGTCGCTGACGCAGGCGTGGCGCGCAGCGCTGCTCGCGGCGGCATCCGCTGCGATCTCGATAAAGACCAGCGCCGATTCGACCGATCGATCCGCGCTGACGACGATCTCCTCGGAGAACAGCGGTGCCGTCCGCATCCGCGCGCAGTCCGGACTCCCGGAAAGGTCGAAGACGCGCCGCTCGGGCAATTCGCCCGCCTAGCTCACTCGGCCGCAGACGCGCGCAAGCGTCGCGGGATCGATCGATGTTGCGGCCCCGACCGGCGCGTCGGCCGGCGCGTCGGCCGACGATCGACAACTCACGGTGCCGACCATCGCCAGCGCGAGCGACACGACGGCTCGCCGCGGACTCTGCAGGCGCCACCACGTCTGATGCAGGATTCCCATCGCTGATCTCCCCAGCAAAGAGGAGCGCCACTGCGCGAAGGCCGTCGCTGCTCCAACCACGCGACGCTGAGCGATCTGCAGGTCGCAGGGCGAACTCGATGCCACCGCGCGATCCGGCGGGCGCAGCACGGTGGCCAGGCAGGCCGTCACCTCTAGAACGGCAACTCTTCGTCCGGTGCGCCGGCCGGCCCGGTCGCCGGTCCCGGCGGAGGCAGTGGCGCTTCGCCGCCATCGCTCGGCGCGCCGCCGCCACCCTTCTTCCGCTTGCGCTTGCGCGGTGCCGCATCTTCCGCCGCGCTCTCGGCGGCGTCGGCCGCTGCGTCTGCCGCCGCGTCGTCGGCATCGAGATCCTTCAGCACCTCGACCACGCGCGCCTCGGTCGCCTTGAGCTTTGCGCGACAGACTTTCAGCAACTGCACCGCGCGCTCGACCTTGGTGGCGAGTTCGTCGACGTCGATGTCATCCCGATCGATCGAGGCGAGCAACTGCTCGATCTCCTCGACCGCCGCGGCGTAACGCACGGCATCGGGCTCGGCTGTCACGCCTTTCCCGCCGGCGGCGCGTTCACTCTCACTCGTGCTTCCACCCTGGCCATCGCGTTCACGCGCCATCTCGTTTGCCCCTGTCGGTTCCGTCGGTCCCGTCGGTCCCGGCGGCGCTCGTCGCGCCACCTTCCGCCTCGCTGCGCACGACCGTCGCCTCGACCCGCCCATGGCAGAACGTCGCCGCCAGACGCGCGCCCGCGGGAAGTTGCGCCGCGTCGCGAACCGTCCGCCCTGCTGCATCGCGCACGATCGCAAAGCCACGCCGAAGCGTCGCCCGCGGATGGAGCGCCGCCGCGCGCAGATCGAGATCGCGCAACCGCGCCGCACGCCGCATGAGTGCCGCCGCGAACCGTCCAGGCGCAAATCGCTGCACCAACTGTTCGAGCAGTTGCGCGCGCAACCGCGTCTGACCGCGCGTCAACTGGTCGAGTCGCACGCGCGCCTCGTCGAGCCGACCGCGTTCGCCGCGCAGTCCTGCTTGCAGCGCCGGCGCGAGTCGGGCGCGCGCCGCGGCCAGGCGTTCATGAGCGTCGCGGCCGGCGGCGGCTGCTCCTGTCGCCAGTTCCGACGCCATGCGCCGCAGCCATTCGCGCTCCGCCGGCAGTCGCCGCAGGGTGGCCTCGCGCAGTCGCGCGCCGCCATCGACCAGCCGCTGCTCGTACTCGGCGACGCGCAGCACGATTGCGGCGGCGGCGGCGGTCGGCGTCTTCTCGCTGTGGCTGATGAGGTCGACCACCGAGACGTCGCGCTGATGGCCGATGCCAGCGATCACCTTGAGCGGGCAGGTCGCGACGGCGAGCGCCACCTGCAGGTGGTCGAACCCCATCAAATCAGTCTTCGCGCCGCCGCCGCGCACGATCGCGACGGCATCGAAGTCGCCGGCTCGCGCGGTGAACCAGCGCAGTGCCGCGGTCAATCCGCCTTCGAGGCCGGCGCCTTGCACGCGAGTGTCGGCGACCGTGATCGCGAAGGCGTAGCCGCTGCGGTGAAGCTCGTTGACGAAGTCGTTGTAGGCATCCGAACCGGCGGACGTGATCAGCCCGACGCGCAACGGCACCAGCGGCCACGGCAGCGCGGCGTTGCGCCCGCGCAGTCCACGGCGATCGAGCTCGGCGAGGACCTTGGCACGATCCTGCGCGAGCTTGCCGAGCGTGTGGACCGGGTCGACCTCCTCGACCACCAGCTGAAACGCGCCGCGCGGCGCGTAGAGCTCGACCCGAACGGCGACGCGCACTTCGAGTCCGTCCGTCAATTCGAACGGAACATCCGCCGCGGCGAGCTTGCGTTCGATCTCGCGGCGCGCGGCAGCGAACAGGACCGCGCTCACGGTGGCACGAACGCCGCCGCCCGCGCTCTCCTCCTCCTTCTCGATCAACTCGAACCAGACGTGCGGTCGGTGGCGGTTGCGCTCGAAACCGGCGATCTCGCCGACGATCCACAAGCGCTCGGGAAACGCATTGCGCAGCACCTGCTGCACGCGGGCGTTCAGCGCGGAGACGGTCCAGGAATCGGGCGGCGCGCTGGTCACGATCGGCGCGACGCGCGCGACGCTGCAGCCCGCCGACATCGGCGCTGCCGGCTCGGGCGGCTCGGCGATCGCGGCGCCGATCTCACGAGTGCCGCCGCGCGCGGCGTACGCCTCACGCGCCGTCGCGCCGATCGCGAAGTCGTGCGGCAACAGCGTGTCGATGACCTCCACCAGCACCTCGACCGGGGCGCACCAGCACTTGTTCAGGCTGTCGAAGTTGCGGCGTGAGAGCCCGCGCACGACGTTGACCAGCGTCGGGTGGTACGGGAAACGGATGACGACCTTGCCGTCGCCGACGCCGTCGCCGGTGGCGCCGAGCTCGATCGATCGTCCCGACGAACAGCTCGCGATCCGCTTGCTCACCCGGTCGTCGCTCCTTCAGGCCGTGGCCGGCCGCGAAGGATAGAAGTCCTCCGGGTCGGTGCCGAGCGCCTCGGCGACGCGATTGATGTAGTTGAAGTAGGCGATCACCTGCACCGCGTCATGAATCGCACGGTCGTCGAGGCCGGCGGCGCGCAGCGCCTCGACGTCGGTGCGGCCGCAATCCGCCGGCGCGCGGGTCAGCTTCTCCGCGTACTCGCACAGCAGACGATCGAGCGGCGTCAGCGGGGCCGTCCGCCAGTCACTCTTCACCGCCTCCACCAACGCGACCGCGGCATTCGTCCCCATGGTCTTGTCGGCCTCCAACTGGAGGTCGTGCGCGTGCGCCTCGAGTCAGTAGAAGCAGTCGTTGACGCGCGAAACGACCACCGCGAGGAGCTCGCGCTGCACGCGGGTGAGCGGCGACTCGCCCTGCATCGTCACGCCGTAGAGCCGCATCGACGCGTCGAGCGCCGGCGGGTTCGGGCTCATGGTCTTGACGATGTTCCAGACGCGGCCGGCACGCGCGATCGCCGCGTCGTACTGCCGCTTGAGCGACCCGGTCGCCTCGCTCGGCTCGACCAGCCGGATGTAGGGCATCACCTTGCTCCGTCCTGATCGCTTCGCATTGCTGCGACCGTCCCGCCCGCGCGAGCCAGCGCTCGCGCCGCGGGCTACGATCGCGCCCATGAACGAGCCGCGACGCTACTCCGTCGTCCGGGACCCCGTCCACGGCGATCTCTATCTCTCTTCCGAGGAGATGGCGCTGCTCGACACGCCGCAGATGCAGCGGCTGCGCGGCGTGCGGCAGCTCGGCACCGCCTACCTCGTCTATCCCGGCGCGCAGCACACGCGCTTCGAGCACTCGCTCGGCACCGCGCACGTCGCCAGCCGGCTGATCGCGGCGATCAACCAGAATCGCAAGCTCCGGCCCGAGGGCCTGCTCGGCATCGCCGAAGACGAAGAGCGGATCCTGCGGGCCGCGGCGCTCGTCCACGACGTGACCCACATCCCGTCGGGCCACAACATCGAGGACGTGCGCGGAATCATGGAACGCCACGACACCGCGCCGCGCTACCTGCATGCGCTCGACGAAGGCAACGAGCTTGGCGCGCAGCTCGCGCGGATGGGAATCCGGCGCGAGGTGCTGGCGGTGCTGCTGCCGGAAGGAACGCCGGGGCTGCCGGCGGTGCCCGCCTGCTGGCGCGAACTGCTCTCCGACACCATCTGCGCCGACCTGCTCGACTACCTGAAGCGCGACGCCTACTTCACCGGGTTGAACCTCGCCTACGACGAGCGCGTGCTCTCCTACTTCATGGTCGATCGCGCGTCGGGCCACCTCTTCGTCGAGGTGGAGAAGCGCGGCCTCGTGCGCGAGGACATCCTCTCCGAGCTGCTGCGCGTGCTCGAGGCGCGCTACATCTTCAGCGAGCGCGTCTACTACCACCACGCCAAGGTCGCCGCGGGCGCGATGGTCGCGCAAGTGGTCGAGACCGCGTTGCTGCATGGCGGATTGCGCCACGAACAGCTCTTCGACCTGACCGACGCCGAGCTGCTGCCGCTGTTGGAGCGGCACGTCGCGGCGCCAACTGCTGCGTCAACGATTGGCCGCGGCGAGCTGTTCGGCACGCTGCCGGGCGACGTGGCCCAAGAGCTGGCGCGAGCGCGCGAGCTGGTCACGAGGCTCAAGTCACGACGACTGCTGAAGCGCGCGTGTGTGTGGCCGCTCTACGCCAATCGGGCGGTGCAGCAGGAGCTGCTCGATCGCTTCTTCGCGCCCGGCAAGGCAGCCGACCGGCAGGCCTTCGAGCGCGAGGTCCGACTCCGGTTGCGCAGAGCCGGCCACGACGCAGTCCTGGTGCAGCTCTACTGCCCGTCGCGCAAGATGCAGCTGAAGGAAGCGCAGACGCACGTCCGTTTCCCGGGTGCGGCGGGCATCCAGCCGCTCGCCTCGTTCGCCGATCGCCTGCCGCGCCTCGCCGACCTCGAACGGTCCTACCGCGATCTCTGGAAGCTCTACCTCTTCGCCGCCAGCGAGGACCCCGCCGTGCTCGCCGCCATCGCCAACATCGCCGCCGAACTCCTGCCGAACGCAGTGAACGTCTACCAGCCCCGGTGACGAAACCGACAATCTGATCCAGACACAGAACGTCGGTTTGGTCACCGCTCGATCGCGGCCGCGCCTTCGGTCACGCGGATCACGGCGTCGAGCGGCACGTCGCGGAATTGCTGCGTCGTCCGCGACGCCGGCCAACGCACTTCGAGTTCGACGATCCGCGTCGCGGCGCCGAGACCGAGTTCGAGCTGCAGGCTGTTGCCACCGAAGCTCGAGTTGCCGCCACCGTCGGCGTAAACATCGCGCTCGCCGCCCGGCTCGGCGATCCGCACGCGCACGCGCGTCCCGAGCCCGAACCGGTTCGACTTCACACCGACCAGACGCACGGTCAGCCAGCGGTGGCCGTAACCGGGATTATCGAAGCAGGCGTTGCGGAACGCGTCGTCGGGCAACGCGCCGCCGAGCTGCGCGAACAGCTCCTGATCGCCGTCGCCGTCGAGATCGCCGAAGCTGACGCCGTGCCCCTTCTGCAGGTGGCCGGTGCCGGTCGTTGCGGACACGTCGAGGAAGCGCTTCCCGCCGTCGTTGCGATAGAGCACATTGGGGAATAGCGCGCTGTACTCGGGCGAGCCGGTCGAGAGATAGAGGTCAGGGAAGCCGTCGCCATCGATGTCGCCGAAGTTGCTGCCCATCGGGAACGCGACCCGATCGAGGCCGACCTGCTCGGTCACATCGACGAACCCGCCCTTCCCGTCATTTCGGTACAGCCGGTTCGTCTCGCAACGACGCGCACCCTGCACGAACCACGCTCCGACCGCCGCAGTCCGATCGCACTCGGGATAGGCGGTGGCGTAGAGATCAAGCCAGCCGTCGTTGTCGATGTCGAAGAAGAAGCTGCTGAAACTGTCGACCGGCTGATCGACCTTCAGCGCGCGGGCCACGTCGACGAACTGCTTGCCTCCCTGATTCCGGTACAGGTGGTTCGGCCCGTTCATCGTCGACACGGAGAGGTCGGGCCAGCCGTCGCGGTCGTAGTCGCCGAACGCGCAGCCCTTCACGAATCCGCAGCCGTGCAGCCCCCACTTCCGTGAGCCGTCCTCAAACGTGCCGTCGCCGCGATTGAGGAACAGCAGGCTCGGGTAGCGCTCGCCGGCGCCCTCGTAGCCAAGGAAGAGGTCGAGATCGCCATCGAGGTCGACATCGGCCATCGCCGCCGCCTGGCTCGGCGCGGAGATCTCGATGCCGGCCTCGAGCGTGCGGTCGAGGAAGGTGCCGTCTTGCTGCTGCATCAGCAACGAGTTCGGCAGTTCGCCCCAACCTCCCATCCAGCCGCCGCGCTGCACCAGCAGGTCAAGCCGTCCATCGTTGTCGGCGTCGAAGTGGAAGAGCTGCAGCCCGCCGAGCTGGCCGGCGAGCCCCAGCGCGGCGCTCACCTCCTCGAATTCCCCTGCCCGCCGCTGCAGAAAGAGCTTGAGCGGCGCGAGCGGCGCCATCGACGAGATCGCCACGTCGAGCCGCCCATCGCCGTCGAAGTCATCGAGGATCGAGCCGCCGGCCTGATTGGGCCCCTGCAGCCCGAGTGCGCCCGCGATGTCAGGATGCCGCGGCAACGCCTGCTCCGATTGCAACGCCGCCGTCAGCAACTGCGACGCCTCCGGAATGCCCTCGGGATGGCGCCCAAGCGTCATCACCGCGATGTTCAGCAGCCACGCCGCCGCCGCATCGTTCGGATCGAGTTCGAGCGCCCGCTGGAAGCAGACAATCGCTTTCTCACTCCCCGCCTGGTCAACATGGATTGCGCCGTCCTTGAGCGGGAAGAGGCAGCTGTCGGGTCCGTGGAGCGCGACGCAATTCGCCCGCTCTCCGACCCGCAACCACGCGAGTCCGAACAACTTCGCGACGGCCTGCGCCGAGCGACGGTCGATCTTCGCACCGTTCGACGCATTGCAGAGCGCGGTCGCTCGATCGAGCTGCTCGATCGCCTCGTCGTAGCGCCCGAACTGCATCAGCAGCTCGGCGTAGTGCTGGCGCACCGGCAGCTCGAGCCGCGGGTCTTCCTTGGCGCGGAATCCAGCGATCTCCTTGGCGCACTTCTGCAGCGTCGCCTCGCCGAAGAACGGCGCGTTGCTGCGCGCGAGCTTCGCAGCGAAATCGCGGAGCAACCGTTCCTTTCGATCTGGGACTGGCCGATCCGGGACCGGCGCCGCCGCCGGTGCGTCCTGCCGCAACCGCCAGCCCGGCGCAGCGGCGGCGATCAGCAGGAGCAGGAGCACGGTCGAGGCCGAACGCATGCCGGGCAGGATAGCGCCGTCATTCCACGGCTGCGGCTCCCGCGACGAGTTCGAGCGCCGCCTTCCCCTCCACGACTCGCACGATCCGATCGAGCGGCACATCGACGAACGACTGCTTCGTGCGCGACGCGGGCCACTCGACCTCGAGTTCGAGGATCTTCGACGCGTCTCCGAGCCCGATCTCCTCCAAGAAGCTGTCGCCGCCGAAGCTCGAGCAGGCGCCGACGTAGCCGTACACGTCGCGCGTTTCGTCACCGTCGGCGAAGCGGACGCGGATCCGCGCGCCGAGCCCGAAGCGATTCGACTTCGCGCCCTGAAGGCGAACCGTCAGCCAGTGGTGGCCGTGGCCGGGGTTGATGTAGCAGGCGTTCGCGAAAGTGTCGTCGGCGTACGCGCCGCCCGTCTGCGCGAAGACGTCCTGATCGCCGTCGCCGTCGAAGTCAGCGAACCCGACGCCGTGGCCCTTCTGCAACAGCCCGGTCCCGCTCGCCGTCGTCACGTCCTGGAACTTGATGCCGCCGGCGTTCCGGTACTTCACGTTGGGGAAGAGCGTGGCGTAGTCGGGCGCGCCGGTCGCAGGATAGATGTCGTTCCAGCCGTCGTTGTCGAGATCGCCGAACGAGCTGCCCATCGGGAACGCGACGCGGTCGAGCCCGACCTTCGCCGTGACGTCCTCAAACCCTCCCAGACGGTTGTTGCGGTAGAGCTTGTTCAGTTCGCACGACGCCACGCCCTCGACCCACCACTTGCCCATCGCGCCGGTCCGGTCGATGTTCGGGTAGCCGCTGGCGTAGAGATCAAGCCAGCCGTCGCGGTCGTAATCGCCGAACGCGCAGCCCTTCCCGAATCCGCAGCCGTGCAGCCCCCACTTCCGTGAGCCGTCCTCAAACGTGCCGTCGCCGCGATTGAGGAACAGCAGGCTCGGGTAGCGCTCGCCGGCGCCCTCGTAGCCAAGGAAGAGGTCGAGATCGCCATCGAGGTCGACTTCGGCCATCGCCGCCGCCTGGCTCGGAGCGGAGATCTCGATGCCGGCCTCGAGCGTTCGATCGAGGAAGGTGCCGTCTTGCTGCTGCATCAGCAGTGAGTTCGGCAGCTCGCCTGACGTTCCCATCCAGCCGCCGCGCTGCACCAGGAGGTCGAGCCGCCCGTTGTTGTCGGCGTCGAAGTGGAAGACCTGGAGCCCGCCGAGCTGGCCGGCGCGGCCGACGGCGTCGGTCACCTCGTCAAACTTGCCGCTGTCGCGCTGCAGCCAGAGTCGAAGCGGGGTCCTCGTGTCCATCGACGACACGACCAGGTCGATCCGGCCATCGCCGTTGAAGTCGTCGAAGATCGATCCGCCAGCGCGATTGGCGCCAGTGATGCCGAGCGCCGCCGCGCGGTCGAACATGCGCGGCATCTCGTGCTCCGAACGGAGCTTCTCTGGCGGGATGCGCCACTGCTCCGGAACCGAGTCGGGGTAGGTGCCGAGCGTCGTCGCCGCCACGTTCAGCAGCCACATCGCCGCCGTTTCGGTGGGGACGCGCTCCAGCAGGCGGGTGAACCAGCGCATCGCCGCTTCGCTGCCGTCGCGATCGACGTGGATCGCCGCGCCGGCGAGCGGGAACAGGCAGCTGCCCTGGTTGTGCCGGCCGATGCAGTTCTGGAGCTCGCCCTTGCGCATCGAGACGACGCCGAGGTCCTTCAACACCTGCCGGATCGCGCGCGGCTCATGGATCGCCTCCGCCATCTCGAGCGCCTTCTCGAGCTGAACGAGCGCCTCGTCGTAGCGACCGTACTGCGCGAGCAGGTCGGCGTACTTTCCGTGGACCTTCAACCGTTCGGCGGCCTCGCGCAGGAGGACCGACTTCCGGTCCATCGGGAGCACGCCACCCGAGGGGCGAGCGGCCGGTTCATGGCAGCAGCTCTTCTTCTCCGGGTCGTCCTGGGTCGCGCGCGCGGCGGGCGCTGCGAACGCTCCGATCACCGCGGCAAGGGCGAGCGGCCAGCTGGAAATCAGCGGGGCGATCAGGGAGCGCGTCAGGGGTAGGTTTCCGGCGGAGAGTGCGCGCGGCAGACTGCGCGCAGGGTGGCGACGAAGGCACGTTGCGTTCCGCGCGCCCTCCCGGAAAAGGCAACCTTCCGCGAGTCATTCCGGCCCTTTGGCGGCGTCGGTTGAGGCGACTCGCCAGCGGAGTTCGTCGAAACGGAAACGAATGCAAGGAGCGCCGCAATGGCGACGCCGTGGCAACGACCCAATGGTGGCACGATCGGCGAGTTGATCGCTCGCCTCGCGCACTCCTTTCCGCATGCCGAGGCGCTGGTCGAACCGGCGCGCGCGATCCGGCTCGACTTCGCGGCGCTCGAAGCGTCGAGCGCGACCGTGGCACGCGCCTTCCTGGCGCTCGGGATCGGTCGCGGCGATCGCGTGACGGTGTGGGCCGAGAACGTCGCGGAGTGGGTGCTCCTCGAACTCGGGCTGGCGCGAATAGGCGCGATCCTGGTCACGGCCAACACCGCGCTCAAGGCTCCCGAGATCGAGTACCTGCTGGCGCAGTCGCAGTCGTGCGCCGTCGTCTTCACGGTCGGGGCGCCGAACCACTCCTACGTCGAGGCGCTCGCATCCGTGCGCGAGCGACTGCCGCTGCTGCGCTACGCGGTCTTCCTCGGCGACCGCGCCGCCACGCCCGCCTTCGCGCAGCACTGGGACTCGCTGCTGGCGCGCGCTCCCGAAGTTTCATTGGCGACGCTGCGCACTCTCGAAGCGTCGCTCGGCGAGCACGACGTGATCAACATGCAGTACACGTCGGGCACGACCGGCTTCCCGAAGGGCGTGATGCTCACGCACAAGAACCTGCTCCACAACGCCTGCGCGATCGGCACCAAGCTCGGCTACCAGCCCGGCGAGCGCCTCGCGCTGACGGTGCCGCTCTTCCACTGCTTCGGCTGCGTCGTCGGCACGCTCGGCGCCTATGTCTCGGCGGCGGCGCTCTGCCTGCTCGACCGTTTCGATGCGGCGCGCGCCCTCGACCTCGTGGAGAAGGAGCGCTGCACGCTGCTCTATGGCGTGCCGACGATGTTCCGCCTCATGGTCGAGGAGCAGCAGAAGAAGCCGCGCAATCTCGCCACGCTGCGCGCCGGGATCATGGGCGGCGCGCCGTGCCCCGAGGCGTTGGTGAAACAGCTCGCCACCACACTCCACCTGCCGGAAGCGGTGGCTGCGTACGGCCTCACCGAATGCAGCCCCGGCGTCACGATGAACCACCCGCACGACTCGCTCGAGCTGCGCGCGACGACCTGCGGCCGGCCATTGCCCGAGATCGCGGTGCAGGTGGTCGATCCAGCGACGCTCGCGCCACTCGCGGCGGGCGCGACCGGCGAACTTTGGGTGCGCGGGCCGTGCACGATGAAGGGCTACTGGGGCAGGCCCGAGGCGACCGCTGAAGTGCTGCGCCCCGACGGTTGGTTGCGCACTGGCGACCTCGCGACCATCGACGGCGACGGATACGTCCGCATCGTTGGCCGCCTGAAGGAGATGGTGATCCGCGGCGGCGAAAACGTCTATCCGGTCGAAGTCGAGGCCGCGCTGCGCCGCCATCCAGGCATCCGCGACGTCGCGGTGTTCGGACTGCCCGACGCGATCTACGGCGAAGAAGTACGCGCAGCATTCCTGCCGGCGACCGATCCGCCGCCGACCGACGCGGAACTGCGCGAATTCCTCAAGGCGCGCCTCGCCGGCGTCAAGATCCCGAGCCGCTTCCACGCGCTCGACGCCTTCCCGATGACGGCGAGCGGCAAGGTCCAGAAGTGGCGTCTGGTCGAGCGCTTCAGCGGAGGCGCGAGCTGACAGGGGCGCACCGCGCGAGTGGCGGCACCAGTGGCCCCGCCCCTCGTTGCGACGAGCGCTTCCCTCCCGCTCGCGCAGCACGCCAAAGCCGACGTGGTTCTCGCGACACGCCGTCTCTACTGGGACCTATCGGCGGATGCATCACCTGCGCGCACCTGCGATTTGGCGAGTTTTCCCTACCCGGGCGGCCAAGCGTTCCGTCAGCGTTCGAGCAGCTCTTCCAGGATCTGCTTCCGCGGATCGAACCCGGCGAGCTTCACCCGCTGCGGCACGCCCCCCGGCAGCGCGGCGCGCGGGGCCAACCCGATCAATTCGCTCTCCAGGATCTCGACGCCGGCAGCGCGGGCGAGGCGCTCGATCTCGACGTAGACCTTCTCGATCGAGGTGACGGTGTAGTTGGTGAGGTTCATCGAGACTTGCGCGAGCTTGCGGTCGGCGAGCTCGAAGCCCATCGCCTTGACCGACTTCAAGCCGCCGTCCTTCTCCCGGATCTGTTTGGCGATCGACTTGGCGAGCTTCACGTCGGGGCTCTGCAGGTTGACGTTGTAGGCGACCAGGAAGAAACGGGCGCCGACCGCGACGGCGCCGGCGGTCGGGTGGATCTTCGGCGGGCCGAAGTCGGGGTGACGCGCGGGATCCTTGCCGATCAGATCGCGCAGCCCCTCGAACTGGCCGGAACGCACGTCGGCGAGGTTGCGCCGCTCTGGACGAGTGGCCGCTTCCTCGTAGAAGAAGACCGGGATCGCGAGATCCTCGCCGATCCGCCGACCGACGCGACGAGCGAGCGCAACGCACGCTTCCATGCTGGCGCCGCGTACCGGCACGAACGGGACGACGTCGGTCGCGCCCATGCGCGGATGCTCGCCCTTGTGGCCGTTCAGGTCGATCCTCTCACGCGCCGCGGCAACGCAGGCGAACGCCGCCTTCTCCACTTCCTTGATCGTGCCGGCGAAGGTCAGGACCGCCCGATTGTGGTTCGCGTCCATTTCGCGATCGAGCAGCTTGACGGCACCGGCGGCGAGCGCGGCCGCGACGATCGCGTCGATCACCTCGGGGCGCTTGCCCTCGGAGAAGTTGGGCACGCACTCGATGATCTCGGGTGGTGGGAGCGCGTCGGCAGGACTCATCGCAGTGATTCCTCGAGGAAGAACTTTGGTCAGGTCGGGAGCGGCGGCGCGCCGAACGCTCCGAACGCGCGCGGATCGAGCAGCTCTCCGCGCGCCAGCACGCGCTCGATCGGGCCCTCGGCGAAACGGTAGCCGAGCAGCTGATGGCTGCCGCCGCGGATCAGCACCGCATCCGCCGACAGGCCCGGCAGCAGCGCACCACACTCGTCGGCGAGACCGAGCGACGCCGCGGCGTTGGCAGTCGCCGCGGTCAACGCCTCGGCGATCGTCATCCGCAGCACCGCGCACGCCATCGCCATCAGCAGCAGCGGCGACTGCAGGTACGAAGTGCCGGGATTGAAGTCGGTCGCGATCGCCACCGGCAGGCCGCGCTCGATCATCCGCCGCGCGGGCGGCGCCTTCTTCGCCAGCGCGAAGACAGTGCCCGGCAGCAGCACCGGCGTCACGTTGGCCGCCCCCATCGCGTCGATCGTCGCGTCGTCGACGTGGATCAGATGGTCGGCGCTCGCGGCACCAAGTTCCGCAGCGAGGCGCGCCCCGCCGCTCGGTCCAAGTTCCTCGGCGTGGATGCGCAGACCGAGCCCGAGATCGCGCGCCGCCATCAGCACCGCGCGCGCCTCGTCGACCGTGAAGGCGCCCACATCGCAGAACACATCGCAGTAACGCGCCAGCCCGAGCCGCTTCACTTCGGGCAGCATCTGGGTGGTGAGCTCGCGCACGTAGTCGCCACGCCGATCGCGGAACTCTCTAGGCATCTGGTGGGCGCCGAGAAAGGTCGGCACCACGCGCAATGGCAGCGCTGCCGCCTCGCGCGCCAGCAGTTCGAGCGAACGCCGTTCATCGCGCCAGGTGAGGCCATAGCCGCTCTTGCACTCGACCGTGGTGGTGCCGGCCGCGAGGAAGCCGCGCAGATGGCCGCGCAGGCAGGCCGCAAGCGTCGCGTCATCCGCCGCGCGCAGATCGTCGACCGAGCGGAAGATGCCGCCGCCCTGCCGCGTGATCTCCTCGTAGGAGACGCCGCGCAGCCGCAGGTCGAATTCACGCTCGCGGGTGGCGACGAACGCCGGATGGGTGTGGGCGTCGACGAAACCCGGCACGATGAAGCAGCCGCGCGCGTCGTGGACGATCGCTGCGCGGTAGCGGGCCTGGATCTCGGCCGTCGTGCCGACCGCCACGATCCGCCCACCGCGAACCGCGAGCGCACCATCACGAATGACGGTGAGCTGATCTTGCTCGGCGCCGCGGCGCGGCCCGCGACCCGCGGGAGTCGCTAGCTCCTCGGCATGGACGACCAGCAGGTCGACGTCGGTGCTCACGCGCAGGTCCGCCTCTGGCCGCTCGGAACGGGAGGGGCGCGATTGTACGGGCGCGGAAGCAGCCACCGCGTTCCGGCTTCAAGCGTGCTTGCGGCGGGAAAAACGTTCGTGCCGCGCCAGTCCGACCGAACGCCGATCGATGAAGCAGTCGATCTGCGTCCCGGAGCAACGCACTGTGACAAACCCCGATCCCGAAGGCGACCAACTGCTCGACGTGCGCCAACGCGACGTGCGCGTCGTGAGCACGTTGGTCACGGCGGCACTCGCCGGCGGGATGGCGCTGCTGTGGCCGTCCGTCCAGGAGCGGGTGGTCGCACGTTTCGGCCCGTTCTTCCCATCGCGCTTCCTGCTCGGCGAACTCCTTGTCTTGGTCGCGCTCTACCTCGCCCACGTTTGGCGCAAGGCGGGCCGGATCGAGCGACTGATCCAGCAACTGCTCTCGGAACGCGATCGCGGACGAGTTCTCGAGGAGCGCCTCGCGCAGGCGCGCGTCGTGCTGCAGGCCTCCGCGCAGTTGCAACTCGACGACGATGCCGGCGAGTCGCTGCGGCGAATCCTCCAGTGCGTGACCGAGGCGCTGCAGGCGCAGCGCGGCGTGCTCTGGCGGCAGCGTGGCGACGGTCGGCCGCCCGAACGCGAGGCGGTCTTTCCGTCGGCCAAGAGCGCGCCCGACCCGCTCGCGCTGGCGTTCGAGGACGAAGTCGCACGCAAGGTGCTGGCGTCAGGCGAGACGCTGCGCATCGACGACCAGACCGACCTGTCGCATCTCGGCATCGATGCCGCGCGGCCACGCGGCGGCGCGGCGCGCTACGTCGCCGCCCCGCTCGTCCTGGAGCGCAAGCCGGTCGGAGTGCTGCTGCTGTGCGATCCGTGCAGCGCCGAGACCGAGGGCCGCTCGCCGCTCGAATTGCTCGAGGTCTTCGCCGGGTTCGCGGCAGGAGTGCTGCGCAACCTGCGCCTGTTCCAGGCGATCGCGCGGCGCAACGACGAGCTTCTCCGCGCGCGCCAGCTCCTCTGCGACCACCAGCGCGAACTCGCGGAGATCGATGCGGTCGCCACGATGTCGCGCGTCGCGCGCAGCCTGGCGCACGGTCTCGCCGACCCGCTCACGGCGATCTCCGGCTTTGTCGACGTGGCGCTGACGTCGTCGGGCGACTCGCTGACGTTGAAGAGCGCGCGCGAAGGGCTGCGGCGCGAGACTGCGGAGCTCAAACGACGACTGCATTCGGTGGTCGAATTCACCGAGACGTGGCGGCGCGAGTACGGACTCGTCGACGTGAACCAGGTGGTCGAGACCGCGGTCGCGCTGCAGAGCGAGCCGCTGCGCACGCGCGGCATCACCTGCCGGTTCGAGCCGCACGCCGGGCTGCCCTACACCGTCGCCGACGCCACGCGTCTGCGCCAGGCGATCCTGAGCCTGCTCACCTTCCTGCGCGACGCCGTGCGCGAGGGCCCTGGTCGCGAACTGCGTCTGCGCACGCTCGCCGAGGGCGACAAGCTGCGGCTCCATTGCGACTTCCCGGGCCGCCCCGACCTCGCGCAATTCTGCGCGCCACTGCTCGCCACGCATGTCGACATCGCCCTGCTGCAGCGCGAACACCACGTCGAGCTACCGGTCGCTGTCGCCATCGTGCGCGAGCATCGCGGCGACGTGACCCTCGAACTGCGCGAGGACGGGACGACGCGGCTCGCCGTGGTGCTGCCCGTGCTCGACCGCGCGCCGTCGGTCGGCGCCGCGCACCCGCCGAGCGAGGAATCGTTCGACGAGGTGCTGTCGCGGCTGTGCGGAGAGCCGCTGGCGACGCGCGTCGCGCTGAAAGTCGCCGAGAACGCGGCGACAACGCCGGCGATGGCTGCACGGCCTGTAGCGGCGGCAATGCTTGCAGCGCGTGCACCGCCTTTCGCAGCGGTGGAGCCGATGGTTGAAGCACCACGTCCTTCGCAAGTGATCGCGCCTGAACCGAGCGGACCGGCGAACGCTGGCCTCGACGGACTGTTCGCGCCAGGCGAGATGTTCCAAGGCGGACCGCCGAAGATCGCTCGGCGTCGGGATTCGACACCGCGTCGTGGTGTGCAGCAGGCGGAACTCGACGACGTGCTGAGCCTGTTCGATCGCGAGGAAAAGCCGCCCGTCGCGAAATGAGGCGTGCCGAGCGGGGCGCGCACGTTCAGCGATGCTGCCGTCGATGCCAAGTTGAGCCGCGGCGGTGACGAAACCGACGTTCTGTGTCTGGATCAGATTGTCGGTTTGGTCACCGCCTGGGTTTCGTCACCGCTCGTTGCCTGGCGTGCAGCAGTCGTCCCCTTCCGGGAACCGGTAACGCTTTAGCTCCGACGGTTGCAGCACCGCCTCGCCTTCGATCGCGAGCCACGCGCGGTCCATCGCGACGCCAGCGAATCGTGAGCGCGTCTGCGAACCGGGCCAGCGCACGTCGATCGCGGCGATCGCGGTCGCGTCGCAAAGTCCGATTTCGGCCTGCAGCGAGGACGAGCCGAAGCTGCCACCGGTCCCGACGACGTGATGGATCGAGCGCGGGCCGCCGGGCGTGACGATGTCGACGCGGACGCGCGCACCGACCGCGGCGCGGTTCGCCTTCGTCCCTTGGAAACGCAGCGTGATCCAGTGTTTGCCGTGGCCGGGGTTCTCGAAGACGACGGTTGGATAGGCGTCGCCGGTCAGCGCGCCGCCGGCTTCGAGGTAGACATCTTGGTCGCCGTCGCCGTCCAGGTCGGCCCACGCGATGCCGTGCCCCTTCTGCAGATGGCCGAAGCCGCCGGCTGTCGTCACGTCGATGAATCGCCCATTCCCGTCGTTCCGGAACATCCGGTTGGGCAGCAGCGCGCGCAGGCTCGGCGCGCCGTTGCCGAGATAGAAATCGGTCCAGCCGTCATTGTCGAGGTCGCCGAAGTTCGACCCCATCGTCAGCACTGCGCGATCGACGCCGGCAGCCTTCGTCACGTCGCTGAACCGGCCGCCGCCGTCGTTGTGATAGAGGCGCGGCACCGATGAAAGTTCGCGACCGAACATCAGATTGCCGACCTCGCTGATCGAGTCGCTGGTGAAGAGTCCGTTGCCGGCCGCGAAGAGGTCCTGCCGCCCGTCGTTGTCGTAGTCGAAAAACCACGCCGGGAAGCTCATCACCGGCTCGGCGACGCCCGCCTGCGCGGTGATGTCGACGAAGTGGAGCCTCTCCGCGCCGCCTGCCACATTGCGCAGCAGCACGTTCGCCGCCTCCCGCTTCGAGTAGTAGAGGTCGATCCGCCCGTCGTCGTCGATGTCGCCGGCCGCGACGCCCTTCACCCAGCCGACGACGTCAGCACCGACCGCCTCCGCCACCTCGCGAAAGGTCCCGTCGCGGTTGCTCAGAAACAGCTCGCACGCGTGTTCCTCGTCGGGATCCTGCGTCTCGTTGCCGATCACGAGGTCGAGCCAGCCGTCGCCGTCCAAATCGGCCCACTGCGCCGTCTGCGTCGGGTGGTAGGAGAGCAGACCCGCCTCCTCGGTCACGTCCTCGAAGGTGGCGTCGCCGCGATTGCGCAGCAGCGAGTTCGGCATCCGGCCGATCTCCCCCATCCACGCGCCGCGCAGGATCAGGACATCAGCGTCGCCGTCGTTGTCGTAGTCGGCGTGGCAGCAGTTGAGCCCGCCGGTCTCGCCGATCAGCCCCGCCTCGCGCGTGCGCTCGACGAAGGTGCCGATGCCTTCGCCATCGACCCGGCAGAGGAACAGCTGCGCCTGGTCCTCGAGCCCAATCGCCGTGCAGAACACATCGATCAGCCCATCGCCGTCGAAGTCCTCGAGACAGACTCCGCCCGACAACGTCGAATGGCCGAGCCCCGCCGCCGGCGCCACGTCGCGGAAGCGCCCGCAGTCCCACTGCGATTCGAGCACCTTCGGATCGAGCCGCCACTTCTCCGGCACCTGATCGGGCCACCGTCCAAGCGTCATCGCCGCGAGGTTCAGCAGCCAGCGCGACTCGACGTCGTCCGGAAACTCCTCGCACAGTTCGAGATAGAGCGCGTAGGCGTGCTCCGACCCCTCGCGCTCGACGTGCTGCCCGCCCGCCGCGATCGGCGCGATGCATGACGCGCAAGCATGGTGGCCGATGCAGTTCTCGACCTCGCCGAGCCGTAGCCACGTGATCGCCCGCCAACGCTTCATGTCGGCCACGAACTCGGCGTCCGGCTTCCCGAACCGCGCGAGCCACGACTTCTCGGCGGCATCGAACTCGGCCAGCGCCCCGCGCGGATCGCCGACTTGCACCAGCTCGCGCGCCAGTAACCGGTGCTTGCGCGGCTCGTCGTCGCTGCCGAGCGAGTCCTCGAGTTGCTCGCGGCGCCACGGCATGCGCTGCGCGTTCAGCATGTAGCCATCGGGGCGCTTGAAATCGACGTCAGCCGCGATCTCCGCCAGCTCCTCCGCCATCCAGAGCGTCCCGGCGCTGCGCGGATCCCCAGGCTGCGGCACCGGGCGGCGGTTCGACTGCCACCACCAAGCGAGCGCCGCGGCGACGAGCACGATGTCGGCGAGGACGAAGAGGAGCAGGCGGCGTTTCATGGGCGGGGAGGTCCGAGGCGACAGATGCGGCCGGCGGCGACGCGAGGCTACTCCGGCTTCGACGGCGGCGGGCAGCACTCCGCACCAGCTGCGGCGAACCGGAACGGCGCGAGCGTCTGCTCGACCAGCTCGCCAGCCTCCTCGACCGCGAGCCAGGCGTGATCGAGCATGGCCGCACTGTCCTTGGGGACGATGCGTGAAAGATTCGCCGATCCAGGCCAATCGATCTCGATCAGCGTGACGGCCGTCGCTTCGCCGAGCCCGATCTCCGCCTGCAGCGACGACGAACCGAAGCTGCCGCCGGTGCCGATGGTCGTGTGCACCGTCCGCTCGCCCTGTGGCGAGGCGACAACGACGCGCACCCGCGCGCCGATTGCGCTGCGGTTCGACTTCACGCCGCGCAGTCGCAACGTGATCCAGCGCTGGCCGTGGCCGGGGTTTTCGTAGAGCACGCTCGGGTAGGCATCGCCGTCGAAGAAGCCGCCCGTCTCCAGGAACAGATCGAGATCGCCGTCCTCGTCGATATCTCCCAAGGCCACCGCGTGCCCCTTCTGCAGATGGCCGGTGCCGGCAGCGAAGGTCACGTCGACGAACCGCCCGCCACCCGCGTTTCGGTACATGCGATTCGGCAGCAAAGCGTCAAGCGGTGGCGAGCCGTTGCCGAGATAGACATCCTCGAAGCCGTCGCCGTCGAAGTCGCCGAAGTTCGAGCCCATCGACAGGATCGCGTCGCCGAGGTCGCTCTCCGACGCCACGTCGCGGAACCGGCCGCCCTCGTTCGTGAACAGCCGCGTGGGCGCGAGCGGAGGCTCGCCCACCATCACCTTGCCGATGTCGGCCGCGAACTCGCGCACCAGCGGCGCGTTGGTCGAGACGAAGAGGTCGTCATCGCCGTCCTGGTCGCAGTCGAAGAACCAGGTCGGAAAGCTCATCTTCGGGCCTTCGTCGAGCCCGGCCGCGGTCGTGACGTCGGCGAAGCGGAAGCCGGGTGCGCGCTCGCTCGACTCGTTGCGCAGCAGTCGGTTGCTGCCGTTGCGCATCGAGTAGTAGAGATCGACGCGGCCATCGCCATCGAAGTCGCCCGCCGCCACGCCCTTCACCCAGCCAACGACGTCGGCGCCGACCGCGCGCGCCACCTCCTCGAACGTGCCGTCGCGCTTGCTGCGGAACAGTTCGCAGGGATGGCGGTGCCGGTCTTCTTGCGTCTCGTTGCCGATCACCAGATCGAGCCAGCCGTCGCCATCGAAGTCGCGCCACTGCGCCGTCTGCGTCGGATGGAACGAGAGCAGCCCCGCCTCCTCGGTCACATCGTCGAACGACCCATCGCCGCGATTGCGCAGCAGCGAGTTGGGCAGTCGCCCCTGCTCGCCCCACCACGCGCCGCGCAGCACCAGCACGTCGGCATCGCCATCGTTGTCGTAGTCGGCGTGCGCCATGTTGAGCCCGCCCATCAGGCCCGCGAGCCCCGCCTCGCGCGCCCGATCGACGAACGTGCCGTCGCCCTGGTTGCGATAGAGGTGGAACGGCTCGTCGAAGCCGAGCGACGCCGTCATCACATCGAGCCGGCCGTCGCCGTCGAAGTCCTCGATGCATGCGCCACCGGACAACGACGAGTCGGCAAGGCCCGCCTGCGGCGCGACATCGCGGAAACGGAGGAAGGGGACGCGCGACTCGAACTGCTCCTTCTGCAGCCGGACCGCCTCGGGCAACCCATCGGGCCACTTCCCGAGCGTCATCGCCGCGAGGTTGGCGAGCCAGCGCGCGTCGCGGTCGTCGGGCACGCGCGCGAGCAGTTCGAGGTAGAGCGCGAGCGCCTGCTCCGAGCCGCGCCGCACCGTGTGCTCGGCCGCCGGCGCGATCGGCACGACGCACGACGCGCAACCGTGGTGGTGGATGCAGTTCTCGAGCTCGCCGAGGCGCAGCCAGCTCACCGCGCGCCAACGCAGCAACTCGATCGCCTCGGGCGCGCGCGCCACCGCCGCCGCGTCGATCGGCGGCTTCTGCTTCCCCACTTCGCGCTGCCACGCCTGCTCCGCCGACGCGAAACAGTCGAGCGCCGCCAGCGGATCGCCCCCCTCGAGCAACTCTTCGCCGAGCTTCAGGTGCGCGCGCCACTCCGCCGGCTCGCCCCACGCGGCCGCCAGCTGTTCGCGCTTGAGCGGCACGCGCAACCGGTTCCAGGCGTAGCCATCCTTGCCGCGCGGATCGAGATCGTCGCGCCAGTCGGCGAGGCGCTC
>SIAN01000012.1 GCA_009691715.1 Planctomycetota bacterium
TCGGCAACAACCGCAGCCACGGACTCTCGATCTACTTCCCGACGTATCTCGGATTCGATCCGGACTACCTGCGGCTGCAGTTCGCGCAGGAGTCGCAGTGGGCAGAGCTGGTGCGCAAGTTCCCGCTCCGCAAGCTCGAGCCGGCGAAGCCGCTCGCGTTGCTTGGTCTCAACCACGTGACCAAGGGGGATCGCACCGAGCTGGCGAAGGCGGCGGTCTATGAGGATCTCGAGGCGCGCGCGCGCAAGCTCGACTACGGTGCGCTGATCACGGGTGACCTCGCGGCGCTCGGCAAGGAGTGCGACTCGATCCGCGATCCAAAGATGTACGGCCTCGACTGGACCGGGATGCTGGCGCACTTCGAGCAGAGCGTCGTCGTCCTCGACAACCACCAGGGCGGCGAGGTCGGGGGCGGTGGCGGGATGCAGATGGATGAGGTGTTTGCGCTGATCTCGCAGTTCACCGGTGGCGGGGGCGGCGGTGGCAAGCGCGTGCGCCTCAAGAAGAGCGTCGGGCCCGAGGGCCGCGACTTGATGCGTCATTTGCAGGCGGGCGGGCGTGTCCTCCTCGGCGCGCCCGGTGTCGGCGAGGCCGTGTGGGACACGCCGCTCTATCGCGACACGCTCGGGCTCCGTTACGTGCGGCCGTGGGATCGCGGCGTCGAGTTCCAGGTCGTCGGCGACCATGACGTGGCGGCGGACAAGACCTTCACGCTCGATCTCGCGACCAAGCGCGACAAGATCACCGTGCTCGCGCCGGTCGATGCAACGAACAGTGGCGCAAATGGAACCGCCAGCGGCGTCGAGCCATTCGTGACCCTTCCCGACGGGCAGTGGCTCGGCGCGAAAGTGGCGCGGCGCGACGCGGCGACGGGGCGCGAAGTGCGTGCGGTCGTGCTCGGCTTCTACTTGGCCGATGTGAAGGGGGATGCCGATCGGCGCGCGCTGCTGGCCGAGGCGCTGCGATTCCTCGAGATGCCGCGCGGCGACGCGGACATCAGCGCGGCGGCGGCGGAACCGCTGCCGGCGTCGGTTCAGGGAGGATCCTGAGCGCGGGTACGCCGCTAGCGGAGCGCGAGCGCTTTCCGGTAGAGCGGCCTATCGCGTGCATGGAACTGCTCGGCGCGCCAGCGCTGCGCCGGATCGTCGAGGAACGGGCACGACGGACGCGGGCCGCCGCGCTTCTCCTCGTGGACCGTGAGCGTGCGGCCGAGGAAGCGCGGCCCGAACTCGGCGAGGTCGGCGGCGTAGTGCTCGACGATGCCGATGAAGTCGAAGCGGCGCAGCGGGACCGCCCCAGAGGAAACCGGCGACGTTGTTCCGATCGGTTGGGCTGAACAGGAACTGCTCCTGCGTCTAGCCCTCGTCGACGACCTGGCTTTCGCCCGGCGCGAGGCGCTCGCGGCGGTGGCGCTCGAAGATGAAGTGGTAGTTCGAGACCATCCGCGCGATCGGGTCGCGCAGCCATGTGACGCGGCGGACGGGGCGGCGCCAGGCGAGCGCCCGGAACTTGAGCGGCATGTAGTGCCCGAAGACGCGCGCCGCTTTGGGAAGCACGAGTCGAACGGAGCGCCGACCCTCGCGCCATGCGCGTCAGTTGTGTCTCGCCGCCGGAAGCTTGATCGGATTGCCGGCGCAGTCGAGGAGCAATGCGTCGCCGAAATGCTCGCGCATCGACTTGCCGAAGCTGGTCCCGGCGGTCTTCGGGATGTGGACCATCAGCCAGAGCATCGCGCACCTCGTCGCGAGCGAGATGTGGCGGTCGATCGGGCCAGCGCGCGACCGGAAGGAGGGCTCACCGCGGCAGCTCCAGCACCGCCGCGACCAGTGTCCCGTCGCGGCTCGTCGCTTCGGCGCGGCGCGGCAGCGATTCGAGCCAGGTCGCGAACTCGGGCCACCACGCGACGTCGCGGAACGGCGGATCGCGATTGGCTCGCGCAAGACCGCCTTCGCCGGTCAGCGCGTGGGCGGGGAGCACGATCAGCAGGGCGGTGGCGAACTCCTTCGCCAAAGCCGACTGCAACGCGGCGAGGCTCTTCAGGTTCGCCACCAGCGGGCGGAGCGGCTCGCAGGTCGGGGCGAGCCCGTCGACCGCGAGCTGCGCGAGCGCCGCGGCGCGAGTCTCGTCATCGGGCGCTTTTACGCGCGACTCCCGCCACGGATCGGCGTGCAACAGCAACTCATCGGAGTTCTGCAGCGAGAACTCGTAGATCCGCTCGTCGGGGCGGAACGTTGGCTGGAGCGCGGTGAAGAGTTCGCTGGCGGCATCGGGCGCGGAATAGAGGGCGGAGAGGCCCGCGTGTCGCGCCCACGCCGACGGCGCAGTGATGGCGAGAGTCAACAGCAGCGCCGCGGTCGTGACGCGGGCGTCCGTCGTTGCGCGACCTGTTTCGGACCGACCACGACGCCGGAGTTCGGCAGCCCTCGCGATCAACCGGTCGAGTAGCCAGGCGCCATGCAGAAGAAGGAACGGCGTCGCCGGCAGCAGGAAGCGTTCGCGATGGAAGATGCCGCTGCCGAGGAAGAGGTAGAGCGGCAGCGATGCGGTGAGCAGAAGCCGGTGCGACTGACCGGTCTTTCGGCAGGCGAGCGCCACCGAGACGGCGATCCCGAGCGCGCAGAGGATCGCGAAAGCGCTGCCTTGATGGGCTTGCGCGAAGGTCTCCGCGTACCAGAACCAGCCGAGCTCGCCGCGCTCGACGTCCGCTGCGCGGTAGCCCTCGTGGAGGAAGCCTGCCTGGCTGGCGAACCCGGCGATGAAGGCGCGCGTGTTCAACAGCACCGCGGGTGCGCCGAGCACGAAGCCCGCCGCAGCGCCGAGCAGGGCCGGCAGCACGCGCCGGCCAAGTGCGACGACGGCCACCAAGCCGAAGATCCCCGCCGAATACTTGGTTGCCGCGGCCAGTCCGAGCAGCAGACCGGCGGCGAAGCGCCGCGCGGTCGACGGCTGCGTGACCGGCGCGCCGATGAAAGCGTCGACGGCCAGAAGCGACAGCAGCGTCGTCAAGCTCTCGTTGCCGCAGAGCGGCGCTCTGCCGAGCGCAACGCCGTCGACCGCCAGCGCCAGCGCCGCCACCAGTCCGACGCCCGGCGTGAACAGGCGCCGCCCGAGTCGCGCGACGACCAGCACGCTCGCCGCCGAGGCGGTGATCGAGAGCGCGCGTCCCATCAGCACCGTCACGCAGGGCGAAAGCGTCTCCCGTGCGACGAAGAGATCGAAGCTGGCCTCGAAGCCAAGCAGCGCTCGAAAGGCGCCGACGGCGGCGGTCACGCCGCCGATCAGCCAGCCGAAGAGCGGCGGGTTGATGAAGTAGTCGGTCACGAAACGGCCGTTCAGGAGCTCGCGCACGAGGTCGACGTAGTGCTGCTCGTCATGCCGGAGGAAGATGCGGCCAGGGATGGTGGAGCTGTCGAGCGATGCGCGCAGGAAAAGCGCCAGCGCCGCGATCGCAAGCAGCGTGAGGCGCTCGCCGCGATTCATCGCGCGGCTCACTTCGAACCTCACTTCGAACCTCCCTGCCGAGTGGCGGCGCGCACCAGCGCCTCGATCGCCCGCTCGCTGGCCGCCGCACCCATCGTGCTGGTGTCGACGGTGTGGTGCGCGAGTCCGTAGAGCGGCGCGCGTTCGCCGAGGATCTCGCGCAGGCGCGCCATCGCGGCCGGCTGTCCCTGCATCGGACGGTGGTCGCCTTGCGCGACGACGCGATTCCAATGCTCTTCCGGCGAGGCCTTGAGCCAGATCACGGTGAAGCTGCGGCGCAGCAGATCGAACGTCTCGGGCGCGGCGACGATGCCGCCGCCGGTCGCGACGATGAGGCCGCGGTCGCTATCGACGAGACGCTGCAGCGCCTGGCGCTCGAGCTGGCGGTAGTAGGTCTCGCCGTGCAACGTGAAGAGATCGGCGAGCGGCATGCCGGCTGCCGCCTCGACTTCCTGGTCGAGTTCGACGAACGCGAGCCCACATCGCGAAGCGACCGCGCGACCGAGGGAGCTCTTGCCGGCGCCGCGCAATCCGATGAGCGCGAAGCGGGCGAGTGGTGCGCGGCGAGTGCGGAGGCTCGCAAGCTGGGCGGCGCCGTCGCGCAGCGCATGGTCGGGAAGCTGGCGGGCGAGCGTCAGCAGGGCTTCGCGCATCGACGAGGAGCCGTCGACCGGCGTTTCGAGGAGCGTCGCGAGCGGAAGTTCGAGCGCCGTAGCGATCCGTGCGAGGCCCTGCAGCGAGACGTTGGCCTTGCCGAGTTCGACATCGGTGAGGAAACGGCGCGACAGCTTTGCGACCTCCGCGAACTGCGCGAGCGTCTGGCTCCTCGCCGTTCGCGCGGCACGGATGCGATCGCCGAGCCGGCGGGCCAGGGCGCCGAAGTCGTTGGTGCCAGGCAGGGCAGCAGATGCGGCCCGCGGCGCCGGAGCGAGCCGCCCTTTCGAGCGGCCGGGACGAGCGACTGCGGAGTGGTGCACCGGGGAGCGGCGGGACATGGGAACTATAGTGCGCGATGATGATCCGATCCGCAAGCGTAATGAGCAACATACTGCTTGTAGCCTGGAACGGCGTGCGCTACCTTTCACGCCCCATGGAAACGATCGACTTCAACCGCCACCCGTCGTCCTACCTGCACTGGAAGCTCGCCGTTGACGGGCCGATCGCGCGCCTGGTGATGGACGTGCAGGAAGAGAAGCCGTGGCGCCCCGGCTATCCGCTGAAGCTCAACAGCTACGACCTCGGCGTCGACATGGAGCTGGCCGATTCGATCCAGCGCCTGCGTTTCGAGCAGCCGCAGGTGCGCTGCCTGGTGGTCACGTCGACGCGCGACAAGATCTTCTGCGCCGGCGCGAACATCTACATGCTCCAGAGTTCGGCGCATCCGTTCAAAGTCAATTTCTGCAAGTACACCAACGAGACGCGCCTGGGTCTCGAGGAGTTCGCCCGCGAATCAGGCGTGCGCACGTTGGCGGCGCTGAACGGGACCGCATCCGGCGGCGGCTACGAACTCGCGATCGCGTGCGACGAGATCCACCTGATTGACGACGGCAGCTCGGCGGTGAGCTTTCCCGAGACACCGCTGCTGGCCGTGCTGCCGGGGACTGGCGGCCTCACGCGTCTGGTCGACAAGCGCAAGATTCGGCGTGACATCGCCGACGTCTTCTGCACCGTGGCCGAAGGCTTCCGCGGCAGCAAGGCGCTGAAGACCGGTCTGGTCGACGCCGTGCATTCGCGCAGCCGATTCGAGTCGAAGGTGCAGGAGCGGGCGGCGCAGATCGCGGCGCAAGCTCCGGTCACGCGTCCCGGCCCTGGCATCACGCTCGACCCGATCCACGCGAAGGTCGACGGCGACACGCTGCGCTGGGAGCACGTCACGCTGCAGATCGACGCGAAGAGCCGCGTCGCGACGCTCACGGTGCGTGCGCCCACCGGCGCCGAGCCGATCGACGGCGCAGCACTGCAGGCGCGCGGCTGCAAGGCGTGGGCGATCCAGTGTTTCCGCGAGCTCGACGACGCGCTGCTGCAGTTGCGCTTCGGTTTCGACCAAGTCGGCGTGGTGTTGCTGAAGACCGAGGGCGACGCGGCAAAGGTGGCGGCGGTCGACACGATGCTCGACCAGCACGCCGCGGACTGGCTGGTGAAGGAAACGCGACTACTGATCGGGCGCGCGCTGCGTCGGCTCGATCTGACCGGACGCAGCCTGTTCGCGCTGATCGAGCCCGGCAGTTGCTTCGCCGGCACGCTGTTCGAGCTGGCCCTGGCCGCCGATCGCTCTTACATGCTGAACGATCCGGCGCGGCCGGTGTACCTGCAGTTGACCGCGATGAACGGCGGCGCGCTGCGGATGAGCCACTGCATGACCCGCCTCGAATGCCGGTTCCTCGGCGCGCCCGAGAAGGCCAAGCAGGCCGCGGCGTCGCGCGAACCGATCGATGCCGAGCAGGCCGAGGAACTCGGGCTCGTCACCTTCGCGCCCGACGAGATCGACTGGGACGACGAGGTGCGCGTAGCGATCGAGGAGCGCGCCGCGATGTCGCCTGACGCCCTGACCGGCATGGAGGCGAGCCTCCGCTTCGCCGGCCCCGAGTCGATGGAGACCAAGATCTTCGGCCGCCTCTCCGCCTGGCAGAACTGGATCTTCACCCGTCCGAACTCGACCGGCGATGAGGGCGCGCTGTCGCTCTACGGCCGGCCGGAACGACCCGTCTTCGACTGGCGCCGCACCTGATCGCGCGTCGCGCTGCTGCAGAATCTGGAGCCCCGCCATGTCCGATGTCGACCGCTTCGCGAGCATCCCCAACAACGTCGATCTGCACAGCGACAAGCGGTTGCAGCGCGCGCTCGAGTCGTGGCAGCCCGGCTACCTCGAATGGTGGCGCGAGATGGGCCCGGCGATGGCGCAGGACAAGGACGCCTACCTGCGCACCGCGATCTCGGTCGACACCGACGGCTGGGCGCACTTCGACTACGTGAAGATGCCGGAGTACCGCTGGGGCATCTTCCTCGCCGACCCGACGCCCGACCGCAAGATCCACTTCGGCGATCACGTCGGCAAGCCGGTCTTCAACGAGGTTCCCGGCGAGTACCGCAACATCCTGCGCCGCATGATCGTCACGCAGGCCGACACCGAACCGGCCAGCGTGGAACAGCAGCGGAAGCTCGCGTTCACGGCGCCCTCCCTGCTCGACATGCGCAACCTGTTCCAGGTCAACGTCGAGGAAGGGCGTCACCTCTGGGCGATGGTCTATCTGCTCCACGCGCACTTCGGGAAGGACGGGCGCGAGGAGGCGGATGAGTTGCTGCGCCGCCGATCGGGCGATCCCGACAAGCCGCGCATCCTCGGCGCGTTCAACCAGCCATGCAACGACTGGGTCAGCTTCTTCGCCTTCACGATGTTCACCGATCGCGACGGCAAGTATCAGCTCGCCTCGCTCGCCGAATCGGGCTTCGATCCGCTCGCGCGCACCTGCCGCTTCATGCTGACCGAGGAGGCGCACCACCTGTCGGTCGGCGAGACCGGGATCATGCGCATCGTGCGGCGCACGGGCGAGCTGATGAAGCAGCATCCTGGCGTCGACGTTCGCACGCTCGGTGCCGTCGATCTCCCCACGCTGCAGCGCGTCATCAACTTCTGGTACAGCTACTCGCTCGACCTCTTCGGCGGCGAGATTTCGTCGAACGCGGCCGACTTCTTCGCGTCGTCGCTGAAGGGCCGCTACCAAGAGGAGCGCCGCGCCGAGCACACCGCGCTCGATCAGATGAAGATCGTGCCGGTGGTCGACGGCGGCCGCCTCACCAACAAGGAAGTCCCGCTGCGCAACGCGCTGAACGAAGTGCTGCGCGACGACTACGTCGAGGATTGCGAGCGGGCGCTGCGCCGCTGGAACCACGAGCTCGAGAAGATCGGCGTCGAGGCGCGCCTCACGCTGCCGAGCCGCCGTTTCCACCGCCACCAGGGCGAGTACTCGCGCCACGCATTCGATTCTCAGGGCGAGCTGATCACCGCCGAGCAGTTCGAGGCGAACCGCGCCAAGTGGCTGCCATCCGAGGCGGACATGGAGTTCCTGCGCAGCATCATGGTGCCGGTGCACCAGGTCGGGAAGATCGCCAATTGGCTCTCCGCGCCCGTGCGTGGCGTGAACGGCCAAGCGTTCGACTTCGAGTTCGTCCGGCTCGGATGACCGCGAGCTCGGCGAGCGTTCTGGACGCGACGCTCGCCTGCCACCACCACCCCTTCGTTCAGCTGCGGGCGTCCACCCCCGTCATCCCACTTACCCGCTCCCGCCGCCCGCCAGCTGCAACACCATTTCGCGCGCGGCGCACGGCGCCGTCGCAGCGATGGTGGCGTTCTGCTGCGAGCGCGCAGCGCTCGTCAGCAGCAACGCTCAGAGGATGTCGAAGACTTCCTGCAGCGGGCGCAGCGACGTGGTGAAGTTGGCGTCGACGAGGTAGCGCGAGTTCCACGGCAGTTCGCTCTTCTCGGCCAGCAGGCCGAGCGCAACGACGGCGAACGCGCGACGGAACTCGGGCAAGGTCTGGTCCTGAGCCAGCGTCATCAGCGGATCCACGGCCGCGCGACCGCCAAGGAGCCCGAGCGCCTTCGCGAACGCCGCGGCCTGCGGCAGGTCGTCCGCTTCGGTGATCCGCTTGACAAGCTCCGCCTCGAATCCGCGGTCGGCCAACATCCCGAGGGCGCGCGCGATGTCGATCCGCACCGATGGGTGAGTCGAGCGGTCGACCAGAGCCGTCCGCAGCGCCGGGATGGCGCCGGTCTCGGCGGCGACCGCGCACGCGGTCGCAAGATGCCCCTGCAGCACCGGATTCTGGGCCGTCGCAAACGCTCCCGCGAGTTTTGGCCCCGCTCCTTCCGCACCCATCAGCGCCAGCGCGATCGCGATTGCTCCCCCGAACGAAGGATCGCGGGTGTTGTCGAACTCGTCGAGCAGCTTCGCGCCACAGAGTTGCGTGTAGGCGGCAACCCGCGACTCAGGATTCGAGAGCCGATCACCGCGACCCGTCAGCCCGAGCGCGATCGCGGCGAACGACCGGTTGGTGCCGCGCGTGGGATCGCGCGCCTCGGCCAGCAACCACTCCTGCACCTGCCGGCGCAGCGCTTGCGCGGCCTCGTCGGGCGCGCCGCAGCGTTCGAACACCCGCCCGAGCGAGAGGATCGAGAGGTGGCGCGTGACCGAGTCGCTGTGCTCCTTCGCGGCATGCAGCAGCGCGGCGATTGCCTCGCTCTCTTCCGGCTGGCTGAGCGCACCGATCGCGATCGCGAGCGAGCGCGCCACCTCGTTGCACGTTGCCTTCTCTGCGAGCCGCCCGACGAACGAACCGAGCATCGCGCGTCCACCCGGCAGTCGCTGCAACGCGATCGGCGTCTGAGCGCGCACGTCGCGGTCGAGCGACTCGTCGTCCAACAGCTTCGCGAGCTCGGAGAGCGCGAACGGTGCGTGGGTCGCCTGGAGGCCGAGCGCGAGGATGCAGGCCGCTGCGATCTCGCGATCAGCGCCCGGCGCGCGCGCTATCTCGGCCAGCAACGGCACGTTCTCGCGCTGATCGGTGAGTCCGAGCGCCAGCGCCGCGAGCCCTCGCAACAGATCGTCAAGCGGACCGGTCGCGTCACACAGCTGGCGTCCGCGCGGCGTGTCGGCGACCACTTCGCGCAGCAGCGCGGCCGCTTCAACACCGCCGAGGATCCCGAGCCCGAGGGCGGCGGCTTGTCGCGGCGTGCGCTCCGCGTGTCGAAGCGTGCGCGACAGCGGTTCGAGGAACGGTCCGGCCAGCGACTCCGGCACTGAACGGCCGATCGCGATGGCGGCGGCATCCACCACTTCGGAAGAGCCATCACGCAACATCGCGACCAGCGCCGGCAGCACTCGGTTGCGCGCGTCAGCAGGCAGCAGCGGGCTGTCGCTCGGCTCTTCGCTGCTTCCGCTGCGACCGGTGAAGTAACCGACACCGCTCGTCTGATTCTCGATCCGGCCCGCCGAGTGGCGCGGCAGGTACGTCTCGCGCTGGAAGTACCACCACGCCTCCCAGCGATCGAGCGTCGGCGCCGAACGGCGACCGCCCGCGCCGCCAGTTGCGGGTCCGCGGCCACCGGTCGTGGGCGCGCCGGCGCCACCCGGATTGGTCACGCCGTCGCCCGGCGGGCGCCAGACCGCGCCGTGCGACCACGCACTCGGTGCAAGCAGCAGCGTGAAGACGAATCCAGCGAGCAGGCGAGACATAGGCGACTCCCGTCGTGGCGGCGCAGTCTGGCTCGCAAACGAGGGCCCGTCGACAGGCGCGCTGGCACTCGGACTGGCGACCGCGCGGAGACGAACATGCCCCCGGGGCGGCGGTTCGCTTGCACCCTCCGGGCCTGCGATCGGCGGGCCCGTCATCTCACCGCGGGCAGCTCCCACCTGCCGAGATCGACGTCGCTGCCGGCGGGGAGCACGCGGCGCGCGACGTTGATGCGGAGATCGTCGAGGCCGAGCTCTAGGACGCATTCGCCGGAAGGCGCGCGCTCGATCGTGAAGCGGCCGTCGCGGTCGAGCCTCTGCTCGCCACGGATGAGGTCGCCGATCGGGCGCAGCAGTTCGGCGTGGCGGGCGGGGTCGGGCCGCTCCCACCACGACAGCTTGATCCAGTCGAGCGGCACGCCGAACGGGGCGACGACGACGCCGGCGATGCGGCGCGGCGCCGGCAGCGTGACGACCCAGTCGTCGGGCGGCTCGCTCGGCACCGCGACGCGGAAGTTGCCAATCTGGTAGTCGAGCACGTCGAGGAAGCAGCTCCCGTCGAGGCGAGGGATCCGGAAGCGGCCCGCCTCGTCGGTCAGGCCGACGCAACGCTCGTCGATGGGGTCGTGTGCGCTGACCAGCGCCACCTCGATGGCGTCGAGCGGTCGGCCGCGCGCATCGGCGCGCCGGCCGCGCAGCTGGCGGTTCGCTGGCGCGACCAGCCTCGGTAGCACGACCGCGCCGCCCGGCTCGAGCGCGATGGCGCCCGCCTCGACGCGGCGATGGCCCGCCCCTTCGAGCGCCAAGACGTAGCAGCCCGGCGCCAGGTCGTCGAACTCGAAGCCCTCCTCGTTGAACCAGTCGCAGCGGTCGACCTCGACGCCGTCCCGCCGCACGACGACGCGCAGCGAATCGCACGGCTCGTCGATCGCGCAGTCGCAGCCCGCCGTCCCGCGGATCGTGCCGGGCTCCGACGCGGGCTCGTCGTCATCGTCATCGTCATCGCCGCCCGCCGCCTCGTCCGCGACGTCCTCGTCCTCAGCGTCCTCAGCGTCGCCCCATTCCTCGGACCACGGCACGACGACCTCGATCTCCGTCGTCCCGATGGCGAGCAGCGCGTCGAATCCACATGGGCCGACCTCGATGCGATGGAGACCCGGGGCGTTGAACTGGAAGATCGCGCGCCCGTCGTTTTCGAGAGGGTGCCACCGATCGATCGCGTCGAAGACTTCGAAGCAGCGCGTCACCTTGGCGTTGAGCGCGTCGCCATGCGCCGGCAGTCCGTCCGGGCGCACCGCGCGTACGACGAGCTCGACGCGCGGCGGCAGGCACAGCTCGACGTCGAAGGCGGGGCCGTGCGCAGCGTCGAGCGCGAGGCCCGCGAGCCAGACGGTGTGTCCCTCGTGCGTCACCTCGAAGGCGGTCGTCGACCCGGCGTAGCAGGCGACCGGGCCGAAGCGGCCGTCGGAGTCGCTGGTGCCGAGATCGCAGTTCCACGAGGGCCAGCCGTTGTCGCAGCCGTGCCAGATCGGGCCGCGCTCGCGCGCGAAGTGGCCGAGCGCCGCCACTTCGGCGCCTGCCACGGGTGCTCCTGCCGCATCGACCACGCGGCCCGCGATGGTGGCGACGGGGTAGAGCGCGATCGTCACCTCGGCGAGCGGCTCGCCGGCGACCTCGATCTCCTTCGCCCCGGCGCAGAATCCGGGGATGCGCACGATCGCAACGACGCTGCGATCGAACTGCAGCAGGAGCTCGCCTTGCTGGTCGGTCCGGAGATCGACCGGCGGTCGGCAGCCGCCTGGAGGGATCGTCCACTTCTGGTTGTCGCGGAGCGTGACGTCAGCGCCAGCGATCGGCTGCCCGTCGGCGGCGCGAACGACCCGGATACAATGGGTGAAGCGGGTCGTGTCGGCGCCGGTCGCGACGCGCCCGGTCGCGACGCGCCACGACGAGGGGGGCTCGGTCGCGAGCGGCGCCTGCTCGACGCGCTCCACTGGATCGTCCGTTCGACAGGCGACAGGCTCGCCTCTCCCGCTTCGGCCACCGATGCGACCGGTTTCTGCCGCCGCAACTCGCTCCTCGGCTCCGTCGCCAGACGTGCACCGGAGGTGACGCCAAGCAGCGCCGCCGCGACGACCAGCACTGCCCCGAACGTGGTCGCCGCCGTGTTGTGCACCACCGCGCTGCTCCGCTGCCCCCGCTCGCGCAAGGCGCAACGCAACGGTGGTGCCGCGGTTCGGCGACGGTAGACGCCGAACCGCTCAGAGCAAGTCGGCGATCGCGTCAAACGTCCGCAGCGGCAGGGTGAAGTTGGCGTCCACCAGGTACGGCACGTTCCACGGCAGCACGCTCTTCTCTGCCAACAGTCCGAGCGCAACGATCGCGAAGCCGCGCTGGATCTCCGGGCGAGTCTTGTCCTCGGCGATGGAACGCAGCGCAGCCGCTGCCGCGCTGCCGCCGACCAGACCGAGGGCCTTGGAGTAGGCGATCGCGGTGTTCGAGTCGGAGGCGTTCGCCAGCAGTTCGACCAGTCGTCCCTCGAACTGCGAGTCGCCGAGCAGCGCGAGGCCGCGCGCCACGTCGATGCGCGTGGTCGGCGGTAGCGCGGCGTCGTCGACGAGGTCGCGCAACGTTTCGATCGAAGCGCGGTCGCGCAGCATTCCGAGCGCGATGGCGATCTGCCCGCGCAGTTCCGGATGACGCGAGTCGGCGAGTCGCGTCCGCAGCGCCGCGGCGCCGCCGTCGAAGCGCAGCAGCGCGATTGCGGTCGCGGTCGCGCCCTGGAGCGACGGGTCATTGGTCTGCTCGAAAAGCTCGACCAGCTTCCGGCCGGAGAGCTCGCTGCGAGCGATTGCTGCCGCACCGGTGCCGGCATTGCGACCGGCGAGTCCGAGCGCAAGAGCTGCCCACGGCTGCTGCGCCTTGCGCTCCGGGTGGCAGAGTTGGTCGACCAGGAAGATCTGCATCGAATCGCGGGTCGCCTCGGCGCCCGACGCGACGCCGGCGTTGCCCGAGGCACCAGCCTCGACGGCCTGCTCGCCGATGCGACCGAGCGCGATCAACGCGAACTCCCGCGTCTCCGCGTCACTGTGGCGCCGCGCGACTTCCATCATCACGCGCACCGCGTCGCCGTCCTCGATCGACGCCAGCTTGCCGATGGCCAGCGCGGCCGATCGGGTCAGCTCGTCGGGCGCGCGCTTGTCCGCCAGCGTCTCGAGCAGCTTCGGCAACAGGCCGCGCGCCGCCGAACGCGGCAGGCGGGAGATCGCGATCGGAACCTGCGCTCGCACCGCCTTGTCGAGCCCGCGTTCGTCGAGCATGCGTGAGAGCGTGACGATCGCGGCCGGCGCGGCTTCCTGCTGCAGCCCCATCGCCAGCACGGCGGTGGCGGCGAGCTCGCGCGATGCGGTGGCGCTGGTCGCCAGCGTCACGACCGGGGAAAGCGCGTCCTGCGTGCCGCAGAGCCCGAGAGCGAGCGTCGCGAGCCCGCGCAGGAGTTCGTCGACCGGTCCGCTCGAGCCGCATGCACTGCGCCCTTCGCTTTCGTCGAGTGCGATGGCGCGGAGCACGGCGACCGCTTCGGTGCCGCCGCAGAGGCCGAGCCCGAGAATGGCTGCCTCTTGCGGGCTGCTTTCGCTGTGCGCGAGGTTGCGGATCAAGTGCGGCAAGATCGGCCCCGCATCCTTGGCCAGAATCGTGCGGCCGAGCGCGATCGCAGCCGAATCGGCGACCTCGACCGAGTCGTCGCGAAGCGACTGCGCCAGCAACGGCAGCAAGCCCTTCCGCACGTCATCGGACAGCAGCGAATCGGACTTCGGCGTCGTTCCACGACCGTTCGTCAATTGGAACGCGAGCGTGGTCGGTCGCGCCCCTGCACTGTGGCGGCCGAGGTAGAGCTCGCGCGTCAGGCTCCACCAAGTCTCCCACCGATCGGTACTGGTGGTCTTGCGGCGCGCGGCTGAGCCGACGCCGCCGGTGGTACGGCCAGGCGCAGACCCCGGCGGCGTGCTTGGTCCGGTTGCGGGGCCGGCGCTCGGTCCGCCGGCGACTGGGCCAGAGACCGGTCCGGGGCCCTTCGGAGTGCTCGGCGTGGTAGGTCCAGCGCCGCCGCCGCCCGTCGTCGGGGCATCCGGAGGCGTGGTCGGCGGTTCAGTCGGAGGCGTGGTCGGTGGTTCAGTCGGAGGCGTGGTCGGTGGCGGAGAATCACTCGGCGGAGGCGTTTCCGACGGCTTCTTGCGCTTGCCACCCGGATTGCCTGGACGACCGCCACCTCCGCCTGGGAATCCGCCGCCACCTGGGATGGTGCCGCCACCAGGACCGCGGGGACTGCCGCCATGCGCCGAGGCCGCTTCTGCGGCCAGTGTCGACAGGAGCGCGACCAACGTCGCACGACCGATCAACGCCAACGTGCGCGAGGATGCCAGGCGCATACGACTCTCCTCCGTGTGGACGCCGCCGCAGTGAGGATGCGACGCGTTCCGCTGCTCATCGGGCAAATGGAGGCGCAAGCTTGCCTCGAACTAGCTCCGATGCACGAGAGAGGTAGCACCTCGAGACGTCACAGTCTCAATCAGCCTCAAACAAATCACGCTTCAAACGTTCGCGAGCGGTGTGCGCCCCAGGGGCAGCAGGCCACTCTCCGCGACGACAGCGTCGGCCCGCTCCCCGGGCGCATCCCTCCGCGGAGCGCGACGGAAGAGTCTCAGCCCATCGAGTTCGAGCGGACGAAGCGGCAGGCGCGTCGCAGCCACGGAAGCGCCTGATTCAGATCGCGCGACGTCTCGAGCGGCAGCTCGACCATGTCGGTCGCGTCCTCGCCCTTCTTGCCGACGTAGGCGCGCGAGTCGCGGACCTTGAGCGCGTCTTCGCGCTGCCGCGGATGGAGCTTCACCACAACACCGGTTTTGGTCAGGAACGAGAAGAGCGAGCCTTGGATCGTGAAGCTGGTGCGGCTCGGCGTGCGCTGCGCCTCGACACCCTTCCAACGGAGCAGCGTGTCTTCGAGCAGAGCAGCAACTTCAGAAGCCATCGTGATTCCTGCAACGGGGTTGGGGCGGACGATTCGCCCCGGACGACGGGAGGCCGGAAGGCGCGGCATGGTAACGAAACACGCACGGCGGCGGAAGTCGCTTCGTGAGATCCTCGCTTCGACCCGCCGGAATGCGCGGATCAGTGCCGGGTGGCAGTACGCAGGCAATCCGCGTGGAAGTCCTGCAGGGCGCGCGGGCGCAGACCGAGGCGCTGCCGCGAGTGGATCGCCGCCACGACGGCGCGCGCGCCGCTGATCGTCGTGATCGCCGGGATGCCGTGTTGCACGGCTTGCGTCCGGATCACCACCTCGTCCGAGCGCGCCTCCTCGACCGGCGTCGGCGTGTTGATGACGAGGCCGACCTCACGATTTTTGATCACGTCGACCACATTGGGGCGACCGCGGCCGAGCTTGTAGACCGGCGAGACGCTCACCCCAGCGGCCTTCAGCGCGCGGTAGGTGCCGTGGGTCGCGAGGACCTGGAAGCCGAGCATGTGCAGCGTCTTCGCGATCTCGACCGCCTCGCGCTTGTCGGCGTCCTTCACCGAGATCAGCACCTTGCCCTCGGTCGGAACGCTCATGTTCGCGCCGAGGTAGCCCTTGGCGAAGGCGAGGCCGAGGTCGGTGTCCATGCCCATGACTTCGCCGGTCGATTTCATCTCAGGGCCGAGCAGCGTGTCGGTTCCAGGCAACTTCGAGAACGGGAAGACCGGCACTTTCACGCTGAAGTGGTCCGGCCAGATCTCCTGCGTGAAGCCAAGTTGTTCGAGCGTCCCGACGCCCGCCATCACCTTCGCTGCGAGTCCGGCGAGTCCGACACCGATCGCCTTGCCGACGAACGGCACGGTTCGCGACGCGCGTGGATTGACCTCGAGGACGAAGATGTCCTCGCCCTTGATCGCCAGTTGCAGGTTCATCAACCCGACGACTTCGAGCTCCTTCGCGAGAGCCTTCGCCATCGAGCGGATCTCGTCGATCTGCCGTTCGGAAATCGTGTGGGGCGGCAGCACGCAGGTCGAGTCGCCGGAGTGGATCCCCGCCTCCTCGATGTGCTCCATGATCCCGGCGACGACCGACCGCGTGCCGTCGCTGATCACGTCGACGTCGATCTCGATCGCGTTGTCGAGGAAGCGGTCGATCAGGATCGGCTTGCCGGGCGCGGCGTCCGCCGCCTCGCCGATGCAGCGCGCAAGCTGGCCCTCGGTGTAGCAGATGTTCATCGCCCGTCCACCGAGCACGAACGACGGCCGCACCAGCACTGGGAAGCCGAGACGCCGCGCGATCTGCTCCGCTTCGCCGGGCGTCATCGCGATGCCGCTCTCCGGCTGCCGCAGTCCGAGCTTGACGATCACCTCGTTGAATTGCTTGCGGTCCTCGGCACGCTCGATCTGTCGCGGCGACGTGCCGATGATCGGCAGGCCGCGCTCGAGCAGCGCTTTGGCGAGGTTGAGCGGCGTCTGGCCGCCGAACTGGACGATGACCCCGTCGATCTTCTGCGACTCGTAGACGTGCATCACGTCCTCGAGCGTCAGCGGTTCGAAGAAGAGCTGGCTCGAGGTGTCGTAGTCGGTGGAGACCGTCTCCGGGTTCGAGTTCACCATGATCACGTCGAAGCCGGCGGCGCGCAGTTCGTACGCAGCCTGAACGCAGCAGTAGTCGAACTCGATGCCCTGGCCGATGCGGTTCGGCCCGCCGCCGAGGATCATGATCTTCTTGCGCGGGCTGGCGATGATCTCGGTCTCGCCCTGTTCCCAGGTCGAATAGAAGTAGGGCGTCTCGCTGGCGAACTCTGCGCCGCACGTGTCGATCAGCTTGTAGACGGGCGCGAGCTTCCACTCGCGGCGCTTCGCCTTGACCGCATCCTCGGTCGTCTTCCAGAGGTGGGCGAGCTGCACGTCGGAGAAGCCCATCCGCTTGGCCTCGAGCATCGACTCGCGGTCGCATGCCGCGAGCGTCGGGACCTTGGTGGCGAGCGCCTTCTCGAAGTCGACGATCTCCTGGAGATTGGCCAAGAACCAGGGGTCGAAGCCGGTCAATTCGAAGATCCGCTCGTGCGAGATGCCGAGCTTGAGCGCCGTGCAGAGGTGGAAGATCCGGTCGGGGTTGGGCACCGACAGGTTCTTCAGCACCGACTCCTTGTCAGGGACGGTGCCGTTCACGAACGGGTCCTTGGCGTCGCAACCGAAGCCGAAGCGCTGGATCTCCAGCGACCGGATCGCCTTCTGCATCGCCTCCTTGAAGGTGCGGCCGATCGCCATGGTCTCGCCGACCGACTTCATCTGTGTGGTCAGCGTGCGGTCGGAGCCGGCGAACTTCTCGAACGCCCAGCGCGGGAACTTCACGACGCAGTAGTCGAGCGTCGGTTCAAAGCAGGCGAGCGTCTTCTTGGTGATCTGGTTCTGGATCTCGTCGAGCGTGTAGCCGACGGCGAGCCTGGCGGCGATCTTCGCGATCGGGAACCCGGTCGCCTTGCTCGCCAGCGCCGAACTGCGCGACACGCGCGGGTTCATCTCGACGACGATCATTTCGCCGTCGACGGGGTTGATCGCGAACTGCACGTTGCTGCCGCCGGTCTCGACGCCGATCTCGCGCATGATCAGGAACGCCGCATCGCGCATCAGCTGGTATTCGCGGTCGGTGAGCGTCTGGATCGGCGCGACCGTCACGGAATCGCCGGTGTGGACGCCCATCGGGTCGAAGTTCTCGATGCCGCAGACTATGACGCAGCGATCCTTGCAGTCGCGCATCACCTCGAGCTCGAACTCCTTCCAGCCGGCGACCGACTTTTCGATCAGGATCTCGGAGTTGAGCGAGCGCTCGAGGCCGGACGCGCAGATGCGCTCGTACTCCTCGACGTTGTAGGCGATGCCACCGCCGGTGCCGCCAAGCGTGAATGACGGCCGAATCACGGCGGGCAGGCCGACGCGGTCGCGTGCCTCCATCGCCTCGTTCATCGTGTACGCGATCGCACTCAGCGGGACGCGCAACCCGATCTTCACCATCGCCTCGCGGAAGAGGTGGCGATCCTCCGCCTTCTTGATCGCGTCGTAGTTGGCGCCGATCAGCTTCACGCCGAACTTCTGCAGGATCCCGCGATCGTGGAGTTGCACGGCGACGTTCAGTCCGGTCTGCCCGCCCATCGTCGGCAGCACCGCGTCGGGACGTTCGATCTCGATGATGCTCGCGACGCTCTCAGCGGTGACCGGCTCGATGTAGGTCCGATTCGCCATCGACGGGTCGGTCATGATCGTCGCGGGGTTGCTGTTGACGAGGATGACTTCGTAGCCCTCCTCGCGCAGCGCCTTGCACGCCTGCGTTCCCGAGTAGTCGAACTCGCAAGCCTGGCCGATGACGATCGGGCCGGCACCGATGATCAGGATTCGCTTGATGTCGTCGCGGCGCGGCATGCGTCGAAGTTCTCCGCCGGCGGTCGGCGCCGGAAGCGTCAGGAACCAAACAAAATTGCGGTGACCATAGCGACGGTGGCGCCGGCGGGCGACGGGCGAGCGCCGGCGGTCGGCGTCCTCATTTCACCGCTCAGGCAGTCGCCGCCAGCAGCGTCGCGAGCGCCGCCGGAAGCTCGTCGATCACATCGGTCGCCGTAAGACCGATCTCGCCGAGTCGTGCGGCGGCGTGATCGCCGGCGAGTCCGTGCGCGTAGGCCCCGATTCGGGCCGCCAGCAGTTCGTCCGGCACGACGGCCAGCAGCGCCGCGAGGCATCCGGTCAGCACGTCCCCGCAGCCGCCAGTCGCCATGCCGGGGTTGCCGGTCGGGTTGAAGTGGGTCTCGAGTCCGTTGCTGACCACGCTGCGATGGCCCTTCAGGATCACGGTCGCGGCCGCGCGCATCGCCAGGTCGATTGTCGCGACGCGGCGCGACTCGTCGTCGTGGCCTGGGGTCTGCCCCGTGAGCCGCCGCAGTTCGCCGGCGTGGGGCGTCACGATCGTCGCCTTGCGGTGGCCGGCGAGGTGCGCCGGTTCGCCGGCGAAGGCGTTCAACCCGTCGGCGTCGAGCACCAGCGGCCGGTCGATGCGCGGCACCAGTTCGCGCAGCAGTTGGGCGGTCTCGGGCGCGCCGGAGAGGCCGGGGCCGACCGCGACGACATCGGCTCGTGCCACGGCCGCCAGCAACAGCGGCAGCGCGGTCGAGTCGAGGTGGCCGTCGTGATCGGGCAGTGGCAGCCAGGTCGCCCGCAGCTCGGCCGCGCCGGCGATCGCATAGAGCGTCCGCGGCAGGGCGATCGTGACCAGGCCGGCGCCGCTGCGAAACGCCGCCGCCGCCGCGAGCAGCGGGGCACCGTGCATTCCGAGCGAGCCGCCGACGATCAGGATGCGGCCGAAGTCGCCTTTGTGCGCGGTCGCGACGCGACGCGGCAGTCGGCAAATGTCGGCGGGGGGCTCGATGGAGACGGACATGGCGGCTCGCGAAGGGGCGCTGCCGGTCAGGACCCTGCTGCCGGTCAGGACCATGGGGATGCCGGCAGCCGCAGCAGCGGATCGGCGATCGCGATCTTGCCCACTTCGAGGCCGCGATAGTTCAGCAGAGTCTCGGCGGCTTCATTCGGCAGCTCCGCGGCATCGGCGGGGGGGTCGAAGCCCAACCACCGCAGCAGATGGAGTGCTGGCTGGAAATAGCCGCGCTCGTTGCCGTCTTCGACCTTGATCGCGATCCCGATCGCCGGAAGACCGGGACGCGGCGGCCGCAGGGCGAGCGCCAAGACGCCCTCCGCGCCGATCTTGCAGAACGCGCGGCCGTGGCCGGTGCGCGCGACGGCAAGGTCGATCCGGCGTGAGCCGGAGACGAAGTGCGGTTCGGCCACCGCGATGTCGAACAGCCGCGTTGCGGCGCTCGCGGTCGGTTCAGGCAGGCCGGTCGGGTCGGCGAAACGCGCCATCGCGCGAGCCAGCGCGGCGAGTGGTAGCGCGAAGGCCGGGGCGCTGCACCCGTCGATGCCGATCTTGATGCCGTCGACGGCAATCCCTGCGAAGAGCGCGATCCGGTCGCGGATCCGCGTCTGGACGGGGTGGTCCGGATCGGTGTAGTCGGGCAGCGACGCGCCGAGGTGGCGCGCCTGCATCAGCATGGAGAGGTGCTTGCCGCTGCAGTTGTGGTGCAGCGAAGTGAACGTCTGACCGGCGCGCAGCATGCGGCGCGTGGCCGCACGGTCCATCGGGGCGTGGACGCCGCAGAGGAGCTGTTCGACGCGCAGGCCGCTCTTCGCCATCAGCGATTGGGCGACGGCGACGTGCGACTCGTCGCCGCCGTGGGACGCCGTGGTCAGCGCGACCTCGCGCGGGTCGAGCCCGAAAACCCGGTCGAGGCCATCCTCGAGCAGCGGCAGCGCCTGGAATGGCTTGATCGCCGAACGCGGGAAGACCAGTTCGGGCGGGTCGACCGGGCCGATCGAGAACAGTGTCCGTTCAGTCGTCGTGACGGCGACGGCGCCGCGGTGGACGCTCTCGACGAGCCCCGCGCGCAGCAGCAGCGAAAGCGGTGGTCTTTCCAGCACCAGCAAGTTCCCGGAGGGGCGAAGGTCGCCGCTACAATGCCGCCGCAACCGCGAGGGCCAAGATCGTGCTCGTCGAATGTCGCCTGTCGCGCATCGTGTTCCGCGAGGACAACGATCAGCAGTACATCTTCCTGGAGGAACGGTCGGGCGGCCGCTCCTTCCCGATCGTGATCGGGTTCTTCGAGGCGGCCGAGATCCACCGCAAGGCGAATGGTCAGGTGCCGGCGCGACCGCTGACCCACGACCTGCTGCGGACGGCGATGGAGGCTCTCGGCGGCAAGCTGCGTTGCGTGGAGATCCACGAACTGCGCGAGAACACGTTCTTCGCCAATCTCGTGATCGATCAGGACGGCCGCACGGTGCGCGTCGACTGCCGGCCGTCCGATGCGATCGCGCTGGCGGTCGCCTATGGCGCGGCGATCGCGGTCGAGGACGCGGTGCTCACGGCGGCAGCGGAGAAGCACGGCGAAGGCGCGTCCTGACGAGATCTTGAGTCCTGAACACTTGGTCCTGAGCACTTGCGTCACGGAGGGGTGGCAGAGCGGCCGAATGCGACGGTCTTGAAAACCGTTGACCCGCAAGGGTCCGGGGGTTCGAATCCCTCCCCCTCCGCCAAGCGCAAGGAGCGGGCGTGCCAGCGGGCGCGCGAACTGAACAGCACGAACTGAACAACACGAACTGAAGAACACGAACTGAAGAAGCGCGAGTCTCACGGAGAGGTGGCTGAGTGGCCGAAAGCACCGCCTTGCTAAGGCGGCATGGGGTTAACACTCCATCGAGGGTTCAAATCCCTCCCTCTCCGCCATCGCCGAATTGGCTGGCGGAAGTGCGCGCCGTCGCGTCAGCGTGTCTGCTCATCGCGGCCACGGGCTGCGTCGAGCGCTACCTCGAGATCGACTCGAATCCGACCGGCGCCCACGTCGTCGTGAATGGGAAGGCGCAGGAGCAGCCGACGCCGCTGGTGATCCCGTTCACCAGCTACGGCACCTACCGGGTCGACGCTTGGCTGCCAGAGCAACCGGCGACCACCGAGTGGATCGAGCTCGATGCGCCGTGGTACCAGTGGTTTCCGATCGATCTGGTGAGCGAACTGTTCGACCCGTTCACCCACGTCGACCGCAGGCATGTGACGATCGAGCTCGCGCAGGCGACGGCTGCTCCGGCGTCGCGCGCCGAGTCGCTTCAGCGGGCTGAGAAACTGCGCCAGTCGACGCAGTGAACAGCGTCGTGCGGAAGAACGCTGCATGAGCAACGCCACGCGCCTGCACCGCTTTCCGACCACGTTTCGGCCGCTCGACCTGCGGGGCCAGAAGGTGCTGGTCGTCGGCCTCGGCACGTTCGGCGGCGGCCTCGGTGCCGTGCTTCACCTCGTGCGTGAAGGTGCCGAAGTCACGATTTCCGACACGCGCGGGCCTGAGGCGCTCGCCGAGTCGCTCCGGTTGCTTGAGGGATTGCCGCTCAAGTTGGAGCTGGGACGGCATGCGACGGCGGACGCGGTCGCTGCGTCCGACTGGATCGTCGCCTCGCCGGCTGTGCCGTGGACGGCGCCGCCGTTGGCCGCCGCGGCGGCGCGCGGCGTGCCGGTCGAAAGCGAGATCACGCTGCTGGTCCGCCTGCTGCCGTGTCGGTGGCTTGGCATCACCGGAACCAACGGCAAGAGCACGACCACGATGCTGGCGATGCGCACACTGGCGGCGGCGGGGCGGTGCGTCTGGGGCGGCGGGAATCTCGGCGGCTCGCTGCTGGACCGCTGGCATTTGATCGGAAGCGATGACGCCGTCGTGCTGGAACTCAGCTCGTTCCAACTCGAGCATCTCGGCGAGATCGGCCTCGGCCCCGACATCGCGCTGGTCACCAACGTGACGCACGATCACCTCGATCGCCACGGCACCTTCGCCGACTACGTCGCGGCGAAACGGCGCGTGCTGGTGCGGGCAGAGGTCGCGCTGCTGCAGCGGGCGGACCCGGTCTGCCAGCAGTTCGGCCGGGAATTCGGCGGTCGCGTGATCTGGTACGGCGAGGCGGAGTCGTTCGGCGCGGGCGAGCACGGCGCGCAATTGGTTGAGCAGCGCTTCGCCGAACTCTCCTTTGCGCCTCGCTCCGCCCGCGATCGAACCGGCGAAGGGAGAGGTGTCGACCGAGTCGACTGTGCGCCGATGGCGCTACGAGGCGTTCACAATCGAGTGAACCTGCTGGCAGCAGCAACCGCAGCCACATGCTTCGACGTGCCGTTTCAGAACGCGATCGCAGCGGGCTTCGACGCAAAACCGCTGCAACGGCGGCTGTACGAGATCGCGACCGTGCGGAATGTGCTCTACGTGGACGACTCGGTCTCAACGTCACCGCCCGCGGTGGCCGCTGCCTTGCGCGCGTATTCCGGTGCAACTCACTTGATTGCAGGCGGTTACGACAAGGGGATCGACCCTGAGCCGCTGCTCGATGCGATGGTGCTGAATTGCCGCAGTGTGGTGCTCTACGGGGCCGTCGGCCCACGGCTCGCTGCCCAACTGAAGCAGCGGACGGAGCAGGCTCGGCCCGGGGCTGGGGTCTCGCTCGGCAGCGTCGACGTCACACTCGTCCCCGATCTGCGCGCGGCATTCGCCGTCGCCGTAGAACGGGCGGGCGAGGGGGACACCGTCCTCTATTCACCGGGTTACGCGTCCTACGACCAGTTCCGCAACTTCACGGAGCGAGGTGATCTTTTCGCCGCACTCGTCGCGGAGCACGCTCGGCGCCATCCTTGATCGCTCGAACGACCGCTCTGAGAATCGACCGCTGCCGTCAGGAAGCCGCATGACCGAATTCTGCCAGCGCTGTCAGAAAGAGGCCGCCAAGGTCCACGTCACCGAGATCGACAAGGACGGCAGCAAGGCGTTGCTGCACTTGTGCGAGTCATGCGCCAAGGGGCATGGCCTGCCGATTCCGACGCCGCCGACCGTGCTTGCGGTCTTCAAGGAGTTGGTCGACAAGGCCAACACCGTCTCGCGTACCCGTGACCGGCAGTGTCCCGAATGCGGGACGACGTTCGCGGAGTTCAAGGCGAAGGGACGGTTCGGCTGCGCGCACGATTACGACGTGTTCCTCGCGCGAGTGGTGCCGCTGCTTGATCGCGTGCATGGCGCGACCGAGCACGTCGCGGAATCGGGCGCCGCGGTCGCGAAGAAGGCGGTCGCCGACAAGGCCGCCGCTGACAGGACAGCGGCTGACGCCAGCGCGCAGGAGTTGCGCCGGCTCCGCAAGGACCTCCAGCGCGTGGTCAAGAGCGAAGCGTACGAGGAGGCGGCGCGGCTGCGTGACCGCATCCAGGTGCTGGAACGCGAGCTCGCGGAAGGGCACCAGCTCGATGGCTGACGCACCGCGCGACTGGTTCTCCGCCCACGCGACCGCCGGCAACTGGATGGCGAGCGAAGGGCCCGATCACGACGTCGTCGTGACCACGCGGATCCGGTTGGCGCGCAACGTCACCGGCTTCCCGTTCCGCTCGCGTCTCGACAAGGCGCGTGCGCTCGAAGTCGAGGCGCACCTCGCGGAACGGCTGAAGAGCCTCGATCTCGCCGGCGATCAGGCCTATCTGCGTCTCTCCGAGCTCTCGCCGCTCGACGTCGAGCTGTTGTTCGAGCGGCACTGGATCAGCAAGGACCTCGCCCGCGAGCTCGACGGCCCGCGCGGCGTCTTCTTCAGCCGCAGCAAAAACGTCTCGGTGATGGTCAACGAGGAGGACCACCTCCGGCTGCAGATCCTCGGCCCTGGTCGCAACCCGGAAGCGCTGCTCGACCAGTTGCGCGAGGTGGACCGCCTGATCGGCGAGCGCGTCGCCTACTCCTACCACCCGCGCTTCGGCTACCTCACGTCGTGTCCGACCAATGTCGGCACCGGACTGCGCATCTCCGTGATGTTGCACCTGCCGGCGCTGGTTTACTCGAAGGAGATCGAGAAGGTGTTCGACGCTGCCGCCAAGATGAAGCTCGCGGTGCGCGGCTACCACGGCGAAGGCACCTCCTACGTCGGCGACTTCTTTCAGGTCTCGAATCAGGTCACGCTCGGCAAGAGCGTCGACCGACTGCTGGCCGATGTCGCCAAGGTGTTGCCGAAGCTGATCGACTGGGAGCACGACGTTCGCCGCACGATCACGAAGGAGCGCGGCAAAGGGCTCGAGGATCGCGTCTGGCGCGCCTTCGGCGTGCTCTCGAACGCGCGCCGGATCACGTCGCAGGAGGCGCTCGAACTGCTCTCCCTGCTGCGCCTCGGTGCCTGCACCGGACTGCTGCAAAACCTGCCGCTCAAGGTCGTGAACGAGCTTCTGGTCCTGTCGCAACCCGCGCACGTCCAGCTCCTCGCTGGCAAGGAACTCGACGACGAATCGCGCGACATCGCCCGCGCTGACTACATTCGCCACCGGCTGACGGCGCCAACAAACTGAGCTGTGCGCGGTGCGCTACGGTTCGGTCGCGATCGCTTGACGATGAATTCGCACACCCATGTCGTCTCGCGCTGAAGAACCCGACCTGCTGCCGTCGCAGCCGATCGACCTGATCCTCGAACCGATCCGCCGGTTCCTGCACGTCGAGGCAGCGAGCGGCGCCGTCCTGCTTGCGGCGACGGTCGCCGCGTTGGCGCTCGCGAACTCGCCATGGTCGCACGGGTTCCTCGAGTTCTGGGAGTTGCCGGTCGGCTTCCAGATCGGCGGTTTCGAGTTCCGGCACTCGCTGCACCACCTGATCAACGACGGCCTGATGGCGATCTTTTTCTTCGTGATTGGTCTCGAAGTGAAGCGCGAGATCGTGCTCGGCGAGTTGCGTGACATGAAGCGGGCCGCGCTGCCGATCGTCGCGGCGGTCGGAGGGATGGTGGTCCCCGCGGCGATCTACCTGCTGTTCCAGATGGGTCAGCCCGGGCAGCGCGGCTGGGGCATTCCGATGGCGACCGACATCGCCTTCGTCGTCGGCTGCATGGCCGTGCTCGGGCCGTCGCGTTCGCCGGTCTCGCGGTCGTGCATCTGTTCGGCCGGCTCGGCGTGCGCCGCTTCATCGTCTACACAGTCATGGCGACGATTGTCTGGTTCGCCTTCCACGAGTCGGGAGTGCACGCAACGATCGCGGGCGTGCTGATCGGGCTGATGACGCCGGCGCGTCGGCTGCTGCCCCCCGATGCCGCGAACAAGCTGATCCAGCGCGCGCGGGCCTTCGTGTCGCGCGAGGGAGCGGTCGACGAAGCGACGCGGGTCGCCGAAGTCCGATTCCAGCGGGCGGCCGCAACGTCGCTCGTCTCGCCGACCGAGCTCCTGATCGCGGTTCTGCACCCGTGGGTGAGCTTCGGGATCATGCCGCTCTTCGCGCTCGCGAATGCGGGTCTCGTCGTGCAGTGGAGTGATCTCGGCGCTCCGATCGCGGTCGCGGCCGGTCTCGGCCTTCTGCTCGGAAAACCGATCGGCATCGTGCTGGCCAGCTTCGTCGCCGTGCGCGGCGGGATCGCGCAACTGCCCGACCGCGTCGGCTGGCGTCAGATCGTCGGCGGCGGTTTCTTGAGCGGGATCGGCTTCACGATGGCGCTGTTCATCGCCGGGCTTGCGCTCGAGGGCGCATCGCTCGACACCGCGAAACTCGGGGTGCTGGCGGGATCGCTCCTCGCCGGCATCGTCGGGATGGCCGTGCTCTCGGTTGGGCGCTCGCCGGCTGAAAGTTGACGGATTTGCACGATGTTCGATCGATTCACCGCGCGCGCGCAAGGTGATTGGCCTGGCGATGACCGAGGCGCAGCGCCTCAACCATGAGTACATGGGTACCGAGCACATCCTGCTCGGACTGCTGCGGGAAGGCAGCGGTGTCGGCGCCACGGTCCTGAAGAACATGGACTTCGATCTGAAGCGCATCCGCGCCGAGGTCGAGAAGATCGTCAAGCAGAACCCGACGGCGGACACGGAGCGCCGCCTGCCGTTCACGCCGCGCGGCAAGCGCGTCCTCGAGTTCGCGGTCGAGGCGGCGAGCGACCTCGGCCACAATTACATGGGTACGGAACATCTCCTGCTCGGCCTGATCAAGGAAAACGAGGGGATCGCCGCGCGCGTGCTGCTGAATCTTGGCGTCAAGTTCGAGGAGGCGCGCGCCAACATTGTCGAGTTCCTCGGCGCCGACACGCGCGCTGCTCAGGAATCATCGTCCTCGCCCCGCGAACGCGATCGCGAGCCCGAGCCCGAGCCCGAGTTTTCGGCGCTGATCCGGCGCGCCACCGAGCGGCTCCGGATGCGGCTCGCTGCCGCGGAACGACTCGTCGAACGGCTCCATGGCGAACTTGCGTGGCGCGACCGCGCTCGATCGCACGAGCCCGATGACGGTGATCGTGGTCACGATCTCCTGCCGCTGACCGCGCGCGCCAAGGACGCGCTGCGCGCTGCTTCGCAGGTGGCGAAGACGTTCGGCCGTCTGGCACCCGCTGGCGAACACCTTCTGCTGGCACTGCTGGCACTGCTGGCGACCGGATCGGAGCTGCTCGTCCGTTGCTTGAGAGGATGGGTCGATGTCGAAGCGCTTCGCGTGACGCTGAAGCGCGCGTGCGGGACGGCCGCTGCAGAGGTGCGCGCAACGAGTGGAACCCCCGACGGGGCGGACCTCGATTCGGTGGTGGTTGCAGCCCGCCGCATCGCGGGCGAGGCGGCGCGTCGTCATGTTGCGGTCGGGCACCTTCTGCTCGCTCTGCTGGAGTCGCGGACGAGCCCGGCAGTCGCGGCACTGGTCGAGGCCGGCGCCGACATCGCGAGGCTGCGTCAGGAGCTCACGGAGCTGGTGGCCGACGACGGAGCGGCCGACCAGCTCGAACAGCTTCGGACCGGACTCGTCGGGTTGGGAATGGACGTCGCAGGAATGAAGCTCGACTTTGATCGCATCGAGTCCGATTTCGAGGTGCTGAGTTTGGAGCTCTTTGAGATCCAGCGCCTCCTCGAAGGATGAACGGCATCCTCGAGTAACCCTCGTCGCCGGGCGGTGGCGATTGGAACACCGGAACGCCGATGGCCGAGCCGGCGACGTTCTTCTGCGGACTGCTGCCGCGGTAGGGGATCCTCCCCGCCTCAAGCCCTGCGGCGTGACGGTCGAGAATGGCTACGAGAGGCTGCAGCAAACCTGCAGCGTGGAGGAGCGGTCCAGCCGATGGACGTCGCCGTTTCGTCACGACCGTGCCGCCCGGGCCGCCGTTATGGCGTGGCCGGTAGCGTGCACGTCGCCCGTGCGTCCGGTTCCGGCTCGGCGCACCGGTTGCGTGAGCAGCCGGCCCGACGGTTGAGCCGACGCCCTCTGCTCGCCACGCTATGGCCCGCCCAGGTCCCCAAAGCGCACTACACCGCCGCAGCGCACCACGCCCCCGCCGTGCACGGAGCCCCCCATGTTCGACCGCTTCACTGACCGTGCCCGCAAAGTGATGGGCCTCGCGAAAGCGGAGGCACAGCGCCTGAACCACGAGTACATCGGCACCGAGCACATCCTGCTCGGCCTGGTGCAGGAGGGCAGCGGTGTCGCGGCCAACGTCCTGAAGAACATGAACATCGATCTGAAGCGCATCCGCGCCGAGATCGAGAAGATCGTGAAGGGCAGCCCGACGTTGGTCACGCAGGGCAACCTGCCGTTCACGCCGCGCGCCAAGAAGGTGCTCGAGCTCGCGGTCGAGGAGGCGAGCAACCTCGGCCACAACTACATCGGGACCGAGCACCTGCTGCTCGGCCTGATCAAGGAGAACGAGGGCATCGCCGCGCGCGTGCTGCTGAACCTCGGCGTCAAGCTCGAGGAAGTGCGCGACGAGATCCTGGAATTCCTCGGCGCCGATCCGCGCAACGCCCAAGGCGGCGAATCGGGCGGCAGCAGCGGCGCCCAGGGCGGTGGCGAGGAGTCGGGCGGTGGCGCCAGCCCCGGCAACAGCGAATCCGGCGCGATCCCGGGCGGCACCAAGGGCAAGACGCCGGCGCTGAACGCCTTCGGCCGCGACCTCACGGTCCTCGCGCGCGAAGGCAAGCTCGACCCGGTGATCGGCCGACGGCGCGAGATCGAGCGCGTGATGCAGATCCTCTGTCGGCGCACCAAGAACAACCCGGTGCTGCTCGGCGAGGCGGGCGTCGGCAAGACCGCGATCGTCGAGGGCCTGGCGCAGGACATCGTTTCGGGCAGCGTGCCGGAGATCCTGGCCGACAAGCGGATCGTCGTTCTCGACCTCGCGATGATGGTCGCCGGCACCAAGTACCGCGGCCAGTTCGAGGAGCGCATCAAGGCGGTGATGACCGAGGTCCGCCGCGCCAAGAACATCATCCTCTTCATCGACGAACTGCACACGCTGGTAGGCGCTGGCGGGGCCGAGGGCGCGATCGACGCCAGCAATGTCCTGAAGCCGGCGCTGTCGCGCGGTGAAGTGCAGTGCATCGGCGCGACGACGCTCGACGAGTACCGCAAGTACATCGAGAAGGACGGCGCATTGGAGCGCCGATTCCAGTCGGTGCTGGTCGAGCCGGCGACGCGCGATGAGACGCTCGAGATCCTGAAGGGGCTGCGCGATCGCTACGAGGCGCACCACCGCGTGCAGATCACCGACGGCGCGCTCGAGCTCGCAGTCGAGTTGGCGAACCGCTACATCACCGGCCGTTTCATGCCGGACAAGGCGATCGACGTGCTTGACGAGGCCGGCGCGCGCGTTCGCCTGAAGGCGTTGACCCAGCCGACCGACCTGAAGGACCTGGCCGAGAAGATCGCGCTCCTCGACAAGGAGAAGGAGGAGTGCGTCGCGGCGCAGGACTTCGAGCGCGCCGCCTACCTGCGCGACCAGGCCGACCGCATGCGCAAGCAGCGCGATGAGCTGCAGAAGCAGTGGCGCGCCAGCAGCAAGGAGGTCGACGGCACCGTCGACGAGGACGTGATCGCGGAGACGGTGAGCAAGATCACCGGCGTCCCGGTTGCGCGGCTCGAGAAGGGCGAGGCCGACCGCCTGCTGCAGATGGAGGTCGAGCTCCACAAGGCGGTCGTTTCGCAGGACGACGCCATCAAGGCCATCTCGCGGGCGATCCGCCGCGCGCGCTCGGGACTGAAGAACCCGAAGCGCCCGATGGGCTCGTTCCTCTTCCTAGGGCCCACCGGCGTCGGCAAGACGCACCTCTGCAAGCAGCTCGCCAAGTTCATGTTCGGGAACGAGGACGCGCTGGTGCAGATCGACATGTCGGAGTACATGGAGAAGCACAACGCGTCCCGCCTCGTCGGCGCGCCGCCGGGCTACGTCGGCTACGAGGAGGGCGGCCAGCTCACCGAGAAGGTGCGCCGCCGACCGTACAGCGTGGTGCTGCTCGACGAAGTCGAGAAGGCGCACGGCGACATCTTCAACATGCTCCTCCAGATCATGGAGGAGGGGCGCATCACCGACTCCTTCGGGCGCCACATCGACTTCCGCAACGTCATCCTGATCATGACCTCGAACATCGGCGCCTCGATCATCAAGAACCAGAGCTCGCTCGGCTTCCACAAGGTCTCGACCGAGCACGCCTACGACGCGATGCGCGACCAGCTGATGGGGGAGGTCGACAAGTTCTTCCGCCCCGAGTTCGTCAACCGCCTCGACGAGGTGATCGTCTTCCATCCGCTCACCCGCGGAGACATGGCCGCGATCCTCGAAGGGCAGCTGCGCGAAGTGCGCGACCGGCTGGCCGAGAAGTCACTCCAGCTCGAACTGACGGACGAGGCGCGGGAGCTGATGATCGACAAGGGCACCAACCTCGACTTCGGCGCACGTCCGCTGCGACGCGCCGTCGAACGCATGCTCGAGGACCCGATGTCGGAGCAGATCCTGCGCGGCGACTTCCGCGGCAAGGACCTGGTCCGCGTCTCGGTCGTCGGCGCAGAACTGCACTTCGAGGCGGTGGAGAAGGAGAAGCCGGTCGAGACGGCGAAGAGCTGATCGCCGCGCGCCCGCCGTGCGACCTGCGATCGTCGTCTTCGTCGTGATGGCGGCGTCGCTGCTGGCAACCTCGGGCCGCTCGCAAGAGCGACCGGTCGTGCCGCCAGCCGGCGTGCCGCCAGCCCACGTGCCGCCAGCCCGCGTGCCGCCAGCCGGCGTGCCGCCAGCCGGCGTGCCGCCAGCCGGCGTGCCGCCAGCCGGCGTGCCGCCAGCCCGGGTCGAGGTCGTACTCCTGGAAACGACTGTCGGCCGCTTCGCCACGCTGTCGGAGCCGGCTTGCGCCGCGACGGGCGTCGTCGTCTTCCACGCCACGTTCGATGGCGGCGGCGACGCGCTCTGCAGCACGGCAGGCGGCGGCGTGCGCGTGCGGGTCGAGAGCGGCCAGGAACTCGTCGCGGACGGCCGTCGTGGCGTGGTCAGCCGGATCGGTCGCCAACCCGGGGTCGGGGCGACGCTCGAAATCGCCTTCACTGCGACGTTCGTGGAGGGCGGGCGCGCCGTGCTCCTCACCCGTGGCGATGCGGGGCGATGCGACCTGATCGCCGACGGCGGTGAGGCGTTCCGCGCGTTTGGCGAGCAGGCGTTCGTCGATCGCGTCGGCGCCGTCACGTTTCGCGCAGATCTCGACGCCAAGGACCACCCGGATCGTGAGCGCCGTGACGCGAGCCCCGCGGATCGGGTCGCAGCCGAGGCGAAGCCGCCTCCGCAGCGAATGACGGCACTCGGTCGCGTCGCCGCCTGGGACGTCGGGCTGTTCCGCGATCGCGGCGTCGACCTGAACACGGTGGGGCGGACCGGAGCGCAACTGCTCGACATCGCCGAGGGTTTCTCGGCCAACGACAGCGGATTCGTCGCGTTCCGCGCGGCGCGTCGAGTCGGGCACTGGAGCGTGCTGCTGGCGACATACGCCGGCGAGCAGGTCATCGCCACCACCGACGATGAGATCGTGCAATTCGGAGTGCCGGCGCTGAACGAGCTCGGGATGGTCGCGGTGAGCGCGACGCTCCACGGCGGCGGCGCAACGCTGCTGCGCGGCCGCTTTGGCCAGCAGCTCCCGGAACGGCTGCTCGCATCGGATGCCGGCTTCGCCGCGCTGGCCGACGAGGTAGCGATCGATCCGGCCGGCCGCATCGCGTTCGTCGGACGCAACCGCGACGGCGCCGAGGTTCTGGCGCTGGCGGGCGACCCGGCGGCGCCGGGCACGATCGTGCCATTGTTGGCGGCCGGCGAGGTCGTCGCGGGGCGAAAGCTCGCGTCGATCAGTCTTCGGAGCACCGCCTTCGCGCGTTCCGATCGGCTTGCCGTCCGCCTGCGGTTCGACGAAGGCGTTGAGGCGATCGCGCTGATCTACCTGCGGCGGTAGCGAGCCACGCTGCGGTTGGAGCTCACACCACCGAGTCGCACGCGCGGCGTGCTTGCGGTACCTGCGCCGCGTACGCGTGCAGCGTCGCGCGGCCCCGACCAAGACCGTCGAGCTGCTTGCGGAGCAGTTCTCGCTCCGAAACGCTCGCGTCGAGCAGGCGACGATGCAGCGCCAAGATCCGCTCGGTTCGCGCGGCGTGATCGATCAACTGCTCGCCGGTCATGCGCGCGCAGAGCTCGTCGACCGGCGGCAGCGCGGCCAGCGCCGCACCGGCGCGCGCCACGGCCGTCTCGGCCGCCGCGGTTTCGCCCGCGAGGACATAGGAGAGCGCGTCGCGCCACCCGGCCTCGATCTGGTCGAGCAGCGTGAGCTCAGCGGGCGGAGAGGATCGCGCCATCCCAACCTTCCTTGAGCGTTCCGATCACCTTCCGGCTCGATTCGAGCAGGCGCGGCGACTGGGTCATGTTGGCCTCGACCAACCACTGGCAGACCGTGCGGTAGAGCTGGTCGAGCTTCGGCACGCATTCGGCACCGGTCTTGGCATCCAGCGAATCGCGCAGCGCCGCCATGATGTCGAGCGATTTTCCGATGGCGAGTCCGGCGCGCCCGGGTTCGCCGTGCTCCACCGCGCGCCGTGCTTCCTCGATCCGACGCAGCAGCGCGTCGTAGATCTTCAACAGGAGCTGCTCGCGCGGCATCGCCAGCAGGCTGTCGCGCTGGTAGGCCTCGTACACCGTCGTCATCCGTCCCCTCCTGTCGCCCTTGCGCTCGAGTTCACCGCGACCCGAACAGCCCGATCGAGCCGATCGATCCGAGCGCACCGCCCTGCGCCTGCAGCCGTCCGACCAGCGACTCCATCGCCGCGAACCGCTGCCGCAGCGATTTCTCGAAGATCACCAGTTGGTCTTCTGCCCGAATGATCCGCTCGTCGAGCGTGGTCATCGACGTGCGATACGCGTCCTTGCGTGTCGCGAGCGCGCCATCGATCGAGTCGGTGCGCGACTCGACGACATCGAGCAGCTTCTTGCCGATGCCCGCGGTCGTGTCCGTGAGCATCCGCTTCACGTCGTCGACGTCGTCCGTCAGCACGGTCTTCAGCCGGGCCGAGTCAAGTTCGAGCGTCCCGTCGGCTTTGGTCTTGATGCCGATCGCGCCGAGCGATGAGTAACCGACGCCGGGGAGCAAGCTGGCCGAGCTGACGGTCGTGCCGAATGCCGAACGCAAGGACCGCAGGGCACTGTCGCCGGCGAGCGGTTGCACGGTTTCGTCGCCGTTTGCGCGCGGCTTCGATTGCGCGTTCAGGAAGCTGACGACGTCGTTGAACTCCTTGACGAAGTCTGCCAGCTGCGATTCGATCGCTTCGAAGTCCTCGCTCACGGTGACCTGCAACGCCGGATCGTTGACGTCTTGCGTGTGCAGCAACTGCAGCGTGATGCCCTGGATTGCGTTGTCGACGGTGTTGCTGGCCGACGTGTAGTTCTGGCTGTCGACCGTGAACGCGGCGTCGCTCGCGGCGCGCTGCTGGGTCAGGTTGAGCACCGGCCCCTGTGGCGGCGGTTGGCTCGGCTCCGCGACGATGGTCACCGTGTTCGCGAGTCCGGTCTCCGTACCGCGCAGCTCGAGGTGCCAGTCGGTGCCGTCGAAGACGGTCGTCGCGGCCACGCCGAAGTCGGCGTCGTTGATCGCGTCGCGCATGCCGTTCAGGTTCGAGTTGGTGCCGTCGATCGTGATGTCGTGCTGGGTGCCGCCGACGCTGAGCGAGAGCGTGCCGGTGATGCCGAGGTCCGCGTTCGCGTCGGCGAATCCGTCGGAGCGGATGAACGTGCTCTCCGCCAGCGTCGTGACCTTGACGTTCCAACTGCCGGCCAGCGTGTCGCCTTTCGGCGTGACCGAGACGTAATCGTCGCCGCCGCTGGAAATGCTGGCCTTGTGCGCGACGAACCGACCGGGATCGCTGATCTTTTTCAGCGCGGTCGCGAGATCGTTCATCTTGCTGGTGAGGTCGTCGAGCGCGCCGATCTTCTTCTGGAAGAGGGCCTTGCTGGAGCGCATCTGGCCGGCCTTGCGGCCCTCGACCGACAGCAGCGCCGAGATGATCGCGTTGGTGTCGAGCCCGGACGCCAGTCCGCCGAACGTGATCCCGCTCGCCATGCCTGGACTCCACCCGCCGCCCGCCCCCGCGGACAGCCCCTGGCGACGCCATCGATCCGTTGGCGGACCGTCGGCGTTCGTCTCCGCCCGGTTGTTCGGCGGAGCCCGCTTCCGCTCAAGCGGAAGGGAAATCGTTTCCCATCAAGCGGGCAAAGCCCCCCGGGGGAATGCCCCGGGAGGCCCGACCCTCACTTCTTTGCCAGAGCCGTCCGGATCACCCGAGGAGGGAGAGGGCCGACTGCGGCTGCACGTTCGCCTGCGACAGGATCGCAAGAGCGGCCTGCTGGAGGATCGAGTTCCGCGTCAGGTCGGCCGTCTCGAAGGCGACGTCGACATCGCGGATCCGCGACTCAGCGGCGGAGAGCGATTCGATGCTCACGCCGAGGTTCGCGATCGTCGAGCTCAGGCGGTTCTGCGCCGCGCCGAGGTCGCCGCGGATACCCGAGACCGAGTCGATCGCAGTGTCGATGGCCGAGATCGCCGTGGTCGGCGTGCCGGCCGAGGAGATGTCGAGCGAGCTCAGGCCGAGGTCGGAAGCCAGCGCGGACTGGAGGTCGACCGTGATCGTGTCGGTCGACGCCGTGCCCGCGCCGATCTGGAAGGCGACCGTCGACTGCGAGCCGTCGGTGAGCTTGATCGTGTTGAACTCGGTCGACTGCGCGATGCGGTCGACTTCGCTGATCAGGTCCTGGAACTCCTGATCGAGCGTGTCTTGGTCGCCCGCCGACGCCGTGCCGTTGTTGGCCTGGATGGCGAGCTCGCGCATGCGGATCAGGATGTTGCTCACCTCGTTCAGCGAGCCTTCCGCCGTCTGCACCAGCGAGATGCCGTCGTTGGCATTGCGCTGGGCCTGGTTCAGCGAACGGGTCTGCGCGCGCAGACGCTCGCTGATGCCAAGACCGGCCGCGTCGTCAGAGGCCGTCGCGATGCGGAGACCGGTGGTGAGGTGCTGGTAGTTCTTCTCGAGTCGGCTCGAGACCTGCGACAGCCCTCGCTGTGCGTTGATGGACGAGATGTTCTGGTTGATGCGAAGCGCCATTGACGATCCCCCGCGGAGCGATGTTCCCGGCCACCCCACTCGGGCAACCGACGGCGAGGGACTCCGCTTTCCCGGCCGGGCGACTTGTTCGGAGGGGGGTCTTTGGCTTCAAGGCTTCCGAGCGCCGGTTTTGGGCCTCGTCGCCCTCTTTTCCGCTTCGCGGGGGGGTGGCCCTCGCGAAGCGCGACGATCTTTCCGCCCGCCGGCGGTTCGGGCCGCTTCGGAGCGGATTGGCACACCGGGGTTGCCCTGGGATCCCGCTATCTCGGAACGTTTTTCTAAAGCCACAGGCAGGAACTTCCGACCTCATGCAAGGGGAGCGGCCGCGGACCGTGGGTCTGGCGCGCCAGCTTCCGTTCGCGCCGACGGGGCGCGTGCCAGGAGGTGGGGGCCATGGCGATCACGTCGATGCCGACGGTGCATGCACCGCTCCGGTTCACGTCGTTCGCGGCGCTCCGCCGGAGCGCGGGCTGGTGGCTGCCGCTCGTGCTGCTTCTCACCGGCGCGGCGTTCCTGCACGGTGAGACGGCGTCCGTCGCATCGCCGCCCGAGGCGGACGTCCCTGGCTCCCTGGTTCCGCCGATCGATGCCAGCGCGGTGATCGGAGCGGTGCTGGTCGTCGGCGGCCTCTTGGCGGCGCTGCCGTTCGCGACGCGCCGCTTCGCCACCGCCGCCCGCGGTCGCGGCGCGATCGAACTCTTGGAGACCCGCCCGCTCGGCGGCCGCCGCTCGCTGCTGCTGATCCAGGTCGAGGGGCGCCGACTGCTGCTCGGCGCGTCCGAGCACGGGCTCGCGCTGGTCACGGAGCTGAGCTCGAAGGCGGCGCCGTTCCCGGACGCGCTGGTTCGTGAGATCGAAAACACCCGCCCGGTCGTCGCGGAGACGCCGGCATGAACGGTCTGCGAACCGCGCTCCTTCCGCTGCTGCTGATCGCGGGGCCGCTCGCAGCGACCGGCGCGCCGGCGGTGGCGCCCGCGATGGCGGCGCCTACGACGGCGGCGGCGCAGGACGGCGCGAAGCCCGACGATCCGGTGGCTCCAGCGCCGCCGCAACGACCCGATTCCATCCTTTCCAAGCTCTTCCCGGTCACGGTCGGAACGCGGCCGGGCGATGGCGCGGAGTCCGGCGGGCGCGATCTCTCGACGGCGGTCGAGATCGTCCTGCTGCTGACGTTCCTGTCGCTGCTGCCGCCGCTGTTGCTGACCGTCACCTGCTTCTCTCGCGTGGTGATCGTGCTGTCGTTCGTGCGGCGCGCAATGTCAACGCCCGAGCTGCCGCCCAATCCGGTGATGATCGGACTGGCGCTGTTCCTGTCGGGCGCGGTGATGGCGCCGACCGGCCGCGCGATCCACCAGAAGGCGATCGAGCCCTACCTCGAAGGGCGCATCGCGTTCGTCGAGGCCGCCGATCACGCCAGCGGCGAGTTGAAGCACTTCCTGCTGAAGCACGCGCGCCAGGCCGACCTCGCGCTGTTCATGGAGCTCTCCGACACGCCGCCGGTCGAGGGGCCGGAAGAGATGCCGCTCACCGTCGCGGTGCCAGCATTCATCGTCTCGGAGCTGCGCACGGCCTTCCAGATGGGCTTCGTGCTCTACCTGCCGTTCCTGGTGATCGACCTCGTGGTGTCGAGCATCCTGCTGGCGATGGGCATGTACATGCTCCCGCCGATGCTGGTGGCGACGCCGCTCAAGATCCTGCTGTTCGTGCTGGTCGACGGTTGGGGGCTTGTGATCCAGCAGGTCTGGCGCGGGTTGGCGACCTGATGGACACGACCACCGCCATCAGCCTGTCGCGCGCCGTGCTGCTCGAGGCGCTGCTGATCGCTGCGCCGATCCTGGGCGTGAGCCTCGTCGTCGGCATCGGTGTTGCGCTGTTCCAGGCGCTCACCAGCCTCCAGGAACAGACCGTCGCGATGATCCCGAAGCTCCTCGCGCTGGCGGGGACGCTGTTCTTCCTGATGCCCTGGATCCTGAAGCAGTTCGTCGAGTTCACCCAGCGCACCTTGGTGAGCCTCGCGCGCTACGGCGGTGGCGGATGACGTTCGACCTGCCGCTCGAGCTGATCGCGCGACTGCTGCTGGCCGCCCTGCGGTCGGGCATGGTGCTGCTGCTGCTGCCGATCGGCGGCGGCGAAGCGGTGCCGCCGCCGGTGCGCGTGATCCTGTCTCTGCTGCTCGGTGGGCTGCTGGTCGGGATGCCGGCCGGGACGATGCCGGAGACCACCGTCGACTTCGCGCTCGCCGCCGGCCGCGAGCTGCTGATCGGCCTCTCGATCGGCTTCCTCTGCCGCGTGCTGCTCGCCGCGCCCGCGTTGGCCGGCGACATGATCGCGCAGGAGATCGGCCTCAAGATGGCCGAAGAGATCGATCCGATGACGCGCGTGCCGTCGACGCCGATCGCGCGCATCTACGAGACCGCGCTCCTGCTGGTGTTCCTGGCCAGCAACGGCCACCACGACGTGCTGCGTGCGCTGCATCGCTCGTTCACGACGTTTCCGGTCGGTGGCCACGAGCTGCCGGGCGGGCTGGCGACCATCGCCCAGTCGTTGAGCTTGTGCCTGCGCTACGCGGTGATGATCGCGGCGCCGATGCTGGCCGTGCTGATGGTCGGCAGCCTCGTGCTCGCGCTCCTGTCGCGCGCCGTGCCCGAGCTGCACGTGATGACCTTCGGCTACCCGTTGCGCCTGCTCGGCGCGCTGGCGGCCGCGATCACGCTCTTCCCTTTTGTCCTTTCGCCAGGGATCCGCCTGATCTCCGTCCTGCGCGGCAGCCTGCTGCGCCTGGTGGAGGCCTGATCCATGGCGGACATGTTCGACAAGAACGATCGCACCGAAGAAGCCACCGCGAAGAAGCAGGAGGATTCGCACGCGCGCGGCCAATTCGCGCGTAGCACCGACCTGTCGACCGCCTGCGTGCTGATGGCGGCCGCGGCCGCATTGCTGGCGACCGGTCCGGGACTGCTGCAGGGGCTGCGGCAAGGCATCGTCGGTGCGATCCGCGGCCTCGACAACGGTCCGGATTCGATCGGCGCGGCCTCGGCGGTGCTGCGGGTGCAGCTCATGATCGCGCTCCGCTACGTGCTGCCGTTCCTCGGCGCTGCGGCCGGCGCTGCCCTCGCGGTCCACTTCGCGCAGGCCGGCGGCTTCTTCATCGCGCGCGACGCGATCGGCTGGAAGACGGAACGTCTCGACCCGGTCGCGAACCTCGGCCGCATGCTCTCCGCGAAGGGCTTCGCCAAGGTCGGCGGGGCGCTGCTCAAGCTGCTGTTGATCGTCACGGTCTTCGTCTTCGCGTTGCGCGGTCGGCTGGAAGAGGTGGCGACTTACTCGTCGCTCGCTTTCGAGCAGTCTTCGCCGCAGCTCGGCGCGTTGCTGCTCGATCTGTTCCTGCGCTGCTGCGCTGCGCTGCTGGTGCTGGGTTTCGGCGATTACATGTTCCAGCGCTGGCAGCATGGGCGCGAGCTGCGCATGACCAAGCAGCAGGTGCGCGACGAGATGAAGGAGCAGGACGGCGATCCGCAGGTGAAGCGGCGCATCCGTGATCGCATGCGCTCGTTTGCGGAGAGGCCGCTCGCGCAGGCGGTCGGTGCGGCGACGGTGGTCGTGACCAACCCGACGCACTTCGCCGTCGCGCTCGAGTACGCCGAGGGCAAGAGCGCGGCGCCGCGCCTAGTCGCGAAGGGTGTCGATTTGCTGGCGCAGGAGATTCGCCGCATCGCCCGCGACGCGAACGTGCCGGTCATCGAGCAGCCGCCGTTGGCGCGCGCGCTGTTCCGCGAAGTGCAGGTTGGCGACCTGATCCCGGAGAAGCTCTATCGCGCGGTCGCCTCGGTGCTGGCGATCGTCTGGAAGCTGCGCGACGCGCGCCGCAAGCCGGTCGCGCGCGCGGCCGGCGCGGGGAGGAACTAACGCCGTGGCCAGCGCCGCCGCCACCGCCGCTCCGCCAATCGAGGCGCGCCCGCCAGCCTCGAGGTCGGCCAGCCGCACGGTCGTGACGCCGACGGTCCCGGCCGGCAGCGCGCACCTCGCGCCGCCGCGCGTCGCCTTCCGCAACGCCGACGTCGGCCTCGCCTTCGGGCTGGTCGGCTTGCTGATGATCCTGCTCGTGCCGCTGCCGACCTGGCTGCTCGACCTGCTGTTGGTCGTCAACCTCGCGAGCAGCATCCTGATGCTGCTGCTGGTGCTGTCGAGCGGGCGCGCGCTCGAGCTCTCGACCTTCCCGACGCTGCTGCTCTTCAGCGCGCTGTTCCGGCTGGCGTTGAACGTCGCCAGCACGCGCCTGATCCTGCTGCACGGCGCCGCCGGCCGGGTGATCCAGTCGTTCGGCGAATTTGTCGTCGGCGGCAACCTGGTGGTCGGGATCGTCATCTTCCTGATCCTGATCGTGATCCAATTCGTGGTCATCACCAAGGGCGCTGGGCGCATCAGCGAAGTCGCAGCGCGGTTCACCCTCGACGCGATGCCCGGCAAGCAGATGGCGATCGACGCCGAGCTCAACAACGGGCTTATCTCGCCGGACGAGGCCAAACTGCGCCGCGCCGAGGTCTCGCACGAGGCGGAGTTCCACGGCGCCATGGACGGCGCCAGCAAGTTCGTCCGCGGCGACGCCGTGGCCGGCCTGATCATCACCGGCGTCAACCTCGTCGGCGGCATCTGCGTCGGCCTGATGCGCGGCTGGGACATCGAACAGGCGGTCAAGACCTACTCGATCCTCACCATCGGCGATGGGCTCGTCTCGCAGCTCCCGGCCCTGATCGTCGCCACCGCCGGCGCGATCATCGTGACCAAGACCAGCAACGAGACCAACCTCGCCGACCAGCTCGCGCACCAAGTTTCCGACCAGCGCCGCGGCCTCGCGATGGCCGGCGCGATCGTCGGTCTCATGGGGCTGGTGCCGGGACTGCCGCTGCTGCCATTCGCGCTGCTCGGCGTGATCCTCATCGCTCTGGCGCGCCGCAAGAAGCCGTCCGCGGCGCCGCTGACCGCCGAGGCGACCGCCGCCTTCAACGCCGAAGAGCAGTCCGCCGAGATCGAGCGTCTGCTCAAGGTCGACGCGATGAACGTTGAGCTCGGCTACCGGCTGCTGAACCTCGTGGACAAGAGCAAGGGCGGCGGACTGCTGGCCCACATCGCGCAGGTCCGCAAGCGCTTCGCCGGCGAGATGGGGATCATCGTTCCGCCGATCCGCGTGACCGACAACGTCAAGCTTGCACCCGGCGGGTACCGCATCCTCGTGCGCGGCCAAGTCGTCGCCAGCGGCGATCTCAAGGCCGGCGCACTGCTGGCGATGGCTCCCGGCCAGGCGAAACTCGACTTCCCAGGCGAGGCGACGCGCGAGCCGACCTTCGGCCTGCCGGCGCTCTGGATCGACGAGGCGCGCCGCACCGACGCCGAACTCAAGGGCTTCACCGTCGTCGAGTCGGTGTCGGTTTTGGTCACGCACCTGTCGGAGACGGTCCGCGAGCAGGCCGCGCTGATGCTGACGCGCGACGACGTGAAGACGCTGGTCGAGTCGGTCCGCAAGGACTCGCCGGCAGTCGTCGACGACCTGATCCCGAACCAACTGAGCTACGGCGACCTGCACCGCGTGCTGCGTGCGCTGCTGCAGGAGCGCGTCTCGATCAAGAACCTCGCCGCCGTCCTCGAGGTCATCTCGGAGAGCGTCGGCCAGACCAAGGACCCCGACGCGCTGGCCGAGCTGGCGCGCCGCCGCCTCGCGCGCACGGTGGTCGAGCCCTACCTCGACGACGCCGGCACGTTGAAGGTCATCACGCTCGATCCGGCGCTCGAACGCACGTTCGTTGACGTGGCGCGCAACCAGGACGGGGGCGATGGCGCGAACGCGGTGAAGCTGGCGCTCGACAAGATCCTGGTCGAGGTGCGCCGGCTCTCCGAGCGCGGGCAGGAGTCGATCGTGCTGGTCCGCGCCGAAGCGCGCACCTTCCTGCGCGACTTGATCCGTGGCGTCGCGCCGCGGGTCGTCGTGCTGAGCTACGCCGAGGCGGTCGCTGCTCGCCGCGTCGAGCCGGTCGCGGTCGTCACGCTGGCGGACGTCGCCGCGAAGGTGGCCGCATGAGCCGCCGCGCAGCCGCACTCCTGGCCCTGTTCGCCTTCGCCGGCGCGTGGATCACCGGCGTCTTCTGCGATGTCGCGCCGCGCGCGCGCCTCGGTTCGGCGCTGCTGGCCGCATTCGTCGGTGCGATCGCCGGGCTCGCGATCGGCGTCGCTCTCGAGCGGTTGGTGCTGGCGCGCCTCGCCGAGCAGTGGGACGAGATCGCTGCGGCGGCCGCAGTGCCGACGGAGCCGACGAAGGCTGCCGATGGCGCGACGAACGCGCCGATCGCGGGTCCTGCCGCGATCAAGGCGCCGGTCGCTCCCGCCGCGCTGCAGGAGGCTCTGCGATGAGCACCGAAATGCTCGCCGCGTACCACGCTGGTCGGCCCGATGCGACCGAACTGCTGGTGAAGGCGCATCTGCCGCTGGTGCGGCGCGTCGTCGGTCGACTCGCGGTGCAGCTCCCGCCCGAGATCGGGCGCGAGGACCTCGAGGAGATCGGCATCCTCGGCCTGCTCACGGCGGCCAAGAACTTCGACCCGTCGCGCGGCGCGTCGTTCAAGACGTTCGCCTACATCGCGATCCAGGGCGCGATCCTCGACGAACTGCGAAGAGTCGACGTGCTGCCACGCGGACGGCGCGACGGCGTCCGCGCCTTCGAGGCGGCGCGCCAGGAGCTGGCGAAGCGGCTCAACCGCGAGCCGACCTTCCTCGAGATCCAGGAAGAGCTCGGGCTCACCGCGCCCGAACTCGAGGAAGTGCTGCGCTCGCGGGCGGTCGCCGAGGCGCACCAGCACGGGACCGGCGAGGCCTGCACGGGCGTCAATCCGGAGTCGTTCGCTGGCAACGCCTCGGACGACCCAGCGCGCCAGGCCGAGCTGAACGAGGCCAAGGAGCTGCTCGCCGCCGCCATCGACAAGTTGCCGGCGCGTGAGAAGCAGGTGGTGCTCCTCTACTACCACGCCGGACTGCTGCTGCGCGACATCGGCGGGCTGCTCGAGATCACCGAATCGCGCGTCTCGCAGATCCTGCAGCACGCGCTCGTCCAGCTCAATCAGCGCGTCACGCGCAAGCTCGGCGCCTCCAATCGGGAGACGTCACGGTGATCGCTTCGCGCGGACGCGTGATCAAGGCGGGGCGGGTCGCGCAGAGCGCGATGCCGATCGCGTGGGAGCCGCGGTCGCCGGTGGAGGAGGCGCCGCCGGCGAAGGTCGAGGTGGTGCGCGAGGGTGGAGTCGTCGTTTCGATCCAATTGACGTGCCGGTGCGGCCGCGAGCACGAGCTCGAGCTGATGCCTCCGGCAACTGCGGCAGAAGGAGTGCGGTCATGAACAGTCGGATCCGTTTTCCATGGCGTGCGGCCGGAGTGCTGCTCGCGGCGGCGTGCACGAACGGGCGCGGCGGCGATGGCGAGGCCTATCGCGTCGGCGGTGACCCCTGGAGCGTCGCGGCGGCGAAGGAAGCCGGCGTTGCCGCTGATGGCGCCGTCGTCGCCGATGCCGCGACCGGCGACGGCAAGACGGCGAGCCCGTCCGCAGCGCCGGCGAAGCCCGCTGCTGCAGGGCCCACGCTCCCGGCCGGCCCGACCAGCGGCACCGTTTTGGAACAACTCGATGCCGCGAAGACGCACGCCGCGGAACTCGAACGCGAGCGCGCTCGGCTGGCAGGCGAGGTCGCCTCGCTGACAGCGGTGGTCGACGGCCTGAAGCGCGACAATCAGAACCTCGCCCAACTGGCCCAGGCGACCAAGGACTCGCAGGTGGTCGTCGACGGCGAGATCGACTCGCTGCGCCTCAAGATGAAGGACCTCGATCTGCGCTCGCGTCAGCTGGCCGACGACCTCCTGTCCGAGCGAATCAAGCGTGTGCGCGTCGAGCGGCAGCTGATCCTGGCGCGAGTGACTGAAGCGGAGAGCCAAGGTGACGGCCCATAACCCACGCCTCGACGCGCTGTCGTGCGCGCTCCTGATCGCCCTGCTCGCCGGTGGCTGCCAGCAGTCCCCGGTCGAGGCGGCGTTGCCATGGGACGTCGTCGACGGGGCGCTGTCGCGACTCCCGCCGAGCGCACCGGTGCGCCGCGTGCTGGTGCTGCCGTTCACCGCCGGTGAAGCGCCGCCGAGCCACCCCGCGCTGATGCAGGCGGCGTTCGCGCAGGCGCTGCGGGCGACCTGCGGCTTCGAGGTCGTCGCCCCCGACGCCTTCGAACTGCCGCGCACCTCGCGGGAGGAGCTCCTGGCGGGCCGCACGCGCGACCTTGCCTCGCTGATCCGGCTGCATCGCGAGTGGGGGTGCGACGCGATCCTCGCCGGCCGCGTCGCGTTCAGCCGTGCGCACGGCGAACCGGCGGCGGGTCTTGAACTGTCGCTGGTGGACGCTCGCGACGGCAGCCTGCTCTGGACGGCCCGCGATGCGATCGACTCGCGCGTTCCGGCGACACGCCACTCGCTCCTGCGTTTCCGCGGCGACGAGGGTGCAGAAGGCGCCGATCCGGTCGACACGTCGCAGGTGCCGGCGGAGTGCTTCGCGCGCTTCATCGCCGCGTCGTTCATCCGCACGCTCTATCCAGCGGCAGGAATCGAGTTCCCGGAGCCGATTGCGCCTCCCGTTCGATAGTCCCCCAGGTTGCCGGGAAAACGGTTCCCATCGCCGCGCGAACCGGCGCTCTTTTCCAGGAATCCCGCTCAAGCGCTGGACGAATCCTCCGAATCACTCTGGCGAGCGTGACCAATGTCGCGCAACGAGTGGAGGAGAATGTCCATGGGTCTGTTCATCAACACGAACGTGGCGAGCATGAATGCTCGCGGCAACCTCGACAAGATCACGAACCGGTTGCAGTCGAACTTCCGCCGGTTGTCGACCGGTCTGCGGATCGTGTCGGCATCGGACGATGCGGCCGGGCTTGCGATCTCGGAGCGCATGCGCGCTCAGGTCAAGAGCCTGACGCAGGCCCAGCGCAATGCCAACGACGGCATCTCGCTGGTGCAGGTCGGCGAAGGCGCGATGAACGAGCTCAGCACCATCCTCATCCGGATGCGTGAGCTCGTCATCCAAGCCAACAACGGCACCAACTCGCCGGCCGACAAGGACACGCTCGATCAGGAATTCGAGGCCTTGATCTCGGAAGTCGACCGCATCTCGAAGTCGACCGCGTTCAACGGCGTGAACCTGCTCGACGGGTCGGTCACAAGCATCGAGTTCCAGGTCGGATCCGACGTCGTCTCCGGCGTCGACACCATCGCGGTGACGCTCCAGTCGGTGCTCGCGAGCGATCTCGGCATCGACATCCTCGACATCTCGTCGGTGGGTGCCCCGACCACTGCGCTCACCGCCATCGACACGGCCATCGACCAGGTGGCCTCGGCCCGCGGCGAACTCGGCGCGCTCCAGAACCGGTTGCAGTCGACGATCACCAACATCGGCGTCAACATCGAGAACCTCTCCGCCGCCGAGTCGCGCATCCGCGACGTGGACGTGGCCGCGGAGACCGCCGAGCTGACGCGCAACTCGATCCTGCAGCAGGCCGCGATCTCGATCCTCTCCCAGGCCAACGTCCAGCCGCAGGTCGCGCTTTCGCTCCTGCAGCAGTAACCAGAAGAACAAGCAGGCCGGTTGTTCCCGGAGTCAGCGTGCGTGGGGACGCGAAGCCCCTCCACCTGCGATTCCTCGGCCACTGGCTCCGGGAAAGACCGACTTTCAGGTCCTGATGCCGCGGGGTGGGTCAACGCCCGCCCCGCGGTGTCATCGATCAGGGGAGTCGGCCGAGCACCGACGACGAGCGGCCCGCAGCGCTCAGGTCTGCGTGAAGAAGATTTCGCCCTCGAGGATGCCGGCCGCGGCGCGCAACAGCGTCTCGCGCGAGGCATGGCGGGTTTCCGCCAAGTCCGCGCGAATCGCCTCGAGATCGACCGGGTGGTAGTCCGGTTGCCGATCGAGTTGGCGCTTGAGTTCGGTGAGCTTGGCCTCGAGCTCGGGCGATCGTTCGATGCGATCGCTCGATGCGCCGCGGCGCGAATTCGCGCCCGCCGCAGCGGCTCGCGCGGCCTTCTCGGTGGTCGGCGCGGCCTCGTACGGACGCCGCGCGACGCTCGCGGGGCGCGCTGGGTTCGGCGGGATCAGGTTCGATGCATCCATGACTGCTGCCTCGTCCTGGAATTCACGAGGCCCTCGCGGGCCGTCGTCAGTTACTTCGACGTTCTTGAATCAGCGCATGAGGAAATAAACCGCTCAGCGGAAACCACAAAGCGGAAAGAAAGGGAGCGCATGCGGTCGGCACTCGCTGCCGGCCGTTCCTCGTGCCGCCCCGAACCGTTTTCCTGGTCGCGGCCTCGCGGCAGTTCCCTGCGAGTCGCCTTGCCGACCGCTCACGCCCGTCGCAATTCATTGCCATGAAACAGGTTGCGTGATCCTCGAGTTGTCCCGACTCGGGCCGCACGAACGACCGGCACTGACCTTGCCATGACTGCCGCGCCGTCGAGTGCGTGGGGCACCACGACGAGCGCAGGAAACCGCGCGTGTCGGTGCAAGCCTTGAGCTCCAGAAATGGGACTGCCGCTGCGAGTCTCGCCGTGGAAGACGGCGAAGACCCGCGCTCCGCCGAGCCGTCACGCTTCGCCGACCTGCTCGAACAGGCAACGGCGGCGGACGAAGCCGATGACGTTGCTGTCGCGACCGATCCTGCGGGAAGCGACGCCGGCACCGACGATGCACCCCCGACTCCGCCGTCCACCGCGACCGCTGATGGAGCGATCGCCTCCGATCCGACGGCCGATCCCGAACTCGCGCAACTCGAGCAGTTGCTGCAATCGCTCGCCGGCGCGTTCCCGCCCGCCGCCGCGGTGGTCGCGCCTCTGCCGCAAGTCGACCCGCTCGCCGACGCCACGGTCGCCCGCGTCGCGACGTCGGACGTCGCGGCGGCACTCGTCATGAACGATGCCGGCGCCGGAAGCCAGACTTTGCCGGTGCCGCCTCGAAACGGCGCGAAAGCGCCGACGGTGAGCGCCGACGCTGCCGCCGTCGCGGCCGCTGGCGAAAACGCGGCCACAGACGAGAACGCGATCGAATGGGCCGCGGACCTCGCCGATCTCACGGATGGCGGAGCGGGCGCGCCCACGGACTCCAATACCGGAAGCGCGCCGATCCACGAACGGCTCGCGCTCGAACTCGCGATCACGACGCGTCCGGTCGCGAACCCGCCGATCGCAGGGGTCGCACCAGTCGCCGTCACGCCGGGCCTTTCGACTCAGTTGAACGAGATGGTGCGTCCTCTGGCCGCGCTTCCAGCGCTGCTTGACGACGCGTTCGATGGTGCCGTACGCCTGCGTCGGAACGAGGGTCGTTGGGAGGCGGAGATCCGCCTCGACCCCGCCGAGCTCGGAGCGGTGAACGTCCGGATCGAGTTCGACGGCGAGCAGCTGCGCGTGGTCGCGCGCTGCGACGATCGCGAGGTGGAGCGGCAACTCGGCGAGCTGTTCAAGGGATGGGATGAGACCTTGCGCGAGCAAGGAAGAGGGTCCTCCTTCGACCTCCACCAGAGGGCGAAGGGGGAGGAGGAGAGACGTGACGCGGCGGCGCGCCGGTTCGAGCGATCGAACGCGGCGCCGCGCGCGGCGCGTCATGCAGGAGGGGCCGGACCCGGAGGCGATCGCCGCGTTGACTTGCTCGCGTGAGCAGGCGACGGCGGATTCGCCCGGACCGGAAAAAAGTCGGTGGGGGAGAAGTGAGATGTCCAGCATCGCGCAAATCGGCGGCACGTCGTCCGGCGGCGCTTCAAGCAGCGTCGGCGGCTTCGATGCCGACCGGCTCGCTTCGGGGACCGACTTCTTCCGGCTGCTCTCGGCGCAGCTGCAGGCGCAGGATCCGTTGAATCCGCTGCAGGACACCGAGTTCCTCGCGCAGCTGACGCAGTACAGCCAGCTCGAATCGTCACTCGAGACCAACGAGCGCCTCGCGTCGATGGTCACGCTGCAGGAGACGCTCGCCGCGCTGCAGCAGATGACGCAGAGCGCGTCGCTGATCGGCAAGACCGTCGACTACATCGATCCCTACACCGGCGAGGCCGCGACCGGGACCGTCCAGGCCGTGCGCGCGGTCGAGGGACTCGTCGTCCTCGATGTCGACGGCGCCTCGATCCCGTTGCCCAACCTCACCGCCATCCGCGAGCAGGAGTGACCAAATGTCCAGCGCACTCACGTCAGCCCTCTCCGGCCTTCGCGTCCACCAGTTCTTCCTCGACGTGGTCGGCAACAACCTCGCCAACGCCAGCACGGTCGGCTACCAGTCGTCGCGCGTCACGTTCTCCGACGTGCTGTCGCGATCGTTGAGCTCGGGCTCCGGCCCGTCGTCGACGATCGGCGGCGTGAACCCGATCCAGATCGGATTGGGCGTGCAGGTCCACTCGGTCGACATCCGCAGCGACCAGGGCGTGCTCGACGACACCGGTCGCCCGTTCGACCTCGCGATCCAGGGCGACGGCTTCTTCGTGCTGAACACCGGCGCGCGCAACGTCTTCACCCGCGCCGGCACCTTCGGCATCGATGCCAACAACAACCTCGTCGACACCGCCACCGGCTATCGGGTGCGCAGCGTGTCGGGCGCCGACATCCAGCTGCCGCTCAACTCGCTGCTGCCGGCGCAGGCGACCAGTTCGCTGCGCCTCGGCGGCAACCTGCCGGCGAAGGTCGGCGGACCGATCGCCGAGGTCCTCACCACCTCGACCGCGTACGCCACCGGCACCAGCGCCAACATCAGCGGAACCGCGAGCGGACCGTTCACGCTCACCGACGGCGACACGCTCGACGTGCGTGTGGACGGCGGGGCGACGCAGACCGTCACGTTCCGCGCAGCCGACTTCACCGCGCTCGGCGGCAACATCGCCACCGCCACCTCGGTCGAAGTCGCGTCGATCATCCAGGCGCAGGTCAGTGGCGTGGCTGCCGATGGCTCGACCGGCCAGGTCGTCCTGACCTCGAACCGCACCGGCGACAGCTCGTCGATCAAGGTCGATGACGGCGCCGGCAGCCCGGCCGCGATCCTCGGTCTGTCGACGACGCTCTTGAGCGGCGTCTCATCTCCGGCGGTCGCGACGACCGCGCTCGAGGACCTCGCCGACAACCTCGTCGACTACCAGGCCGGCGATCGGATCGAGGTCAGCGGCGTGAACGCCGCTGGCCAGCCGGTCTCGGGCACCTTCGTCTACGGCACCGATGGCACGACGCTCGGCGAACTGGTCACGTTCGCCGACGGCCTGTTCACCGACGCCACCGTCACGCTCGACGGCGCCGGCAACATGGTCGTGACCGCCGATGCCACCGGCGTGGCGCTGCTGTCGCTTTCGATCGTCGACGACGATGCGAACGTCGGGCAGACGGTCTTCGCCAATCACGGCTTCTCGGTGACGACCGATGGCACCGGGCCCGACACCGTGCGCACGTCGCTCGACGTGTTCGACTCGCGCGGGCTGCGGCACACCGTCACTCTCACGATGACGCGCGTCGACTCGAGCGAGTGGAACTTGGCGGCGACCACCGACAACGCCAACGACCAGATCGTCGACGGCGACGTGCAGAGCATCCGCTTCAACAGCGACGGGTCGTTCTTCGCCACCACCGGCACCGGCACCGGCGACGGCGACCTCGAGATCATCTTCGACGGCCTCACTTCGGCGCAGCAAGTCGGTCTCGACTTCGGGACCAGCGGCCAACTCGACGGCGTGACCCAGCTCGGTGATTCCACCAGCTTCCGCGCGCTGTCGCAGGATGGCTACGCCGTCGGCGAGCTGGTGTCGATGGTCGTGACCTCCGACGGCGTCATCAGCGGGTCGTACAGCAATGGCCAGCAGCAGGCGCTCGACCAGGTCGCGCTCGCGGTCTTCTCGAACCCGGGCGGCCTGGTGCGGTCGGGTGGCTCCTTGTTCGAGGAGTCGGGGAACTCCGGGACCGCGCAGCTGCAGTCGGCCGGCAGCGGCCGCGCCGGCTCGATCTACGGCGGCGCGCTCGAGTCGTCGAACGTCGACGTGGCCGAGGAGTTCGTGCGCCTGATCGAGGCGCAACGCGGCTTCCAGGCCAACGCGCGAGTCATCAAGGTCGCCGACGAGCTCCTGAACGAGCTCGTGAACATCGTCTGATCGACACGACGTCCGGGCGCAATTCCAGTCTTCGTGATCTGCCGCTGCGGCGAACGCCATGGGCGTGTCGCGCTGCGGCCAAGGAGAGCAAGGGCCATGAACCCATCCACGCTCGAACAGCGCTACCTCGTCATCCGCGAGCGGGCTGCCCGCGGCGCCGAGGTCGCCACGTTCACGGCGTTCGAGCAACTCTGGAAGGACGCGCGCGCCGCCGGCGATGAACGCCTCGCGAAACGCATCCTGCGCGACCTGGCGGTGCTGACCGCACAGCTCGATCCGCAGATCGCCCGCGAGCTCGCCGCGGCCTCGATCGCCTCACCTGACGCCGCGCGCGTCGAGCTGTCGGTCGTCGTCCTCGGCGTGCCGCAGCCGGCCTCGAACTCACCGGTGATGGCCTCGCTCCAGCATCAATCGCTGGCGCCCGGACGCTTCGAGACGATCGTCGCCGACCGCGACGACGCGGCATCGTGCAACGCGGCGCTGCGCGCGGCGAAGGGCGAGGTGATCCTGTTCCTCGCGCACGATCTGACGCTGTCGCCCGACGCGCTGCTGCGCCACCTGACGGCGCATGCCGGCGGCGGGCCAAGTTGCGCGGTGATGGGCGCCGTCGAGTGGGAGAACCTCGCGCTTCGCCCGTTGGCGTGGGCGCTCGATTCCGTGGGGCTGCTCGGCTGCCAGGCCGGAGTCGACTCTGCTGGAGACGTGCCGGCCGAGTGCCTGGCGCTGGTGCACGCGAGCTTCCCGCGCGGACCGCTGCTCGAATCGGGCGGGATCAACGAAGGGATCTCCGCGTTCGCTGGACCCGAGCTTGGCGTGCGGCTTGCCGCTGCCGGCTGGCGCATCACGATCGACCCCGCCATCGGCGGACGCCGGACGCCGGCGACCGACCTCGATGGTTGGCTCACCCGCTGTCGCGCGATGGGCGGCGACTGGTCCGAGCTGCGCCGGCTCCATGGCGGCGCGGCGCCGCCGTCGTGGCTGCGTGACATCGGCCTCGAGGAGAGCGTCGGCGACTCGCTGTTCGACCGCCTGCTCGGATCTGCCGATCGCCACTCGCGCTGCGTCTCCGCGCTGCACGACTCGCTCACGGACATCGAGCAGGTCGTCGCGCGTTCGCCCGATCGCGCGCTCACGACGCTGGAGAAGCTGGCGTCCGACCTCACCGCCGCCGTGCTCGAAGTCACGCGCCATGAGCTGCTGCGCGGCTTCGCCCACTCGATCGGTGGCGGCACGCGCGACGCGCTCGAGCGCTGCGCTGTCCGCACCGTGCGCGGCGCGGCGGTGCTGGTCCTGTCGAGCGATCACAGCGTCGAGGCGGCGCGCGTCGCGCTGTCTGAGCTGCCGCAGTGGGCGGAGCTCTTGGTCGGCGTGCAGGAAGGTGCGCCGGAGTGGCGGCTGCCGGAGGACCGCCGCATCCGTCGGCTGCTGCTTCCGAAGGGCGCGACCGCGCCGGTGTTGAAGCAGGCGCTGCTGAACGGCACCGGTGCCGACTTCTTCGTGCTGCTCGACGGCAGTTGTGTTCCGACCTGCGCGGAGTGGACGGCGCTGCGCCTCACGCTTTCGACGCTTCCCTGCGTCGGCGCGTGCAGCGTGGACGGCGAGCCCGCGCCGCTGGCGCACGCCCGCATGTGCCAGCGGTTGCCGAACGCGCTGGTCGCGGTGCGTCGCGACGTCATCGAGAGCGACGGCGGCGAGGCCGGCTCGTTGCTCGAACGGCTGGTCCGGAAGGGTTACCGGCTCGCGACGGCGGCGCCTGCCCGAGTGGAGAGCGCATGCGCCCCTTGACCGTCGTCAAGGTCTGGTTCCAGAACGACCGGGCCGACACCGGTTTGCGTGACCAGCGGTTGGCGCGAGCGCTCCTCGATGACGCTCGCGTGAGCCGCGTCGTCCACCTCGAACCGCCGGTCGCATCCGCGTCGCTTGCGACGGTGCGTGCCGACGATCCGACGCTCCTGAACGCGCGGCGACGCTCGGCGGGGGTAAGGGACGGCCGTTCCTGGCAGCTCACGCCGACCTGGCGCAGTGATGGCGGCGGCAACGGCGGCGGCGACCCGTGGCGGCAGGTGCTCACCCAGGTCGGGACGTTCCTCGCCGAAGCCGGCGCCTTCTCCCCCGACTCGCTGCTCTGGGTCAACGCGCCGTCCGCCCTCGGCGAGCGGATCGTCGCGACGTTCGGCGAGCGCTTCGGCCGCATCGTGACCGAACTCGAAGACGACCACCGTGAATACACGCCGGCGCGCAGCGCGCAGCGTCTCGCGCTCGAGCGTTCCTACGAACGGCTGGTGCGCGCGAGCGATCTGCTGGTCGGCAACAACTCGCGCCTGCTCGCCGAGTGGGCGCGCCTGCAGCCGACCTGCGTGCTGGCGCGAAACGCCGTCGATTCGCGCGAATGGGCGACGTCGTCGCCGGAGCCGTCGGTCCTGGCCGGACTGCCGCGGCCACGTTTCGGCTACGCCGGGAACTTGCGCCTGCGTCTGGTGCCCGACCTGTTGCGCGCCGTCGCGCAGGCCAATCCCGATGCCGCGCTCCTGCTGGCGGGCGTCGGTGGCGAAGCGTTGCTGCCACAGCTTGCAGGTCTGACGAACGTCCGCTGGGTCGGCGCGCTGCCGAGTCGTGACGTGCCGGCGTTCCTGCAGCATTGCGACGTCCTGCTGATGCCACACGCGATCGGCCCGCTCACCGACTCGATGGATCCGCAGAAGGTCTACGAGTATCTCGCCAGTGGCCGGCCGATCGTCGCGACGCCGGTCGCGGGTGCGCGCGAGCGCGGCGAACTGCTGGCGCTGGCCGGCGACGCGACGGAATTCGTCGCGGCGGCGGCGGCGGCGCTCGCGGAACGTGACCCGGCGGCGAGCGCGCGCCGGCGTGCGGCGGGGACGGCACGTGGTTGGGGCGACGTCGCGCGCGAAGTGCTCGACGCCGCGCTGGCGGTCGAGCGTCCGCTCGAGCGCATGCGTCAGGAGGCGGCGCTCGGCTACTTCCAGCACGACCGGCCCGAGGTGCGCGCGTTGGTGCCGAGCGCGGCGCGGCGCGTGCTCGATGTCGGTTGCGGCGCGGGTGCACTTGGCGCGGCGTTGCAGTTCGAACGGCCTCACGTCGAAGTGACGGGAATCGAGCTCGACCCGCGTGCCGCGGCGCGGGCGTCTGAGTCGCTGGCGCGGGTGTTGACGGGGGACGCGCTCGCGCGCCTCGCCGAGCTGACCGACCAGTCGTTCGATGTCGTGCTGTTCGCTGACCTGCTCGAACATCTGGCCGACCCCGAAGTGGCGCTGACCCAGGCGCGTCGGCTGCTTGCGCCCGGAGGCTCCGTGATCGCGAGCCTCCCGAACGTGCGCCATTGGTCGGTGGTGCGCCAACTGCTCGAAGGCGAGTTCCGCTACGAGCCGGCCGGCATCCTCGACCGGACGCACCTGCGCTTCTTCACCCGCCAGAGCGCGCAGCGGCTGTTCGAGGCGTCGGGCTTCGCGGTCGAGCTCTGTCAGGGCCTGCATTGGGATCGCGGCGAGATGCCGGTCGAACTGGTCGACGCGCTGGCCGCAGGCGGCCTCGACGTCGCGACGTTGCGCGCCGAGTCGCGCGAACACCAGTGGCTGTTCGTCGCGCATGCGGCCCTTGCCTCGACGGCGCCCGCAGTCGCCCGTCCGGCGGCACGCACCAGCGTCGTGATCCCGGTCTGCAATGCCGCGGACTACACCGCGCAATGTCTCGGCGAGCTGCGACTGCGCGGCGAGGGCGTCCTCGAAGTGATCGTGGTCGACAATGGTTCGACCGACGCCACGGCAGAGCTCCTGGCGCGCCAGCCCGAGCTGCGCGTGATCCGGAACGCGGAGAACAAGGGTTTCGCGGGCGCGGTGAACCAGGGCATCGCGGCGGCACGTGGCGAGCTGGTTTGCGTGCTGAACAACGACACGCTGCTGGCCGACGGCTGGCTGGCGCCGCAGGTGCGCCTCCTCGACACGGATGCCTCGATCGCCATGGTCGGCCCGGTCACGAGCTACGCCAAGGGACGCCAGCAGATTGACCTCGGCGAAGGCACTGCGCTGCCCGATCTTGCGACGCTGCATCGCCGCGCCGCGGCTTGGTGCGCGCGTGAGCAGGGACGGATCGAGGACGTCGCCTTCCTGTCAGGCTTCTGCTTCACGGCGCGGCGCTCCGAACTGCTGCCGATCGGCGGCCTCGCGGATGCCTACGGCAAGGGCACCTTCGAAGACGACGAACTCTGCCGCACGTTCCGACGCAGCGGCCGGCGCCTGGTCATCGCGCGCGACGCCTACGTGCACCATTTCGGCAACCGGACCTTCCGCGCCCTCGACATCGATCTCACCCGCCAGCAGCAGGAGAATCTGCGCCTCTTCGCACAGCGCCACGCCGGCGACCCCGGACTGCTGGCGCGGTTATGCGCCGAGCAGGGGCGTTGGCGCGACGTGCTGAAGTTGGCGCGAGCGGCACTGGCGAAGGAGTCGCGCGATCTCGACGCCTTGATGCTGGCGGCGCTCGCGGCCGACGCACTCGCGCGACCAGCGGATGCGGCGAAGCTCGCCGCGCGCTACCTCGACCGCTGCCCGCACGATGTGGAGCTTCAGGCGCTTGCGGTGCGCTGCGAAAACGCTTCAGGGGCACGCCTCGCGACCCGGAACGCGGTGCCGAGCGGAGCCTGATCGGCGTCGTCATCCGATCGCGCCAAGTAGACGCAACCGATTGTCCTTAGCGGACTTATGCACGTCCGATGGAAATCGTCCGAGCGGCACGCGGTCTGCCATAGGTCCGCTGCCATGCGCCCCATCACTGAAATCGACCCGCGCGCCGCGTCGTCCGCCATCACCGGCGCCATGAAGGCGCTCGAGCGGCGCTTCGAGGTCGTCGCCGACAACCTCGCCAACGTCGAGACCAACGGTCACAAGCGGTTGATCGCGTACTCGATTGGTTCTTCGGACGATTCGTCCGCGGCTCAAGGGACCGAGTCGACCGGCGCCGAACTCGAGCGCGATTTCACCCAAGGCGACCTGATCGAGAGTGGCGACCCCGCCGACCTCGCGCTGAACGGCGAGGGCTTCTTCGCGGTCCAGGTCGACGCCGACATCCGCTACGTGCGGACCGCCCGACTCTTCCGCGATCCGGAAGGGACGCTGCGAGACGGCAGGGGCGCGCAGCTGCTCGGCGAGTCGGGTCCCATCAGCGTTCCGACCGCGGCGGTCGACCTGCGCGTCGAGAAGGACGGCACGGTGACTGCCGACTTCGAGGCGGTCGGAAAGCTGCGCGTCGTCACGTTCGTCGACCCGACGGAGCTGAACGCCGTCGGCGGCGGTCGTTACGCCGCGTCGAGCCGCGCCGATCTGGTCGCGGCGACCGCGACCGATGTCGCGTCGGGCTTTCGCGAACGATCCAACACCGACCCCGTGAGCGAACTGGTCGAGATGATCCTGATCCAGCGGCAGTACGAGGCGGCTCAGCGCGCGCTCTCCACCGAGAGCGAGCTGCGTAAGAGTCTGAACGAACTTTCGGGCTGAGCGAGGGAGATGCGCCGATGATGAAGGGACTGTTCACTGCTGCGTCCGGGATGAAGGTGCAGCAGACCAACGTCGACGTGATCGCGAACAACCTCGCGAACGTCAACACGGCCGGCTACAAGCGCACTCAGGCCGACTTCCAGGACTTGCTCTACGTGATCATGAAGGAGCCTGGCGCGCAGACCGGCTCCGGCTTCAGCACGCCGTCGGGCGTGCAGATCGGCTCGGGCGCCGAGCTGGTGTCGACCACGAAGATCTTCACGCCGGGCGTGCTCGAGCAGACCGACAACGTGCTCGACGTCGCCATCCTCGGTGACGGCTTCTTCGAGGTCGAGCTGCCGAACGGGCAGAAGGCCTTCACTCGCGACGGCGGCCTGCGCATCGACGGTGCCGGGTTGCTGGTCACGGCGCAGGGTTTCCGCATCGCGCCGGCGATCACGATCGATTCCTCGGTCGACAAGAACATCTCGATCGCGGCGGACGGGACCATCACCGGAAAGAACGCGGCGACCGGGGCCCCCGTTCCGATCGGCGAGCTGAAGCTGTCGCGCTTCGCCAACGCGGCGGGCCTGCGCGCGGGCGGCGGCAACCTGCTCTACGAAACGGCATCGTCGGGCCCGCCGACCCCTTCCCAGCCGGGCCAGGACGGCACCGGAACGCTCGGTCAGGGCATGCTCGAACGGTCGAACGTCAACGTCGTGAGCGAACTGGTCAACCTGATCACGGCGCAGCGCGCGTACGAGATGAATTCGCGCGCGATCAAGGTGGGCGACGAGATGCTCGCCGACGCCTCGAACCTGGTGCGCTGACATGGCGCTCCTCGCCACGCTGTTCGCTTCGTTGCTGGCGTGCTTCGGCGACGCGGCTCCGGCCGACCGGCTGCTGGTGCAGCTCAAGCCGCGCGTCGCGGTCACCCATTCGCCGGTGGTGCTGGCGGATGTCGCGGAGCTGCACGGGCCGAAGGCGGAGGTCGATCGTTTCGCGAAGCTCGAGATCTGCCCCGCTCCGGCCGCCGGCAAACCGCGTCTGGTCAGCTCGGCCGGTGTGCGCCTCGCCGCGCGTCTGGCCGGGCTGCAGCTCGATGCCGATCGCATCGTCGGCGCGCCGCTGGTCGAGGTCGTCGCCAACTGGATCGAGCTCTCGAGTGACGATCTCTATGCCCAGGCCCAGCGCTGGGTGCTGTCGCAGACGGCCGAGCTCGGCGACCGCGTGCTGCTCGAACGCGCGGTGAAGCCCACGGCGATGCCGTTGCTCGACGGCGCGGGCGAGGCGGAGTTCGAGTTCGCCTTCGTCTCGAAGCCGCGCAGCGTCGGCACGGTGCAGGTGAAGATCGCCGTCCGTCAGGGCCTGACCTTCATCGGCGACCGCGTCGCGACCTTCCGCGTGCGCCGCTTCGGCCGACAGTTGCGCTTGCTGACCGCGGTGCGCCAGGGCGAGACCGTCTCCGCTGCGCAGGTGATGGAAAGCGAGGGGGAGTGGAGCGCGCTCGCCGGCACGCCGGTGATCGCCGAGGCCGAACTCGACGGGAAGGTCGCGACCCGCGATCTCGAGGCCGGCGCCGTGCTCACCCGGGAAGTGCTCGAGCACCAGCAACTGGCCCGCAAGGGCGACTCGGTCCAGCTGATCCTGAAGAGCGGCAGCCTCGAGATCGTGCTGATCGGCACGGCGCAGCGCCCAGGGCGCAAGGGCGATGTCGTGCCGGTGCTGAATCCGACGACGCAGAAGGTGATCAACGCCGAATTGATCGCGCGCAATGGCGCCGGGCTGGCAGTCGCCCTCGTCCGCTGAAGCGGGTGGGCCGGTCGTGTCGATCAAGGTCGATGGAGGAGGGACTTCGATGAGGACGATCACGTCCCGCAGGGCGCGGCGTGCCGTTGCGACGTTGGCGGCGTTGGCGCTGATGGCGCCGGCCGGTCGCGCGCAGGCTGCAGCTGCAGCCAGCAACTCGCTGTGGCACCGCGGTCAGGCCGGCACGATGCGCTTGACGCTCGCCGACCACGTCGCGACGCAGGTGGGCGACATCATCACGGTCGTCGTCAGCGAAGGTCAGACCGTCCAGGACGACGGGAAGATGCAGGTCAGCAAGGACTCGTCGATCGACTCCGCGCTCGAGGTGTTCGACCTGAAGCCCGAGGCGTTCAACACGCTGCCGGCGCTCAAGTACTCGAGTGGCCGTTCGGTCGAGGGCGAGACCAAGTACTCGCAGAAGGGCAAGTTCGAGACGCGGCTCACCGCGCTCGTGCTCGACGTCAAGCAGAACGGCGCGCTCCTGATCGAGGGGCGTCGCACGATCCACCTCGACGGCGACGTGAAGGAGATGCGGGTGCGCGGCTTCGTGCGCCCGATCGACATCGCGTCCGACAACACCGTCCCGTCCGACCGCATCGCCAACGCCGACGTGCTCTACGAATCTTCCGGTGGGCGTTCCGAGGCGGTGGAGAAGAACTTGTTCGAACGCGTGCTCGACTTCATCTGGCCGTTCTGAGGCACGACGATGACACCCTTTCTTTCCGTGCTCGCTCTTCTCCTCGCCGCGCAAGGTGATCCGCCGCCGCAAGCGCCGGTGATCGTGCCGGTGTTCCCGCCGATCATCGACAACGCCGCTCCGGCCGCCGAGTTCATCCCCTCGACGGCGAGGATGACGTCGACCACGATCGAGACGAAGCCGGCGCAACCGCCCGAACTGACCGCGGAGGACTCGGTCGAAGTGCGCATCTCCGACCTGGTCACGATCGAGGGCGTGCGCGAGAACCAGTTGCAGGGACTCGGACTCGTGACCGGTCTGAACGGCACCGGCGACAAGGGCAGGGCGGCGGGCCAGGCGCTCGCCAACTTCATCAAGCGCAACCAGCTGAACGTCGCGTTGGCCGACGTCGACATCGCCAACGTCGCGCTGGTCACGGTCACGTGCCATCTCAAGCCGTTCGCCAAGGCGGGCACGTTCGCGGATGTCTCGGTCCAGTCGATGAACGGCGCCACCTCGCTGTTCGGCGGCCACCTGCTGCAGACGCCGCTCTATGGCGCCGACGCGCAGGTCTATGTGGTGGCGCAGGGCTCGATCGCAGTCGGTGGCTTCACCGCGGCCGGCAAGGCGGCGAGCGTCACCCAGAACCATCCGACGGTCGGCGTGATGATCGGCGGCGGCATCGTCGAGCGCGAAGTGCCGATGAGCGCGATCGCGGCCGACGGCTCAGTGCACTTGAACCTGCGCTCGCCGAACTACGTGACGGCCGTGCGGGTCGCCAAGGCAGTGACGCGCGCTTTCGGCATGCCGGCGCGCGCGCTCGACAACACGACGATCCGCGTGACGCTGCCGAGCCGCCAGCCGGAAGACGCATCCGCCTTCATCGCCAGCTTGAACGAACAGACCGTGATCCCGGAGCAGGAGGCGATCGTCGTCATCAACGAGCGCACCGGCACGGTGGTCGCCGGCGCCAAGGTCCGCATCTCCAAGGTCGCGGTGACCCACGGCAACCTGACCATCTCGATCGCCGAGACCGAGCAGGTGTCGCAACCCGACGCGCTTGCCGGTGGCGACACCGCGACGACCAATGCCACCGCGATCAGCGCCGACGTGGAGAAGCGCGGACTGCAAGTGGTGCAGGGCGGCACCAGCGTGAGCGAGCTTGCTGCCTCGCTCAATCGGATGGGCGTCGCGCCGCGCGACCTGGTCGCGATCTTCCAGGCGTTCGCGAGGGCGGGGGCGCTGCACGCCAAGTTGGAGATTCTGTGATGGACGGCGCCAAGGCTGCGCGGACGCTCGAACTCCGGCGTGGCGAGCGGTCGCCTGCGATGCCGGCGGACGTGCAGAAGGTCGCGGAGGGCTTCGACCAGCTCTTCGCCGGCACGCTCGTGAGCGAGCTGATGAAGCCGCTGCAGGGCGCCGGATTCGGTGGCAGCGGACCGGGCGCGTCGGTGATCCAGGGAATGCTCGAGACCAGCTTGTCCGAACAGCTGTCGAAGGGGCACGGACTCGGGGTTGGACGCATGGTGGCGAAGCATCTGCAGAAGTTCCTGGCCTCGAGCCAGCGCGCCGACGCCGACGCTGCCGCCGCGATCAAGGTCAAGCAAGAGGAGGGCGCGCGATGAGACAGGCCATGGCGGAGCTGGAGCGCAACATCGACGCCGAGATCGGCGTGCAGACGCGGATCCAGGAGCTGCTCGATCGGCAGCTCGACATCCTGCTGAAGGGACGCACGCGCGAGTTGGGAAACGTGCTGGCGGAGGCGGAGCAGGGGCTGGTCGAGAGCGGTCGGCTCGAGGCCGAGCGCGGGCCGCTGCTGCAGCGGATCGGCGCGGAGCTGCATATCCCGGCGACGGAAGTGACGCTTTCGCGGATCGAGTCCGCGATCGGCGAATCGGCCGCGCCGTTGATCGAGCGCGGCGCGGAGCTGAAGGCGTGCGTCGCGCGCATCCGCGAGAGCAACCGCCACGTCGCGCTCCTGCTGCGCCATTCGGTCCTCTTCCTCGAGGACCTGATCTCCATCGTGTCGAGTGGCGCGCGGCGCACCACCGGCGACCGTACCTACACGCGCGCCGGCGCGCTGACCCGGCCGGCGCCTGGCGCGCTGGCCGCGGAGGCCTGAGATGATCGGTTTCACGATCGGGCTGCGGTCGCTGCGTGCGGCCCAGGTCGCGATGAACCTGGTCGGGCAGAACGTCGCCAATGCATCGACACCGGGCTATTCGCGCCGCCAGGTTTCGTTCGCGCCGAGCGCTCCGATGCTTGGCCGCTTCGCTCTTGGCACCGGCGTCGAGGTGCGCGAGCTGCGCCGCATCCACGACAGCCTGGTCGACACGCGCCTGCGCGAGCAGCGCCAGGTCCTCGGCCAGCTCGAGACGTCGGGCTCGCTGCTCGGGCAGCTCGAGGGCTTCTTCCAGGAACCGAGCGACTCCGGCCTCGCGGCGCGTCTCGACGACCTCTGGAACGCCTTCTCCGACGTCGCCAGCAGCGCCGACGACTCGTCGTTCCGCGACGGGCTGGTGCAGGCGGCGCTGACGCTCGGCGCCGGTTTCCGGCAGGTCGCGTCGCAGGTCGAGTCGGTGGGCGACGAGGCGCGGCAGGGCGTCGACTTCGCGGTCGGCGTGGTGAACGGGTACCTCTCCGAGATCGCGGCGCTGAACGACCGGATCGTCAAGGCGCGCTCCTACGGGTCGGCGCCGAGCGACCTGCTCGACGCGCGCGACGAGATCGTGAAGCAGCTCTCCGACTGGGTCGACCCGCAGGTGCTCGAGCGGCCCGACGGCACCGTCGACGTGCTGATCGACGGGATGCTGATGGCGTCGGGCGACCGCGCGCGGGAGCTGGTCACGCGGCAGCCGGGCGACGGCACCGTGGAAGTCCTGGTGAAGGACTCGCTGCAGAAGATCGACATCGGCGGCGGACGGCTCGCGGGCTACCTCGGCCTCGCGCACCTGACTGTCCCGAGCCGGCGCGCCGAGCTCGACGAGCTGGCGAAGAGCCTCATCTACGAGATCAACAAGCGCCACACGACCGCGGTGCCGGCGACCGGCCCCTACACGCAGCTTTCGGCCGCCGTGACGGTCGCGCCGGGCGACGTCGACCAACCGCTCTCGGCGCTCGACCTGCCGTTTCAGGTGAAGGAGGGCCGCCTCACGGTGAACGTGGTCGAGTCCGCCACCGGCTCGGTCACGCAGCACTTCCTCGACGTCGATCCCGAGTCGATGTCGCTCGCCGACCTGGCCGGCGAGCTCGACGCGCTGCACAACGTCTCGGCCAGCCTCGACTCGGTCGGGCGGTTGCGCGTCGGCGTGGCTGCGGGCTTCGGCTTCGACTTCAGCGCCCGACTCGACGTCGATCCCGATGACGCCGGATCGTTCGGCTCCGACCACGCGACGCTCACCACCGGCACCGGTCCGTTCGCGCTTGCCGATGGCGACACGCTCGACCTCGCGGTGGATGGCGGCATCCCGCTCACGGTCACCTTCAGCGCGGCGGACTTCGCCGACATCGGCAACGCCACCGCGGAGGAGGTCGCCGCCGTCCTCAAGGCGCAGGCGCCCGGCATCACGGCGCTGGCCGCTGACGGCCGCATCGTCGTGCGCTCCGACACGGCCGGGACGTCGAGCTCGCTGCAAGTGACGGCGGCGTCGAGCTCCGCGCTCTTCGCGGTCGGCACCACCGACATCGGCACCGACACGGCGGTTGCGGTGAACCTCACCGGCGCGCCGAGCGATGGGCAGAGCGGCCACTTCACCGTGCGCGCGCTCGGCGACGGCGTGATCGGGCTCACGCCGGGCCTGGCGATCGGCCTCTTTGACCAATCGGGGACGCAACTCGCGAGCTTCGACGTCGGCTCCGGCTACGTGCCGGGCGATCCGATCGAGTTGGTGCCGGGCGTGTCGTTGACGCTCTCCGCCGGCACCGTTGGCGCGAGCTCGGGCGACGTCTTCGAGTTCGACCTGGTGGACGATCCCGACAGCTCCGATGCGCTGGTCGCGCTGCAGCTCGGCGCGTTCTTCACCGGCAGCGGCGCGGCCGACCTCGACGTCGACGGCGAGATCGTCGCCGATCCGCGCAAGGTCGCCGGCAGCCGCAGCGGATCCGCCGGCGACGCCTCGGCGTTCACGGCGCTGGTCGCGTTGCGCGACGAGGCGCTCGAGTCGCTCTCCGGACGGACGATTGCGCAAGGGTACGGCGAGCTGGTCGCCAGCGTCGGCCTCGACGTGCGCACCAACTTCACCGCGACGCTGGCGCAGGCGCAGTTGCTGCAGTCGCTCGAGTCGCGGCGCGAGGAGATCTCCGGCGTCAACACCGACGAGGAGATGCTGAAGCTGCTGGAGTATCAGCACCTCTATCAGGCGGCCGGGCGCTACCTGCAGACCGTGAGTCAGATGACCGACGTGCTCTTCGGGATCGTGTGAGGCCGCCATGCGAATCACGCAGTCGATGCTCTTTCGCCAGCAGGCCGAGTCGCTGACCGCCGCCTACGGCCGGCTGTTCGACGTACAGCAACAGCTTTCGAGCGGGCGCCGGCTGCTCAAGCCGTCGGACGATCCGGCCTCGATCCGGCCCGCGCTCGATGTCCGGACCGGGCGGCGCCGGCTCGAGCAGGTGAAGAAGAACGCGGATCTGGCCAGCAGCGAGCTTGGGACCGCAGAAGGGATCCTGCGCAACGCGCTCGACATCGTGTCGCGCGGGCGGGAGATCGCGGTCGCCGGCGCGAGCGGCACGTTGAACCAGGGCGACCGCGAGGCGATGGCGATCGAGGTCGACGGGTTGTTGAAGCAGCTGATCAGCCTGTCGAACACGCGCGGGTTGTCGGGCTACCTCTTCGCCGGCGGGCTGAAGAGCTCCGCGCCCTACGCGGAGATCGCGACCGCGGACGGGCCGATGGTGGTCTATCGCGGCGACCAGTCGACGGCGTCGGTCGACCTTGGCGATTCGCTCGAGGTCGAGCTGAACGTGCCGGGATCGCAGATCTTCGGCATCGGCGCGCGCGGGACGACGCAGTACAGCGGCACCACCGGCGCGACGGCGGGCGCAGGCAACGACAGTGCGCGCGGCACCGACCGCCTGACCGTGACCCACAGCAGCACGACGCTCGGCGACGGGCTCGGCGCCGGCGGCGGCGATTCGGTGTCGGGACTCGGGCTCGGCGCGTCGTCCGCGGAGCAGGACACGCTGTTGGGCGTCGCGGGCAACTGGTCGCTGACGCTCGTCGATACCAGCGGAACCGGCGCTGCGGGCACGGTCTCGCTGAACGGTGGCCCGCCGGTGAGCTTTACGGCGGCCGATCGCGACCTCGCGGTGGCGGCCGCCGACGGAACCGTGGTCCACCTCGATCTCGGCGCAGTGGCTGCCGGATTCAACGGCACCGTTGGCGCGGTGGGGGACGGGACGCTCTCGCTCGATGGCGGGCTGACGACGATGCCGATCGATTTCACCGCGTCCAATCAGCTGGTGGTCGATTCGGAGACCCACGGGAGCATCTTCGTCGACGCGCGCGGCATCCAGACGGCGGGCGTCGATGTGCTGCGCTTCAGAGGTTCGTACGACCTGTTTTCCGCGCTGATCGAGCTGCGCGACAGCCTGAAGAACGTCGATGGCAATGCGGACGACGTTCAGCTGCAGCGGATCCGCGAGACGCTGAGCTCCTTCGACGACGGCCAGAACGTCTTGCTCGCCAACCTGTCGAGCCTCGGCGCGCGTCTGCGCCTGGCCGGCACGACTCGATCGCGTGCCGACGAGCTCGATCTGCTGCTGGCATCGAACCAGGCCAGCCTCGAAGACGTCGACTTCGCCGAGGCGTCGATCGAACTGTCGCAGGCCCAGCTCGTCCTGCAGGCCGGCGTCTCGGTCTCGAGCCGCCTCGCCCAGCTCCCCTCCCTCACCCAACTGCTGTAAGCGATCCCTCGGTCCGCTCCCGAACTGAATCGACGGGCAGCGGCGACATCCGCCGAGTCGGGCGGATCCGTAGGGCGGGGGTGCGAGCGAACTGACGGGCCGGCACTGCCGGCCGCCTCCGCGTGGAGGGTCCCTCCGGGGCGCTCGCGAACCCCACCTGAGGAATCCCCATGTCTGAGATGTCGAGGCGGTCGCGGCGGTCGCGGCGGTCGAGTCGCGCCGGCGCGACGGGTGCTGCAGCGTTCGCGCTGCTGGCGCTGGTGCCGTCGAGCCATCGCGAGGCGCCCTTCGTCACCGAGACGCCAAAGGTCGACGCCGCCGATTTCTACCTGTTCAACAGCTACGAGGCGGGTCGCGACGGCTACGTCACGCTGATCGCCAACTACCTGCCGTTGCAGGCGGCGTACGGCGGCCCGAACTACTTCACGCTCGACCCCGACGCGCTCTACGAGATCCACGTCGACAACAGCGGCGACGCGGTCGAGGACCTGACCTTCCAGTTCCGTTTCAAGAACAGCCTCAAGGACATCGCGCTCCAGGTCGGTCCGCCGGGCCAGCAGAAGACGATCTCGGTGCCGCTGATCAACGTGGCTCCGATCGACGCGACCAACACCGCCGGTCTGAATGTCGGCGAAACCTACACGGTGAACGTGGTCGAAGGCGCGCGCCGCACCGGCAAGAGCACCGCGGTCGTGAACGCCAGCAACGGCGCGACGACCTTCGAAAAGCCGGTCGACAACATCGGCACCAAGTCGATCCCCGACTACGCCGGCTACGCCGCCGCGCGCACTTACGACATCCAGCTCCCCGACGGCTCGCTCGGCCGGATGTTCGTCGGTCAGCGCGACGACCCGTTCGTCGTGAACCTCGGCGAGGCGTTCGACCTGGTCAACCTGAACCCGCTCGGCCCGGTCGACGGCGCCAAGGACATCATCGATGACGCCAACGTCACGTCGCTGATCCTCGAGCTGCCGACTCGCTACCTCACCGGCGGCAAGGGTTCGATCCTCGGCGGCTGGACCACCGCCTCGCTCAAGCAGGAATCGAAGCGCAAGAGCAATCCGACCTTCGCCGAACCGGAAGGCGTCAAGGGCAGCTGGATGCAGGTTTCTCGCCTCGGCAGCCCGCTCGTCAACGAGCTGGTCATCGGCGTGAAGGACAAGGACAAGTTCAATTCGAGCGAGCCGAAGGCGGACGGACAGTTCATCGATTACGTGACCCATCCGGTGCTGCCCGAGCTGCTCGAAGCGCTGTTCGGCGTGCGCGCGCCCGACCTCTTCCCGCGCGCCGATCTGGTTCAGGTGTTCGTGACCGGCGTCGACGGCCTCACCTACAACGGCGCCGTCGGCGAGATGCTGCGGCTCAACACGGCGATCCCGGCGACGCCGAAGACGCTGCAGAGCAATCTTGGCGTGGTCGGTGGCGATCTGGCCGGCTTCCCGAACGGACGGCGGCTGGGCGATGACGTGGTCGACATCGCGTTGCGAGCGGTGATGGGCGTTCTCCTCGATGGGACGGTGGCGCCCGACGGCCAACTGCCTTACACCGATGGCGCCTACGTCGACGCCACGCAATTCCCCGACGTGTTCCCGTATGTGAACTCGCCGATCCCAGGCTCGCCCAACTCGTGAGCCAAGGGAACTGACGTATCGCTAGCCGGCTCCGTTCCGTGCCGAGCGCACGAGGGACGCGCGCGAAGCGCGGGCGGAGCCGGATTTCAAGATCGGGAGCAACGCCCATGAAGACTCGTTCGAGGACTCGTTCCGTGCGCCTCCTTGCGGGCACGATCGCGACCCTCCTTGCCGCCACGGTTCCTGCCTTCGCCCACGACTGGTGGCTCGAGTCGCCCGTCCGCGTCGCGCCGGTCGGCACCTCGATCGACGTGGCCGCGGTCGTCGGCGTCGCCTGGAGCGGCGACCGCGTGAAGCGCGACCCGCGCCGCATCCGCCGATTCGTGGCGCACGACGCCGTCGGAGAACGCGTCGTGGAGGGCGAGCCGGGAGCCGATCCGCTCGGAACCTTCGCGCTGCGCGGCGAGGGGACGACCGTCGTCGCCTTCGAGAGCGAGCCGGCACGGCTGTTCCTGCGTGCTCCCGACTTCGAGACGTACCTTCGCGAGGAGGGTCTCGAGCGGATCGTCACGCTGCGCGCGCAACGCGGCCACTCCGGTCGCGCCGGGATCGAGCAGTACTTCCGCTGCGCCAAGGCGCTGATTCGGACGCCGGGAGCTGCGCTCACGGATCGCGCGATCGGACTCCCGCTCGAACTGGTGGCGAAGGGCGATCTGACAACGTTGGCGGCGGGCGGTCGACTCGAGGTCGAAGTGCGTTGGCAGGGCGAGCCGCTCGCCGGCGTGCGCGTGGTTGCGGTCGCGCGCGAGCGACCCGACGCGCCGATCGCAGCCTGCAGCGATGCGGCGGGGCGGGTCGCATTCGAGTTGCCGGCAGGAGGTCGGTGGCTGGTGAAGGCGGTGAACATGGTCCCTGCTCCCGCCGAAACCCGCCTCGATTGGGAAAGTTGGTGGGCTTCGCTCACCTTCGATGCGGCAGGTTTCGCAGGCGCCACGACCGGGAGTTGATGTTCGGGGTTGTCGAGCTATCGCAAGGTCCCTCCTTCGCGAGTCCAAGTCCCTCATGACGATTCCGCAACGTTCCGTCTCGACCGAGCCGTCGCACCTCAAGTCGTTGGTGGCGCGCATGGCGGCCGGTGATGAGGCTGCGCTCGCAACGCTGTTCGACGCGACGCATGCGCTGGTCTTCGGTCTCGCCGTGCAGATCGTGCGCGACGCGGGCGCGGCCGAGGAAGCGGCGCTCGACGCCTACGCGCAGGCGTTCCGCGACGCGAAGCGCTTCGACCCGGCGCGCGGCGCGGTGATGGCGTGGTTGCTCAACCTGGCGCGGTCGCGCGCGATTGATCGGCTCCGACAGGCTGGTGGTGCTGTTCGCCGGCGTGAACAGCCTCTCGATCAGGCCGCCGGTCGCGCGGCGCTCGACGCTCCGCCGTCCGAGGCGGCGTGGGCTTCCGAGCGGCGCGAGCGGATCCTGCGGGCGCTCGGCGGCCTGCCGCCAGAGCAGCGCGAAGCGGTGCATTGCGCGTTCTTCCTCGGCATGAGCCATACCGAGGTGGCGGCGTACCTCAACGCTCCGCTCGGCACCGTCAAAACTCGCATCCGAACCGGGCTCGACCGTCTGCGCCAGCATGTGGACATGCTGGAGGTCTCCACATGAGCGACGCCATGAAACCCCGACACGACGCGAGCTCCGCCGATGCGAACGATCGCGACGTGCGCTCCGAGCTGCACTGGCGCGCCGCGCAGTACGTCCTCGGCTCGCTCGCCGACGCGCTCGATGACGACGAGCGGCGCGTGTTCGAGGCGGCACTCGTCGATCCCGGCAGCGCCGAGTCGGCAGCGTTGCGCGTCGCGCGGTCGCTCGTAGGTGAGATCGCGTTGTCCGCGCCGCCGGTGGCTGCGCCCACGGGGATGCGGGAACGACTGCTCGCGCGCATCCGTGCCGATCGCTCCTCCGCCGGTCCGGCGCTACCCGCGAGCGCGCCGGTCGCTGCGAGCGGCCATGTCTTCAAGCGCCACGACGACGGCGGCTTCGACCTGCTTGCCGGACCCGGCGTGCATGTGCGCGTGCTCCACATCGACGCGGCCGCCAATCGCGCCACCGTGATCGCGCGGCTCGAGCCGGGAGCGAGCTACCCGCCGCATCGCCACGGCGGCATCGAGGAGTGCTACGTGCTCTCCGGCGACCTGCGCCACGGCGACCGGGTGATGCGTGGCGGCGACTACGAGCGGGTCGAGACTGGCTCGCTCCACGGCCGGCAATGGACCGAGGAAGGTTGTCTGCTGCTGATCCACTCGTCGCTCGCCGACGAGGTCACGACCTGAGCCGACGCTCCACCGGCGTATGCTCGCCGGGATGCAGACGGAGCAAGATTCGGCGTCGAGCGGAGGGGCCGGCGGCGCGGCAGGCGGCGCGGTTGCTGCGGCTCCGGTCGATCGTGCGACGCTGCGCCGCGTGATCGTCGCGTCCAGCGTCGGCACGCTCTTCGAGTGGTACGACTTCTACCTCTACGGCACGCTCGCGGTCTTCTTCGGGACGCTCTTCTTCCCCGCCGAGAACGAGACTGCCGGCCTGCTGAGCAGCCTCGCGACCTTCGGCGCCGGCTTCGCCGTTCGTCCGCTCGGTGCGCTGCTCTTCGGTCGCATCGGCGACAAGATCGGCCGCAAGTACACCTTCCTGGTCACGATCGTGACGATGGGGCTGTCGACGGCGCTGATCGGGCTGCTGCCGACGTTCCGGCAGATTGGCTGGGCGGCGCCGGCGCTGCTGGTCGCGCTGCGACTCGCGCAGGGCCTGGCACTCGGCGGCGAGTACGGCGGCGCGGCGACCTACGTCGCCGAGCACGTCCCCGACGCGCGCCGCGGTTTCTTCACCAGCTTCATCCAGACCACCGCGACGCTCGGCTTCTTCCTCTCGCTCGGCGTCATCGGCGCGACGCGCAGCCTGCTTGGCGCCGACGCGTTCAAGGCGTGGGGTTGGCGCGTGCCGTTCCTGGTCTCGTTCGCGCTGCTTGCCGTCTCGATCTGGATCCGGCTCAAGATGAGCGAGTCGCCGCTCTTCGCGAAGCTGAAGCGCGACGGTCATGTCTCGCGCAATCCGTTGAGGGAGAGCTTCACCAACCCGGTGAACCTGCGTTACGTGCTGCTGGCGCTGTTCGGCGCGACGGCGGGGCAGGGCGTCGTCTGGTACACGGGGCAGTTCTACGCGCTCACGTTCCTGCAGAAACCGCTTGGCCTCACCTGGCAACTGGCCTACTCGATCGTCGCGCTCGCGCTGCTGATCGGAACGCCGCTGTTCATCGTCTTCGGTTCGTGGTCCGACCGCGTCGGTCGCAAGTGGGTGATGCTGGCCGGGATGGCGGCGGCGGCGATCACCTACGTGCCGATCTACAAGGGCATGACCGCGCTCGCCAACCCCGGCCTCGCGCTGTCGGTCGTCGCCGAACTGCCGGCCGCGCACTTCGCCGGCCTCGTGCTGCTGCTCGCGATCCAGATGGTCTGGGTGGCGATGGTCTACGGCCCGATCGCCGCGTTCCTGGTCGAGCTCTTCCCGACCTCGATCCGCTACACCTCGATGTCGCTGCCCTACCACCTCGGCAACGGCTGGTTCGGCGGCTTCCTGCCGCTGATCGCGGTCGCGCTCACGACCTCGGAGACGGTGAAGGGCTGGCTCGGCGCGAACGTGATCTACGCCGGCCTCGCCTATCCGATCGCGATCTGCCTGATGAGCCTCGTGATCGGCGGGCGCAGCCTGCCGGAGACGCGGCACCTCTTGATCGACACGGCGCAGCGCCCGCCTGGCGACGAAGCGAACGGTCCACGCTGACGTCGCTGCGGCTGCAACCGGCCGACCTCGACGCAACTGAGATCGAGCCGATGGAACCAGCGAAGCACGATCGGACCCGTCTCGCCGCCGCCGCCGCGTGCATGAGCGGCTGCGTCCTGTTCACGGCCGAAGTCGAAACGACCGAGATCCATCGCCACGAACCGATCGGCGACGCCGTCCTTTATCCGATCTTGACCGTTGCGGCGTCGGGCGTCGACGCGGGCGTGATCGAAGTCGGCGGCGAGAAAGTGCAGCCGGTCCGCATCGTGTCGGGCATCGACACCACGGTCGAGTGGGATGCGCAGTGGGGCGCGATCACCGGGACCGTGATCGATGAGGGCGCGTCCAATCCGGGGTTCGCCTGCGCGCTCTTCCCGTTCGCGCTCGTCGGCGACCTGCTGATGACGCCGTGCTCGCTCGTCTGGGCCTCGTGCAAGGCGCTTGCCGCGCCCGGCAGCAATGTCGTCACTTCGGAGGGCGTCGACCACGAACCGCTGCCCGCTCCCCGCTTCGTGCAGCCACGCGATCCGGCGACCGGCGCGACGGTGAAGGTCGGGTGGGACGGCGCGGGCCGCGCGGCGTTCGACGTCGCGCGCACCTTCAAGCTGCCCGAGGCGCTCGCGTCCGGCCTCGAAGACGCCGCGGTGCGGGAGCAGGAGCGCCTCGGCGCGGTGATTCGGGTCGCGCCGGGCGACGACCTGCGGGGGGTGATCTCCTCGGCGCCCGACGATGCGTTGATCCTGCTCGAAGCCGGCGACTACGTCGTCGAGCGGCAACTGCAGTTGCGCCGGCGGGTGGAGATCCGCGGTGCCGGCATGGACCGCACGCGGATCGTCGGGAAGTGCGACGCGCCGCTCGTCCGCGTCCCGGAGCCGCTCTCGAGCGTCACGCTGGGCGTGGTCTTCAACACGGCGACCCCGCCCGGGCTGCGCATCCTGCGCGGGCTCACGCTGCGGCACGAGGGGCCCGACGGATGGGGCGTGTTGTCGTGCGTGCGCGACTGCCTGCTCGACGATGTCCGTCTCACGAGAGCGCGCTCCAAGCCGAGTACCGAGGCGGGTGGGGGCGTGATCGGCGGCCACGGCGCCTACGCCTATGGCGGGAGCTTCGAGGCGCGCCACTGCGTCATCGAGGGCAACGCCGAACGCGGCATCATCGCCAGCGACCTCGAGCGCTTCGTGCTCGTCGATTGCCTGGTCACGAAGAACACTCTCGGCGGCGCGGAGCTCCAGGGCGCCAAGGTCGCCACCGACGCGCGGATCGCTGGCTGCGTCTTCCGGGAGAATCTCGAGTTCGAGCTGGTCGTGGGCGGAAGCGTGAGAGCGGCGGTGCGGTCGAGCGAGTTCTCGAACGGGGCGTCGTCGGCCATCGCCGCGCTCGGCGCGACGGCGACGCTCCTCGACAACTCGATCGACGGGTTCGCGAAGGGTTTCGGCGTGCTCGCGACGGGCAGCGCCAGCGTCGAGGCGAGCGGCAACGACAAGGACGCGATCGTGGTCAACGAGGGCAATCGGATGGTGCGCGACGACGATGACGGAAGTCCGTGAGGCTCATCCGTGGACCTGCGCGTCCTCCCGGATCCCCGAATGTGCCCTACTTCGACACCTTCAGCGACTCGACCACGCGCGCGCCGAGCCGGCCGTCGACGACGACGATCTCGGCCAGCGCGATCGGCTTGCCGTTGACGTAGAGCTCGATCGGCTCGCCGGCGTGCTTGTCGAGGTCGATGATCGTGCCGGGCTGGATCGAGAGCACCTCTTCGAGCTTGAGTTCGCGCGTGCCGACCACGGCCGCCACTTCGACGCCCACGTCGAGGAGCAGGCCGAGGTGCTTGGCGCCGCCGAATTTCGTGCCGCCGGTCAGTTCCGGCAACGCGACCGGCGCGACCGACGTCGCCGCTTCAGCCGGAATCGTGGTGTCGAAGGAGGAGACCAGCGGCTCCTGCGCCTCCGTGTCGTCGGACGGGAGCAGCGACGGGTCGAGCGTGCCGGCAGGCGTCGTCGTGTCCGCAGTGGGAGTGTCGCTGTCGGTCATGGTCACGATGTCCCTCGTGGCTTCGCGCGCGCCGGCGCAACTGCCGGTCGCGCGGCGCTGGCGGTTGCCGCCTTGCTTTGCGGCGGGTCCTTGGCGGGCACATCGTCCTTGCGTGCAAGTGCATTCGCGGGCGCGGTCGTCGCGGTCGGTGCCGTCGACGTCGCAGCAACCTCTGGCTCGAGTACCTGCGTGACCGAGATCGCGTAGCGCCCCTCATGCGTGCCGAGCTTGGCGCGGAACCGCGGCTTGCCCTGCACGCGAACTTCGATCGACTCGCCCGGCGGCAGCTCGAACAGCACGACGTCGCCCGGCGCCAGCGCCGCAGCCTCGTTCAGGGTGAGCCGGCAGCGCGCCAGTTCGACCAAGAGTTCGAGCGGCGCGTTGGCCACCGACGGCGCGATCTCATCGCTCGTCCGCGCCACGAGCTCGGGCTTCGGCTCGGCACGCTGCAGCAGCCGGTGCGACACGCACAGCAGCAGTTCGTGCTCCTGGTCGAACAGCTTCACCTTCCACGGGATCCGCGCGAACGGCTCCTCGAGGTCGGGCATGAAGGTCAGCGGCGGCTCGTTGAGCGGTTTCGCTGGCGCCAGCAGGAGCTGTAGCGGCGGCAGTTCGAGCGCCCGCGCCAAACCCGCGAAGATGTCGCGCAAGAAACGCATGCCGAGCTCGAACTCGATGGTGGTCGGCGGCTTGCCGGTCGCTTTCGCTTGTCCGGTCCCGCCGAGCGTGCGGTCAATCGCGGCGTACACAAGATCGGGTGAACAGCCGAGCAGGACCGAGCGGCCGCCCGGATCCTCCTTGCTGCCGCCGCTGTACCACCACGCCTTGCCGCCCGCGAAGCCGGCGAACTGGCGCACGCGAGCGACATCGGCCGCGCCCACGCTCGCCTCGGTTCGCACTCGCAGCAGCCGACGCACGTGGATCCGCATCTGCTCGGCCAGCGGCTCGCGCTGCGTCTCGAGGCGGCGTGCCGCATCGAGACGCAGTGGCGCCGGCGTCGACAGGTCGTAGAGCTCGGCGACTCCGCTCATGAGAACAGCAACTCGTCGAAGAAGATCCCCGTGATCGTCCCGGCCGACGGATCGGGGAAGAGGATCGGCTTCAGCCGGTCGAGGATCTCGAGCTTGAGTTCTTCCATGCCGCGCGGCGTGCGCAGATCAGACGCCTGCCGGCCCGACAACAACATGATCAGCGAGTGGCGCACTGGCGCATACATGGCGCCACCCTTCGCGCAGCTCGCGATGACGGCCGCCTGTCCCTCGGGCGTTGCCAATCGCACCTCGAGGATGATGTTCACTCGCGCCGACTCGCCGTTGCCGGCGAGGCCCGCGATCAACTGCGGCAGCGCGATTGGGTACGGCGGCAACAGCTTGTCGAGCGGAGTCGGCTCCGGCTCGTGCTGCTCCTGGACCACCTCGGGATCGTGCTTATGCGGTTGCGTGACGATCGCGGCCGTGGCGCCGAGGCCGGCAGCGACGGTGCCGCCGATGATGAACGGAAGCAGTCGCTTGAGCTTCCCCGGTGCGGCGTCGCCCGGAGCGGCAGCGCCGTCAGCCCCATCCTTCGGCGCCGCCTTGGCGTCCTTCGCCGCCCCTTTTTCGCCTGCGTCCGCCATGTCCCGCTCCCCGATCGTGCCCGGGCCGCCCTCCACGGCGCCTCGGGCTCTCTCGGGTCGCTATCGGCCGGATGCCCCGGGGGGCTGAAGGCCCGGGCTCGGGCGATCAACCACCGCGCGGCGCCTTCATCAACATCTCGGTCAGCTTGAAGACTTTTTCCGCGTCCACCTGGGAGAGGATCGACGCCGCCTCTTCTGCGGTCATCTGGAGCAGGAGAAGGGCGGCCTTCTCCGCCGGCATCGCGCTGATCATCTTTCCCGCTGCGTTCGACTCCATCCCAGAGACGATCTTCGCCACTTCCTTGAGCGTCTCGGGGTCGTAGTCCGCGGCCGTCGGCACCACCGCCGCGAGCGGCGCGTCGAGCTTCAGCTTCTTGGCCATCCCGAGCACCTCGCTCCGGCGCGTCTCGATCTCCCGCCCCATCGCCTGGAGCTCCTTCTCGCGCTGGTCGAGAACCGCCTTGCGGGCGTCGTTGTCCTGCTTCTCGCGCTTGAGCTCGAGCATCAGCTCGCTCGCCTCGGGGATCGAGATCGACTCCGGCAGGTCGAACAGCGTGCGGCCGGCCGCAACCGACGCCTCGCGCTTCGATTCGTCGGTCCCGCTTGCCAGCTTCGATTGCGCGTGGTCGGCGCTGCCGCCCTTGGGCTCCGGCTCGAGGCCGGCTTTCGCCAGCTCGGGATCGGCGTGCTCGGCGTCGGCCTTCGCCTTCGCGTCGCTGAACAGGCGGCCTTGCTTCAGGAGCACCGCCATCGCGGAGATCCCGAACAGGACGAAGCAGAAGGCCGCCAACCGCAGCATCGGTACCAGTTTCTTCATCGCCCGACCTCCGTCAGCGTGGCGCCGGATCGGCGCGACGCGATCTCATCGAGTTCCTTCTGTTCGGCTTTCAATGCATCGAGACGTTCGCGCTTTTGCCGTCGGTCGAGCAGACGCTCGACCGCGGTCGCACGTTTCCACGATTCGCGCAGGGCATCGAGCGTGCGCGACTCGGCCAGCCGCGCGGCCGCGACCTTCTCCTGCGCCCGCTCGATGGCGCGCTCGAGCAGTGCCGCCAGCCGTTCGCGCCCGAAGTGCGGCAGATCGCCCGCCTCGCGGAGTTGCCGCTCTTCCTGGTCGCGGCGCGTCCGTTCGCCGAGCAGCGCGGCCTCGACCTGCTCGCAGCGCATGACGAGCTGGCGCGCGCGCGCCAGCGCCAGCTTCTTGTCGCGGGCGTCGTTGTCGACCATCCGCTGCCAGGAGAGGAGTCCGCCCTTCCTCATGGCGTGCTCCGCCGGTCATCGGCCGGCGCGGCCGGCATCTCCGTCAGCGCCGCCAGCGCCGCCAGCGCCGCGTCGAACGGCGTGCGCTCTTCGGGCGCCTGGCGCAGCAGCGCGTTCACCTGCGGCAGCTTCTCCAGCACCTTGTCGAGCAGGGGTTCACTGCCGCGCCGGTAGGCCCCGATCTCGATCAGGTCGCGGTGGTCCTCATAGAGCGCCATCCAGTGGCGGAGCTTCTGCGCGGCGGCGAGGTGGCGCGGCGCGACCACCTGATCCATGAGACGCGACAGGCTCTTCAGCGGGTCGACCGGCGGGTAGTGACCGCGTTCGGCGAGGCTGCGCGACAGCACGAGGTGCCCGTCGAGCAGACCGCGCAGGCAGTCGGCGACCGGGTCGTTCAGGTCGTCGCCCTCGACCAGCACGGTGAGCAGCGCCGTGATCGAGCCCTTCGCGCTGGTGCCGAAGCGTTCGACCAGTCGCGGCAGCTCGGAATAGAGCGACGGTGGATAGCCGCGCGTTGCCGGCGGTTCACCCGCGGCGAGCCCCGCCTCGCGCAGCGCCATCGCGAAGCGCGTCGCGCTGTCCATCACCAGCAGCACGCGCTTGCCGTCGTCGCGGAACTGCTCGGCGATGGTGGCCGCGAGGTGCGCCGCCTTCATCCGTTGCAGCGCGGGGCGGTCGCTGGTGGCGGCGATCACGACGGCGCGGCGCAGGCCGTGCGCGCCGAGCTGCTTGTCGACGAAGTCGCGCACTTCGCGGTTGCGCTCGCCGATCAGCGCCAGCACGGTCACGTCGGCCTTCGCTTCGCGCAGGATCTTGCCGAGCAGCGTCGACTTGCCGACGCCGGACCCGGCGAAGATGCCGACGCGCTGCCCTTCACCGAGCGTGTTCAGCAGGTCGATCGAGCGCACGCCAGTCTCGAAGCGCTGCGCGATCGCGGGGCGGGTCATGGCGTCGGGGGGCGTCGCGATCAGCGGCCGCATCGCCACGTCGCGCAGCTCGCCCTTGCCATCCAAGGGACGGCCGAGCCCGTCCAGCACGCGACCGAGCAGCGCGTCGCCGACCGGTGCAGAGAACGGTTCGCCGGTGGAGACGACGACGGCGCCGTCGGCGATCCCTTCGAGCCGTTCGAGCGGCAGCAACGTGGTGCGATCGCCGTGGAAGCCGACGATCTCGACCGGGACGTCGCCGTGCGCGCCCTTCACGAAGCAGAGCTCGCCGATCTCGCCGGGCAGCCCTTCGGCTTCGAGCGTCATGCCGACCAGTCGGCGGATGCGCCCTTCGCGGCGCAGTACCGGTGCCGATGGCACGCGCGATCGGAAGCGGGCGAGCTCGAGGCCGGCCTTCATCGCGCGCCCTCGCCGAGGACCTTGGCGCGCAGCGCGATGAGATCTTGGCCAAGCGACCAGACCACGCGTGCCGCCTGCAATTCGAGGGCGAGCTGGCCGCGCGGGACGGCCGGATCGCGCACCAGCTCGATCCGTGCGCCCGCGGGCTTGATCTGGTCAAGCTGCGGCGCGAGCGCGTCGGCGTCCTCGGGGTTCGCGCGCAGCGTCGCGGGCATCGTTTCGAGGTCGCGGCGGCGCGAATCGAGCAGCGCGCGCAGCGGCTCATCGAGGGCGAGCTCGCCTCGTTCGCACTTGGCGCGGGTCAACGACTCGGCGGCCGCCAGCGCGAGGAGCACGCACTCACGCTCGATCTCGCCGAGCGCAGTCTCGACCTGCGCCCGGACGGCCTTGAAGCCAGAGTCGAGCGCACGTGCCAGCGGCACGGTGTCGATGCGGGGCAGCGGCGGCGGCGGGGGAGCGCGCTCGATCACGCGAACCGGCACGCTGGTCCGGACGGTGGCCGCCCGCGCGCCGGCATGCGCCAGCGCGTGGTGGAAGACCTCGGGGGCGGCGCCGGCAGTGGTGGTCACTTCACTCGACGATGTCATCGCCGCCCGCCCTCCGCAGTTTCACTTCGCCGCTCTTCATCAGCGTTCGCACCTGGTTCAGCAGCTGCGTGCGCGCCTGCAGGATCTCGCTCATCGGCAGTGCGCCGAGCAGTTCGCGCTCTTCGAGGATGGTGTCGCGCGAGCGCTTGGAGACGTTGTCGAGGATCCCGGCCTCGACCTCCTTGCTGGCGCCCTTGAGCGAGACGGTGAGCACGCGCGTGTCGACGCCGGCGAGGACCTTCTGCATCGACTTCTTGTCGATGCCGACCAGGTCCTCCATCGTGACGCGCTGGGCGTCGATCTGCTGAAACAGCGCTTCCTCGCCCTGCTGCAGCGCCTCGGTCACCGCGGTCTCGGTGTCCTGCGACAGGTAGTTCATGATCTGGGCCGCGGCCGCGACGCCGCGTGCGTCGCCGCGCTGCGACGGTTGCACCGGCGCGAGCCGCGTCAGCAGGGCCGAGGCGATCTCCTCGACCAGATCGCGACGCGGCGCGCCCGACTTGGCGATGCGCCCCACGACCGACGCGCGCCGCTCGATGGAGAAGCACTCGACGATGCGCGCCGCCGCGGTCGGTTTCATGTTCGCCAGCACGATGGCGCAGACCTGCTCGTTCTCGTCCTGCAGCACCTCGGCGACCTCGTGCGGCGGCAGCAGTTCGAGTGGCGCGAGCGGGTTGCCGCGTTCGCGCATCCCTTGCATCTTCCGCAGGTGGTCCTCGGCCTTCTCGCTGCCGAGTGCTTCGCGCAGCAGTTCCTTGAAGTCGTTGGTCGCCGACGCGCCAGCGGCGATGCGCTTGACGAATTCGCCGAGGGCCGGCTCGGTGTCGGCGGGGGTGAGGCGGCGGTCAGAGAGTTCGACCATCGCCTCGGTGACGGTCTCGAGCCGATCGGCCGGCATCGCCTGCATCAACTTGGCGGCGACGTCCTTCTCGAGCCCGAGAAGGACGGCCGCGATCTTCTGAACGCCGCGCAGCTTGACTGCCATCGAGGTTCCTCTTGTCGGGTCGCCGGCCTTACGCCGCGACCTCTTCCTTGAGCCACGCGACGAGCACTTCACGCGCCTGGTCGGGGTAGTGCTGGACGAAACGGGCCAGGCGCGTGCGCACGTCGACGCCGCGCGATTCGCCCAACACCAGCTCCTGCAGCTCGTCGATCGGTTCGTCGCTTTCGGGATTGCGCGCGGCGCTGCGCGCGGCCGGTGAGCCGGGAATCCCGGCCGGGCCGGCGGAGGCGTTGCTGCCGGCGCTCTTGCCCTTCGGCTTCGCCTTGCTGCCGCGCAACACCCGCGTGAGCGTCAGCAGCACGATCACCACCGTCAACGCTTCGGCGAGGTTGCCGGCCAGCGGCAGCAGGTTCTCGACCGCGAACGGGCCGGGCGCCGCCTCTGGTGCTGGCGGCTGCACGAACGGCGCGGTCATCATCTTGAACGTGTCCCTGCGCGCGGTCGGTTCCTTGTTGTTCGGGTCGTTGACGAAGCCGATCGCCTCCTTGACGATCGACTCGATCTTCTCCGCCGTCACTTCAGACGGCTTGCCGTCGGCGGACGGCGCGAACAGCGACTGATCGACGATCAGGCTGACCGACATGCGCTTCACTGCGCCGGCCGCGACGATCTCGAGCGCACGCTCGACGCCTTCGCGATACTCGTCCTGCTGCTCGGTGATGACGCCGTCGCCCCTGCCGTTGGCATTCGTCGCCGTCTTGCTGCCGCTGCCGCCTTCGCGGGTCGTCGACGACTTGATCGGCACCCGGTTGCCGTCCTTGACCGTTTCGGTGGCCTTCTCCGTGTACTTCGTGTCGAGCTCGACGCTCACGCGGACGGTCGCCTTGCCGGGACCAAATGCGATGTTCAGCTGCGACTCGGCTGCCTCTTCGAGCTCGCGGTTGTGCGCCTGTGCGCTCTGCAGCGCCGCCAGCGACAACATCGAGTTCGAGCCATCGGAGCGCGGGAAGAGCAGGTTGGCGCGGGAATCGGTGATCGTCACGTCCTCGGGCTGCAGTCCGTGGCCGACGCCGGTCGCCAACATGTGCGCGATGGCGGCCACCTGCGTGTCGCCGAGCAGCGCGCCGGTCCGCTGCCACAGGATCACCGAGGCCGTCGTCCGCGCCTTGTCCTTGCTGTAGACGCTCTGGCCGCTCAGGTAGATGAGAACGCGCGCCTTCTGGATCGCGGGGAACTCCGAGATCGCGTTCTCGAACTCGCCTTGCAGTGCGCGCGTGCTCTGGACGTTGAAGAGCTGGTCGGTCACGCCGAGCTGGTTGCCGTCGAAGAGCGTGTAGCCCTGCGCGCCGATCTGCGGCAGGCCGGCGGAGGCGAGCTTCATCCTCGCTTCGTTCACCTGCTCGTCAGGCACCTCCACCAACGAGCCGTCGCGCGAGAGCTGGTAGGGGATGCCGAGTTCGGTCAGCTTGCCGACGATGTCGTTCGCGTCATTGGGATCGAGGTTGCCGTAGAGGTGCGCATAGCTCTGCCGGCCGCCGAGCAGGCTGGCGAGCGCCGCGACGACGATGGCGACCGACGCCAGCGCGAGCACGCCCACGCGCTGTCCGCGCGAAAGCTTCGCGTAGACATCGCGGGGACGAGTGAGGAGTTCCTGCCAGAAGTTCATGGGTCAGCGTCCTGTCAGACCTGGAGCCGCGACAGTTCCTGCCACGCGTCGGTCAGCTTGTTGCGCACTTCGAGCAGGAATTTGAAGGTGACGTCGGCCTTCGCCATCTGCGTCATCACGTCGTGGAGATCGCCCTTGCCTTCGAGCGCGTAGTTCTCGAACGCCTTCTCCGCGCCGCGCTGCTGGTTGCTGGCGTCGGTGAGGAGATCGGAGAACTCCTGCACCGGAGAGGCGGAGTTCGCCTTGCCCTTCGCGCCCTGCTGCGCCTGTTCGAGCAACGAGCGGACGTGGTTGACGTCGATGCTCATCGCGTCATCTCGAGCGTGCGCGCCAGCATCTGCTTCCAGGCGCGCAGCGCGGACAGGTTCGCCTCGTAGGTGCGCGAGGCGTCGACCATGTCGACCATCTCCTCGATCACGTTCACGTTCGGCTTGAGGACGATGCCGTTCTCGTCGGCGTCGCGATGGCCGGGATTCGACGTGCCCTCGAGCTGGCCTGGCACCGTGTCGATCTCGACGCGAACGGCGCCTACCGGCAGTCCACCGCTCCGACCGCTTTTCACCTCGTCCGCCAGGACGCTGCGGAAGTTGACGCGCTGCCGGCGGTAGGGCTCGCCGTTCGCGCCGCGCTTGGTGACCTCGGCGTTGGCGATGTTCTGGCTGATCACGGCGAGACGCGTGCGCTGCGCCGCCAGCGCAGACGCCGAGATGTCGAAGACCTTGAGCGAGATCGATTCGGACATGCCAAGTCCTCCCGTCACGCCTGGCCGCGGATCGCGGATCGCAGCGTGTTCAGCTTCGAGTTCACCACCTGGGTCGCGAGCTGGTGCAGCAACGCGTTCTTGTCGATCTGCACCTGTTCGAGCTCGAAATTGACCGAATTGCCGTTCTTGCCCGGGACCGCCGTGGCATCGACCGTGGCCTCCGGCTCGGCGCGCGCGATGGCGCCGGCATGGCCGCGATCACGCTCCGCTCGCACGGCCTTCAGCAGCGTCTCGAAGTCGACGTCCACGCGTCGGTAGCCGGGTTCGGTGGCGTGCGCGATGTTGGTGGTCAAGGCGCGGGCCCGGGCGCTGGTGAAGTCGAGCAGGCGGTTGGCCAGCTCGAAGCTCTTGTCGAAGTCGCTCATGCCGGTGCTCCAGTCGCTTCGAGCTCGATCAAGCGCGGCCGCGCGATGCCGCGCGTCGGTTCCGGGACCTCGAATCCCTGGCCGCGGTAGAGGCGGATCTTGTTGTTGATGGTCCTCGCCGTCAGGTCGAGGAGAACGGCCGTGCGCGTGCGATTGCCGGCGGTGGCGCGCAGCGTGCGGAGGATCAGTTCGCGTTCGACGTCCTCGGCACGCATGCCGACGGCGCCGGCGAGCGCGTCGTTGCGCGGCGCGTTGTAGACGGCGTCGGGCAATGGCAGTTCTTGGACGTCGATCGCGTCGCCGGGCGCCAGCACAACCGCGCGCTGGATCACGTTCGAGAGTTCGCGCACGTTGCCTGGCCAGCGGTAGGCGCCGAGTCGATCCATGGCCGCCGGCGTGATCCGCTGCACTGCCTTGCCGTTCTCCTTGGCGTACCGCTCGAGGAAGGCGCGCGCCAGCAGCGGCACGTCTTCGAGTCGCTCGCGCAACGGCGGCAGCTGCAGCGGCACCACGTGCAGCCGATAGAAGAGGTCCTCGCGGAAGGTCCCGTCCTTGATCGCCTTCTCGAGGTCGCGATTGCTCGTCGCGATCACGCGCACGTCGACGGCGAGCGTCCGGGTGCCGCCGACCCGCTCGAACTCCTCCTCCTCGAGCACGCGCAGCAGCTTGGCCTGGATGCGCGGCGAGACCTCGCTCACCTCGTCGAGCAGCAGGGTCCCCTTGTGCGCCAGCTCGAAGCGCCCTTCGCGGCGCGCCATCGCGCCGGTGAACGAGCCGCGCTCGTGGCCGAACATCTCGCTCTCCAGCAATGTCTCCGACAGCGCCGCGCAGTTCACGCGGACGAACGGGCCGTCCGCGCGTGGAGAGAGCTGGTGGATCGCACGGGCGGCGAGCTCCTTGCCGGTGCCGCTCTCCCCGCGGATGAAGACGGTCGCCTTGCTCTGCGCGATCCGCTTGATCTGGTCGTGCACCTTGGCGATGGCGGGCGATCGGCCGAGGATTTCGCGCGAGGCGGTGTCGTCCTCGATCTGGCGGCGCAGGCGCTGGTTCTCGTGCTTCAGCTCCTTGCGGCCGATCAGGCGCTCGATCAGCAGCGCGAGCTGGTCGGGGCCGAACGGTTTCAGCAGGATGTCGTCGGCCCCCTCGCGCAGCGCCTCGACCGCGACGTCGAGCGTGCCGTGCGCAGTCATCAGCGCGATCGGAGTTCCTGGCGCGAGCTCACGGACCGCGCGCACCACGCCGAGTCCGTCGACCTCCGGCATGCGCAGGTCGGTGAGCACGAAGTCGACCTCCTCGCGCTCGAGCAGCGCGATGGCCTCGCGTCCGTTCTTCGCCGCGCGAACGTCGATGCCGAGCGCGGCAAGCGCCTCGACGACGTATTCGCGGTTGAGCTGGTCATCCTCGACGACAAGGGCCCGTTCTAGCTTCATGCTTCGATCTCGCGGTGGGTGGACGAGGCGATGGGGAGACGAACGGTGAAGCGCGAGCCGCCGCCGTCGCGGTCGGCGACGGAGACGCTGCCGTGGTGCAGTTCGACGATGCGGTGGACGAGGAACAGGCCGAGTCCGGTGCCGTCGGCGCGACCGGTCACGAAGGGCCGGAACAGCCGTCCGCGCAGCTCGGGCGCGATGCCGGGTCCGTCGTCCTCGACGATCAGCACGACTTCGCCCCGCCCGGCTTTCGCGAGCACAGTCACGCGGCCGTTCGCACCGGCGGCGAGGCGGGCGTTGTCGACCAAATTGGTCAGCACGCGCTCGATCAGCGCGAGATCGCAGGCGACGCCGAGGTCGGGCGGCTCGGCTGTGCGCACCTCGACGACCGCGAGTCCCGAGGCGCAGTCCGCGAACGCGGCACGCAGCTCGGCCAGGAGCGGCGCGATGCGGGAACGCTGCGGCCGGAACCGATCCGGTCGCGCGAAGCAAAGCAGGTTGGTGATGATCGAGTTGGCCTTGCGCACGGCGAGGCTGATGCGGCGCGCATGGTTCGCGCAGTCCGCGTTGCCATCGGGAAGCTCGGCCAGCAGCAGGTGGGAGAAGCCCTCGATCGCGGTGAGCGGGTTGCGGATCTCGTGGGCGATGCCGGCCGCCATCTCGCCGACCGCGGTCAGGGTCTCGCGCCGGCGGAGTTCGTCGCGCAGCGCTTCGAGCTCGGTCTCGTCGCGGATCACCTCGACCTCGCCAAGAGCGGTCCCGTCGGCGTCCTCCACCGGCGAGCGCGCCGAACGGACCGTGCGCGACTCGCCGCGCACGGTGAGCGGTCGGCAAGGCAGGGCGAGCGGCAGCGGTCCGGCCGCGTCGCAGAGCGCGCGACCCTGCTCGTCGAAAAGTGTCGCCTTCGCTCGACCGCAGAGCAACGCGGCATCGACGCCGCACCAGTCGGCGAACGCGCGATTGGCCAGCGTGATGCGCCCCTCGCGATCGGTCACGACGACCGCGCCCTCGAGGCTCGACAGCACGGCGTCGAGCTCGGCGACCTTCGCTGCCAGCCGGCGATTGGTGTCGGCCAGCGCCAGGTCGATCCGCGCCGCCTGCGCGCGCAGCCGGTCGTACGCGATCTCGAGATCGCGGGAGATGCGCGTGAACGCGTCGAAGCTGCGTTGCAGCTCCTGCGGATCGCGGGCGGCGACCGCGCCGTTCATCGTTTCGCCCCGTCCGCCGCCGCACTGGCCTTCTGCAGCGCGGAGAGCGTGCGGGCGACCTCGAGCGAGAACGCGGCCTGCTCGGCCCAGCTCGACTCCTTGTGATCCGTGATGAGCTTGGCCCAGATATCGATCGCGTCGTCGACGCGGCCGACCCGCAGCAGCGAGTCGGCGCGCTGGTGTTCCATCTCCGGCGTGCGCACGCTGTCGGCGGGTGCGCGCTCCCAGGAGTCGACGGATTCCTGCCAGCGGCCCGCGCGATAGAGCGCGGCCGCTGCCAGCAACGGATTGATGGTGTTGCGCGGCGCGGTCACGTCGACGCCGTTGACGGTGGCGGGGCCCGGCGCGCCGTTCGGCTGCAGCGGGGACCCGAGCGGCCCGACGTCGAGCGGGCTCTTCAAGCCGAGCCCCTGCCGGCGGCGGTCGGCGGTCGCGCGCAGTTCCACCTCGAAGTCGAGCAGCAGCACCAGCAGCGGCGAGCTCTCCTTCGGCGGTCCCGCCTCCATGCGCGCGCGCTGGTTGGCGAGCTGCTCGAGCTCCGCGGCGAAGCCGGGGAGCAGTCGATCACGGACGGCGCTCGGCTCGACGCCGAGCCGAAGCGCTCCGCGGACGTCGAAGTTGTGCAGGATCTCCTCGCGCGTCGTCGCGCCGAGCGCGAGCTCCTCGAGCGGCACGAGCTCGCCGCCACGGACGCGATGCTGCAGCTCGAGCAGCTTCGCGATCAGTTGTTCGGTGGCGCTGATCTCGGCGGCTTCGTCCTTGGCCGGCGCCGCATTCAGCAGCGCGGCGAGGAACCACATCTCAGTGCCCATCGGCATGCTCCTTATCGTTCTCCGGCACGACCGGCGCGGTGGGTCCGTCCAGGAATTCCGGGATCGCGACATCGGCCGGCGCATCGCGCAGCGCTTCGTTGGCGATGTCGTTCAGCTCGGCACGCTGCTCGTCCGTGGCGTCGCGGAACGTCTCGTGCACCAGCGACAGGCAGCGGGCGCGGTTGCGCTGGAGCAGGCAGATGTGCGCCAAACGGATGGCGGCGTTCACCGATTGGCCTGGCAGCTCCTTCCATCGGGCGCACAGGCGCGCGGCGGCTTCGAGCTGGCCGTCGGCTTGCAGCAGCTCGACGCGCAACTCGATCGCGGGAATGGCGAGTCGCGGGTAGCTCGACCCGGCCGCCCGCTCGAGGCAGACGTCCGCGCGTTCGCGCAGCCCGCAATCGGCCCAGATTCGGCCTTCGAGGAGATCCGCGGCGTAGCCGATCTCCTCGGTCGGAAGCAACTCGCGCACGCGTCGGGCCGCGAGCAGCGCAGTGAAGGGATCCTCGAAGTGGTGGTGCGCTTTGCCGAGCAGGAGCCACATCTCCGCGGCATGGCGACCGTTGGCGTGCGCCTTCACGTAGTGCTTCGCGCTGGTGACGACGCGGTCCCATCGCTGCAGGCTGGCATCGCTGCGCGCCAGCGCGAGGCAGCCGCGCTCCTTGAGCCGCTCGTCGTTCGTGGTCGCGAGCGCGAGCTCGATCACGGTGGTGGCGCGCTCGTGGCTGCCGCCCTCGTTCAGCAGCTCGCCCGCCTCGATCATGTTCGTGGGAGAGAGCCTGCTCTGGGTCTCGATCACCAGGCGCAGCATCAGGTTGGCGTTGGCCGTGTCGCCCTGGCGGCGGAACGAGCGTACGGCCTGCAGGCGCGCGTCGGCGACGTAGGCGCTCTCGGCGAACTTCTGCGGGATCAGCAGCCACTGGTTCTGCGCGCTCTTTTCGTCGCCGAGCGCCGCATAGGCATGTCCGCAGCGGTAGTAGACCAGCGGCAGATCGGCGAACTCGGCCGCCGGATCGGCTGATTCGCCGCCCTCATTGTGCGCGGCTTCGCGTTGACGCCATTGCGTCGCCGAGCTTTCGAGCTCCGTCCACGCGACTGCCGCGTTTTTGAAGTCGCCGAGCTGGTAGAGCGCGTTGCCGATCTGGAAACGCAGCCGCGGCGCGTCGACCTGCAGCGGGTCGCGTGCCAGCGAGTTGCGCCAGCCAGCGACCGCGCGGCGCGCCGCCACCTCGGGGTCGACGGAATCGGAGCGGTCGACTTGCAGCCGCAATGCTCCGCGCGTCCGGTCGGCATAGAGGCCTGCGGCGCCGGCGATCCACTCGATCGCATCCTCGAGCGGCCGGTGCTTCAAGTGGGCGTCGACGGCAGCGGTGGAGAACAGCGCCGCCTCGCCGGCTTCGACCCGCAACACGCGCTGGTCGAGCTTCGCGAGCTGCACCAGGATCTCGTGGACCGGCGTGCCGAAGGCGTTCACATGGACCAACTCGGGAGCGCCCTGCTTCGAGACCAGCTCGACGCGCACCGACTCGTCCTGCGCCATCACGGCATCCTCCAGCGCGGAATCTGCGGGAGGAGTGGCGTGGGCGGCCGCGGGCGCGTGCTGCGCCAGCAATGCCGCGACCAGGGAGCCGATCGCGGCGCTCATCGCTTCGCCTCCGCGGTGAGGCTCGGCAGTGGCGCGAGCTGGCCGGTGGCGACCGCCTGCGCGTACCAGGTGTCGGCGACGCGCGCGGCGGCCAGCGTGGCCAGTGACTCACCCTTCTTGTCGAGTCCGTCGCGGCGCGCCAGCAGTGCACAGAGCTTCTGGCGCGATTCGGCGAAGCGGCCGTCGTCGCGCAGTTCGCTGGCGTCCTCGAGGATCAGCGCCGGCTCGTGGCGATCGATGCTCTGGTCGATCGCCAGCAGGTAGTACTTCTGGGCGCGCGGGATGTTGTCCATTGCGCGGTGCGCTTGGCTCAGCAGGAGGTAGGTCTGCGAGCGCTCCGATTTCGACAGCGCGTGGGGCTGCTCGAGCAGCGGTTCGAGCAGCCGGATGGCGGTCTCGTAGACGCCGCGATCGATGCCGATTCGTGATTCGTAGAGCAGTCGGTCGATCTCGGCGCCCTTGCTGCTGTCGTGCCCTTCTTGCGGCGCCGTGTTGGTCGGATTCGCGTGGGTCGGCGGTGCCGCGGGGTCCGGGTACCGCGAAGAGAACAGCTGCAGGGTCTGGACGACCAGCAGCCCGGTCACGACCGCGCCGAAGAACCACATCGCTGCGTTCGAGCTGGGTCCGTAGCCGTGTTGCGCCGCGCTCGCAGGTTTGTGCGGGGAGAAGAACGCCGCATCAGCGGCGGAATCCAGCAGCGGGTCGGCCATCGACTCGATGGGCGCGCCCCTGCCCTGGCGCTCTTCTTCCGCGTGCATCACGAGCTCTTTGGCCATGGCCCCTCGCCCCGGCGCAGCCGCATCTCGGAAGCTCCTTCCCGGAACTCCTTTCCAAGACGCTGGCAACGCTCCTACATCGGGCGATTTCTTCCGTCAGCTTGAGCGCTACCCGGAAAAAAAGGACGCGGCGAGCCGCGATCACTTTCCGAGCGACGAGACCAGGCGCTTGACGTCCTCGTCGGAGACCTTGAGGAACAGTTCGACCCGGCGGTGGCTCTGGCCCTTCGCCGCGCTCGCTGCGGCTGGCTCGGTCCGTGCCTCGATCGTGACGTGCTCGGTGAAAAACGGGACGGTGGTCGACATGAACTTGACCACCGCGATCGCGCGGTCGAGCCCGAGGTTGTACGCCTTCGAGTCGGAGGCGAACGCGTCGCGGCCGGCGTAGCCGATCACCTGGACCGGGACGTTCAGGTCGCGGATCTTGGTGCCGAGATCTTCGAGCGCCTGCTTGGCCTCGGGCTTGAGCTCAGGGCGTCCGCGCGTGAAGTTGATCTCGTCGTTCAGTCGGATCAAGAGGCCGGCGTCGTCGCGGGTGACCTCGAACGGCGATCCGCCCTGGTTGGATTCGCCGGCGCCACCGCGCGCCTCGCCCATCTTCGCGGCGATCTTGTCGAGCGCCGTCTCCGTGTCGCTCGCGCCGGAACCTTGTGCGCCAGGGCGGAGGCTCGGCAGGAAGGTGTTGCCGTCGTCGGAGAAGAGCCCGCCGCCGCTCAGAAACGAGGTGCGGATGCTCTGCATCGCCGATTCCATCTTGCCCTTCTCGCTCTGCCCCATCGCGTAGAGCACCGTGAAGAAGGCGAACAGCAGCGTGATGAAGTCGGCGTACGAGACCAGCCAGCGCTCGGCGTTCTCGTGCTCCTCGTGCTTCTTCTTCCGGGCCATCAGCCGACGGCCTTGTGCTCTTCGCCGGCCGCGGCCGCGTCATGGTGCGCGTGGTCGCCGAGGATGTCCTGCAGTTGATCCTCGACGCGGCGGGGGTTCTCGCCCGCCTGGATCGCGAGGATGCCGGTGAGGATGAGCTCCATCTCCAGCATCTCGTGGTGGTAGATCTTCTTCAGCTTGCTGCCGATGGGCAGCATCACGAGGTTGGCCGCACCGACGCCGTACACGGTGGCGACGAACGCGACGGCGATGCCCGGCCCGAGCTTGCTCGGATCGTCCAGGTTATGCATGACGTGGATCAAGCCGAGCACGGCGCCGAGGATTCCGACCGTCGGGCAGAAGCCACCGAGCGTCTCCCAGACCTTCGCGCAGGCGTTCTTCTCCTCTTCAGCTCGGCCGATCTTCGCTTCCATGATGTTGCGCAGGGCGCCGGCCTCGTAGCCGTCGATCAGCCGGCGGAGGTTTTCCGACATGAACGGATTGGTCACGTCGCGCAGCATGTTGTCGAGCGAAAGGAGCCCCTCGCGACGTGCGACGGTGCCGAACGTGACGATCTGCTTGACCAGCGGCGAGTAGTCGGGGTCCTTGCCGAGGAAGACCTTCTTCAGGTCCTTGAGCGCGGCCATCACCTCGCGCGCGGTGTGCGCGACCATGGTCGCGCCGATCGTCCCGCCGAACACGATGATCGCGGCCGTCGGCTGCATCAGCGAGCTCAGGTGGCCGCCTTCCAGGTGGTTGCCGAGGACGATCATCCCGAACGCGACGACGATGCCGAGGATGTTGATGATCATGGGGTCCCCGCGAACGCGTGATTCGCGATCTCACGCTGCCATTGCTTGAAGGCGCTCACGACCTCGTCCAACGTTTCACGCACCATGAGCGAGCGGCCGTCGATCAGGCGGAGCATCGTCTCGGGTACCCGTTCGACCGACTCGATGCGGTCGACGTTCAGGCTGATCCTCGTGCCGTCCATGCGCGTCAGCGCGATCATCGATGCACCCTCCTCCGCCCGATGCCGGCGCCGATGCACCGACCGTCACCCGACCTCTTTCGATCGGCAGGACGTTTTTTCTTGAGCCGGTCGGCGCCACGCCGGCGCGGCGCGATTCCCGCGCGGGCTCATGGAAACCCCTGCTCTTGGACGACTTGTGTGCAGTCGATCACGACGTAGTGGCAAACGATTCCCGCACCGAGACTCCCCGTTGACGCCCTTCGCGCTCCTTCTTTGCCTCGCCCAGGATTCGCGCCTCACCAAGGGCGAACGCCTCGATTCGTTGCGCCGTGGCCTGCTGGCCGAGCTCGCCGATCCAGCCAACGGGACGGCACTGCTGCGCTGGCTCGGAGTCGCGTTGTTGGCGGTGTGCCTGCTGGTCCCGCTCGTGCGGTGGATCCGGTGCGCCTTCCTGCGCCATCGGTTTGCGAAACAGCTGCAGCGGATCGGGCTCGAGCGCGATGAGGTGCAGCTCTTCTCGTCCATCGTGCGCCGTGCACCCGCGACCCTGCTGCTGCGACGACGTCTCGATCCGTACGCGTTCGATCGGGTTGCGCATTCCGTGCTGCGCCGGATGCGCGTGCCGGCCGAACGTGACGCGACGATGTTGCGAATCCTCGCGCTGCGACATCGACTGCCGTTCCAGGATGGCCAGGTGTTCGGCTCCGCCGAGGTCGGGGCGCGCATCCACGTGACGTTGGGCGCGGCCGAGGACGCGCCGAGCTACCGCGCGGACGTGCTGGCGATCCAGGCGAACGCGTTGAAGGTCGCCCTGCTGCAACGCGAGGATGGGCCGCCGTTGGTGCCGGGAATGATCGTGCGGCTGAAGGCGCGTCTGCAGGGCAAGACGTGCGAGACGGCCGCGCTGGTCCGCCATCGCGTCGACGGCGTGCAGCCGCGCGTCTATGTCACCCGGCTGGCGCCGTTCCTCCGCAGCCGGCTCGCGCTGCGCATTCGGAGCGTGAGCGTCCAGGCGAAGATCGAACTCATCGAGCGCCTGCCGTCGCGCATCACCGAAAACAAGGCGCCGGTCGCCGAGGGTCTGGTGACGCGCGACTCGATCGCGGGCGTCTACGTTGCCGTGAAGCGCGCCCGACTCAACTTCGGCGAGGCGGTGCGGCTCGACGCCGACACGCTCTCCGGCGAATACGTCGTGTTCGACGAGATCTCGAGTTCGCTCGAGCAGTCGCACTACTTCCTCATCCGCGTCTCCACCCGGTACCTCGACGCTGTTCCACCCGTCGCGGCGAAGTCGAAACAAGTCGCGGCCCGCTGAGGCGGAGCCGCCTTCCGCCGCGCGCCTCGATAGGCGAAGATCCGGCGCCGTCGCGAGTGCGGCGGGGTCGGAGGTCGCGGCGCAATGGACGGAGGTCGCGGAGAGCCATGCGCCATTGGCGCTCGCGCGGACCGACGCGCGGAGTGGGCGGCGCTGGCCGTGATCGTCGCGTGGGCCCTCGCAGCGCGTTGGCCCGGTCTCGTCGGCCCGTTCGGTGAGGGGTGGCAGCACGTCGGCGCGATGTACGCGTTGCAGGCGCGCAACCTGCTGCGCTACGGGCCGCTGGCGACGATGGGCGCCGGCGTGTTGAACGCCGAGGTGGCGGCGCCTGACGACTGGATCTGGTACGTCCACCATCCGCCGGGCCACCTGTGGTCGATGGCCGCCTCGTCGGTGTTGTTCGGCGCGACGGCATTCGCCGCCAAGCTGCCGGGCGTCATGGCCGCGCTGCTGCAAGTGGTCGTGATCCATCGGCTGGTCGCCAGCGTGCTTTCGGTGCGAGCCGGCCTCGCCGCGGCGCTGATGACCGCCGCCCTGCCGGCCGGCGCCTACTTCTCGACCCATGGCAGCGAGCTCGGGCCGCTGACGATGGCGGCGGGATTGCTTGCGCTGCTGCTCGACGAGCGGGCGCGGGCACGAGCGCCTGATCGGCCGGCGATGGCGGGCGTCGTCGCGGCACTCGCCGTCTCCTGCCTCGCCGCGTGGGTCGGCGTCGTGTTCGCGGGCGTGATCGCGCTGCGCGACCTCAGTGGCCGGCGCTTCCGGCGCGCGCTGGTGGTCGCTGCGCCGGCGGTTTTGGTCGCGCTGGTGGTGATGGCGCAGAACGGCTGGGTCGAATGGCGCTATGGCGACGCACTGCAGGGCGGCAGCCTGCTCGAGTCCTTCGAGGGCCATGGCATGGACGGCCTGCTCCGCGCCAACATCGACGTCGGCTTCGCGCTGAAGAAGCTTCGCGGCCACGCACGATTCGACTTCACCACCGCTGGCGCGATCGCCGCTGCGCTCGGGCTGATCGGCCTGTTCGTGTTGCACTGGCGACGGACGGTCGAGTCGCGGGCGGCAGGTTGGCTCGCGCTGCGGCTCGCCGCGGTCGCGCTCGGCTACACGGTGCCGCTGCTGCAGGCGACGTTGATGCACCGCTACTGGCTATTGGTCGCGCTGCCGTTGGTCGCGCTGCTGGTTGGCACGGCGGTCCATCTGGCGGCGGTCGGTCGTGTTCGCGGGATCGCGACGGCGATGCTGCTGCTCGCGATCGCCGGGAGCGCGACGCTGAAGGTGTGGCGCGCTCACGCGAACGACGAGACCGCCTGGTACGAGGAGGCGGGTCGCTTCGTGCGCGAGCAGACGCCACCCGACGCGCAAGTGTTCACCGTTGAGCACGGATCGTCGTGCCTCGGCTTCTACGCGCAGCGATCGGTGAATGGCGGCGTCAGTGATGCGCTGGTTCCCGACGGGCCACCTGGCGACGAGCCGCTTCTGCCGTCGGCCCATCCCTGGTTCCTGATCGCGTTGCCACCGGTGATGCCGCCCGCCGATCCGTGGGCAGGCGTCGCCGCCTGGCTCGACCGCTGGTTCGTGCCGCGCATCGCGGTCCTTGATGGCGGCCGCCACGAGACGCGCCTCTACGACCTGTCGGAGCGCGCGCGATGACGCGTCGCTGGCGCGGTCGCCTCGCGCTCGCGTCTTGCGGGCCGCCGCTGCTGGTGGCGCTGGTCGCGGGCGTCTTCGAACTGCTGCTCGCGTTCGGAGACGATCCGCGGCCACGCTTCCTCGACCGGATCGAAGCTGGAGACGGCGCGCGGTTCGTCCGTGCGAAGAACGCCCCGACCGTGCACGCCAAACTGCGGGTCGAGAGCTTCACGGTGGCGCCGGCGCCGGGCGTGACGCGCGTGCTTTGCCTCGGCGACTCGACCATGTACGGCGTGCCGTTCGAGCCGCCGATCCCGTTCGCCGACTGGCTCGGGCTGCGACTGCCGCACCTGTTGCCAGGCCAGAGTTTTGAGGTCCTGAATCTCGGCGCCAGCGGGATGTGCAGCGAGGACGTGCTCGATCTCTTCCGGGAAACAGGCGGCGCGGGTGCGTCGCTGCTGGTCGTTTACGTCGGACACAACGAGTTCCTCGACTACAACCTGAGGCGCCTGCGCTGGCCGCGCGCACATGCGATTCGCCGCGCGCTGCAGCGATCGCGCGTTGGCGCGCTGCTGCTCGACTGGACGCGCCGGCCCAGTCGTTCGATCGCGGCGGAAACGCTCGACGTGCGGGTCGCGGTCCGCGACGAGCCATTCCTGACCAGCGAACAGCTTGCCGATGGCGTCGCCCGCTACGGCCGGAACCTCGAACTCCTGATCGAGCGTGCGCACGCGCTCCACCTCGACGTCGCGTTGTGCCGCCCGGTCTCCGATCCCACTACGCATGCGCCGTACTACTCCTGCTTCGCGGCGACCACGCCGCCGGCGGCGCGGAACCGTTTCCGGATTGCGCTGCAGGAGGTGCGGGCCGATCGCGGCCTCGTCGAGCGGGCGGTCGCGGACGGAGAGGCAGTTCCGACCGCGGCGCTCGATCGCGCGTTCGCGCGCTTGGCCGAGATCGAGTCGATCGACCCGGCCGTCGCGGTGGTGGAGTGGGAGCGCGGGCGCCTGCTGCTGCTGCGCGGCGAGCGCGAGGCCGCGAAGGCGGCGTTTTGCGCCGCGCTCAATCGCGACGGCTACCCGATCCGGCAGCGGCCGAGCGCCGCGATGGCGTTGGTCGGTGTTGCCGCCGCGCGCGGGGCGTGGCTGGTCGACGCTACGCCAGCATTCGACGCGGAAGCGGCGCCGGGCCTGCCCGATCGAAGGACGCTCTTCGTCGACGACGTGCATCCCGCACGACGCGGCCATGAGCTGCTGGCTGACGCGGTGGTGCGGACGCTCGCCGCTGCCGGCTGGCGCGCGCCGATTGCGGAGTGGTGCTTCGCCGACGAACCGTCGCTCGATGCCTACCGCGAGCTCTCCGGATTCGACGGTGCCGCGCAGGCGGCCGCGCTGGCGCGTGAGTCGTTCCTGTTGATCGGGCAGTCGCGCTTCGATCGCGGAGCGCGCGCAGCTCTGCGAGCCGCGCGCACCCAGATTGATTTCGCGCTCACCTACGATGCGCGCTGCGCCGAGGCGCACCTCGCGAACTGCGCCCTCGCCGCGATCGAGGGCGATCAGGCCAAGGCGTTGGCCGAGATCGAACTGGTGCGAGCGGTCGCTCCGGAGATCGAGGCGACGCTGGCGGAAACCTGGGAAAACGTCCCGGAGATGCGTGCGGCCTTCACGGCAACGGGCCTGGTCGTCGCCGATGGTCGGCTGAGGATCGGCGAATAGAGGCGCGGCGGCGGTCGGAACGCCGTTCCGCGCGCCTCCGCACCGTTTTCCGGGTTGCGCTTGCGGCAGCGCGTGGCGTCTCCGGGACGAGCGTGGCCGCCCGTTTGCCCCGCGCCCCGTGCCATGGAAACCCCGCTCCTCTCGCTCTGCATGATCGTCAAGGACGGGGGTGCGTCGCTGACGCGCTGCCTCGCGAGCGTGCGGGGCGTGGTCGACGAGATCGTCGTGGTCGACACCGGCTCGCGCGACGACAGCGTGGCACGGGCGCAGGCGGCGGGCGCGCGCGTGCTCCACCACCGTTGGGACGACGACTTCGCGGCCGCGCGCAACGTCTCGCTCGACGCGGCGCGCGGGCAGTGGATCCTGGCGCTCGATTGCGACGAGTGGTTCGCGACGACTTCGCCGGCCGGATTGCGCGGCGCGCTCGCGAAGACGAAGTACGTCGGCTACTTCCTGCCGATCGTGAGCGCGCTCGCGGGTGGTGAGCAGCTCGACTCGACCATCCTGCGGCTGTGGCGCCACTCGCCGCGCGTGCGTTTCCGGTTCCCGATCCACGAGCAGGTGCTGCCCGATCTCGAGGCGGTCGCGGCGGAGACCGGCCAGCGCTTCGCGGTGCTCGAGGATCTGCGCGTCGTGCACGACGGCTACACGCCCGATGCGATCGCTGCGCACGGCAAGGTCGAACGCAACTTGAAGCTGTTCCGCAAGGCGATCGCGCAGCACGAAGGCGAGCCGTACCTCTGGTACAAGTTCGCCGACTTCATGCGCGGTCAAGGCGAGCGCAAGCGGGAGGCGCTGCCGATCGCCGAACGGGCGCTCGAGCTGGCGCGCGCGGCGATGCAGCGCGACTCGCAGCGGCTGCCCTACTTCGCCGAGCTGCTGACGATCGTCTGCGCGTCGCGGCTCGAAGCCGGGCGCAAGGACGAGGCGCTCGCGCTGCTCGATGAAGTCGCGCCGCGCACGCTCGCGTCGCCGGCCTATTCCTACGTCGCGGCGCTCGCGCGCGAGGCGAACGGAGAGCTCGACGCGGCGCTCGATCACGTGCAGGAGTGCGTGACCGCGCGCCGCACGACGCACCAGACCGCGTGGCGGCCGAGTCTCGCGGGAACGCAGGCGCAGGCGCTCGGCGCGCGGTTGCAGTTGCGGCGCGGCGATCCAGCCGGCGCGCTCGCGTTTGCGGAGCAGGCGCTGGCGACGAAGCCCGGCTACCCGGCCGCGGTGCAGCTCAAGGCCGACGCGTTGGTGGCCGCGCAGCGAGCGGGAGACGCCGTGCAGTTCCTGCTCGAGGAGGCGCGCGCGCGGCCCGAATCGTCACGCGTGTGGCAGCAGCTCGGCACGCTGCTCTTGCGCCTTGGCCAGCCGGCGCAAGCGCAGAAGTGCCTCGCGCGGGCGAAGGCGGAGGGCGACTGATCCGTCTGGAACGGTGATGCAGGGTATTCGTACGGTCTGCGCTGCCGTCGTACCCATGCCGCCATCGGTCGATCGCGCCGCCATTCGGAGAGTCTCATGCGCTTGCGCGTCTCGATCCTCGGCCGGTCCGTGATCGTCGCCGGTGCGATCGGCGTCGCCGCTCTGCCCGCTCGTGCGCAACGCGCGACCGCTGAGTCGACGTGGCAGGGGAAGAGCGCTGCGTTCGAGTACACCGCGACGCGCGTCGGCAAGCACTCGGTCGACGAACTTCCGGTGGGCGAAACCTGGCGGCTCGGCTCGGGGCCGGCGACCGTGCTGACGCTCGAGGCGCCGCTGCTGATCGAGGGGCAGGAGGTGATCGCTCCGGGTCGCTATCGCGCGCAGTTGTCGCGCCGCGCCGAAGATCAGTTCGACGTGACGATCGAGGGCGGCGGGCGGCTGGTGGGGGCGGGCGACAACGCCGAGTTGAAGGGCAATCTCGACGCGGCCACGACAACGGGCAAGACAACGGGCAAGACGCTCGAGATGAAGTTCGATGTCGCGGTGGAGCAGCCCGATGCCGAGCTGCGCAAGCTCGCGCTGATCATCACCTTCGGCGGACCGCGCGTGACCGCGCCGGCGACGCTGATCGGGACGATCACCAAGAAGGGCGGCGGCGCCGCGATCGACGGTTTCAAGCTGCCGGCCGAGTTCGTGATCAAGCGACTCGATCTGCTGCCGACTCCGATCGCGACCGTCACGCTGACCAGCGGCAGCAAGGACGCGCCGAAGTCCTTCAACGTGCTGCTGTCCGAGAAAGAGGCGCAGTTCGTCGCCCACGACGCCGCGCCCACCGACGCGTTCGCGCCGGTCCCGGCGCATGACAGGCAGTGGGATCGCAAGGGGACCGTCACCTGGACCGAGATCGCGGACGAGGCAACCCACTTCACCCTCGACGACGCCAAGTGGGAGAAGGGCAAGCAGCTCACCCTTGTCGCCCGAGTCGGCAAGCGCAAGGCCGAGATCGTGATCCCGTTGAAGGAGGCGAAGTAGCCCGCGCCGCGTCGCCCGGTGACCAAACCGACGTTCTGGGTCTGGATCAGAATGTCGGTTTCGTCACCGCGGGCGGGCGCACCGTTTCCTTTGGGCGCCGTTGCGCGCAACATGATCTCCATGAACCTCGCTCTGTTTGGCCGTCGCCTTCGGGAGCCTGCCTTCGCAACGCTCCTGTTCGCGGCATTCGCCGGCCGGCACCTGCTCGCGCAAGGCGAGGCGCGCGGGCCGCAGGCGGACGGCGCCCGCGCGGGCCAGGAGGTCTTGCCGCCGCCGAAGGATGCGACGGAGTTGGCCGAGCGGCTCGCCGCAGATGGCGTCGTCTTCGACCGCGTCCGACGCGAAGTGCACGTGCGCGGCGATCTGCTGCGGCGATCGCGTTCGCAGCAGTACCCGGTCGAGTACGGCATCGTCATCGAGGGCGGCTTCACTCACGAGGCGTTCGCGATCGTCAAGTGCACGCCGAGCCTGCTGAACGCCTGCTTCCTGGCGATGGGGCTCGCGCCAGGCACTCCGCGCCGCCGCCAACTCCGCGATCCGCTGCCCTCGCGCGAGGAGGTTGAGGACGGGCTGGTCGAGCCGTGGACGGTGCAGCCGCCGACCGGCGATCGCGTGTTCCTCTATGTGCGCTGGACCGATCCCGACGGCACCAAGGTCACGCGCGCGTTCGAGGACTTCTTCACCGACCTGCGCACGATGAAGCCGCTGCCGCTGCGCGGCTTCGTCTACCTCGGCTCGCGCTTCGACGAAATCCTGGTCGGCAAGGAGCGGCGCCAGGCCTTCATGGCCGACTACGAAGGCAACATCCTCACCATCCACCCCGACAAGTCGCGCGCTGACAACTGCCTCTTCGATGTCTACGCGCACGACGACGAGCCCTACCGCTGGGCCGATGTCGCCGACGCTGCGCTGCCGCCGCCCGACGTGCGGGTCGACTTCATCTTCACGCCGCTGCCGCTCGATGGAACACGGCCGTACGAGCCCGAGCCGCCGGTCCCGCAGATCGCGCTGCCACCGGTCGCGGAGCTGGTGGCAGCTTCCGGCAATCCCTGCAACGACGGCAGCGGCGCCGATTGGGCGGCGAAGCTCAGCACGCGCGATCTGATCGAGCTGTGCGGCATCTTGAAGCGCTCGCGGCACGCCGAGCTGCGGGAGCGCTGCGCCGTCGCGCTTGGCGCGGCGAAGCACGACGAGGCGATCGGCGCGCTGCAGTTGATGGTGCGCTTCGATCGAGTCGCCGAAGTGCGCCTCGCCGCGGCCTGCGCGCTGGCCGAGATCGGCAGCGAGGCGGCGCTCCACTCGCTGGTCGACATCGTCGAGCGTGGCGCCGAGTTCGCGCGCGACGACGCGCTGACGGCGCTGCGCTGGTGGTCAGGCGAAGACCTCGGGATCAAGCCGCTCGCGTGGCGGGCTTGGGTGGACCGCCGCGAGTAGACCGCCGCGCCGCTCCTTTGACCCCTTTCGGAGGCAGGGCTACCATCGCCCGGCCAATCGCCGTCCCGCGACGGATTAGGGGGCGCCTCCGCGTGATGGCGCACGCCGCCGCCGCCGCCGCCGCCACTGAAGTCATTCATCTCCGAACTCGTTCCACGAAGAGGTCGTTCCACGATGCGCAAGTTTGAAGGCGTCGACTTCTACCTGCTCGACGAACTGCTCTCTGAAGACGAGCGCATGATTCGCGACACCACTCGACAGTGGGTGAGCGAGAACGTCGTCCCGGTCATCGCCGAACACTGCCGCGCGGGCACCTTTCCGCGCCAGCTCATCTCCGCGATGGGCGAGCTCGGCGTCTTCGGCGCGAACCTGTCGGGCTACGGTTGCGCCGGACTGAATCCGGTCGCGTACGGCCTGATCATGCAGGAGCTCGAGCGCGGCGATTCGGGCGTGCGCAGCTGCGCGTCGGTGCAGGGCAGCCTGGTCATGTACCCGATCCACGCCTACGGCAGCGAGGCGCAAAAGCAGCGCTGGTTGCCCGCGATGGCCAAGGGCGAGGCGATCGGCTGCTTCGGCCTGACCGAGCCCGATCACGGCTCCGATCCGGGCGGTATGGAGACGCGCGCGGTCAAGAAGGGCGCCGACTGGGTGCTGAACGGCGCCAAGATGTGGATCACCAACGGCACCATCGCCGACGTGTCGGTGGTCTGGGCGCAGACGCCGGACGGCGTGCAGGGTTTCCTGGTCGACAAGGGCACGCCCGGCTTCAGCGCGCCGGAGATGAAAGGCAAGCTTTCGCTGCGCGCGTCGGTCACGTCGGAGCTGGTGCTGCAGGACGTGGTCGTGCCCGATTCGGCGCGGTTGCCTGGAGTGAAAGGCCTGAAAGGGCCGCTCTCCTGCCTCACGCAGGCGCGCTACGGCATCGTCTGGGGTGCGCTCGGCGCGGCGATGGCGTGCTACGACGAGGCGCTGAACTACACCAAGACGCGCGTCCAGTTCGGCAAGCCGATCGCCGGCTTCCAGCTGGTGCAGGCGAAGCTGGCCGAGATCGTGACCGAGATCACCAAGGCGCAGTTGCTGGCGTGGCGACTCGGACGGCTGAAGGAGGCCGGGAAGGCGACCCACTCGCAGGTCTCGATGGCGAAGCGCAACAACGTCGGCTGGGCGCTCGACATCGCGCGCATCTGCCGCGACATGCTCGGCGCCAACGGCATCCTCGACGAGTACCAGACCATGCGCCACATGGTGAACCTCGAGTCGGTCAACACGTACGAGGGCACCTGGGACATCCACACGCTCGCCATCGGCGAAGCGGTCACTGGAATTCCTGCGTACCGGTGAGCTGCTGGCGCCCGCGGGGTCAGCCGCGTGTGCGGCGTGCGCCGCGAGGCGGCGCTCGCGACTTGGTGACGATTCCGAGGAAGGCCCACGAAGCATGAAGTCACGGCGAGTGGGTGGTCCCGCAGCGGTCGTCGCGATGGCGGCACTTTGTGGTTGCAGCGCGGCGGCCTGGCGCGATCGCGCGCACGACTTCGCGCAGGTGGTCGAGGCGGGCGTCACGGTCGGGCCGGGCATGGCCGGCCAACTCCGCCTGACCGAGGCCGCGCAGGTCGGCCTCGGAGCCTTCGACGGTCGCGCCGCCGGCTGGCATGAAGGGCGCTTCGCCACCTTCCGCGAGCAGCGCGACGAAGTCGGAGTGTCATTGCTCCACACCTACGAGTACCGCCGCGAAGGGAGCGATCTCCTCGACATCCGCCATCCCCACTTCGGCGATCCCGGCTTCGAACGCCACCCGCTGTCGTGGCAGACCGAGCACGATCGTCAGCTCGCCGATCTCGGCATCGGCCTGCACGTGGCCTATGTCGGCGTGAACGCGACGCTCCGGCTCGGCGAACTGTGGGACGCGCTCGCTGGCTGCGTCGGCCTTGATCCGGCCGGCGACGACGCCTTCGCGCGTCCGCTCGAAGCGTTGCGGCGCCAGGCGCAGGCACTCGACGCGAGCCGCCGCCGCGCCGCCTTCGACGCGTTGCTGCGTCGCGGCGAGGCGACCCACGGCTACGCCATCTGGACGGCGCGAGACGTGATGCCGAGCGAGCAGAAGCTGGCTCGCGACGCAGTGCGCGCAGACGCGGACGCCGCGCAGCAATAGTCGAGCGTCAGCCCGCGAACTCCTTGCCGACTGCCTCGAGCTGCGCATCGCTCCACGTCGCCGTGTCGAAGCAGCGCACGGCGACAGCGCCCTCTTTCTCCGCCGCCTTCAATTGTGCGATCAGCGCCGCGCACTCGCTCGGTGGCGGCAACGCCAGTCGCAACGTGAATCGGCTGGTCGGCAGCGCGGCGGAGCGCGCGCTCTTCACGGCGGCAGCGATCGTCGCGGGAGCGGTGGTCGCTGGTGTCGCTGCGTCGAGCGTGAAACCGTCGAGCCAGTCGGACAGCGCCAGCAAGCCGCCGCCGAGCGCGCGCCCGCCGACGAACGGAGATGGATGCGCCACCGCGCGCAGCACGACTCCCGCCGGCAGCACCTTGCGCACCTCCTGGACCGCGCCGACCAGGGCTTCCTTGCGGGTGGCGAGCAGCGCCGCCGACTCGCTCGCGCCGAGTTGCTTCACCAGCCAGGGCCCAATCTCCTCGGGTCGCTCGAGCGCGGTGCCGCCAGCGGATGCCGCCGCGCTGGCCGCGATCAGCTTCTTCGCCTTGGCGATCAGCTTCGCGCCGTCGAACTGCCGTGCCGCGAGCCGGCGCACGCAGCCGGCGCACTCGCAGAGCGCCGCGAGGAAGCGCTGCGCGCGAACGCCCTCTTCGCCGCCGGCCGGAAAGCCGAACCCGACCAGCTCGATCGCCGCGGCGCCGTGGCCGCCAACGCAGCGGCTCGCGACCGCCGCTGCGCGCGCCGTTGCCTCGCGCAATGCCGCTGGATCGTTCGGGCACCGGCCGCGCGCTGCGCCACCGTCGACTATCCGCACGACCTCGAGTCGAGCAGCCTTCGCCGCGGCGACGAGCTCGCGTGCCTCGCCGGTCTCTTCCGCCGCGTCGTCGTGGATCGCGATGCGCTTGGCGCCGAGCGCCGCCGCCGCCGCGAATGCCCGTTTGCGCGCCGCTCCACGCCGATCCCCATCCGCGAGCTCGACCTCGAACTCCATCACCGGTCGCCTCCCGTCACTTCGAAACGGCGCTGGGTGGCGCCGTCGCCGTCGCAGAACTCGACCACGATCCGATCGTCGCCGAGCGTGACTTCCGCGAAGCCGCCACCCGTCGCCGACCACTCGCTGATCACGCTCGGTTCGAGTTCCGAGTCGTTGTCGCTGCCGCCGCCGCCGCCGGCGACTGCGACGTGGAGGCCGCCACTTGGTGTCAGCCATTCAGAGACGTGGTCGTGCCCGAAGATCCCCAGATCGACGCCATAGGCGAGCAGCACCGGTTCGAGCCGGTTCCGGAAACCTCCCACGCCGCGCCGCTTCGAGCTCCGCACCGAATGGTGGCCGACGACGATCTGCCAGCGGCTCGACGACTGGTGCAGCGCGTCGGCGAGCCATTGCAACTGGGTCTCGGCGACCGGCGTGTCGTCGAGGAGTTGGGTGGTGTCGAGCGCGAAGAAATCGGCCGTCCCGCCGCCTTGCAGCGCCACGCGGAACTCGTACCAGGGCGCGGGGAGGAGCCAGTTGGGATCGGTGAGCGCGTAGTCGAGTTGCGCCTGCGTGCTGCCGTCGTGGTCGTGGTTGCCAAGCACGACGTAGCACGGCACCTGCAGCGTCGCGTCGGCGTAGGGTTGCTCGAAGTGCGTCTGCCAGAGCGGGTCGTCGACCGAGGCCACGCCGTCGGGATAGAAGTTGTCGCCGAGCAGCAGCAGGAAGTCGGGCGCGGCGGTGTGCGCGCGTGCGGCGAGGCCGGCCGCGACCCGTTTCTGCCCTCTGCCGCCGGTGCCGAAGTCGCCGAACGCAAAGAACCGCGGCGGTGTGGTGGGGCGATCGAGGCGATCGGGCGCGTGGCCGGCGAAGGCGGGCGGCGGATCCTTCGGCACGCGGTCGAACCACACGCAGTTCGCGACGAGCAGCAACGGGAGCAGTCGCGGGAGCTGTCGTGCAAGTCGTCGCGGGAACAGCGTCGTGGATGCGCGGTTCATGAATATTCCTGGGGTTCGGACTGTGCCGGTTCGCGCCGGCGAACCAGCGCGTAGATCGCGACGACGGCCAGCGGATGACCGATCCCGGCGATCACGAACAGCGGACCGTAGCCGCCCGGGTGGGCGTCGAGCCAGCTTCCGGTGGCGATCGTCGCAAGGATGCCGCCCAACGTGGCGCCCAGCCCGGTGAGACCCGAGCAGGTCGCGACGACCGGACCGCGGAAGAGATCGGCGGGCAGGGTGAGCATGCTGCTCGCGAACCACTGGTGGGCGAAGCCGGCGATCGAGCCGCAGGTGATCACGCCGGCGACCGATCCGGTGCGGGCGGCGACGATCGCGAACGGGGTGAGGCAGCCGGCGATCAGCATGATCCGCTTGCGCGCGACCAGCACCGGGACGCCGCGCCGGATGAGCCAGCTCGAAGCCGTGCCGCCGAGCACGCTGCCGAGGTCGGCGAAGAGGAACGGGATCCAGGCGATCATGCCGAGCTCGGCGAGCGACAGCCCGCGCTCCTTCGACAGGTAGCCCGGCAACCAGAGCAGGAAGAACCACCAGACCGGATCGGTCACGAAGCGGGCGACGAAGAGGCCCCACAGCTCGGGGCGGCGCAGCAGTTGTGCGCGGGTCACGGAAATCGCGGGGTCGGCGCAATCCGTTGCGGTGGCGGTGGCCGCGGCAGTGGCGGCGGAACCGCGGAATTGCGGAAGCGTGGGTGTTTGCGGCGGCGCGGCCTGCTGCATCGCGGAACGCGGGCGATAGATGAACCACCAAAACACGATCCACACCGCCCCGAGGGACGCCGTCGCGACGAAGGCGAGTTGCAAGTTCGGGCGCTCGCCACCTTCGGGAAGCGGAGTGGCGAAGCGGATCGCGATCCAGGTCACGAGCGGCGCGGCGATCACGGCGCCGGTCGCGCTGCCGGTGTTCCAGACGCCGGTGGCGAAGGCGCGATCCTTCGGCGCGAACCACTCGCCGGTCGTCTTCGCCGCCGCCGGCCAGTTCGCCGCCTCGGTGAGCCCGAGCAGGAAGCGGCAGATCCCGAAGCCGACCAGCGTGGTGGCGAAGGCGTGGCTCGCGGCCGCGCACGACCACGCCGCCGCGAAGAGCACGAAGCCGAGGCGCAGTCCGATCCGATCGAGCACGACGCCGGAACCGGCCTGCCCGATGGCGTAGGCGATCTGGAAGCCGAGCACGAGTCGGGCGAAGTCGCCCTCGCTCCAGCCGAACTCGTCGGACAGCGGCCCCTTCAGGATCGAAAGCACCTGGCGATCGACGTAATTGATCAGCGTGGCGAAGAACAGCAGCGCCAGGATCGCGGCGCGCCGTCGACCCGCTCGCGCGTTGTCAGGAAGTGTCGCGGGCGGTGTCGCGGGGTCGGGCAAGAGGGGCGCGATGATAGGCTCGCCGCCACCGATGGAGTTGCGCGATGGCGCGTTTTCGCCTGCTGTTCACGTGCATGCTCCTCCTCGGAGCGTTTGGCTGCATCGAATGGGAGGAGCAGGAGATCCGGCTCGCGCTTCGGTCCCGAGCGCGATCGGCTCGATGTGCAGCTGGTCTATCGGGGGCTGGTCTCGACGCCCGATGTCGGCTGGTACCACTCGCCGGAACGCGCGGATGACGTGGATGGGACGCGCCGACAGCTCACCGAGCTGATGGCGGGCAAACAGCGATTCGCCTTGATCGATCCGATCGCGCTCATCGATCTCGAAAGGCTGCGCGAACATGCTGATCCGCGCGTCGCCCGCATCGCCGCCTCGATCGCGGTCGATCACGGCGACTGCTTCCGCGACGAACGCGGGCGCTGGTGCGCGTGGCAGCACCTGCACAGCGACCACGTCACGGAGTTGGTGGCGCTCGGCAGCGAACTGTTGCGCGAGGCGCTCGTGCGCCAGCGGGAGATCGAGGCTCGCGACGGCATGCTCGAACTACTTCTGCTCGATGACGCGGAGAGCAGGTTGCGGCAGCGGCCCGCGCTCGCGGCGCCGTTCGCCTGGCTTGCGCTGCGCGGTCGGACGCTGGCGCTGCGGCTCCCGGCGTCGGAGCGAAGCGCGCAGGAGCTCAGCCGTCGAATCGCGGCGGCGAGTGATTGGCAGACGATCGTGGAGGCGATCCGCCGGACCGTGCGATCGTCGCAGCAGGAGCCTGATCGAGCAGTTGCCGCGGCG
>SIAN01000064.1 GCA_009691715.1 Planctomycetota bacterium
GGAATACATGGCCGCCTACGGCAAGAACCTGAAGAACTTCCTGGCGCGATGGCGACTCGACCTCGGTACGCCGGACCTGCGCTTCTACATCGGCGAGCTCTGCACGAAGACCATCTGGGGAATGGACCTGCGCCCGCGGATGGACGCGATCAGCCGTGGCCAGCGCGAGGTGACCGATTCCGATCCGCTGGCGGACTACATCCCGACTTCGCACGTGGGTGTGGAGATCGGAGGCGGATCGGGTCTGCACTACCACTACGGCACGCTCGGGCAGCTCGAGCACGGCGTGAACTACGCCGACGCGTACCTGCGCGCCATCGGCAAGGCGAAAGCGGTCGCCCGTCCGCTGCAGAGCTGGCCCTACACGAAGGGCAGCGCCGTCAAGCTCTTCGTCCTCGCGGGGCATCGCAACATGGAAGGGGAGCGAGCCTTCGTCCAGGAGCTGACGGGGCCACGGATGGCGGCGTTGCGCAAGGACGACGGCAGGATCGCCTTCAAGTACAGCCTCGGCGACGGCTACAGGGTCTCCGCTGGCTTCGAGCCACTTGGGCCCGCTGGCTGCTACGACACGTTCGGTCCCGAGCTCAGTTTCGGCGCCCGACTCAAGGGCCAGCTGTCCGCGAACGTGGCGATCGCCAAGTTCACCCACAGCGGTTCGCAGATCATCGACTGGACGCCGGAAGGCAGCGAGGCGCCGTCACGAACGATCTACCCGCGCTTCATCGCCTTCGTCCGCGAGTCGATGAAGGAGCTCGCCGAACATGGGCACGAGGTCGAACTCGCCGGTGTTTTCTATCACCTCGGCGAAAACGATATGTCGTTTCCACCCTACCGCGAGCAGGCCGCGGCGCGGCTCGCGGCGCTCGTCGCGCAGAGCCGCACGGACCTCGGGCTGCCGGCGCTCCGCTGGTTCGTCAGCCAGCAGCAACCCACGGACGACGCGAGCGTCAACGGCATCGATGTCACAGCTGACCTCGCGAAGCTCGCCGCGGCGGACCCGAACTTGATCCACTTCAAGGCGTTCAAGCTCCCGAAGCAGGAAGAGCCGCTCGTGCTCACCACGGCCGGCATCGTCGCGCTGGGCGAGGCGATCGCCGATCGCTACCTGGCAATGAAGTAACCCGGCAGCGAACTTCGAACGGCGACTGCGCGCCGCAGTCCTGCCGCGGACTCCGAGTTGCTCCGTCCGGCTCCCGTGACGAGCTGGCCTGACAGCGCGTTCCTGGCCGTCGGTGCGATTCTGCGTGCGAGCGAGTTTTTGCGCACCCTCGCGCTCGCGGAGCCCCACTCATGGATCCTTCGGCGGTGCTGCCTCCCGGTCCGGGCGAGTCGGTGTGGACGCAGCTCTGGCGCTACGTGCCGCGGCCGGGAGAGTTTCTCGAACGGTGCCGGCGCGACCACGGCGATCGCTTCACCGTGCGCCTCGCCGGCTTCGGCACCTTCGTGATGCTGGCGCGGCCGTCCGCGGTCCTCGAAGTCTTCCGCGGCGATCCGACGGCGCTCCATTCCGGCGAGGCGAATCGCTTCCTCGCCGCGATCGTCGGGTCGCGCTCGGTGCTGGTGCTCGACGAGGCGGCGCATGCGGATCAGCGGCGCGCGCTGGTCCCGGCCCTCCACGGCGAGCGGATGCGGGCGCACGTCGATTCGATGCGGCGCGCGACCGAAGAGTCGATCGCGAATTGGCCGCGCGGCGCCCCCTTCCCGCTCGAGCCGAGGCTGCGCGAGATCACGCTGCGCACGATCCTGGAAGTCGTCCTCGGGATCGGCGGTCGCGCCGCAGACGACCCCGCGCCGGCGCGCACCGAGCGTCTGCGCCGCGACATCGGCTTGCTGCTCGCGTATTCGCGGGTCCCGTTCGCGATCGTGCTAGCGCAGATCACTCCACATCGCCTGCTGAAGCGACTGTCCTTCCTGCCCTACTACCGCGAGCTGCGCCGCATCGACGCCACGCTGCGCGAACTGCTGCGCGAACGACGCGACCATCGGGTCGCTGGCGATGATGTCGTCGCCGATCTGCTCCGCGCCCGCCGAACAGACGGGACCATGGCCGACGTCGAAGAACTGCGCGACGCGGTGATGACGCTGCTGCTGGCCGGCCACGACACCACGGCGGTCGCGCTCGCGTGGGTCTTCGAGCAGGTGCTCGAGCGTCCCGCCGTCCACGCCGCCTTGCGCGCGGAGCTCGGGCGCGTCGTCGGCGAGGAGGGAGTCCGCGCCGAGCAACTGCCGCGACTTGCATACCTCGATGCCGTCGTGCACGAAGCCTTGCGCATTCGCACGGTGGTACCGTTCGTCACACGACGCGTCATGCGGCCGTTGCGGGTCGACGGGCACGACTATCCGGCCGGCGTCCATATTTGCCCGTGCAGCCACCTCGTCCACCGTGACCCCGACCTCTATCCGGAGCCGGAGTCGTTCCGCGCCGAGCGCTTCCTCGAGCGGCGTTTCGGCCCGCATGAGTGGTTCCCGTTCGGCGGTGGCGATCGGCTCTGCACCGGGATGGCGTTCGCCCTGACCCAGATGAAGGTCGTGATTGCGACCGTGCTCTCCCGAGTCGACCTGCGCCGGCCGGCGGGCGCGCGCAGCCGTGTCGTCCGGCGTGGGGTGCTGATGGCCCCCTCCGACGGCGTGCAGGTGGAGGTGGCCGGCACGTCGTGATCCTGCCGGCTGGGAGGAGGCGAAAGCGTCGCGTAACGCTCGGCGCGCATTCGGGGTGTCACTCGCTGACCCACGCCACGCGTTGTGGTGCGGTCCTCACGATTCCCCGGAGTTCGCCATGCGTCCGCTTGTCGCCGCGACCGTCGTTTCGGTTCTCTTCACCGCTCCTGCGCGTGCGCAGGTCGTGACCGCCAGCCATTGGGACCAGGACCAGGGCTTCTTCGGCGAGTTCATCGCCGACATCGGCGACATCAATGGGGACGGCATCCACGAACTCTTCTGCGGAGAACCGCGGTGGGATGGGGCCGCCACATTCAGCGCCGGTCGCGCGTGGGTCATCGACCCGGTGGTCCATTACTTGATCTACCTCTTCGACGGCACGCAGACCGGCGCGCAGTGGGGCAGTTCGGCCTGTTCGCTCGGCGATGTCGAAGGAGACGGCTACGGCGACTTCGCGGTCAGCGCCCGCTACTGGAACTCAGCGGCGTACGCTGACGCCGGCAAGATCGTCGGCTACAGCGGCAAGACCGGCGCAGTGCTCTGGACACTTGAAGGCAACAAGGCCGATGAGGAGTTGGGCACCGAGCTGGCCTGGATCGGCGACATCGACAAGGACGGCGTCGACGAGTTCGCCGCGACGCGCCCCAACGACGGCGAAGTGGCGCTGTTCGATGCCTTGGGCCAAAAGAAGCTCAACATCGTCCGCGGTCCCAACACCGAATTCGCCGCCGCAATTGCGCGCTGCGAAGACCTCGACCAGGACGGGTTTGCCGATGTGCTGGTGGGCGAGCCGGGCTACGACCTCTTCTTCCCGCCTCAGCTCGACTGCGGTCGCGTGGTCGCCTACTCGAGTGTGACCGGCAATTCCATCAATGAGTGGATCGGTCCGTCTTCTGGCGAGCGCCTTGGCTCGTCGGTGGCCGGCTGCGGTGATATCGACGGCGACGGCGTCGCGGAGTTCGTCACCGGTTCGATGGAGACCGACAAGGGTTACACGGACAACGGTGCGATCACGGTCGTCAGCGGTCGCACGTTCACCGAACTGCACAAGATCTACGGCGGGGACGATGGCGAGCGACTCGGGTTGAGCGTTGCGGGGCTGCGCGACATCAACGACGACGGCATCGACGACTTCATCGCGTCGGCCCAGGATGGCGGCCCGGACGACGTCGGCCAGATCCTGCTCTACTCCGGCTCCAATGGACACTTGCTGTGGGAACTGACCGGCACGGTTGGCCCGAATGGCGACTACATGCACCTCGGCGAGGGTCTGACCGCTGGCGACTGGAATGGCGACGGGTTCGGCGATTTCGCCTGGGGCGATCCGGGCTACGCGGCAGACCACGGCGCGGGCTACCAGCAGATGGGCAACGTCCACACGCTGGTCGGCTGCCCCGCGTGGGCCGAGCGCTATGGCACCGGCTGGCCGGGTCGCAATGGCATTCCGACGTTGACGGCGCTGAACGACCCGCACCCAGGATTCCCGATCAGCGTGACCATCACCAATTCGCTCGGAGCGAACACGCTCGCGCTGCTCATGGTCGGGACCTCGGCGACCAACATCCCGACCTCGAAGGGCGGCACGCTCCTCGCCAGCAGCGACTTCTTTAGCACGATCTTCACGCTCGACGCGGCCGGCACGACGATGACCGAGGACATCCCGTCCGATCCAGCGCTCTACTTCGCCGACTTCTATGTGCAGGTCCTCGAGGCCGACCCGTTCGCATCGAAGAAGATCTCCTTCACCGCGGGACTCAATATCCACATCGGCGTCGATCTGCTGTGAGCGGGTTGCTGTGAACGAGTGACCCGGGACTGAATCGTTTCGACGGAGCTTGGCGCTCTTCGCGCCAGGCTCCGTCACGCCGCTTTACGATCAGCGCGTTTTCGCGCCGCCGCCGCTCGCGTCTGTCGCGAGCGTGCGGCGAACCGATTCGAGGAATGGCGTGCTCGCGTCTTCGTCACGGCGCGCGCCGAGCTCGACGTACTCCTGTTCGGCGAGCGCGAGCGCTTCAAGCGCGGCTGCTTGCGCGCCGAGATGGTGGTGAGCGAGTGCGGCGAAGACGTAGGTGACGACCCGCTTCGAGTGGGTCGCCGCCGGGCCGATCGCGTCGAGATGCTCGAGATGCTCCAGCGCCTCGGCAAAGCGGCCGGTGCGGTAGAGCGCGACGCCGAGCACGCGGCGGTACTCCCCGGCGTCCGGGACGAGTTCGTGCGCGCGCTGCGCGCGGGCGAGCGCCAGCTCGAATTCGGCCGGCGTGCGTGCCCGTCTCGCCACGATCGCCCATGCGCTCGTGGCAAGGTCGCGCGGCCGCTCCTCGCTTCCTGTCGCGAGGGCGCGAGCGAGTGCTTTCGTCATCGGATCGAACGCACGATCGGCATCGATCGCCGCCACCCGCTCTGCTGGCAGCGCAACCGTCTTCATCAACGCGTCCACTGCGTTTTGCGCGGCTCGCCAGCGCTCGGCGTCCTGCGTGCCGTAGGTGATCCGTTCGGCGGCATCGAGCTCCCGCGGCCGCGCTGCCATTGCCGCCGCAACCGCGTCGACCGGCCAGGTCGCCACCTCGCCCTGCCACGTGGCGCCGTGCAGCTCGCGGCCATCGGCGCTGAAGGCGACGGCGTAGACCGCGCTCGCGAAACCGCCGCGCACGGAGATCGTCGTACCGCGTTCAGCGTCAACGAGCGTCGCGACGCGCGCGTCGGAGCCGGCCGCCACCCGTCGGCCGTCGGGGCTCCACGTGACCTCGCGGGCGGTCCCTTTCGGACCGAGACACGTGTGGCGCAGCGTGCCATCGGCGAGTTCCCAGATCCGGACCGTGCTGTCGGCGGAGGTGGTCGCGAGGCGGGCGCCGTCCGGCCGGAACGCGAGACACCAGACCGCGTCTTCGTGGCCAACGAGCGTCGCGAGGATTCGACCGTCGTGCGCGTCGGCGACGATCACCTTGCCGCTCCAGAAGCCGAACGCGACTCGATCGCCGGTCGCATTGAATGTCGTCGACAACACCGACTCGCGCCCGATCGCGATGCGTGCCAGCTCGCGCTGCGTGGCGAGGTCGAGCACGACCGAGTCGCCGCCGGAGAGCGCGACCACGAGCCGTTCGCCGGCTTGGTCGAAGCAGATGTCCTGCGGGGCCTGCTCGCCAAACGTGAATTCATCGAGGCGCACCCCGGTGGCGGCGTCAAAGAGGCGCACGCTGCCGGAGGTGCCGGCCGTCGCGAGGCGTGCACCGTCGTGACTCCAAGCGACTCGGTTCGCCCGTTTCGGATCGGCTTCGAGCTTGTGCCGTCGACGCCCGGTCGCCGCGTCGACGATCGTCAGCCAGCCGTCGCGCGCCACCTCCGCGAGCTGCGTCTGATCGGGGCTGAAACGTACGTCGTTGACGAATGCCGTGCGCTCTGTCGGCGCGGTGAGTTCGCGCGGACTCGGTGCGCGCCAGAGCCGGCCGTCGCTGCCGCAGGTCGCGATGCGGAGTCCATCCGGTGAAGCGATCGCGAACCGGTGACCGACCCGCTCGCTCGGGAGGCGGGCGGCGAGCAACCGCGTCGCCACCGAATAGACGTGCGTGCTGCCATCGTTCGACCAGGCGAGGAGCATGCTGCCATCGGCGCTGAACATCGCCCCACACATCTGTCGGTCGTTGTCCTGAAAACGCGCGAGCCGCTCGCCGCTCGCGACGTCCCACAGGTAGGTGCTCATGTCCCTCGCCGTGGTCGCCAGCAGCCGACCGTCGGGGCTCCACGCCACCGTGGTCAATGCTGCATGGTGCAACAGCGGCGGGCCAAGCTCCGCGCCGTCGGACGCGCGGAATCTCCGGACCCACGCGTCCGCGCCGCCGGTCGCGATGTGTTCGCCGGTCGGGTCGAAGGCGGCGTCGCGGACCACGTCTTGGTGGTCGAGCGTGCGCAGCAGATGGCCGTCGGTCGGGTCGACCAACCGGACCAGCCGATCGGACGCGACCAGCAGCAGCCGCTCGCCGTTCGCATCGAACTCGGCGCGGTGCAGAGGGCCTCGGGTCGCGTGTCTCGAGATCACCGCGCCGGACCGCGTTGCCCACACCATGGCGATGCCGTCATTGCCAAAGGTGACGACGCGGCGATCGGATGGGTCGAAGCGGGCACCGCTCAACGGTTCGCTGCCGTGGCGCA
>SIAN01000037.1 GCA_009691715.1 Planctomycetota bacterium
CTGCTCGAATGGCTGCTGTCGCAACGGAGCGGCTGGACGGTGTTCGACCTGCGCGAGGCCACCGCGGGCGGCTTCCTGGTCGAGACCTTCGCGCGCTTCGCCGCGAACCGCCATCTGCGGGTCGAGCGGCGCGTCTGCTCGAAAGCGCCGTGCTTCGATTTCGGCCGTGCCGGCACGCGCGCGCCGTCGTCGAACCTCCGCAGCCAGCTCGCGCGCGGCGGCAAGCGACTGGCGGCGATCGGCAGGATCGAGATCGCGTTCGCGCGACCGGCGCCAAAGGAACTCGACACCCTCCTCGACGAGTGTGCCGCGGTCGAGCGGTCGAGTTGGAAGGGGCGCACCGACAGCGGGATCCTCGCGCGCGCGAAGCCGGCGGCGTTCTTTCGCCCGCTGTTCCATGAGCTGGCTCACGGTCAATCGACTCATCCCGGCCGCCTTGCGCTCGGCACGCTGCGCATCGACGGCGTGCTGCACGCCTACCACCTCGGTTTCCTGCACGACGGCGCGTTCCTCTCCTACAACCTTGCCAATCGTCCCGAGCACCAAGAGCACGGCCCCGGCACGCTGCTGCTGCAGGCGATGGCGGAGCAGGGCGGCGCACTCGGCGTGAGCGTCCTCGATGCTTCCCGCGGCGAGCTCGATCGCCCGCACCTGTTGCATCGGTACGGCGGCCCCGTGCGTGAGCACGAGCAGTTGCTGCTGTGGCGGCCGGGCGCGCGCGGCGCCGCGGTCCATGTCGCACGCACGATCGTGCTGCCGCGGTTGCGCGGCGCGAAGGCGGCGGTGCGGCGGTTCGCGAAGGCGCGGTTGACGCCGCGCGGGAGGAAGTCGTGATGGCTGGAGCGGGCGATCCTGCCGCTGCCGCTGCCGCGTCGCCGCGCGAATCCTCGTCGCCGCGCGATCCTGCGTTGGCGCCTCTCGTCGCCCACCTGATTCGAACTTGGATTGCGCCCTCCGAGACCTTCATCGAGGGGCAGGTGCTCGGCAACGTGCGGACGCGGTCGCTGGTCGTCGCGCGCCACGAGCGCCAGTGCGGGCACGAAAACGACAGTGCGCGCAATGGCGCCGGCGCGCGCGAGCGGCTCGCCGGTCGCCCGTTGCTGCTCACGACGGACGGCCTCGGCGCGGTCGCGCACGCTGTCGCCGACCTCGCCTATCGCGCCCGCGTGCTCACCGAGTGCGAGGGAGCGAATGCGGCGGCACGCATTCGCGAGCACGGCGTCGCGCTTCTGCACGCCCACTTCGGCACCGACGCGGCGTTCTTTCGTCCGCTGTGGAGTCGCCTTGACCTCCCGCGCGTGGCGAGCTTCTACGGCTACGACGCGTGGAAGACCGGACAGCGCTTCATGGGACTCGGCGCGCGCTATTTGCGGCGGGTGTTCGAGTCATTCGACGCGCTGATCGTTCCGTCGCGGGACATGGCGAACGATCTGTCCGCGCTTGGCGCACAGGCGACGAAAGTGCGCGTGTTGCCGTGGGGGATTGATCTGACTCGCTTCCGGCCTCGCGCGATTGCGGCAGCGCACAGTGGTGCGAACAGCAGCGACGCGTTCGACGAATCCAACGTTCCAGTCGGAAGCGAGCGCCCGTCGATTCGACGATCGAGAATCGTCACGGTCTGCCGGTTCATTGCGAAGAAGGGGCTGCATGACGCGATCGCCGCGTTCGCGCGATCGTGTCGCGTCGGCGTCGACGCCGAATTCCATCTGGTGGGCGACGGGCCGCTCCGGTCGTCGCTCGAGCAGCAGGCTCACGCGGAAGGCGTCGCCGATCGCGTCCGCTTCGCCGGATTCGTGCCCGCCGCGCAACTCCCGGAATTGCTGCGTTCCTGCGACCTCTTCCTCCATCCGAGCGTGACTCCACCGGATGGCGACAAGGAGGGCGTCCCGACGACCATCCTCGAAGCGGCGGCGAGCGGCCTGCCGGTGATCGCGACGCACCACGGTGGGATTCGTGAGGCGGTCGCCGACGGCGTGAGCGGCTGCCTCGTCGCCGAACACGACGTGGCCGCTCTTGCGCAACGGCTGATCGAACTGGCGCGCGATCCGCAGCGGCGGCGCGCGATGGGGGCCGCCGGTCGCGCGCTCATCGCCGAGCGGTTCGACTTCGCGAGGCAGAACGCGCGGCGCGAGGAGCTCTACTTCGAGCTGCTGGCGCGCGGCGGTCCGCGCGCTGCGACGGAGCCGCGCTGATGCATCGCCGCCTCTGCCTCGGTCGCGTGCCGATCCTCGTGTTCCACAGCGTGCGTCCGCGCGGCGCGCCGATGGAGGGAGCGCGCGGGGAGCTGTCGCTCGAGGCCGATGTCTTCGAGCGCGGCCTCGTGGAACTGCGCGCGAGCGGCTGCACCGCGATCCGCTGCGCGCAACTCTTCGATCATCTGCAGCACGGTGCACCGTTGCCGCCGCGGCCGCTGCTGCTGACCTTCGACGACGGCTGGCGCGACACCTTTACCGTCGCCACGCCGATCCTGGCGCGCCACGGTTTCGTCGCCACGCTGTTCGTGGCGACCGATCTGCTGGAGCGCGACCACGCGCCAGGCATCGGCGGCGTGACCGGCTATCTGGCGGCGAGCGAGCTGCGGGCGCTCGCGCTCCAAGGCACGTTCGAGGTGCAGGCGCATTCGGCCTCGCACGCGATCCTGGCCCGCGAGCCGCTCACCTGGTTCGGCGAGCGGGCACCGGGCGAGGACGAGGCGACGCAGCGGGCACGCATCGCAGCGGATCTGAAACGCTGCCGCACGCGCATCGCCGAACTCTGCCGCGCTGCGCCCGAGTTCCTGGCGTGGCCGGGCGGCGGCGCCAGCAACGTCGGCCTCGACGTGGCGTTGCGCGAGGCCGGCTTCAAGGCGACCTTCCTCACCGAGCGGTGGGCCGCCGAAGTGACGCCTTCGCCGACGGCGCTGCCACGCGCCTTCTTCTCGCAGCACTGGCGCGGACCGGGCGCCGACGCGGCCCGCGCGTGGAAGATGCGTGGCGTGGTCGAGTGGGAGCGCGGCGACTGGAGCGGCTACGTGCGATTGTTCCTGGCCAATCGCTGGATGGGGCTGGCGCGGCAGTTCGCACGCGACCGCAGCGGCCGGGAGGCGAGGTGATGAGCGGCGCCACTTGCGGCAGCACGCTTGGCAACGACCGCAGCCTCACGTTCGCGACGATCGGCACCGTGCTGCTCGGTGGCGGCTTGGCCGGGTTCGCGCTCGGGGCGCTCGAGTGCGCGCTGCTCGTGCGCGCGATGGAAGCGGCGGTGGCAACGCCGGTCGCCGACAGCGTGCAAGTCGCGTGCTGCTACGCGCTGACGGCGGCGGTGCTTGCGTTGTTGGCGCTGCTCGCGCTGCGGAGGATGCCATTCGCCATTGCGCTGGCGGCGGCAGTCGTCGCGTTCGTCATCGCTGGTGATTGGGTGCATGAGCGCGCGCTCACCAACGTCGGCTTCTTCGCGCCGGCATCGCTGCTTGCGACGGCGGGGCTCGCGATCGGGGCGCTGCTGCTCGGCGCGCTGTTCGTGTGGAGCGCCGCGAACCGACCGCGGGCGACGTGGCTTGGCGGAGTGCTCGTCGTCGCGGGCGCGCTCGGCTCGATCACGATGAGCACGCTCGGCGCGTCTGGCGGTACGGCGGCAGCTGGCGACGCCAGCGTGCCGACCGCTGCCGATGGCCAGTCGCGCCCGCACGTGATCGTGGTGCTGATCGACACGCTCCGAGCCGATCGGCTCGGTTGCTACGGCTACGACCGGCCGACCTCGCCCGAGCTCGATGCGCTCGCGGCGCGCGGTGTAGTGTTCGAGAACGCCTACGCGCAGGCACCGATGACGCGCGGCTCGGTGGCGTCGCTGTTCACCTCGCTCGATCCCGACGCGCACGCGACCAACGACGTGCTCGAGCGGCTTCCCGATTCAGCCGACACGCTGGCAGAAAAGTTGCAGCGCGCCGGCTGGCGCACCGCCTGCTTCAGCACCAATGAAAACGTCTCGCCGGTCTTCGGCTTCGACCAGGGTTTCGACGCGTTTTGGTTGCATCGCCTGAGTCGGCTCAGCCGTTTCACCGCGTGGGGCCGCCTGTCGCGTTGGGTCACGGAGACGCTCGGCATCGGCCGCCGCAGTGCCGATCTCGACGACAGTGACGCGCGCCACCTGACCGACGCCGTGCTCGGCTGGTTGCCAGGCGAAGCGCTTGCGCCGCAGTTCCTGTGGGTCCAGTACATCGATCCCCACAGCCCGTATGCACCGCCCGATGACCTGATCAACACACCCTCGCCCGATCCCGAGCGAATGGCCACCCACGCCCGCTTCACCCACAACTGCCCGCCCCATCCGTTCGGTCGGTGGCCGGAGCAGGAGGCCGGAATCGTCGACGGGATCTCGCAGCTCTACGACGCGGAGATCCGCTTCTGCGATCGCGAAGTCGGCCGGCTCGTGCGCGAACTCGACACGCGCGGCTTCCTGCGCAGCAGCTGGCTGGTGATCACCGCCGACCACGGCGAGGAGTTCTTCGACCACCAGCAGCTCGGCCACGGCCAATCGATGTACGACGAGCTGCTGCGCGTGCCGCTGATCGTGCTCGGGCCGGGCGTCGCGCCGGGGCGAGTGGCGACGCCGGTGCAACTGATCGATCTGCTGCCGACGCTGGTCAGTGTGACGCGAGCCGAGGAATTGGCGGTCGCGGCGGCGGCGACGAGGAATGCGACTGAAAGTTCGCGATCGGATGACGGAGTCAGCGAAAGCAGCGGGAGTAGCAGTGGCAGCAGACCCGAGCCACGCGGTCGCGACCTCGCAGAGCTCCTCCTCGCCGATCCGGCCGCACGCGCCGAGCTCGCGCCCGGAATCGTCGCCCCTTTCGTCTTCGCCCAGCGCTCGATCGACCCGCCGCAAGCGATGGTGCGCGTCGGCACCGAGAAGCTGATCGTGATCGAGCAGGGCGACGAGCATTGCACGAGGCTCTTCGACCTCTCGACCGACCCACGCGAGCAGCGCGACCTCGCGCTGCAGCGACCCGACCGAGTGACCGCTCTGCTCGCGCTGCTCGAACGCCGTCGCGCCGCCGCCCGCGCGACCCGCCTCGAAGGCGGCGCCGACGTCGAACTCAGCGAAGACGCGAAGAGCGTGCTGCGAGCGCTTGGCTACGTGGGCGACGACAAGTAACAGACGTTTCGGTTCGGGAGCAAACCGTCGCTCGTCCGCCGCGCACCGTTTTTCGTTCTTCGCTTGGGTCCAGCCGGGCGCAAAACGCCGCGGGGCGCCGCGATCTCGCCTACCGCCCCAGCACCTCGAGTTCAAACCACTCTCCAGCGCTTCCGGCGGCGGCCTTCTCGCCGGCCGCCTGTGCGCCGAGCCCCCACTGGATCTCGGGGGGGAGTGGACGCGGCAGCTCGACCTTCCATTCCTGGTCGTCGAGGCGCAGCGTGAACTGCTTGCCCCGCACTTCGATCTTGAAGCTTGATCGGTAACCACGGCGCAGCGCCGACACGCTCTCGCCTCCGAGCTTGATCCATTCATTGTTCTTCACGCGGAAGTCGAACAGCGTCCAGCTGCCGTCCGCGACGAAGGCGATCGAATAGAAGCCCTCCGGCGTGCGGCCGAACAGGAAGTTCAGCTGATGAGCGTCGGCTGGCAGGATCCGGAGCCCGCCGGACGCGACGAACAACTTGGCGCGGATCGGCTTGCGTTGCCAGACCAGCGCGTTCTTGTCGGGGAACGCGATCTGCACCCACTCCTTGCCATGCGGCGCGAGCGAGCGGAAGACCTCCTCCCATTGCGGCGCGGACTCGGTGACGTGCTTTGTGAACGCCTTGTCCTGGTCGCCGAAGGTGGTGAGCGTCGCCTCCTCGATCTGCTTCCTGCAGCCCTCGCCGCAGCCGAACGAGCGTACTTTCGCCAGGAGCTTGACCAGCTTCGCCGCGCGCTCCTCGCTGGCGAGGAAAGCGAATGCCTGCGCGCGCGTGGCGTAGCGCTCGTCGAACGCGAGATCGTCGATGCGATCGGCCAGCACGCTCTTCAGCGGCGGCAGCTTCCGCGCATCGAGCAGCCCGCGCACGCGCACCATCTGGCTCGCGAAGAAGGGGATCGCCTCGGGCGCGACGCCGAACTCGCCCTTCATTACCTCGCGCGCGATCGCGCTCGCCAGCCCGTCGGTGAGCCAGTTGGGATGGTCCGCGAAGTTGGGGCACAGCTCGAACCGCGCGATGTGCGTGGCCTCCCACGCCAACAGCGTCAGCGTCTGCCCGGGCAAGCCGACCGCGCGCAAGGTCTCATCGCTGCACGGGGGCTGCAGCGCGACGTGGGCGCTGTGCGTCGCGTGGTGTGACATCGCGAGGTTGCGACGGAAGCGACCCGCGGTCAGCGCCTGCTCGGCGGTCTCGTAACCCTCGATCGTGCGGTAGAGGTAGACGATCAGCGGCTGCGCTGGCCGCGCATCGGGCACGCCGAAACTCTTGGCGACCATTGGCCAGACTGGTTCGACCACGGCGAGCGCTGCGTCGGCCATCGCCTCCATCGCGGGCTCGTCCGCCGCGCCGTGAAAACGCAGAACGTAGTTGGTGCCGGCCCGCTCGAGGAGGGGGGGCGGCGCCTGGTTCTGGGCAATCGCCGTGGCGCCTCCGGGTCCGAGCAGCAGCGCGACAGCACCGCGACCCAAGAAGGGGATGGGGTTCATGCGCCCGAGCATTTCCCGCGGCCGTCGAGAAATCAACCGTGCCTTCGATCAACCCGACGCCGTCACCTCCCGTGTCACCGACCTACGCCGCACCCAGCCCACGCTCGGCGCTCGGTCGGTCGGAGTCAACGACTCGAGCGAATCACGTTGAGCTCGAGTCGAACGTCGCCGCCGAGCCGCACTGATCCACCCGTCGCCGGTAGCCGGCACGGTTCACAGACGTGCAGCGTTCGTGCGTGCACTCGATCCACGACGAACCCGTCGGCCGGGCAGAGCGGCTCCGGCGGCGCTGTCAGCAGGTGGACCTTGCTCGTCACTTGAAGGACTAGGCCGTCGCCTTGGTCCGGCGTCAGTCGGAACAGCAGCGCGAGCCCGTCGATCAACGGCGTGACTCGAGGGCGCACCGGTGCGTCCGCGGCGGGTTTGCTTGGATCAAGGCGCTCCCAACCCTCGATCCGAGTGGTCTCGACTCCCGCCCAGACCTCCACACGCTGGTCAAGGAACATCGTGACTTCGAAGCTCGCGCGCTCTTCTTCGCCGTCGAGCAGTCGCCCGACGACTCGCCAGCTCGCGTCGAACTGCTGGCACTGATCGAGCAGCGGACGGAACTGCGTGAGCTGCGGCTCCGTGGCGATGGCCATGATCGTGTCTTGATTCCAGTTGAACGTGGAGTGCGGATCGCTGCCGAGCGCGGCGCGCAAGACGGGAACGCCGTGTGCCGCGCCGAAGCTCGATCCAGCGATCTGCGCCGTCGCCTGCTGCGATCGGCCCGAAACGAGACCGAGCCGCGCCGCCATGGATGTGGACGCGCAGCGCGAACGTGAATGCCACAGGACCGGACACGGTGGCGACGCGGACGGGGACGAGCAGCTCCTCTTCCGTCGCGAGGAATAGCGTCCCAGCGAACGCCGCGAAGGCGAGGTGCGGTTGCTCGATCAAGGCGGCGGTGGGTCGGAGCTCACGCGTTGTCGTCGGTGCAATGGTCTCGCTGGCGCGCACGATCAGATGCGCCACCACGCCACCTTCGACGCGTATGGACGAGGCGCCGCAGGTGACGCCAGTCCGGTAGCGATCGAGTCGCGGTCCGGCGACTCCGTCGATGGCGCCTTCAACAGCGAACGTCGTCGTCTCGCCGATCTCGAGCGCGACGCTCCCGGATCGCACTCGCGTCGGAGCCGACACCTCGCCTTCGATCACGCGGATCTCGAGCCGCTCGTCCGGCATGAGATCGCGGGCGAGATGGCGGAGCATCGCCGCCACCCGCTCGTGCGTCGCCGCGGGTGCTGACACCAGGATCCGGTCGCCCGGCTCGGGCTCGATCGACCAGCGCGGCTCGGTCGACCCCTAGCTCGCCCTGTCGATCGACTCCTTGAGCAACGTCACGATGTCCTCGACAACGAAGCATCTGAAGCCTTCGCCGTTGAGTTCCTCCGGCTCGAGTGGCGCCAATCCGACTTCGAGCGGGAGCCGCCGCAGCGTCGGCACCGCGCCTTCTTGCCATTGCGTCAGCGACCCGAGCGAGTAGCGGCGACGTTCGAGTACCAGCGCGCCGCCGCCGTCTGCCTGCAGCCCCAATCCGACGAAGAGCAGCTCGAGGAGACCCATCCGACGCACCTCCAGTGGCGATTCGGTTCGAGGTCAAACCGTCGCTCTTTCGCCGCACGCCGGCGCGCGCTCACCTCAGCGGCGGCTTCCCGCGTGCGTTCCTTCGATCGTTCAGCTCCGCCAGCGCGGCCGGCTCGCGGTCAAGGAAGCGGACGAATTGCGAGGTCGAAACGCCCAGCATCCGCGCCGCGGCGGGGACGTCGTCCTCGAGCTTCGCGAGCAGGTCGAGCGCCTCGGCCAGCAGCGCCGGGAAGTCGTCGTGCGTCGCGCTCACGATGATGCGGCTGCTGCGCAGGCGCGAGCGCCACAGTGCGCTCGGCTGGTAGGACACCGGTGCGGTCGCGGCATCCGATGCCGGATCGCCCGCTGCGCTCGGCAACTCGACCCGATGCTGCAGTGCCAGGTTGATCCGCAGCCGGCGGATCGCCTCGACGCGATTCAGATCCTGGCTGCGCCGCTCGCCCGCCTGCGCGTGGATCCCGGTCGGCCGGTGGGCGAGTCGGACCATTGTGTCCGTCTTGTTGCGATGCTGTCCGCCCGGCCCCGACCCGCGCGTCGTCCGCAGCTCCACCTCCCGCATCAGCACGTCAACAGGCAGCGCGGCGGGGTGCATGCCGCGGGATGGTAGCGCGCCCCCTGGTCGGCGGCCGATGATGGAGCGAGCGGTCGCGCTTCGCGGTCGCTGGCTGTCGGAGCCTTCGTGTGCCGCGTTCGCGTCCGCATCACTGGTTCGCGTGCCTCGCCGTGCTCGGCGCGTCGACCTGGCAGCAGTCTCCGGTCGCACCGGCTTCGCCGACCACCGGATCCAGTTTCTCCACGTCCGCCCCGAATCTCCTCCTCATCACGCTCGACACTATGCGCGCCGATCGGATCGCGCCTTGGGGTGCGGGCGGGGTCGCGCCGACGCTCGATGCGTTGGCGGCGGAGAGCGTCGTGGCGGCGCGCGCCTATGCGCCGGCGCCGCTGACCTTCCCGTCGCATACGTCGATGCTGACCGGGCTTTATCCGTTTGCGCACGGCGTGCGCGACAACGACCTCTATCGGCTCGACGCGCGGGCGCCGACGGTGGCGAAGGCGCTGCAGAACGCCGGCTGGCGGACCGAGGCGATCGTCGCGGCGTCGGTGCTGCGTTCGGGCACCGGGCTCAGTCTCGGCTTCGAGCGCTACTCCGACACCGAGTTCAAGCGCGCCCGCAATCTTGCGGTCGAGACCGAGCGCACCGCCGAGCAGGTGAGCGATGAGGCGCTCGCGCGCCTCGCGCTGCCCGATCCGCGGCCCTGGTTCCTCTGGCTGCACTACTTCGACGCGCACGCGCCGTTTCGCGCGCCCGGCGGCCCGGCGCCGACCGCGCCGCTGACCGAGCAGTACGACGCCGAGGTGCGCCATCTCGATCAGCAGGTGGCCCGCGTGATCGCGGCGTTGCGGGAGACCGGCGCGCTCGAACGCACCTGGATCGTCGTCTGCGCCGACCACGGCGAAGGGCTGCTGATCCAGCAGGAATCGGCGCACGCCTATCTGTGCGAGGAAGGGACGATGCGGGTGCCGCTGTTCGTGCGGCGGCCCGATGGCGCCTTGCGCGGGACGCTCACGACCCTGGCGAGCTGCGTCGATGTCGCGCCGACGCTACTGGCGCTGGCCGGCCTCGCGCCGGCGGCAGAGATCCACGGCCGCGATCTGCTCGCGGCGTTTGCGATGCAGGAAGCCGGTGGCACCGCGGCCGAAGCGCTGGCCGAGCGGGCGATCTGGTTCGAGTCGTGGGCCGGCTGGCATCAGTTCAAGTGGGCGCGCCTCGAAGGCGTCGTCGCCGGTCGCTTCAAGTACGTGAAGAACCTCGCCGACGAGCTGTTCGACCTCGAGGCGTCGCCGCTCGAGACCCGGAACTTGGCGACCGAGCGCGAGGAGGTCGTTCGCGCGATGCGCCATCGCTTCGAGGCGCTGCAGGCCGAGCCGACGTTGCGCCTCGATTCGGCGACGGCGAGCCTCCCGCCCGAGGAGGTCGCACGGCTGCGCGAGCTCGGTTATCTGGCGCGGATGGTCGGCGACGACGAGGTGACCGCGGAGAGCACGCTCGATCCGCGCGTCCACTACCAGAGCTGCGTCGATCTGCAGTTCGCGCTCGAGTCGGCGCAGGCGGGCAACGTCGATGTCGCGGTGCGCACGCTCGAGTCGCTGGTCGCGCGCTATCCGAAGAACCCGCTTTTCGGCGAGTTCCTCGGCAAGGTGCTGCTCAAAGCGGCCAACAAGGAGGCCGCCGCCCGCGCCTTCGCCGCCGCGCTCGCCGTCGATCCAGACCTCGTCTCGTCGGCCTTCTATCTCGGCTCGCTGATGCGCGAGTCCGGCCGCATCGGCGAAGCGCGTCGCCTGCTCGAAAAGGTCGTCGAGCTCTCCTCCGTCCACCTCGAAGCGTGGCTGCAACTGCGCGCCGTCCACGAAGTCGACAAGCGCTACGACCTCGTGCTCTTCGACACTTGCGAAGTGATCAGGCTCGCCGCTGCGATGCAGAACGACGACGGCGACGCACTGGCCAAGGCATCGCTCGACACGTGGCTGCAAAACGTGCTCGCGAAGAAGCTCGCCGGCGATCCGAAACTGCCCGAGTTGGTGGCGGAGGCGCGGCGGAGGCTCGGCGAGGGCGACCTACCGGCGCTGGCGACGGCGCGCACGATCCTCGCGGCGGCGAAATGAGGGGCCACGATCGCGCCGTGGATGCACGCTAACGACGCAGCCGGACGCGAGCGGCACGGATGACGACACGCACGCTGCGCGGCGGCGGCGTCGCCGACGACGGCGAGTTCGATCGCGCCTTCGGGGCGTCCCTCACCGCCGCCGAGCGGATGACCGAGATTTGGCGCCTCAGCGAGGAGCTTTATGCCATCGCCGGGACCGCTCCCGCTGAACCGGGACTTCGCCGATCTGTTGCGCGAGTTGTGCGCCGCGAAGACCAGGTTCCTGGTCGTCGGGGCGTGCGCGCTGTCCGTGCACGCCGAACCGCGCGCGACCGAGCACTGGAGCGATTCGGCGCTGCGCCTGGGCACCTCTCCATCAGCGACCTGGCACGGGAAGGCACCGTGTTCCAGATCGGAATCGCCCCTCGCCGCATCGACCTCCTCACCTCGATCACTGGCGTGAAGTTCGAGCGAGCGTGGCGCGATCGTGTCCGAGTTTGTTTCGGGGTGATCGAGGTGCCGGTCATCGGTCGTGCCGCGCTGATCCGCAACAAGCTGGCGACCGCGAGGCCGAAGGATCTCGTCGATGTCGTCGAACTTCGTCGCCGGCGACGTCGTCGTGGTCGCCAGCGTTCGTAACGCCTGCCGGCTGAGTACTGACGCCGTGCCGATCGCGGCGCGCTCGTTACGATCGGCGCCCCTTTCACGCGCCAGCCCTGTGCCGCGCGACCTCCTCCGAACGGACCGCACTCCATGCACTCGTTCCTTCCCGCCGCGTGCACCTCGTTCGCGCTGCTCGCCCTAGTCCCCTCGATCCCCGCGCAGGTTCCCGCGGCGCCTGCGGCTCCCACTGGTTCCGTCCACTTGCGTGCTTGGGAGCACGAGACCTCCGACATCCCGGTCGATCCGCGGATTCACTTCGGTGCGCTGCCGTCTGGCTTGCGCTACGCGTGGATGGAGAACGGCGAGCCGGAGCAGCGCGTTTATTTGCGACTCCATGTCGACGTGGGCAGCTTCGCCGAGAGCGACAGCGAAGTCGGGATGGCGCACTTCCTCGAGCACATGGCGTTCAACGGCTCGAAGCACTTCCCGCCGGGGACGCTGGTCGAGTGGCTGCAGAAGCATGGGCTTGGCTTCGGTGGCGACACCAATGCGATGACCGACTTCTCGCAGACGGTCTATCAGCTCGATCTGCCGACCAACGACGAGGTGATGTTGAGCGACGGTCTGCGGGTGATGCGCGACGTGGTCGACGGGCTGCTGCTGCAGGACACCGAGATCAACGCGGAAAAGGGGGTCATCGACGGCGAGGAGCGGGAGCGCGAGTCGGCGCAGTTCCGGGCGATGCGCCACGCGATGGAGGTGCTCTTCGCTGGCACGCGCGTGCCGCAGCGCATGCCGATCGGCACCAAGGCGGCGCGCGACGCGTTCGACTCGAAGGCGATGCGCGCGTTCTGGGAGCGCTGGTATCGGCCCGATCAGTGCACGTTGCTGCTGGTCGGCGATCTGCGCGGCCGCGACCCGGTGCCGGCCATTACGGCGGCGTTCGGCGATCTGGCGCTGCCGACGACGCCGCGTCCGGTGCAGCCGCCGATCGGCACGCCGAAGCTGGCGCAGCGCGCGTTCGCGGTGTTCGACCGCGAGATTCCGAGCGTGACGTTCCACGTGCAGCTGTTGCGCCCCCACGTGGAACAGCCCGACACCAAGGCGACCCGGATCGCCGACCTCGCGCTCGATTACGCCCGAGCGATGGTCAACCTGCGCTTCTCCGAGCTGCTGAGAAATGCGGGCACGCCGTTCCTCGGTGCGCAGCTCGGCGAAGGCGGCGGAATGGAGGTGTGGGACGGTGAGACGCTACTCGTTGCGTGTGTCCCCGATCGCTGGCAGGCGGCGTTGATGACCGCGCAGGCCGAGCTGCGCAGAGCGCTCCAGCACGGCTTCACTGCGGCCGAGCTCGACGAGGTGCGTGCCGACTCACTGCTGGCTCTCGACGAGGCCCTGAAGCAGGAGGCGACGCAGGACAGCGACGCGTTCATCGAGGAGTTGCTGGCTTGCTGTGAAGTGCACGGCGTGCCGACCGACGCGGCGACGGAGAAGACGCTCTTCGACGCGCCGACGCGAGCGCTCACGGTGGAGGCGTGCCATCGCGCGCTGACGAAGGCGTGGAGCGACGGGCAACTGGTGGTGAGTGCCGTCGGCGGCCTCGATCTCGGCGCCGATGCCGAAAAGACGCTGCTGGCGGCGTGGGAGGCCGGGCAGAAGGCGGAGGTCGTGGCGGCGGCGAAGGTCGAGGCTGGCGCATTCGCCTACGGCTCCGACCCGGAGAAGGCGGGCAGCGTCGCCGCGCGTGCGACCGACGCCGAGTTCAGCTTCGAGGACGTGACCTTCGCCAACGGCGTACGCCTGCTGCTGAAGAAGACCGATTTCGAGGAGCGGCAGATCGTGCTGCGCGTGCTGGTCGGCGAAGGCACGCTCTCGCTCGATCCAACCGACACTCCGCTCCGGCTCTTTGCCCAGCAAACGTTCCTCGGCGGTGGCCTCGGGCGCCACAGCTCGGACGATCTGCGCCGGCTGACGGCCGGCAAGCAGGTCGGCGTGCAGTTCGGCGCGCTCGAAGATGCCTTCGTGCTGGTCGGCGCGACCGCGGCCGAGGATCTGCAGATGGAGTGCGAGCTTGCCTGCGCCTACCTGACCGACCCGGGCCTGCGCGAGGAGGGTGCGACGCAGTTCCGTCGCGCGCTGGCGCAGATCTACGAACAGCAGAAGCACGCGCATGGCGGCCCGATCGCGATGCAGTTCATGCCGCGCCTCTACGGCGACGACCCGCGCGTGCAGTTCCCGCCGCTTGAAGTCGAGCAGGCGATCACGATGGAGCAGATCGGGTCGTGGCTGCGCGGCGCGTTCGCGACGGCGCCGATCACGATCGTGCTGGCGGGCGACTTCGACGTCGAGGCCGGCATCGCGGCGATCGCGCGGACGTTCGGGGCGCTGCCGCAGCGGCGCGCACGAATCGCCTTCGACGAGCGGCGCGTGTTCCCGCCGATGACGGCCGGCCTGAAGGAGGCCTATTCGATCGACACCAACGTGCAGAAGGCGTTGGTGCTGGTGCAGTGGGCGACGACCGATGGTCGGGTGGCGGCGACGCGGCGCGCGCTCAACTACCTCGCCGATGTCGTGAACGACCGGCTGCGTCTCGAGATCCGGGAGAAGCTCGGCGCCTCCTACAGCCCGCGCGCGAGCCAGAGCGCCAGCATGGTCTATCCCGGCAACGGCAACCTCGCGATGCAGGCGATGACCGAGCCAGGCGAGGCGGCGCGCCTTGCCGACGCGCTCCTAGCGGTCGCAACCAAACTCGTCGACGGCGGCGTGACTGACGACGAGGTCGATCGGCTGCGGCCCGAAATCCTGGCGCGCCTGCGCGACCAGCAGCGGATGAACCCGTTCTGGGCCGACGTGCTCGGCGGCTTCCACACCGGACGCAAAGTGCAGGAGGAGTTGCGCACGCTGGTGTCGACCAGCGAGACGATGACCGCGACGACCCTCTCCGCGCTGGCGAAGCAGTACCTGAAGCCGGAGTTGGCGTCGATCGCCATCGTGCAGCCGAAGGGCGCGGCAGATGGCGCAGCGGGAAAGGGCGCGAGCGGTGGGTCGGGCGGCGAGTGAGGCGCGCCTGTTCGAGGGCTTCCGCGCGACCGCGCCGCCGCCGATAGTGGTGGCGTGAACCCGCGACAAGAAAGCCATTGCCGGTCGAAACCCGCCGCGAAGAGAGCGACGCGGGCGCGGGGTCTGCGCGGTGGCGTTTTCGTCGCCACTGCGACCGTGGGCAGCGCGTTGATCGGCTGCAGCGACGAACTGACGCCGAAGCAGGTTTCCGAAACGCTGCGGCCAGTGGCGGCGCCAGCGCCAGCGTTCGATGCTGCGCCCGCGCCGCGCGGTGTCTGGTACGAAGCGCCGCGATCCGATGACCCGGCGTTTCCGATCGTCTCGGGGCGCCTGCGCGACGATGCGCAGTGGTTGCTCGAGACCAACGGCAGCGGCGTCGCGCTGATCGACTACGACCGCGATCGCGACCTCGACCTGTTCATCCCGATGGGGCGCAACCCGTTCGCGAACCCGCCGCAGGGGAGCGATCGATTGCTTGCGAATCGCGGCGACGGGACGTTCGAGGACGTGAGCGACGCGGCGGGTGTCGGCGACGACGGCTGGAGTTTCGGCTGCGCGGTCGGCGACTACGACAACGACGGCTTCGACGATCTGTTCGTCTGCAACTGGGGCTCCGACCGACTGCTGCGCAACCGCGGCGACGGCACGTTCGAGGACGCGACCGCGAAGGCGGGCGTCGCCGACGACGACTGGAGCACCTGCGCGGCATTCGGCGATCCCGACCAGGACGGCGACCTCGACCTCTACGTGACGCGCTACTTCCACTTCGACATCGCCGCGCCTCCCAACGGCGGGAAACTCTGCAAGTTCGGCGCGATCGAGGCGCCGTGCGGCCCGCAGTGGGAGCCGGCGGTGCCCGATCTGCTGTGGCGCAACGACGGCAACGGCCGCTTCACCGATGTCTCGGTCGAGTCGGGCATCCACGCCGTGCGCGCGAGCTACGGCTTCGGCGTGACCTTCTGCGACGCCGACGGGGATGGCTGGCTTGACCTGTTTGTCGGCAACGACAGCCTGCCGAACTTCCTGTTCCGCAACTTGGGCGGCCTGAAGTTCGAGGAGGTCGGCGTGATGAGCGGCGTCTCCGCCAACCTCGACGGCAAGGACCAGGCGTGCATGGGGGTCGACGTCGCCGACTTCGATGACGACGGCGACGAGGACCTGGTCGTCAGCAACTTCTCGAACGACTACAACTCCATCTATCGCAACGCCGGCGGGCTGGTCTTCGACGACGTGACCCGCGCGATCGGTCTGGCGGAAGCGTCGTGGTGGACGCTCGGCTGGGGCATCCGCTTCTACGACGCCGACTGCGACAGCGATCTCGATCTGTTCGTCGCGAACGGCCACGTCTATCCCCATCCCGAACGCGGCTCGTCGATAACGTGGGCGCAGCAGAACCAGCTCTACTTGCAGCAGGACGGACGATTCGAGCTGGTCTCCGATCAAGCGGGACCGGGCCTCGCGTTGGTGAAACCGAGCCGCGGCGTCGGCGTCGGCGACCTTGACGGCAACGGCTGGCTCGATCTGGTCGTGGCGGAGGTTGAGGGACCGCCCTCGATCCTGCGCGCGGTGCCACAGCCCGACGTCCATCGCCTGCTGGTCGAGCTCGTTCCCGGCGCCGATCACCGACCGGTCGATCACGCGCTGGTCACCGTGCGGACGACCGGCACGCAGCGGCGCCGCATGAACCGCGGCGGGTCGTACGCCTCCTCGAACGACCCGCGCGTGCACTTCGGGCTCGGCGCGGCGACCAAGGTCGAAGAGCTGATCGTTCGCTGGACCGATGGCAGCGAGGTGCGCTACGCCGATCTGCCGGCCGACAAGTTGATCCGGATCGAGCGCGGCGGTGGCTTGCCAGCCGTGGAGTCGCTGCGATGAGCCGCAAGTTGGCGTCCCGCGCGATCGCGGCGCTGCGTGCGGCAGCGTGCGCGCTCGCGCTTTTGGACGCGGCAGGCGCGGCGCCCTCCATCCAGCAGGACCCCGGCGACGCTGCGTTCGTCGAAAGCGCGCTCGACGGTCTTCGCCGTGGCGACGTGGTCGACGCCAATCTCGCCACGTTGCGCGATGCGATCGAACGCTCGAAGGACCCGGGTGCGCTCGCGAAGCAGATCGGCGGGCGGCTGCTGCTGGAGGGCCGCTACACGCTGGCGGCCGATTTCCTCGCCGTGGCGCGCGCGCGTTTGCCGGCCGACGGCAACGTCGCTTCCCAGCTCGGCAAGGCGCACGCGCTGCTGCAGCATTTCGATGAGGCGGTGGCGCATTTGTCGGCGGCCGACCAGTTGTTGCCTGCAGGACCCCATCCGATCGTGAAGCAGTTCCTGGCGACGGCGCTCGCCGGTCAGCAACGCTTCGATGATGCGGTCGCGATGGCGGAGCGCGCGATTGCAGACGCCCAGACGTTCAATGCGGCGCTGCCGCCGGGGCGACCGCCGCTGTCGCTGGTCGAATACGAGCTGGCTTTGGCCGATGTCCACTACATCGCGGTCCGCTTCGAGCGGGCGCTGCGGGTGCTGGACCGGGTCGCAGCGCTGTCGCCGGCTCCCGACGAGGCGGCGAAGGCGGCGCTGCTGCGGGCGAAGATCCTCGACTCGCGTGCCGACGAGGCGGGCGCTCTGGCGGCGTTCGCGGCGGCACGCGCGGCGGCGCCGAAGAGCGCGGAAGCGTGCTACGAAAGTGCGGCGTTCCTGCTGCGGCGCCAGCGCCATGCCGAGGCCAAGCCGTTCCTTGAACAGACCGTCGCCCTCGATCCGCAGCACGAGGGCGCGTGGTTCAGTCTCGCTCGTGTCCTGACGCGCGTCGGCGATGCCGCTGGCGGCAAGGCCGCGTCACAGCGCTATCGGGTGCTGCATGACGCGAAGAGCGCCGACGATCTGCGCTTCACTGAACTGAGCCGCGCGCTGGCGGAGAAGAAGTAGCCGCGGGAAGCGGCGCGCCACGGCCCTACTTGCGGCGCGACAGCAGGGTCAGCAGCAGCCCGCCCGCGACCCACGCGCCGAAAACCTTGATCTGTTCGGCCCAGTTGGCGTCCTGCGTGATGAGCCAGCCGAGGAAGGCGCTCGAGCCGAGGCCGAGCAGCGGCACGAGCCAGCGCCCGCCCGCCAGTCGGAAGCCGCCGTCGGCGCCCGGCACATGCGCGCGCAGGACGATCACGGCGAGGCAGGTCGCACCGTACTGGACGAGCACGGCCAGATTCGACAGCCCGGTCAGTGTCTCGAAGGCGGCCGCGGCGTTGGGCGGCTCGACGCCCGGCCGCAGCAAGCTGACGATCGTCCCGAACTCGCTGAAGAGCACGCCGAACAACGCTGCGATGGTCGTCACGATCACCGCCGCGACCGGCGTCGCGCGGTGTGGATGGTGGCGGGCGAGGCGCGCGGGCAGCAGTGAATCGGCGCCGAGCGCGACCAGGAAGCGCGGCGCGCAGAACATCGTGATCGCCGCGAAGCCGAGCATCGAGACGCAGGCGCTGGCCGCGATCATCCGCTCGCCGGTCACGCCGAGGAACGTCTTCGCCGCCACCGACAGCGGCCGGATCGCGCTGGATTCGACCGTGGCGATCTCCGGGCAGGTGCCGACCGCGACGATCTGGATCAGGCAGTAGAACGCGGCGCTCGCGACCAGCGACAACGTCACGGCGAGCGGCACGTCGCGGCGCGGGTTCTTCAGCTCCGCCGCCGGCACCGGCACGACCTCGAATCCCTGCAGTGGATAGAAGGCCGCGAAGATCGCGAGTCCGAGCGCGCCGCTGCCGGCCATGCTCGCGACGCCGCCTGATCCGTTGGCCCCACCGCTGCCACCAGCAGCACCGCCGCCACTCGCCGCGTCAGCGACCGGCCACCAATCGAGCCGGCTCCAGTCGACCGCCGCCATCCCGAAGATCACGAAGGCGATCAGCGGCAGCAGCTTCACCACGGTGAGCACCGTCGCCGTGCCGGCCGCCGCCTTCACGCCACGGCAGTTGAGCCACCCGAGCACCACCACGATCGCGACTGAGATCGCGACGCTCGCGGCCTTGCCGTCGGCGCCCGGAATGAAGACCCCGAGATAGCCCGGCACGCCGGTCGCCGCCGCCGCCAGCGCCGCCCACATCGAGATCCACGCGGTCCAGCCGACCACGAAGCCGGTGATCTTCCCGAACGCGCGCCGCGCGTAGATGTACGGCCCGCCCGCCTCGTCGTGGCGCGCGCTCATCGCCGCGAAACACAACGCCACGCTCACCAACAGCAGGCCGTCGATCGCGAACGCGATCCACGACGCGCCGCCCAGATGGCGCGCCAGCTCGCTTGGCTTGCGGTAGATCCCGGAACCGACGATGTTCGCGAAGCCGATGCACAGCACGGTGAAGAGCCCGAGCTGGCGCACCGGTGCGCCGCTGGTCGCGCTTGCACTCGAAGCCGAATCGAGCCGCGGCATCGCCCCCTCCCGCTGACTGCGAGCGCCGTCCATGAAGGGCGGCAGCGTACCGACTCGATCAGTGGCTGTTCGGAGTCTTGCCGCCGTTCGCGGCGTGTTCGCGCGCGAGGCGGCGCCGCTCGCGGATCACCTCGATGATCCCGGGAAGGATCGACAGGAAGATGACCACGAAGATGATCGGGTGGAGGTATTTCTCGACGGTGCCGGCGCCGAAGCGCGAGTTGATCGCCGACGCGCCGTAGTAGCCGAGCAGCAGCAGCGAGCTCACCCACGCGATGCCGCCGACCACGTTGAACATCGCGAATCGGCGGTAGTTCATTCCGGCCGCGCCAGCCACCGTCGGCGCGAACGTCCGCACGATCGGCACGAAGCGGGCGATCACGATCGTCTTGCCGCCGTAGCGCTCGTAGAAGGCGTGCGCCTTCTCGATGTGCCGTTTCTTGAACAGCAGCGAGTCGTTCTTCCTGAACAGCGCCGGACCGAGCTTGGCCCCGATCAGGAAGCCGAGCGCGTCGCCGACGATTGCCGCGATGCAGGTGACGACGATCATCGAGCCGAGGTCGAGCGCCTCGGGCTGGCCGCTCATCGAGGCGACGACGATCCCGGCCGTGACCAACAACGAATCGCCCGGCAGGAAGAACCCGACCAGCAGCCCGGTCTCGACGAAGACGATGGTCGCGATCGCGAACGTGCCGTAGGTGCGGACCAGGTTCTGGATGCCCTCGGGGCTCAGGTAGTCGCGGTAGAGCTGCTGGATCAGGTCGAGCATGAGGAGGCGGTTCGCGAGTGGAGGATTGAGAAGACCGGCGATGCCGGCCCGAAAAGGAGAGCGCGGCATCTTGCCGCAGCCGCCCCGGAACGGGCGGCATCTTGTCGCCGCCGCGCGGGCCGCGAAGCACGAAACGGGTCGGTGCCGGCTACCGCCGTCGCGCGACCGCGCTGCTGCCGGCGCAGGTCCGCAGGGACTTGAGCGCCGGCGCCGTGCCGAACTCGGCCGCCAGGCGCGCGCGCCACGCTTCGACGCTGGGATCGGCACGTTGACCGAAGAGCCGATCGAGCCCGGCCTGCAGGCTGGCGTGGAACTGCGCCTCCGGTGCCCTGACCAGCAGCCGCGCGAATCCCTTGGCATCGAGCGGCCGCAGCAGAAACGCCCCGCGGGCGAACTCCGCGTCGCTGCGCGCGATCACCTGCGGCGGTTCGGGCAGGGTCGTTCCGTCCAGGAGCGCGCGCAGCCGCGGCGTGAGGTCTTCGCCGCGCCAAACGGCTTCGGCGGTGTGTGTCACGATCAGCCAGTCGTCGGGCTGCGACCGCGACAGCACCGCGTTGTGGCCCGCCGGCCGCCGCCTTTCTCCACGCCATCGACGCGGCCGCCCGCGAACTCCGCGTCGGGCAGCGCTGCGAGTCGCGCATCAGCACCCCAGAAGCCGGTGCGGGCCAATCCAAGCGGTTCGAGCAGCTCGCTTGCCATGAACTCGACGAACGGGACTCCCGCCTTGGCCTCGATCAGCGCGGCAAGCAGGATGAATCCGGCGTCGCTGCAGGAGCTGTCACGACCGGGCTGGAACAGGAGCGGACGCGCAAGGATGCGGCGCACCGCCTCCTCCCGCACGACCGGCTCGAAATCGCTCTGGAAGATCCCGCTGTGGTCGAGGCCCGCCGCATGGGTGAGAAGCTGGCGGATCGTGATCGGTCGCTTGTCGGCCGGCATGCCCTAAAGCAACTTGGCGAGCGAGTCATCGAGCGCAATCTCTCCGCGATCGACCAGCAGCACCATCGCCGCCGCGGTGAAGCACTTCGAGTTGGAGCCGAGGTCAAAGACGGAGTCCGGCGTGATCGGCGCGCCGCCAGCGGCGACTCGGCCGATGCCGAGCGCGAGCTGCTCGACGCCGTCGTGCTCGATCGTCACAACGCCGCGCAGCCCGAACGGCCCGTGCGCTTCGGCGTAGGCGCGAACGGCGGCAAGGCGGGCGGTGAAGTCGTAGTGAGTGGCTCGCGATCGCGGCGTCGCGAACAGTGCCACGTGCATGGAGCCGAGCGCGACCAGCGATCGAACGAGCGTCATCTTCGACTCCAGGCCCCGGCGTTGCACCGCGGTGCACGGCGAGACGACAGCGCTACGGCGCGATGCCCTGGTCGTTGGTGCGAGGTGCCGCAGGGCGCCGCGAATGGCCGGCGGTCCCTTGCCGTAGCTTGCCGCCATCCCTGCCGATCAAGAGGCCCTTCCGATGCGCTACGACCACACCCAACGCGGCGTCCTTCACCTCATCTTTGTCGCTCTAGGCTTCGCGCACGTGATCGCCGCCGCCGTGGTCGCATCGACCGTCGTCGACGATGACGGCCGCGCGATCGCGCTGATCCTCGCGCTGGTCGGCCTGCTCCTCGCCGCGCTCGCGGGGTTGTTTGCGCGACTGCGCGTCCACGACGACGGCGACGCGCTGCGGATCGCGTTCGGACCGTGCGAGCTCTTCCGCCGTCGCGTGCGCTACGCCTCGATCCGATCCGTGCGGCCGATCAGGACCAGCTGGCTCCACGGCGTCGGGATTCACTCGGCACCGGGCGGTGGCTGGACCTGGAACCTGCGCGGCAAGGACGCCGTCGAGGTCATGCTCGAACGCAGTCGCCTCGTCGTCGGCACCGACGATCCGGAAGGTCTCGCAACGTTCCTGCGCGCCAAGTCCGCCACGCGCTGAATCAGGAGGCAAGCGATGGACGAGGCAGCACGCGACCGCACCGCAGGCACGCGATGGGCCGCATCCGCGGCGTTGAGCGTGGTCTTGATGACGTTGCACCCGGTGGGGCACGGCGGCGAGTTGGCAGAGCGGGTCGCGTCGCTCGTCGCCATCGCGTGGCGTGACCGGTTCGTCCACGGCGGGCTGATCGTGCTGATGGGGGTCGGCTTGCTCGGTTGGTGGCGCCTGTTCGAACGCCTCGACCTGCGCTCTTCGATCGTGCGCGGCGCCGCGCTGTCGATTGTCGCCGGCACGTCGCGCCGACGCTCGCATGGAGCGGCTTGCTGCTTGGCGCGGTCATCGTCGCTGGCAGCGCGAGCGGCCAAGTGCGGCTGCACCTGCACGCGATGCTGATGATCATCGTCGCGCAGTCGGCGTGGATCGTGGCGGCGGCGATCCTGCTGCGGCGCGGCCGCTTCGCACCGGCGCCCCGCTGATCGGGGCGCCGGCTCGTGCGGCTCAGCTTCCCGCCGCGCTCTTCGATCCGCCGAGCAGTTCCGCGACCAGATCGTTTGCGTCGTAGACCACGCGCAGCGCCAGCAGGATCCCGGCGCTGTGCACCGACACCGAACGCGCCTGCCGTTCGTCGTAGATGTAGGCGGCGGGCAGGCTTTCGATGTTGCCGTCGAAGATGATCCCGACGATGCGGCCGTCGAGGCCGATGACCGGGCTGCCGGAGTTGCCGCCGATGATGTCGTTGGTCGAGACGAAGTTGAACGGCGTGGCGCGATCGAACGAAGCGTTGAGATCGAAGCGTGACTTCCGTTCGAGCCAGCGTGGCGTGAGATCGAACGGCGGCTTGCCGCCGAACGCGGCATGGCGCTCGAACAGGCCGGCGAACGTCGTCTTCCACGGGATCTGCTTGCCGCCCGACTCGTAGCCCTTCACCACACCAGGACTGAGCCGCAGCGTGAAGGTGGCATCGGGCGCCTTGCTCTTGCCGAACGCGCGGAAGCGGCCGCGTGCGATCGCCTCGCCCTGCGCCGCCTCGACGCTCGTGACCTCGTCCTCGTAGCGCTTCTGCAGCTCGCGCAGGACCCCGTCGACTCGCTTCGCCAGCGCGATCAGCGGATCGGTCGACGCGTCGATGGCGGCCTGCCCACCCTCGAACAACGTCTTGCGCACGGCCGGGTCGGCGAGCGTCGTGCTGGCGACCGCCGCCTTCGCGGCCTCGGCCGGCGTCTGTCCGTTCAGCGCCGCCGTCATGAATGGATCGTCGTTGCCGAGCTCGCGCAGCGACGCAGTGAAGGTCGCCGACAGCATCAGCTCATCGAGATCGAGATAGATCGGCGCCGTCGAGAAGGTGCGCAGCTTGAGCGCCGGCAGTCCCGCGTCGCCGAAGCCGGGGAGGCGCTCCCCGTTCGGCTTCGGCAGTTCCGTGGCCGCGCGCACCAGCGTGAGCGCATGGCCGACGGACTTGCCATTCAGGCGCGCCCAGTACTGCCGGTTCGTGAACGCCGCGAGCTTCGCGTAGGCGCCGTCGATCGCGGCCACCGCCGTGTCGTACTCGGCCAATGCCACCGCATCGCTCGTCAGCTTCTGCCGCAGCTCCGCTTCTTCGCCGCGCTTGCGTCCCATCAGCTCGGGATCGTTCAGCCCGCCGAGCTGGCCGAAACGCGCCTTGTAGGAGTTCTCGAGGCCGAAGATGTCGTCCTCGGCGCGGCGGTAGCTCTCCGGGCTCTGCTTGCCGAACTCGTGCAGCGTCGTGATCAGCTCGCTCATGAACTTCAGGCTGCGCGGTTGCGCGACGGCGCGCTGGAACTCCATCTGCGTCGCGGTCAGCAGGCGGCTGGTGCTGCCCGGATGGCCGGAGACGAACACGAGCGCGTTCTCGCGGCAGCCGTCGGGATTCCAGGTCAGCCAGTGCTTCGGCTGGTAGGGCTTGCCGTCGACGTAGACACGGAAGAAGGAGACGTCGAGGTCGAAGCGCGGGAAGGTGAAGTTGTCGGGATCGCCGCCGAAGAAGGCCGCCTGCTTGTCGGGGCAGAAGACCAGCCGGATGTCGGTGAAGCGGTCGTAGCGATAGATCCAGTATTCGCCGCCGCGATAGAGCGTCACGACGTCGCAGCGCTGTTTGGTCCGCTCGCTCTCTTCCTTCTCGATCGCGGCGACGGCGGCCTTCCGCAGCGTGTTGGCTTCGGCGGAGTCCTTGGCGGCGGCGGCGGCGTCGGTGATGCGCTTGGTCACGTCCTCCATCGAGGTCAGCACGTTCAGCTCGAGGTCGGGGCAGGCCAGCTCCGCCTCCTTGCCGGCGGCCGCGAAGCCGTTCTTCAGCAGGTCACGCTCGGCGGTGGAGAGCTTGGAGATCGAGTCGGCGCCAACGTGGTGATTGGTCATCACCAGGCCGTCCTTCGACACGAAGGAGCCCGACCCCCCCGACATGAAGCGCACCGAGGAGAGCCGGAGGTGGTCGAGCCACTCCCGGCTCGGCTCGAAGCCGTAGCGCTCCTTCAGCTGGGCGAGCGGGGGGTTGTCGTAGGTCCACATGCCTTCATCCGCCCGGAGAGAGGGTGCGAACCCGAGAGCGGCGAGGCCAAGCGTGGCAACGCCGCGGCGCATGAGGCGGGACGACATCTTTGGCTCCATCAGGTGCTGCTTCGGAGGTTGCATCGGTGGTCGCTTCGGTGGGTGGCACGACGGACCAGCCGCGATGGCGAAGTCCGTGAATTTTCGGGGAGGGACTCTACCTCCACCCCATGAGCTGCCGAATTCACCATTGCTTCACACGGCGCTGGCCAAGCGCTGCGGGGGCGTGGGCCATGGTGCGCTCGGTCGTGGTGTTCCGGGACTAAGGAGCTCGCGATGGATGGCTACTCGGATCGGATCAGCAATGCCCTGCGGCTTGAAGCACAACGCAGCGCGCGCGCAACGTGGGGACGGCTGATGCAGCGCGTGGCGCGCTGGGTCGGACGCCCGTTCGCCTGGCTGGCCTGACGGCACGACGGTCGGCGAAAAAGGTTCCGCCGCGCGCCATCACGATCGCGCGCGGTCGCCGTCCGTGAGGGGTCGATAGCAGCTCCGGACCCATCTCCGGAGCTCATCGCCATGGAAGGCGCACCCAGACGCGCGTCGCAGATCGTCGCGGTCGTCGCCATCGTCGGCGCGCTGTCACTCGGCGCGATCGTGCAGCGCGAGGAGCGCCCGACGCTCGCCGCGGCCGGCGATTCAACTGCGGGCGTCGCTGCTCCGCTCGATGCGCGCGCGCCACGCGAGCTGCTGGAATTGGTCGACTACGCAGCGCTCGAGGCCAGGGCGACGATGGTCGCGCCCGCAGGAATTGACGCGGTGGTCGTGCTCGCGAAGGATCACCTGCAAGTCGAGCTCTGGACCAAGGCGACGGCGATCCAGGTGCCGGCCATGCTGCTGTCGAGCACCCGCTACGCCGCCGACGGAAGCGTCTTCTTCTTCAAGAGCGACATCAAGAGTCTCTCCGGCGAGCTTTGCGGCAGTGCGACGCTGGTCACGGCGGCGAGCGTCACGATCAGCGGCAGCGTGCGTCGCGGCGATGGCAATGGCCGTGGGAAAGGCGTGCTCGTGATCATCGCGAAGGGCGACATCAAGCGCGCGGAAGACGGCCCGGACCCATCCGAGATCGACGCCATCCTCCTCTCGACCGAGGGCAGCGCCGTCCCGACGCGCTGAGGGACGCTGCCGGTGCATTGACCCTGGGCGTCCCGTAGCGTGCACCGCGAAGGAACTCTTCGGTGCGCTCGAGCGTCGCGTGGTTCGTTGGGATCGGCGCAGCGGCGTGCGTGGCGGCATGCGTGGCCGCGAGCGCGGTTGCGCCGGCAAAGGCTCCTTGCGTCCAGCGGTTGCTCGAGCTTGCCGAGCGAGCGGGTGCCGCCGATCGCATCGTCGATCCCGGTTGGCTCGATGCGACGCTGCGCGCGCGCATAGCGACCTCGGCCGCGAGGCGGACGTTGTCGCCTGCGAGCCGGGAGTTCTCCGCGCGCATAGCCTCAGGCACGTACTTGGACACGACCAACTCTCGCCGACGTTTTCCGGCAAGGACTCAGACGGACGCCCCGTCCAGGGCGTAGGGTGCAACCGAACGGCCGCCGCCGAATCCCGGCATCGTGGCCGATTTCATGGCCGAACCAACCGATCGGTCGCGATCCGCTTCAGCCGCCACAAGGATGGCGCTGATCCCATGAGCCCCCGACGCTCGCCCCTTGACCGCGCCAGCCCGGCACGCTCCGCCGCCCCATGCCGCCTCTGCTCCACGTCTTCGCCGAGCGGTTCGTGCGCTCCATCAAGTCCGAGTGCCTGAGCCGCATGATCTTCATCGGGCCGGGGTCGTTGCGGCACGCGCTGGCCGAGTACGTTGCGCACTACAACGCAAAGCAACCTCATCAGGGCATCGGCAACGTGCTCATCGAACCGGGGCCTCTCGACGACGCCATGACTGGGCGCGTCATCAACCGACGACGGCTCGGCGGGCTTCTCAGCTACTACCATCGCCTTGTGGCGTAGCGGTCGAGACGCCATCGGTAGCCAGATCTGCGTCGCGGAATACACGCGGTGCATCGGGTTTTCGTCGCACCGGCGGCTGACTCTTCGGCGCGCGATTCAGCCACGGCCGTCCGCGTGCACCGTACGGGCAAGACCCGGCCGGTTTACACGGAGACACCGCCGCTGATGAAGTCGCGCCTTTTCAAGCCGGTTCAAGTCGTCACGCCCAGGAACTTCTCGACAGGTCCCCGAGCCCCCCGGCAAACTGGCAAGACGGACAGCGCAACCAATCACTCAAAAAAGCAGCACACACAAAGTATGAAAGCACTATTACAAGCCTGTCTGTCACGTGCCGCAGTGTTGGTCACGGCCCTATTGGCCATAGCGATGACACTCCCGCTGAACCGGGCTTGGGCTGACGATTCAGTGAAGCCACAAAAAGAGTTGCCCATTCCGGGAGAAGTCTTCGAGGTCGAGGGCCGCACCGCGTTTGTAATCCTCCCGGCTGTGGAGAGCGGTCGCGCCAATCGTCCCATCCCATGGGTATGGTATGCGCCCACGCTGCCCGGCCTTCCCGAGGCCCGCGAAAGCTGGATGTTCGAACGGTTTCTCGCCGCCGGCATCGCGGTGGCCGGCGTGGACGTCGGTGAGTCCTTTGGCAATCCGCAGGGCCGCGCCCACTTCACTGCCTTCTACCGGGAACTGGTGGAGCGGCGCGGATTCAGCCGCAAGCCGTGCCTGCTACCCCGCAGTCGCGGCGGGCTGATGCTCTACAACTGGGCTGCCGAGCATCCGGATTCTGTGGGATGCATCGCCGGCATCTACCCGGTGTGCAATCTCCGCAGCTGGCCCGGCCTCGACAGTGCCTGTGGTGCCTACGGCCTGACCGCGGCACAACTCGACGCACAGTTAGCACAAAACAACCCGATCGACCGCCTCGCTCCGCTGGCGAAAGCCGGGGTGCCGATCTTTCACATCCACGGCGATGCAGATGACGTGGTGCCTCTGCCGGACAACTCCGCCTTGCTCGCCAGCCGCTACCGCGAGTTGGGCGGTTCGATGCGCCTGCGCATTCCGCCGGGGCAAGGCCACAACGTCTGGGACGGATTCTTCCAATGTCAGGAACTCGTCGAGTTCGTCATTGCCCACGCCAGCCCGGCAGCGCAGCGCGAACCTACGGCGGCGCTGTTTCAAGACCCGCCCATGGAAGCCCGCCCCGGCGCATTCTGGGACTGGATGAATGGCGACGTGGATCTTGACCGAATCACCTACGAACTCGAGGAAATGAAGGCCAAAGGAATGTCCGGCGTGGAGATCTGGGACATCGGTGTCATCAGCGCCATTCCGGAAGAACCGATTCCGGCAGGCCCGGCCTTCCTCGGACCCGAGTCGCTCAAAGCCGTCAACCATGCCATCGATCAGGCCGACCGCTTGGGCTTGCACCTGGGAATGGTCGCCTCGAGCAGTTGGAACGCGGGTGGAGGATGGATTGAGCCGCGCGATGCAATGAAGGGCTTCTATCACAGCGAGATCACCGTCACCGGCCCGGCGAAGTTGTCGCAGGTGTTGCCCTTCCCGGCCAACCAGGCACCCAAAGGCGCCGATGGACTGCCGCTCTACTACAAGGACATCGCCGTGCTGGCTTTCCTGGAATCGCCGGACCACGTCATCCGCGATGCCGCCGCTGTCATCAACCTCATGGAAAAGATGAATCGCGACGGGCTGCTCACTTGGGACGTTCCGCCCGGGTCCTGGGTGATTGCCAGGTTCATCACCAGCAACACCGGCCAGAAACTGATGGTGCCCAGTCCCAACTCGAACGGTCTGCTCATCGATCACCTCGACGGCAAGGCGGCCGAGACCCATTTCCGCTACATGGTCGAGCAGATCCTCAAAATGCGTCCGAGTCTGGACGCGCTGCGCTACATGGAAGTGGATAGCGTCGAGGTGGACGATCAGATGGACTGGACCGAGTCGTTCGTCGCAGAATTCAGCGAGCGGCGCGGCTATGACCCGATCCCCTATCTGCCCGCTCTCAAGGGCAAGAGCTTCGCCGATCCGCAGATCACTTCGCGCTTTCAGCACGACTATCACCAGACCGTCAGCGATTTGTGGATCGACGGCCACTATCGCAAGTCCCGCGAATTCCTGAACACCTACGGAATGCAACTCGTGGCGGAGGCGGGCCACGGCGGCTACCCGCGCACCGAACCGTTGCGCGCCTGCGGCGTGGTGGATATTCCTCGCGGGGAATTCTGGAACGGCTCGCAATTCTGGGTGGTGAAGGAGGTTGCCTCAGCCGCGCACATCTACGGCCGGCAGATTGTCGATGCGGAGTCGTTCACGGGCTGGCGGCACTGGCAGGACGGGCCGCTGGAATACAAGCGCCTGGCCGACACCGCGTTTTGTGACGGGCTGAATCGCATCACGTTCCACACCTTCGCGCATACCCCGCCCCGGGGGGGAGTGCCCGGAAACATGTATCACGCCGGAGAACACTTCAACGTCAACTCCACGTGGTGGCCCAAAGCCGCGCCGATGTTGTCCTATTTCTCGCGTTGCTGCTACCTCCTGCAGCAGGGCCAACCCGTGGCGGACGTCTGCTTCTACTACGGCGACGACGCGCCCAATCTGGTCGCCACCCGCAGGATTGGTCCGGAGTCCAAACGACTGGACGGCGACACCTGCGCCCATTGCGGGAGGCCCAACCCGGCCCCCGCCGACGCGCTCGGAACCGGTTACGACTACGATGTCATCAACTCCGATGTGATCGAGAACCGCATGGAGTGCAAGGACGGCCGCCTGGCGCTGCCCCATGGTGTGGTTTACGAAGCCATTGTCTTGCCGGAACGCGCCGACATCCCGCTGCCCGTGCTGGAGAAGCTGGAAACACTCGTTCGCGATGGCGCGACGCTGCTCGGTCCCAAACCCGAGCGGGACACGTCGCTGGCGGATTACCCCCGCTGCGACGAACAGGTCAAGGCCATCGCCGGACGCATCTGGGGGCTTGGCAAGGACGGGGAAACGTCCGGGCGTCCCTACGGCAAAGGCCGGGTGATCGCCGACCGCAAGCGGGTCCGCGAGATCCTCCAGCAGCGCGGCCTCGGGCCCGATTTCGCCTACAGCAGCCCGGGAAAACCGGCCGACCTCGACTACATTCACCGTCGCACCCAGGACTCCGACATCTACTTTGTCAGCAACACGCAGATGGAGGATTCCGAGGCCGATTGCACCTTCCGGGTCACGCCGCGGCTGCCGAAACTGTGGCATGCAGACACCGGCAAGATCGAGCCCTGCACAGGTTACGTACGAGTCCCCGGCGGGATGAGGCTGAAACTGCGTCTACCGCCCGCTGGTTCAGTGTTTGTCGTCTTTTCCGGAGTCGCGCCAGAAACTGCCCCGGCACCGGCGGCGAAGGGGGACAGCAAGCCGCCCGCGTCGTTCGAAATCACCGGCCCATGGGAAGTCCGTTTCCCCCCGAACCTGGGCGCGCCGCCATCGCGCGTGTTCGACACACTCGTTTCCTGGACCACGGTTCCGGACGATGGGATCAAGTACTTCTCCGGCACCGCGACCTACGTGAATGAATTTGAACTGCCGGCCGAGTTGCTGACCGATGGCCGCCGTCTGGAACTGGACTTGGGCCAACTCCGCAACGTCGCCGACGTGACGTTGAATGGCAAGCCACTCGGGATTCTCTGGAAGCCGCCCTACACCTGCGACGTCACCGGCCTGGTCCGCGGCGGCAAGAACGCATTGAAGGTGGAAATCACCAACCTCTGGGCCAACCGTCTCGTCGGCGACGCGAAGCTTCCCAGGGAAAAGCGCGTGACACGCATCACCCAGGATGTACCCATCAGCGGCCCCCACGAATCCGGCCTTTTCGGTCCGGTGATGATCATTGCTCCCGGAGACTGAGAAAAAGACCGGAGACAACATCCAATGACTTACACACGCAACACGGCTGCACACTGTGTAATGATTACGGCCGCCACGCTGCTGACAGCCGTGCTCATCACCGAGCCGTTCTGACTTTGCGCATAGAAATTGCCTGGCAAATCAAGGATAACGAATCGGACACTTCAGGAGAGTCCCTCGCGCTCCCCGCACAGAGGGATTGGCGAGCCATTCCAGGCATATTATATAACGCGGCTTTCAAACTCGGACGTGGGCGTAGAAAAGGCTATAAAATGACCGTGAAACTCGACGATAAGCAAGGAGTGCTGCTAAAGGCTTGTAATCCTGGACATCCCGCTCATGGAACTAACTGAGGAGCAAGAGAAATGAAAATAGCAAAACAGCTGAGTGTGCAATTTGCGGGGGTAGTTGCCGGAGTCGCGCTGTTGTTAATGGCGCATGTGGCTCTGGCGGAAGAAGGCAACGCGGGCACCCCCCAGAAGCAGCTCAAAAAACCTGTGAAGGTCTTCATCCTCGCCGGCCAGTCCAACATGGAGGGGCATGCCGCAATCAGCACTTTTGACTATATCGGCAAGGACCCGCTGACGGCACCACTTCTCAAAGAGATGCGCAATCCCGACGGAACTCCGCGGGTATGTGACAATGTTTGGATGTCCTATTTGACCGGCCCTTATGATGGCAGTGCCAATGGCGAAGGCCTGGGAAACTTGACTGCCGGCTTCGGTGCACGTGGTGATCAACCCACCACGATGTGTGGCAATATTGGTCCTGAGTTCACCTTCGGCATCTATATGGATAAAGAGGTGAAGGAACCCATTCTGATTATCAAGACCGCCTGGGGCGGCAGGTCACTCAACACCGAATTCCGTCCACCCAGTGCCGGGTCATACAAGCTGCCCAAGGAGATTCAGGAAGTGTGGGATCAGCATCCCCAGGGTGCCCACGGGGTCCCCAAACTCGAAGACCGTAACAAATGGCAGCAAGAAAAGGAGGCAGCCTCCGGTGTGTTTTACCGGATGATGGTCGACCATGTGAAACAGGTGCTGGCAGATCCCAAGCGGGTCTGTCCGGAATATGACGAGAAGGCTGGCTATGAGTTGGCCGGTTTTGTCTGGCTTCAAGGGTTTAACGACCTGGTTGATGGCCAGACCTATCCCAATGAGAACTATGATGAATACTCGCGCCTGTTGTCACACTTTATTCGCGATGTTCGCAAAGACCTGTCAGCTCCGAAGATGCCCTTCGTGATCGGCGTGCTGGGAGTCGATGGGGATAAATATGTGAATTTTCGCAAGGCCATGGCCGCGCCGGCCGACATGCCCGAGTTCAAGGGCAATGTGCTTGCCGTTGATACCGCTCCCTTCTGGGATCATGACATCGCCGCCGCAGAACCCAGGCAGGGGGAGTACAACAACATCGTCGCCACGGCGCACACCTTGAAAGCGGACGGAACTTTCAACAGCGAATGGGAATGGGAGAATTACTGGAAGCCGCTTGGCAAGCCTCTGCCAGAGGAACGGATCTGGCGCTTCGCTACGGTTGATGTCACCGACAAAAATGACAAGTTGGAACAATATGACGCCAGGCGGTTCCGCGACATCACGCTGCCAGTCGGGATGGAGAATTGGCACATGCCCGACTTCGATGACAGCAAGTGGACATCCGGCAAGGCTCCCATCGGAAAGGGTGTCTGGGATCACAGCGGAATTAAGTTGGACAAGTTCCAATCAACATGGGGAAAGAGCGAATTCCTGCTGATGCGCACGACTTTTGAGGTCGAAGATCTTAACTGCGATTCGTATCGCATCGCGGTGTTTGCAAGACAAGGATTCCGTGTCTATTTGAACGGACAAGAGATTCACACCTACATCTGGTGGCAGGACAAGCCGCAATACGGTTCCATTGTCCTTACAAAAGAACAGATCGAACACTTGAAGAAGGGGAAGAACGTCTTGGCGGTCTATGCCAATGACCAATATGACCTTGAATCCCCGGAACATTATGCCGCGATCGATGTGCGTATTGATGGCATCACCAAAGCCGACCAGAAAAAGCTCGATCTCGCCTTGGAGAAAGTCCTTTCGCCCAAAGACAGGGAGGCCCTCAAAGGCGCTTCCAACGGCGGTTACCACTATTTTGGCAGCGCGAAAATATTTGCCCAGATGGGCAAGGCGTTCGCAGAGGCACTTGTGAATTTAGAGAAATAAACTATCCGCCGGGTCAGTCGCGTGAAACCGCAGAGGAAGCCGTGCTCGGGTACGGCGTCGCTCGCAGACCTGCGGCGAGATTGGAACGCGGTCGCGGTCGACTTCGGAAAGGTCGTCAGCCTCGGAACCAAACGACCTGATCCTTCAAAGGACTGAGGCGACCAGCACCGCTGCGTTGCCGCCGCTCCGGGTCCGACCGGTGACTAGCGGCGACAAGCCGACACCCCGTAGGGTGCAACCGAATGGCCGCCGCCGAATCCCGGCATCGTGTCCGATTGCATGGTTGAATTAACCGATCGGTCGCGGTCCGCTTCAGCCGCCACAAGAATGGCGCTGATCCCATGCGCCCCCGACGTTCGCCCCGTGGTCGCGCCAGCCCGCTACGCTCCCGCGCCCCATGCCGCCGATCTCCCACGCCCTCGCCGTCATCCTCGCCGGTTGGCTGAACCGCCATCAGCAGCGCGTGATCGAGTAGCTCCGCGAGGAGAACCGGGTTCTCATGGCGCAGCTTGTAAGCGTCACGTGAACCCCGCCTTTCTCTGGTCGTGATCTTCGCGGATCGTCTCCATGTAAGCGTCACGTGAACCCCGCCTTTCTCTGGTCGTGATCTTCGCGGATCGTCTCCATGTAAGCGTCACGTGAACCCCGCCTTTCTCTGGTCGTGATCTTCGCGGATCGTCTCCATCAGGAGA